>CAYWXR010000007.1:0-129663 GCA_964462545.1 uncultured Thermomicrobiales bacterium
TCCGGTCCGGTCGAGGTGGCGGGGTCAGGGTGCATCAGCGCGTGCAGGGAAGATGGTGGGAAGTCGGGTGCAATGGCGTCCATGTAGACATCATCGATCAGGAGGCGGCCGATGCGGACGGATTCGCGGCGGATACCGATCCGGCGGAACCCTGCCTTTTCGTAGGCCCGGATTGCCGCCGGATTGTTGGAACTGACCTGAAGCCAGACGTTGTGCAGACCGAGTACATCAAACGCGTAGGCAAGCAGCAGCCGGGTTACTTCGGTGCCATATCCTGAGCCTCGAAACCGCTTGTCACCGATCATGATGCTGAACTCGGCGGTCCGGCTATCACTGTCCACATCGTCCAGACCACAAAGTCCGATGATCGATCCCGACGCACGATCCAGGATCACGAAGTGAGGATCGGGGGACTCGAGCAACGCTTCAAGGTGCCGCAACTTCCTGCGGGTGGTAATTGGATGCCAGTCCACACCAAGCGTCCGGGTGGTTTCAAAGTCGTTGTACCAGCCTTCGACCAGCGGCAGGATGTCCGTAGAGAGCGGTCTCAGTTCGATCCGGTCTCCCTGGATCACTTGACCAGACCTTGTTGCACCAGCAGGTTCAGATCGGAAGGCTCGACTTCGGTTGAGAGGATGTCCATGATGTGCTCGTCAACCATCTGGCGGCCGATACGTTTTGCCTGCCGGCGAACGCCGACGTACTTGAAGCCAGCCCGTTCGTAGGCTTTCAGCCCACCGGGGTTGTGGGCATAGCAGCGGAGCTGGATGTTGTGCAGGCCGAGAATATCGAACCCGTAGCGAACCATCATCATTGCTGCTTCAGTGCCATAGCCCTTGCCCCACTCGTCGACCTCGCCAATGACGATGCCGAACTCGGCGGTACGGCTGTCGCGGTCGATATCGTGGAGCCCGACATTCCCGATGGGCCTCATGTTCTCCAGCACATACATGGTGAACACGGCTTCCGAGTTAGTGACTGAGGCCCCATCGAACCATTGCTTTTCGCGTTCGAGGGTCATCGGCAGGCGGTTTGAGCTGAGCGTCCGGGTAACCCGAAGATCGTTCATCCAGCGGGCATAGATATCGAGCAGGTCAGAGCGGATCGGGCCGTAACCCAACCGGTTGCTGCGGAGAATGAGCTGGGGATCAGGATTCACCTGACGGTTCCTTTCAGCTACGACGTGCCGGTTCTGCAGCGACAAGATTACGCAATTGTGGCAAGCGCAAGGCTACCAGCAGAACGAGGATCGCGCTGACTCCACCGTGAATCGCCGTGGCTGCGGGAGCCCCGAGTGCCTCAGCCAGCCAACCCATCGGAAGCGTGCCGAACGGCATCAGCCCCCAGGTCATCATGTAGACACTCATCACCCGGCCACGATACTCATCGGCCACCATCAACTGGATCAGGGTGTTGTTCTGAGCCATATATCCGGCGCTGATGCCGCTTGTCAGGGCAACCAGCACAAGTGAAAGTTGCCACCACGGGCTGAAGGCAAAGAAGACCAGACAGAGGCTGAACCCGGCGGCTGTTGCGACCATAAAGGTTCCTTGCCGGCGGATCCGCGAGCCGTAGGCGGCAAACAGTAGCGCTCCGGAAAGTGCACCGGCGCCGCTGGCTGCCATCAACATGCCAAGGCCGGTTGAGCCAATCTCGAGAACGTCACGCGCAAACACCGGCAGCATCTGGAGATACGGCATCGCGATGACGGTCGGAACAGCCGCCATCAGGATCAGACCTGAAAGAATCGGCAGCGACCTGATGTAGCTAAACCCGTCGACGACATTCTGGACAACGCCAGCCTTGACCCGGTGTTGGTCATTGCCTTTGCCGAGATCCATCTGGTAGCTGGTGATCAGTGCCCAGATGAAACCAATGGTCTGGATCAGGAAACAGATCGCGGTACCGACTGCAGCAATCAACACACCGGCCAGTGACGGCCCGACGATACGGGTGGCATTCTGGCCGGCAGAGTTCAACGCTATGGCGTTCGCGATGTTGTCCCGCGGCACGACGCTCGGCACCAGGGCCTGCCGGACCGGGGAGACAAATGCCATCGCTGTGCCACCAAGAATTGACAGCACGATCACGTGCCAGGGCTCGATGATGTCCAGGAAAACCAGTGCAGTCAACACCAGGGCCACAACGGCTGCTGCTGCCTGGGAGAGCATCATCAGCGCCTTGCGGCTCATCCTGTCGGCCAGAACACCGGCCGGCAGTGAAAAGAAGAGCATCGGGATGCCACGTGCAAACCCGACATATCCGAGGAACGCAGGGGAGTCGGTTAGCTCAAGGACCAGCCAGCCCAGCGCGATCTGCTGCATCCACTGACCGTTTTGGGTAACAACGGTGCCTGTCCAGAGCAGACGGTAGTTGCGATGGGCAAAGGCGGCGAGGATTCCGCGGGTGAATCTCCCTGCGGGCCACTCGCCGCGTGGAGTCGCCTTCGGACTCCGGGACGTTCCTGTGTGTGGTTCATCTGTTCCTGTCACGGCCTCATTTCCTCTCCGCGACAATACCGCGAGAGTCTAGCATGAGTCCGTCAGGAGTGAACGTATATCTTCGGGAATCGTGACAATCTATTCCGGTTGCAGTTCCGCATAGTAGGTCTGCTGGGCTTCGAGGTAGTCATCAAAGTTGGGCAGTGGCAGGTTGTCGCGGGATGCTGTCAGCATGTCGAGGTAGTACTCCCAGCCGGGGCCGACATATTCAACCGGGATGCCATCGTCCAGATGGTGGATCAGGACAAGGGTCGTTACGCCGTCTGATTCGCTGAGACGTACTTCCAGTCGCCAGTCGCCGTATTCGTCATTCATTGTGTTCAACGCGAGGTAGGTTGGAGCGTCGCAGTCGACGATCCTGACGGTGCTGACGTTGTCGCCCTCCTCGAAGAGCATGTTGACATGGATGATCCCGCCAGGACGTGCATCGCCGGTCCAGGAGCCGAACCAGCGGGCAGTGCGTTCGGATTCGGTGATGCTCGCCCAGACATCCTCGATTGGCGCACGGTAAACGCGCTCGAGTGCAAGGTCACGGCCATCGACCGTCGAAAGAATCCTGCCAGTGGGGGCGAGTTTCATGCGGTGCTCCTTTTCGAATCGGTCTTTCCGGCCTCATGCGCCATCCGTTCGCGCCGTGTACGGTGGACTTCAGTTTCCAGCGCATCCAGTGCTGTTGACCAGTCAACCCGGAACCGCAAGAGCCAGTTTTCGATCTCGGCAAATGCGGCCGGGTTCAGGCGATACAGCCGTTCCCGTCGATCGGGTTGTTCCGGTGCAGCTACCACCAGGCCACTCTCACGCAACAGGCGCAGGTGGCGGCTGATGGCAGGGCGACTGATCGGGAACGTTGCCGCAATTGCACCCGCCGTTAGCGGTCCCTTGCGGAGGAGTTCCAGAATGTCCCGTCTCACGGGGTCGGCGATGGCTGAAAACGTGTCCATGGTAGAAATGTAACCGATTGGTTACATATTGGCAAACGAATGTCAGAAAGGATCTGCCGGGGAAAGTTCCGGGTTATCATTGACATAGTTGCCGTTTCTGCACTCCCTCGGAAGGGGACACGTTACAACGGGTGACAAGATGACGACGGACCTGTATGCATTTGAGGAACTTTGCCGGGAAATCCTCTCACCCGGTGCAGTCGGCACGTTGGGAAGACTGCAGGACGAGATTCTGACGATCTACGATCTGCCCCACCTGCTTGATGCCCAGCTCCCGGCGCTCGACCGGCCCGAGCACGCCGAGAAACTCCGCAGCCGCCTGCAACGTGTAGTCAGGTTGCTTCCTGCCGGAGTTTCCCCGATGCCGAACGAAATCTTTACGGCGATCGAGTTTCTGGTCTATGAGGTCCACGAACGCCCGATCCGGATCGGTGAGGCGATCGTGCGTCTGGAACTGCTGGCCGAGGAGATTCGCGAACGTCCGCTGCTCCACGACCTGATCACCGGGCGGGCCAACTAACCCGGAACGCTAGTCCTCAGGGAACGCCAGGGTGGTCTTCAGCCCCGGATATCCGATTTGTGCCAGCGAGAAGACTGCCGTGGCATTCTCCAGATGATCTTCCGGAACCTCAACCATCGGGCTGAAGTGGGTCATCCAGAGTTCCCGGCTGTTGCTGTCACGGGCGATAGTGGCTGCCTGGCGGAACGTCATATGGCCGCGTTCCAATGCCCGCTGTTCTTCGTCGTCGGTGCCAAACATTGCCTCGCAGATCAGGAGTTCGCTGCCCTCGACAAATGGCGCAATGCCATCGAACCAGCTGGTGTCGGTGATCAGGCTCATGGTGATGCCCTCACGCGGCGGCCCCAGGACATCTTCCGGCTTTACATCACCTACCGGTTCACCGCGTTGAAGGTGCTTCCAGTCGTCCATCGGTACACCAAGCGCCTCGGCACGCTCCGGGTCAAAACGTGGTGCCCGGGGAATATCGATCCGGTAGCCCAGGCAGGGAATCTTGTGGACAAGTTGCAGTGTGGAAATCCTGATGTCTTCGGTCAGGTCAAACTCCTGACCGCCGGTGATTTCTGCAACCCGTAACTCATAGGGAAGTCGTCCGACGATTGTAATGAGGTGCTGGACAATCTCGGCAGTCCGTTCCGGGCCAAAGATGGTCACCGGTTCGGTACGTCCACTGTAGGCGATCTGGAAGAGCACACCCGGCAGTCCGGCGATGTGGTCGGCGTGGAGATGGCTGAGCAGCAGTGTGCCGAGATGCCGGTAGTTGAACTGGGATTTTCGCCAGTTTACCTGGGTCCCCTCACCGCAGTCGAAGAGAATGGTTTCGGAACCAACCCGGAACGCAACCGCCGAGAGCGGGCGGTCCGGCAGCGGCATCATCCCGCCATGACCGAGCAAACAGACATCCAGCACGAACCAACATCCGATCCGGAAACGACTCTACCGGCTCTGATGCTAACAGACGCGGGAGTCTCTGGCGCAGCCTGCCGATTCCGGGTACTGTAGACGTCGCTGAAGATGATCTGACGGAACAGGGGCGTGAGGATGACCGGCCGGCCGAATACCTATGCAGAGAACGGGATTGTGGCAACACCGCACTACCTGGCAAGCCAGGCGGGCCTGCGGATGTTGCAGGAGGGCGGCAACGCCGTTGACGCCATCATTGCCGCCAACGCAGTGCTGAATGTGGTCTACCCCCACCAGTGTCACATCGGTGGCGACCTGTTTGCGATCGTCTGGAACCCGGCCGACCAGACGCTGATCGGTCTGAATGCTTCCGGTCCGGCTCCTGTCGGGGAAAGCATCGACCGGTTACGCTCGATGGGGCATGAAGAAATGCCGCTTCGCGGAGCATTGACGGTCAGCGTTCCGGGCACCGCCGGGGGATGGCAGGAACTCTCCAATCGCTTCGGACGGTTTGGGCTGGACCGGGTGCTGGCACCGGCAATCGGATATGCGCGTGACGGTGCCCCGATGTCGCGTCTCTTCGTTGAGGCAGTTCAGGTCAATACCGAATTGCTAAAGCAAAACGCCGGGGCAACTGACCTGTTTCTCGGCAAGGTGAGTCGCGGTGGAGACGTATTCCGGCAGCCGAACCTTGCGAAGACGTTCATGCGGATTGCCGCCAACGGACGCGATGGCTTCTATACCGGCGAGACTGCCGAGGATGTTGTTCGCACACTGCAGGCGAATGGCTCGGCGATGAGTCTCGAAGACCTGGCTTCCTACCAGCCGGAGTGGGTGACACCGGTCCGGACGACCTACCGCGATATCGAGTTGCTGGAGATGCCGGCCAACACCCAGGGGCCGGCGGCGCTGATGCTGGCCAATATTGTCGAAGGCTGGCCGGTGAGTGAAATGGGACACACGACGGCAGCCGGTGTTCATGCATGGATCGAGGCGAAGCATTGCGCCTGGCACGAGCGCGATACACACATCGCTGATCCACGTTTCCATGACGTTCCGACCGACCGCTTCCTCGACAAGCAGGTTGCGGCTGCCTACCGGGAACGCATCGATCTGGAGCGCGCCAGCGACCCGGCACTGCTGGCCAGTGAAGACGGCGATACCGTCTACCTTTGTGCTGTTGACCGCGACGGGATGGCTGTCTCGTTGATCCAGAGCGTCTACCACAACTTCGGTTCGGGCATCGTCGCGCCGGAAGCCGGAGTACTGTTCCAGAACCGCGCAGCGGCCTTCTCGCTTGATCCGAAAAGCTCCAATGCCCTGCAACCGGGCAAGCGTCCTCGACACACACTTATTCCGGCCATGATTCTTCGGGATGGTATTCCGGAGGTGGTATTCGGCACGATGGGTGCTGACGGTCAGGCCCAGACGCACCTGCAATTGCTGCTGGGCATGGTCGATTTCGGGCTGGAACCACAAGATGCTATCGAGGTTCCGCGCTGGCGCTCGACGGTCGACCCGGATGGTCGGGTCTGGGTGCTGGTAGACCAGCACATGAGCCAGGAAACCGTCGAGGGGCTAACCGCAATGGGCCACGAGGTGGTTCGTGGACGGATGTGGGACTCGGCACTTGGCCACGCCCAGGCGATCCGGATCGACCGTCAGCGCGGCATCCTGATTGGCGGGGCCGACCCGCGTGGCGATGGTATTGCGGCTGGCTGGTGACCGCTAGTGGGGCAGGTGTCCGTTGCTGTGCTGACGGGCACCTGACGTTACTGTCCGCCGGATTTGTAATGCCAGCGCACCTGACTGCTCAGGCGTGATGTGGCAAACAAAACTCGGGTTTTCGTCGTCTTCGTCGGTGATTTCGTGCGCGAGGATGGTAATCAGGTTACGCTCTTCATCGAACCCGACAGCAAGGCGCCCAACCTGATATTCGGATGGGCCGAAAATCACCGGCCGTTCCGGTTGTTCGGCAGTGATCGGTACAAGGTCGGCAACCACGCCGGCACCTTCGAGTTGGGTCAGAATCTGCTCGAAGGCGATACCCAGCGCCTGAAGTTGCTGCTTTTCCATCCAGAGGAGGGCGGCCTGGGACATGGTGGAAACAACCAGCCGGAAGCGACGGCGGCCGGGAGGTCCAATTGCTTCGGCCTCGACGCGGACAACATCATCAAATTCGCGGCGTTGCAATGGTTGCACTTCTTTCCTGCTGACGGTTCTGCCGGCGCAATCCCTGCCGGCGCCGGTTCTGACAGGATACTATACTGGCTGATTGTGCCCTCAACGGTCGTTTGAACCCCGGACCGGGAAGGTGATGTACATGCACATCGTGGTGATCGGTGCCGGCGCAATGGGCGGATACTTCGGCGCACGGCTCGCTGCTGCCGGCCATGATGTTGTCCTCTATGACACCAACACCGAACATGTCGAGGCGATCCAGCAACGTGGTCTGTTCATCGAAGGGCCGGATGGTACCCAGGTGCGGTACCAGGTTGCGGCAACTGCTGAACCGCCTGTGTCGTTGCGTGGTGCCGACCTGATCCTGTTGCACGTGAAGGGCTACCAGACCCAACAGGCATTGATGCCGCTTGAACCGCGTATCAACCCGGAAAGCATGATTCTCTCGATGCAGAACGGGTTGGGAAACCTCGAAGCAATGGAGCGGACGCTTCCCAACCACCAGCGCCTGCTGGTGGGAACGACGGCTCACGGCGCCTCGATGATCGCGCCGGGCAAGATCCGGCATGCAGGTAGTGGGCCGACAGCGATCGGTGACCCGATGACCAACCGGCATCCCAGGCTCAACCTGACGCCTATCCAGGACGCGTTCAACGAAGCAGGGATCGTTACGACGATCAGTGACAACATCTTCGCCCAGATCTGGCAGAAACTGGCTGCCAACGTGGCCATCAACCCGATCTCGGCGATTACCGGTATTCGCAATGGCCAGGTGCTGAACGATCCTGCCTTGCTGGAACTGGCAGACGCTGCCGTCGACGAACTGACTGCCGTTGCCGAGGCCGCCGGAATTGAGGTTGCGCCGAACAGTTATCACACGTTTGCCCGGCAGGTGATGCGTGATACTGCCCAGAACTATTCATCCATGCTGATTGACCTGCGCAACGGACGGCGCACGGAAATCGACTCGATTTGCGGTGCGATTGCCGCAATCGGTGCAGAACTCGGTGTCCCGACGCCGGTGAATCGCTGGTTGACCGCGTTGGTCAAGAACAGGGAGAAGGCCAACCGGGAATCGAATCAGGAAAGGACTGCTGGACGTGAGTGAGGCACGCCGTAAGCTGACAGCCCCCGACATACGGGAGATGAAGTCCGAGGGCCGCAAGATTGTCATGGTTACTGCCTACGACTATCCAACGGCAAGAGCAGTCGATGCCGCCGGACTTGAAGCGATTCTGGTAGGCGACTCGCTCGGGATGGTGGTGCTTGGCTATGACTCAACCGTTCCGGTGACGATGGAGGACATGCTCCACCACACCCGGGCGGTGATGCGTGGTGTTGAGACGGTGCATGTCGTTGCTGACCTGCCGTTCATGTCCTACCAGATTTCCGATGAGCAGGCCGTCGAGAATGCCGGTCGCCTGATCAAGGAGGGTGGAGCCGACGCGGTCAAACTGGAAGGCGGCGAAGTTGTTGCCTCACGGATCCGTGCAATTGTTCGATCCGGCATTCCGGTGATGGCACATATTGGTTTGACCCCGCAATCCGCTGCATCACTCGGTGGGTTCCGGGTGCAGGGACGTTCACTGGAAGCCGCCCGGGCAATACTGAACGATGCATTTGCTGTCCAGGAGGCCGGCGCGTACAGCGTTGTCGTCGAGGCTGTTCCACGTCAATTGGGCCGGATTATCACCGAGCGTCTGGACATTCCGACCATCGGGATCGGGGCCGGCGTGGATTGCGATGGCCAGGTGCTGGTGAACGCCGACATGCTTGGCGCCTACGACAAGTTCACGCCGCGCTTCGCCAAACGATATGCCGGGATGCAGGACGTGATGCAGGCTGCCTTCAGGGAGTATGCTGAAGAGGTGCGCGCGGGTGTGTTCCCTGCGAACGAACATGGGTTCGCGATGAATCGCGAGGTCGTTCAGCAACTGGAACAATCCGGGTAACCAACGTACCCGGTGCGAGATTACATCCACATCGGGTTCTGTATACTCGCGGGCTGACGGTGGGCAGGCCACCATCTTGACCCGACCGAGATCTGCCGGTGTGACCGGCTGCAAAATGGAGATGGCATGAAGAGATTCAGCCGGATATTTCTGCTGACAGGTGTCCTGGCGTTGATGCTGCCGCTGCTGGTTGCGTGCGGAGGGGATGACGATGACCCGACGACTGCGCCAACCGTAACGCCCGTAACAAGTGCCCCGACCGGGACGGAAGCGGAAGATCCAACCGCGACCGACGAACCTGCTGCCGATGAACCAACCGCGACAACTGCTTCGTCAGAACCAACCTCAACGACAGCGCCTGAACCGACGGCGACAACAGAAGCAGCAGACCCGACTGCGACCGAAGGCACCGCTGCCGATCCAACCGCAACCCAGGCGCAGCAGCCCACCGAGCCACCGGCAATAGGAACATTTGCCTACGGCTGGAACGTTGCCCTGCGTGGTGATGAGGATGGCCGCAACCACAACTTCGGCACCAACATTCTTGTGCAGCAGAGTGGGTTCGGCTGGGTCCGTTTCCAGATGGAGTGGAGCCAGTTCCAGCGTGGTCCGGAATCATGGGACCCGCTGCCAATGGACCGCGTCATCCAGGACGTGTACTCAAGTGGTTTGAACATTCTGGTGACGGTTGCCAAGGCGCCGGACTGGGCGCTCGATCCCACCGGGGAGCAACTTCTATCGGATTACTCCACATTTGAAGAGTTTATGGCCTTCGTTTCGGATCGCTACAAGGGCCGCGTGCAAGCCTGGGAGATCTGGAACGAGCAGAACCTTGCCCATGAGGTGAATGGAACAGTCCGGGCGCAGGATTACCTTGATTTGCTCCGGGCAGGACATGCCGGCATCAAGCGCGGCGACCCCAATGCCCTGGTAGTCTTTGGCGGTCTGACGCCGAACGGCGTCAACGATCCGTCCATTGCCATTGACGATGTGCAGTACATGGAAGAGATCTACGCCCTGAATGACGGGGAGATCAAGCAGTACTACGACATCATGGGTGTCCACGTTTCGGCTACCCAGACCTCGCCGGACCACGATTGGCCGGACAATCCGGGCCCTGAAGCATGGGGCGACCACCCGAGTTTCTACTTCCGGCGAGCCGAGGACCTGCGTGAGGTGATGCTGGCCAACGGTGATGGCGACACGAAGATGTGGCTGACCGAATTTGGCTGGACCACCGAGAACCAGGCTCCCGGCTATGAATATGGCCAGTTCAATACGGAAGAAGATGTCGCCAACTACCTCGTGCGGGCGTTCGAGATCATGACCACCGAGTGGGATTTTGTCTCCGGTGCGTTCGTCTGGAACCTCAACTGGTCGACACTGGTTGATCCCGCGGACGAGAAGTACCCATGGTCGGCGGTGAATAACGACTGGTCGCTACGACCTGCCTACGAGGCCGTCCGCGATATGCAGAAACTGCCGTAATTCACACAAACATTCCAGAAGGTCCACATCGCCCGGACGCATGCCGCGTCCGGGCGATGTGTTTGTTATCAACGGGGAAGAAAGTCGTTTGTTCCGCTATGATCGTGCAAACTGACGTTGGACAGGACAAGCGGAGGCGGAATGGATCTCGGACTACGCGGCAAGGTAGTGCTGGTAGCGGCGTCAAGCAAGGGGTTGGGCAAGGCGTGTGCCATGGGGTTTGCCCGGGAAGGGGCTGATGTTGTCATCAGTTCACGCAACCCGGACAGACTGGCGCAGACAGCCACCGAAATCCGGGGTGAAACCGATGCACGGGTACTCGAAGTGCCGGCTGATATGGGCAACCCGGAGGACATTGAGCGCCTCGTGCAGGCTGCCGTCGACGAATTTGGCGGTCTGGATATTGTCGTCGCCAACGCCGGGGGGCCACCTCACGGCTATTTCTCCACACTCGACGAGCAGGCCTACCTCGATGCCATCAACGTGAACCTCATGGGAACCATCCGTCTGATCCGGGCTGCAGTTCCACATATCGAGGCGAGGGGAGGTGGCGCGATCACCACCATCACCTCGGCAGGTGTGAAGCAACCCATTGATAACCTGATCCTGTCAAACACTGCACGGCCGGGAGTTGTCGGCTTTGTCCGGTCGATTGCAACTGAACTCGGGCCGAAGAATATCCGCGTGAATAACGTGGGGCCGGGTGCAACCAACACCGATCGAATCCGGGAATCGGCCGAGGCAGCCATGGAGCATGCCAGGCAGACCGGTGGCGACCCGGAAGAAGTCCTGCGACGACGAGGCCGGGGAATTCCACTCGGACGTATCGGTGAGCCGGAAGAGTTCGCAAACGTGGTCGTCTTCCTGTCGTCTCCGGCAGCGAGCTATGTCACCGGTGCAACGGTTGTAGTCGATGGTGGACGGACCCAGACCCTGCTCTGATGCCCGTTGACAAGCGTATTCCCTTGCAATTGTGCGGATTTTGCGGTACAAGATTCCCACACAGATGTTGCGTGTTGATGTCGATGGTTGGCAGAAGACGAGCCGGCGGTGTACGTCCCGATGACGTGTAGCCGGGGCCATTCGCATACCCGCAACCGGTTGACCGTGATGTCGTTGGAGCGACGAACAGGATCGAACTTTGGTGGATCATTGGTCATCAGAAGAAGATCTCGATCTTCTTGAAGAGGATTTCGCCGAACTGGTTCCGGTAGCTACCCGGGGCCGGCGAGATCGTAAGAAAACGCCGCCGCGCATTGAGGACGAAGGCCTGGTTGACGAACGGAAAGAAGATCGTCGCCGGCGCCGACGCTGGGATGCTCCGCCGCACAAGCGGGTAAACGATTACGACGCCAGCTAGACTGCCTGGCGTGTCCGACGGGCAACCGGCACTGGTTGCCCGTCTTGTTATCTGCCGTTGCCTGTTACTCCTCGAGCCCTGCCGCTGCCGGTGCGTCCAGCAGCCAGTGGAGTGTGCCATTCAGCGGCTTCACCAGCCCCGCAGGTGTCGTGCCAGCGAGTGACTCGACGACTTTCGGTGCCTTGTCCGCACCAGCCACAAGGAAGATGACCGTTCTGGCGTTGTTCAGTACCGGGTAGGTGAGCGTGATGCGCGTCGTTTCGAGGGCTGGAACCTCGTTCGCCGTAGCCAGGCGCTTGTTCTCGGTGAGTGCCCCGGTTCCCGGAAACAGTGACGCCGTGTGTCCATCAGCTCCCATCCCCAACAGGACAATATCCAGCACCGGGAGACCGTTGCTCTCAGGAAGCGTCCTGAGGTGCTCCTCATACCGCCGGGCGGCATCTTCCGGTTCGAGTTCACCCTCCATGCGGTGGATATTCTCTTGCGGGACACCGGCCGGTTGCAGCAATGTCTCCATCGCCATCCGGTAGTTGCTCTGGTCATGGTCCGGTGGCACGGTGCGTTCGTCTCCCCAGAAGACCTGAACATTTGACCAGTTGATCCCGGGCATCGCTGCCAGGATCTCGTGCATTCGCCGGGGCGTCGAACCGCCGGAGAGGGCGATGCTCACCGTCTGCCCTTCGGCTGAAGGCGCCAGCAATCCGGCGATCATCCTTGCTGCCTCATGTTGCAACTTCTCAACTGATTCGAACACAGTAACCGGAGTTGCAGGAGTATCAGTCATCAGGGTTGTTCCCTCTCGTTCAGCAGGAATCCGGCGAAGGCAGCAGCCTGGTCGAGCGCCTCAATGAACATCGGGTCGCCCGAGAAGAGTGCCAGTTCCTCACCCAGCAATTGAACCTCGTCGCATTTCAAGCAACTCACAATTCGTTCCTGACGCGGCTGGCCCGTAATGTCCACATTTACCACCGCTCGTTCGTGGTCCAGGGTTCGGATAGTAACCCGAGAGGACCTGCTGGCCGAGTGGGCGGTGATCCGGACTGATTGCAGGCCGTACTCCTCGCTGCTGGCCAGCAATCGTATCTGGACTGGTATTTCCGCAGCATTCAAGGCGGTCAGGACAATTGCACCGGGAGCACTGGTTGCCGCAGATGGTTGCAACCCCAGACGCGCAGACATCCAGCAGGCGGCCAGAATAGCCGAAGATTCCCAACCTGAGGACGCCGATATTTCAATCCGGCGGATGTCCGGGATGATCGACCGGGCAGCTTCGATGTCAAACGACTGGGCAATCAATTCCCGGAAGGTGATCAGACGCCCCCAGGCGAGATCGGCCCCGGCGACATCCGTTGCCGGGTCGTTCAGGAACCTGTTGAAGGCGGCAAGCGTTGCCGGTGCGTCCGGTGATGCCATGGTGTCGACGATCACCCGGTCTCCTGCGTTGGATATGCGACGGAATGCCGGATCATCGAAATCTACCGGACTGGTCCACCAGATACAGGTCTCCAGATCCGAGATAGCCAGACGGGTGATGACGCTGGGGATTGCGGGCATATCCTGCATTCCTGCGTTGATATTGATGATTTCGTAGCAGGTGTGCCGGTGTTTGCTGGTAATCGGGCAATGCGCAGAGGCGGTCGCTGCCAGCCCCTCGGCCTCGTCTAAGGTAATGTGGATGACCCGGGATGGCAGGGATTCGGCCAGGTGCTCGAAGACGGCCCGGGATCGGGCAGCGTCGCTGGCACCGAACGACACCACGACCAGATTCATCAGGTGAGAGCGGATTGGCGGCGGCAGCCCCTGCTCCTCGGCCGACGCGCCGACTTCCATCCATGCTTGCCGAAGACGCTTCTCGATAGCTTCAGGGTCGATACCGGTCCGGATGGTGGCTTGCTGGCTCATGGTTCTCTCCAGGCGAAGCCGTCCCGGTTCATGAAGGCGTTTGCCTCGATGGGTCCCCAGGTGCCGGCTTCGTACTGCGGCAACGGCCTGGCTGGTTCCATCTCCCAGCCCTGAAGAATGCGGCTCACGGTCTTCCAGGCGGATTCCACCTCATCACGCCGGGTGAAGAGTGTCCCGTCGCCGAGCATGGCATCCAGGAGCAGGCGTTCATAGGCATCCGGTGAGCGGACGTTGAAGGCGGAACCATACTCAAAGGTCATGTTGACCGGCCGTAGCTGCATCATCGGGCCGGGGACCTTCACGGCAAACTTCAGCGCGATGCCTTCATCCGGCTGAATCTCCAACACCAACAGGTTCGGTTCCAGATCTCTGGATGCCGTCGGCGAAAAGAGACGGTGAGGAACCGGCCGGAAATGGATGGCGATTTCGCTGACCCGCCTGGCCATGCGTTTTCCGGTGCGGAGATAGAACGGAACATCCGCCCAGCGCCAGTTGTCGACAAAGAGTTTGAGCGCCACATAGGTTTCGGTGCGAGAATCCGGCGCCACCCGTTCCTCTTCCCGGTAACCGGGAACCGGACGTCCGCCGATGAACCCTTCCGAGTATTGCGCCCGGACGGTGGAGCGTGCGACGAGTTCCGGGTTGATTGGCCGGAGTGCCTGGAGAACCTTGACCTTTTCATCGCGCACGGCATCAGCCTGCAGGCTGCCGGGTGGTTCCATCGCCACCAGGCTCAACAACTGGAGCAGGTGGTTCTGGAGCATGTCTCGTGCGGCTCCGGTCTGGTCGTAGTAGCCACCGCGACCTTCGATGCCGATAGACTCTGCCACGGTGATCTCGACATGGGAGATGTATTGCCGGTTCCAGACGGGTTCGTAGATGCCGTTGGCGAACCGCAACGCCAGGATGTTCTGGACCGTTTCCTTGCCGAGGTAATGGTCGATGCGGAAGACATCCTGCTCCGGGAAGACCTCGTTCACCGAAAGGTTCAGCGACCGGGCAGATTCAAGGTCCGAGCCGAACGGCTTCTCCACGATCACCCGGCGCCAGGAGTCGTCGCTGCCCCGGTTGAGGCCCGCTTCGTTGATCTGGTGAAGGATGTCGTCGTACACCTCCGGTGGTGTGGCCAGATAGAACATCCGGTTGCCGGCAGTACCACGCTCCCGATCGAGACGTTCCAGTTCGACCGCGAGCGCCCGGTAGACATCGGGATCGGTGAAATCGCCTCGGACATAGCTGATCCCGGCGGCGAATGATTCCCAGATACGTTCATCAAACTGACCGGGGCCGGCGTATTCCATGACGCCTTGCTTCAGGTGTTCACAGAACTCCGGGGTAGTCATTTCCCGCCGGGCGACGCCGGCAATGCTGAACCCGCTGGGCAAGAGCCGTTCGCGGGCAAGGTTGTAGAGCGCCGGCACGAGTTTGCGATAGGTAAGATCGCCGGACGCTCCAAAGATCACCATTGCGTTCGGGTCGGGCGTGCGCTCGATGCGTAACCCTTCCCGGAACGGATTGGGAGCCGGTTGTGCGGTTGCGGTCGTCTGCGTCGATGCGAGCGTCATGTTCCTCCGCTTCCGTTAGCCGGAACTGGTTCAGTCGGACGCTGTCTTGACGGCGTGCCCTCCGAATTGCTGGCGGAGTGCGGCCAGCACCTTGTTGCCAAAGGTGTCTTCCTTGCGCGACAGGAACCGGCCGGCAAGCGACATGTAGATCACCGGAGCGGCGACATCCAGGTCGATCGATTCGAACACTGTCCAGCGGCCTTCGCCGGAGTCAGAGACATAGCCACGCAACTGGTCGAGGTTCGGGTCTTGCTCAAATGCGTTGGCAGCCAGTTCCAGCAACCAGGAGCGGACCACCGAACCGTGCATCCAGAGGTTGGCAATGGCGTGCAGGTCGAGGTCGTAGCGAGATTCGTGGAGAATCTCGAATCCCTCGGCCATAGCTGCCATCATGCCGTACTCGATGCCGTTGTGGATCATCTTGACGTAATGCCCGGCACCGCTCGGTCCGACGTGCAGGTAGCCATTCTCCGGGGCGAGCGCGACGAACGCCGGTTCGACCAGGGCGACGGCTTCTTCCGGCCCGCCGACCATCATGCAATAGCCGTTCTCCAGCCCCCAGACGCCGCCACTGGTGCCGGCATCCAGGTAATGGAAGCCCTGCTCCTTGAGCTTCTCGCCACGGGCGATGGTGTCGGTATAGCGGGAGTTGCCGCCGTCGATGATGATGTCGCCCGGGTCGAGGAGTGGAGTCAGCGCCGCAATCTGGTCATCCACCGGCTGACCGGCCGGCACCATCAACCAGACCACACGAGGAGTCTGGAGCGCGTCAACCAGGGCTTCCAGCGTGTAGGCGGGCACTGCGCCTTCGCCTGCCATCTCGTCGATTGGTTCACGGCTCCGGTTGTGGACAACCACCCGGTGGCCGGCGAGGATCAGGCGACGGGCCATATTGGCACCCATCCGCCCGAGACCGATCATTCCCAGTTCCATGCAGGTTCGCTTTCCGTTGGGCGAGTGGTGTTACTCGCTGGTCATCTGATCACAACTGAGCATAATCTCCCGGACCAGTTCCGGAAGGTCGCCGTTGGCGTCGACCGTCACCAAACGGCGGTTGTGCCGGTTGAGGGTGATGGCATCGCCAATGGCCTGGGCCATGAAGAGTTTTCCGAAACTGAACGCTTCGCCGGGAATGTCGAGATCATCGGTGCCGCTGTCAACGACCAACATGTAGATGCCGTTCGCCGCGCCACCCTTGTGCAACTGGCCGGTGGAGTGCAGATAGCGCGGGCCATAACCCAGCGTCGTCGCCAGTCCGGTGTGCGCCCCGAGCAGGTCACGCAGGTTTTCGAGTGCCCGGTCGTTGACACCATTGCGGTCGGCAAACGCCAGAATTGCGATGTAATCGCCTGGCGATGCCCACTCAATGATCCGGGTTACGGCATCCTTCGCAGCGACCGTTTCCGGGTTGGCATCAACTTCGCCACGCAGTACCGCGTTGGTTGCGTCCTTGGCTTCCTGAACACTCGGTTCGTCGAACGGGTTGATCCCCATCAGGGCGCCAGCGACGGCGGTGGCAATTTCCCACAGGAGGAAGCTGGAACCCAGGTCAAACGGCGATTCCACGTTGAGCGAGACCACCGGGTGTCCCTGATCCTGAAGTGCCGGAGCAAGCAACGGTGCGCGGCTGTTGCGCTCCGAAAGTTCGACAAAGAGTCGGTCGTCTCCATAGTCTGCCGGGTTGCGTGGTGTTTCCCGGACAACCGGCAGGATACCGGTTCCATTCTTGCCGGTACTTTCAGCAATCAGTTGCTCCAGCCAGTCGCCGAGTGATTGCCATGCGCCGGGCGCAAACAACGTCAGTTTGTCGCGCCCCTGTTCACGTGCAGCGGCCATTACCGCACCAAGCCAGACGCCGGGATGGTTCGCGGAATGGATCGGCAGCAGGTTGGCAGCGTTCCTGAGCAAACGGGTGACGTCGATGCCGACGGCAGCAGCCGGGATGAGTCCAAAGAACGACAGTGCGGAGTACCGGCCGCCAATATCCGGCCGATTGGTAAAGACTCGCCAGCATCCTGCCGCCCGTGCATCGACCTCGAGCGGCGAACCCGGATCGGTAATCACCACCACGTCGGCTGCGATCCCGTTCCGGGAAGCCAGGAAGTGCTGGAAAAGTGTGCGGGTTTCGATCGTTCCTCCGGACTTGCTGGAGACGATCAACAGCGTGCGGTCGTCGCCCGTCTGCCGGGTGATGCGTTCCACGGTTTCCGGATGGGTACTGTCGAGGACGATCAGTTCCGGGAAACCTTCACGCTGGCCGAAGACGGTTGCCATCACCTCCGGTGCGAGCGAGGAGCCGCCCATTCCGAGGAGCAGCGCATAGCGATATCCGCGACGGGAGACCTCATTGGCGAAACTTTCGAAGAGGCCCGATTCCGCATGATCGAGCATCTCGGCGACGGTAGGTAGCCATCCCAGACGTTGGGAAATCTTCGCCTTTACCGACCCGTCATCTGTCCAGATGGATGCGTCAAGCTTGCCGAGACGGGCCGGGATATCGTCCGCTTCGAGCCGGCCAAGCGTCTCCCGAACCGGCTCAGCGACTTTTCCCAGGGCGGCAGATCGTTCGGCATCCAGTTCCGCTGCGAATCGCTCAATCTTTTCTTCCAGCCCGGACATCAGCGAGTTGAACGATTTGGCGAAACTGTCGATACCCTGATCGATCAACACCTGCTCGACTTCATCGAAGTCAATGCCGGCTTCGTCCAGCGCGGTCATCACGTCGTAGGCGCCCGGAACGTCGGCTTCCAGCGTTGGCCGGACCGTACCGTGGTCGCCGAATGCCTCGATCGACGCCGGCGCAAGTGTCTGAACGGTGTTCGGGCCGATCAGGGTATCAACGTAGAGCGTGTCGGAGTAGGCAGGGTTCTTGGTGCTGGTGCTGGCCCAGAGCGGTCGCTGGAAGCGTGCTCCACGTCCGGCGAGGACATCAAACCGGTCGCTGTAGAACAGTTCACGGAAGACCTGATAGGCGAGCTTGGCGTTGGCGACGGCCACCTCTCCCAACAGCGAGCGGGCAAGAATGGCTGCGTCGCTCTCTTCGTCGTTGTCGATGATTGCCTGCAGGCGCTTGTCGACTTCAGTATCCACCCGGCTGACAAAGAATGAGGCGACCGACGCAACCGAATCAACCGGTTTGCCATCGGCTACCCGGCGTTCAAGTGCCCGGATGTACGCCTCTGCTACCTGCCGGTAGGCACCAAGGGAGAAGAGCAGGGTGATGTTGATGTTGATGCCCTCGTAAAGCATCTGCTCGATGGCGGGCACGCCCTCTTCAGTACCGGGAATCTTGATCATGAGATTTGGCCGGTCGACCAGGTTCCAGAGACGGCGGGCATCCTCGATGGTTTTTTCGGTGTCGCGGGCCAGGAGTGGCGACACTTCCAGCGAGACGAACCCGTCAGTCTTGTTCTGACGGTCATAGATCGGCCTGAGGATGTCACAAGCCATCTGGATGTCGCGAACGACCAGTGCTTCGTAGGTTTCTTCGGTATTACGGCCCTTTGCCACCAGTTCCCGGATCATGTCGTCATAATCGTCGGACTTCGAGATGGCGGTATCGAAGATGGTCGGGTTCGACGTGACGCCGACGACTCCGCTGTTGTCGATCAGATCCTGGAGACCGCCCGAGACAATCAGGTTCCGGCTCAGGTTGTCGTTCCAGACACTTTGGCCGTAGTCCTGTAGCCGTTGCAAGGGGTTGCGTTCCATCGTGTTATTCCTCCCGGTTGGTGTGATTTCGGCGAGAAGAGGGGCCGGCGACACCGCTTCAGGAGCGGTATTGCTACCAGATTCAATCCTACCCCTCGTCAGAGACCCTTGAAATACGTGCAATTTCGGAAACTGCGTCCGGATTCTCCAGGGCAGTCAGATCTCCCGGCGCCTCTCCCAGATAGGCCGCCCGGATAACCCTTCGCATGATCTTGGCGTTTCGGGTTCGGGGCAGGTCGGAAACAATGTGTGCTCGCTCCGGTTTCAACGGCCGGCCAAGATGGCGCGCGACCGTTTCCAGTACTTCAGCCTCGACATCGCCGACCGCTTCCCCGGAAAGGATGATGAAGACGACAATCGCTTCGCCCTTGACCGGATGGGGGACACCGATGGCGGCTGCCTCCCGGACGAGCGGGTGCGAAACGGCGGCCGATTCAACCTCGGCCGGCCCAACCCGCTTGCCGGCGATATTGAGCGTGTCGTCCGAGCGGCCCAGGATGTACCAGAAGCCGTCGTCGTCGATCATCGCCCAGTCGCCATGCACCCAAAGGCCGGGAATCTTCGACCAGTAACTGTCGAGATATCGTTCGTTGTCTTGCCAGAACCCGCGAGTCATCCCGACCCATGGCTGACGAATGACCAGTTCCCCGACAACACCTCGAACGGGATTTCCCTGTGGATCGACCACGTCGGCCGCTGTGCCGGGCGTCGGCCCGGAAAAACTGCAGGCACGTTCTGGATGAATCGTCGAGGAAATCAGAATCCCGCCACCGATCTCGGTGCCGCCTGAGTAGTTCACGATCGGGCAGCGTGATTTACCGACGTGCTCCAGCGTCCACTTCCACGGTTCAGGGTTCCACGGCTCACCGGTGGAACCAATTGCCCGGAGCGATGGCATGTCGTGACGGTCGGCCCAGTCGTCACCCCGGGGCATCAATGCCCGGATCGCAGTCGGCGAGATGCCGATGATATTGACCTCGTGGTCTTCCACCAGTTGCCAGAGACGGTCCGGTTGGGGGAAGTCCGGCGTGCCTTCGAACAGCATCACCGATCCGCCGGCAATCAACGTACCGGAAATGGCCCATGGGCCCATCATCCAGCCGAGGTCGGTCAGCCAGAAGAGCGTGTCGTCCTGGTGAAGGTCAAAGCAGAACGCAATGTCCATTGCTGCCTTCAACGGAAACCCGGCGTGCGTATGCACGGCACCTTTGGGACGCCCGGTCGTTCCTGAGGTGTAGATCAACATGTAGGGATCATTCGCAGCGGTATCGGCTGCGGTGAAGTCATTGGAGGCGGCAGCAGTGATCTCGTTCCAGTTATGGACGTTATCCGGCAGCGATTCGGGCAGCGTTCCGAGACGGGGAACGACGGTGATCGATTGCATGCCGCCGGCTTCCTGTGCCGCTTCGAGTGCTGCTTCCAGGAGAGCGACCTGTCGGCCACGCCGCAGGAAACCATCTGCCGTAATCAGGTGCGTAGCTCCCGCATCGCGGAGACGATTGGCAGCCGCGTCGGCACCAAACCCGGAGAAGATCGGGACGATAATGGCTCCCATCTTGCCGCAGGCAAGTTTGGCAATGGCTGTTTCCGGGATCATCGGCAGGAAGATACCCACCCGGTCTCCCTGTTTGACGCCGAGGGCTTTCAACGCATTGCAGGCCCGGTTGATTTCTTCTGCCAGTTCGCCAAATGTCAGATTACGCCGTGCCCCGTCGTCACCTTCCCAACGCAGGGCGATGCTGTCCCGCCGGGTCGCCAGGTGACGGTCGACGGCGCTGGTGACGTAGTTCATCCGGCCGCCCGGATACCACTCGGGCCATTCGATGCCGTTTCCCAGGTCAAGGACGCGCTCATAGGGTTGGGTCCAGATCACGCCCAGATGCTTCTCAACCGCGCCCCAGAACCAGGCAGGATCATCGACCGACTTCCGGAAGAAACTGTCGTAGGTATCGAGTCCGTGTTCGCGGGCGAAGGCGAGCATCCGGCTGCGGGCGATGATGTCTGGCCCGGGTCTCCAGTCGACATCGATATTGATATCTTCGAAGGTTCCCAATGCCTGCGCCTTTCCGCTTGTTACCTTGTGGCCGTTTACCATCAGTCTACTCCGGCGTTAGACTAAGGGCGCTTGCTTCGGTGTGCAACAGCGCAATGGTGAAAAGATGTCAGGAGATTGTTGATGGCCGTCGTTCCGGAACCGGTCGAGACCTATACCTGTACAAACTGCGGTGCGACGACGTCGTTTGATCCCGGTACCCGGACACTGCGTTGTCCCTTCTGTGGCACCGAAATGGCCGTCCGGGCAAGTGCGGCGGCTAAGGATATAGATGCCGACCGGTATGTCCTGCCCTTCAAGATCCAGAAAGAGCAATCAGAGCAACGTATCCGGGACTGGCTGGGGAGTTCGATGTGGTCGCCGGGCGACCTGAAATCCCGTTCCGGTCTTGACCGCGGCCAGGGAATCTATGTCCCGTTCTGGCGCTTTGATGCTGATGCGTCATCGGTTTGGGAAGGTGAGGTATCGAAGACACATTCCCGGCCGGTGCAGCGCACCCGCACCAATTCCGAGGGCCGTCAGGAGATGTACACCGCCACCGAGACCTACCAGACCTGGCACCCACGCAGCGGTACCCACAAGGGCAAGCATCGAACGTTTGTGGTTGCCTCGACCGGCCTTGCCCAGCAGGAGAGCGACCGCCTCATGCCCTTCCCGGAAGAGGCGATGATGACATTTTCGCCGGATCTGCTGGTTGGTTTCTCGGCCGAGGACCCTGGCATTGACGAGGCCGGCGCGTGGTCGATCGGCGAGCAACGCATCAAGGAGATGGAGCGGGAGGCCTGTTCGCTCGAGGTCGAACGGTTAACCCGTGCCGACATCACCCTGAGCAACATCCGCTCGGCGATTTGCTATCTGCCGATCTGGATTTACACCTACACCTACCAGAACCAGCAGTACCGGGTACTGGTGAATGGTTACACCGGTGGCGTGATTGGTGACCGCCCTGTCTCCAGGGGCCGTGTCGCTGTCGCCGTCATCCTCGGCATCCTGCTGCTGGTGATTTGCATTGTGATCTTTGCCGTTTCCCGGTAGGTAGCTCCCCAACAGGCTCAGTGGCCAAATCCCATATGCCTGTCATGCCGGAGCAAGCCGAGCCGTGTCCGGTCCCAGAGGTGCTCGGGGGCCGGGAAGCGTTCGGGCGGTTTGCAGGTGCAAGGATTCGACAGGGCGGACTCGTGTATTTGTCATCCCGAGCGAAGCCGAGGGATCTCGACGGACGAGGGAGATGAGTCATGCCTGTCGCCCGTCACGACCCACATCCGGTGCATTTCAACCTGCATCGGCAAGAGGCGGGCCATCACGGTGCATTGACAGAACCGGGGCGAGCGGATACTATCAGGCGCAAATCGAATACCGATACGATGATGATCGGAACGAGTAATTCCCGAAGCGGGTTGCAGAGAGCCGGCTGGTTGCTGAAATGCCGGTAGCAGCGCAGGGAATGAATGGATCCGGGAGTTGCGCTCCGAACGGGTAATACCAAGTAGGCGGCGCCGGGGACTCCGCCGTTACATGGGAGCGGGATATCGGATAGTCATTGAGCTATCCCGTATTCGCAGAGTGGGCCGTTTCAACAGCGGTCAACAAGGGTGGCACCGCGGAAGTGTCGAAAGCGCCTCCGTCCCTGTTTTCGGGACGAGAGGTTTTTTTATTGCTTTCGCACAGGAGATCAGGTTGCCATGACAGGAATACGTGACCGCAGGGAGCGCACACCGGCCGGGTTGTACCGGGCGCGTTGGCGCCGCCGGATTTCCTGAACCTTTCCCGATGTTGAGAACCTGTTGAAACGGATTGAACAAACATGACAACTGCAACACCCGACAGGGCAACCCGCCCACGATATTCGCTCACCGTCGAAGAAGTTGATGCCCTCCGTGGCCAGGGCAACATGGTGCCGATCTACCGCGAGATCATGGCCGACATGGAAACCCCGGTCAGCGCGTACCTGAAGATTGCCGAGGGGCCGTATTCCTTCCTGCTGGAAAGTGTCGAGGGAGGAGAACGTCTGGCCCGCTATTCGTTCATCGGCACCGATCCCTATCTGACCGTCCGCCTTGAAGATGGCGTTGCCTACGCCAATCACGCCGGCTACAAGCAGGAGATTCCTTATACCGACCCGCTGGTGGCACTTCAGACCTTCCTGGCGCCGTACAAGCCGGTCGATATTCCCGACCTGCCGCTGTTCCTGGGTGGTGCTGTTGGCTACCTCTCTTATGAGGCAGTGCGGTACTTCGAAAACATCCCGGTGGCCCGGAACAACCCGAACAATGATCCGGATGGCGTCTACATGTTTGTCGACACGATGATCGTGTTCGACCATCTCCAGCGACGGGTCAAGGTAGTTGCCCACGTCCATCTTGACGACTCTACTCCGGTTGAGCGGGCCTACGATCAGGCAACCGCCCGGATCGAGGCGCTGGCCGCACGTCTGGTTTCCGGCCGGCCAAATGTGCCGGTGACCGACATCGAGTTTCACGAGACATCGGTTCGCGAACGGGCGGTGCATAACATCTCCCGCGAGTACTACGATGAGATGATCGCCCGGGCGAAAGAAGACATCACCGCCGGCGACATCTTCCAGGTGGTGCTGTCGCAGCGCGTCGAGGTTGATACCGCCGCCCATCCTTTCACGCTCTACCGGGCGTTGCGCACGGTCAACCCGTCGCCATTCATGTTCTACCTCCAGGTTGGTGATGAGCAGATCGTCGGCGCGTCTCCGGAAGCGCTCATCCGTCTCGACCATCGCACGCTCACTACGCATCCGATCGCCGGAACCCGGCGTAGAGGCGCAACCGAAGAGGAAGATACCGAACTCGAGGCAGACCTGCTTGCCGACGAAAAAGAGCGTGCCGAACATGTCATGCTGGTTGACCTGGCTCGCAACGACATCGGCCGCGTAGCCAAACCCGGTACGGTGAAGGTTCCGGTGTTGCTGCGGACCGAGCGCTTCTCCCACGTGATCCACCTGGTCAGCCATGTGACCGGCGAACTGCGGGACGACCTGAACGCCGTGGACGCGCTGCGGGCCTGCTTCCCGGCCGGCACGGTCAGTGGTGCGCCGAAAATCCGGGCGATGCAGATCATCTCCGAACTTGAGCCGGATCGGCGCGGATTCTATTCCGGCTGTGTTGGCTACGTTGCCTATACCGGCAACATGGACATGGCCCTCTCGTTGCGGACCGTCGCTGTCCGCAATGGCCGGGTCTACATGCAGGCCGGGGGCGGTATTGTCTACGACTCGACTGCCGACTTCGAGTACCAGGAGACGCTCAACAAGATGGGCGCCGCGATGCGGGCAATTGAACTTGCTGAAGAGATCGAACGTGACGAGCGGGCCGCCCGCCTGATCGCCGGAAACGAGGTATCTGCATGATCCTGCTGATTGATAACTACGATTCGTTTACCTACAACCTCTATCAGTATCTCTGCGAACTCGGTGCAGATGTCGTCGTACGGCGCAATGACAAGATCACGATCGAGGAGATCCGGGAGATGGCGCCGGAACGGATTGTGATCTCGCCGGGGCCCTGCACCCCGAACGAGGCCGGCGTTTCCGTTGATCTGGTGAAGGAACTCGGTGGCGAGATCCCGATTCTCGGTGTCTGCCTGGGCCACCAGTCAATCGGTGCCGCCTATGGTGGCGAGGTCATCCGGGCCGGCAATGTCATGCATGGCAAGACCAGCCGGATCAGCCACAACGGACGGGACATTCTCGCCGGCCTGCCAAATCCGTTCACCGCAACCCGCTATCACTCGTTGATTGTTGAAGAAGAGACTCTTCCGGAGTCTCTGGAAGTCACCGCACGCTCCGAGGATGGGACGATCATGGCGTTTCGGCATCGCAAGCATGAGGTGTATGGCGTCCAGTTCCATCCCGAGTCAATCCTGACCGAGGGCGGTCACCGGCTGCTGGCCAACTTCATCGGTGCGGCTGCACCGGTGGGGGCGGTGCGCGGCTACTAGAGGGGCACTTTCCATGTTACGAGCATCTATCCAGGCTGTCGTCGATGGCCGCACGCTGAGCCGGGAGGAAGCCCGGCAGGCGATGGACATCATCATGAACGGGGAAGCCTCTCCGCCGCAGATCGGTGCGTTTCTCACAGCAATGCGGGTCCGTGGCGAGACTGACGAGGAACTTGCCGGTTTCGCCGAGGGCATGCGCTCCAAGGCGATCAGGGTCCCGGTCGATAGCGACACGCTGATCGTTGACACTTGCGGCACCGGGGGTGATGTCAGCGATTCATTCAATATCTCGACCACCGCTGCCTTCGTTGTCGCCGGCGCAGGGGTCAAGGTGGCAAAGCACGGTAACCGGGCAATGACCAGCCGGTGCGGCTCGGCAGACGTGCTGGAAGGGCTGGGGGTGCGGATTGAACTGGCACCGGAAGAGGTGGCCGAGTGCATCGACCGGGTAGGAATCGGGTTCATGTATGCTCCGGCTTTCCACCCGGCCATGCGGTTTGCCGGTCCGGTTCGCCGCGAAATCGGAATCCGGACGATGTTCAACCTGCTCGGGCCGCTCGCAAACCCGGCCGGAGCACTCCATCAGGTGATCGGCGTGCCGGATGACGAAACCGCGCTCCGGATGGCTCGAGTGATGGGGCTGCTTGGTTCGAAGCACGTACTGGTCGTCCATGCCCACGAAGGGTTGGACGAGATCGGCGTAGCCGGTCCGACGACCGTTGCCGAGATGGAGATGCGGGAAAGCGCCTGGGTAACCAGTTACCAGGTTGACCCCACACGATTTGGATTGAGCCAGCATCCCGCCCAGGCGATCAAGGGTGGGAGCGTAGCCGACAATGTCCGTATCACCGAGGCTGTCCTCTCCGGTGAGCCAGGTGCACCTCGTGACATCACGTTGATGAACGCAGCGGCAGCACTCTATGCTGGCAACGCAGCGGGGTCGTTTGAAGAAGGCGTGGCCATGGCCGCCGAATCAATTGATAGCGGAGCGGCACTGGCCAGGGTGCGACACCTCGCCGAGATGACCAGCCGGATGGGTGCAAACCGGGAAGTGGGAGTTTCATGACCTCACGCCAGAAGAGCGGAACCTACCTCGATACCATTCTCGAAAACACGGTGATCGAGGTGCAGCAACGCAAGCGGCAGATTCCGGAAGCGGATATCCGCTACGTTGCCCGCGAACGGTCGGGTGGTGTTTCGCTGGCCGAATCCCTCCGCAAACCGGGTATCAGCGTGATCTCGGAAATCAAGCGCGCGTCGCCGTCAAAGGGCGAGATAGCACCTGGTGTCGAAGCGGTTGATGTGGCTGCGGATTATCTTGCGGCCGGTTGCTCGGCCATCTCGGTGTTGACCGACCGGAAGTTCTTCGGTGGCTCGCTTGATGACCTGCATCAGGTTTCTCAACTTGCTCACTCTGATGCACTGCCCCGCCCGGTGCTCCGCAAGGATTTTGTCGTCGACAAATACCAGATCTACGAGGCACGGGCTGCCGGGGCCGATGCGGTACTGTTGATTGTCGCTGCGCTTGACGATGCCGAACTCAAGGACCTGCATCGTTGCGCCCGCAACTACGGCATTGATGTTCTGGTCGAGGTTCACGATGAGGATGAACTTCGCCGGGCATTGCGTCTGGACCCCGAGATCGTCGGGATCAATAATCGTAATCTACGGACCTTCCAGGTCGATCTGGCCATAACCGAACGTCTGGCGCCGATGATTCCGGATGGCATCGTGATTGTTGGCGAAAGCGGGATCGGGTCACGGGCCGACGTCAAGCGGCTTGAGGCTGCCGGGGTAGATGCAATTCTCGTCGGTGAATCGTTGATGAGGAGTGCAGACCGGGGCGCCGCGCTGAAGGAGTTGATTACATGAGCGAAACCATCCATACCCCGTTGGTCAAGATCTGTGGCATCCGGGATCCGCACCACGCGCTGGTCGCCCTTGATGCCGGAGCAGATTTCATCGGGTTGATGTTCGCGACAAGTCCCCGGCGTGTGACCCTTGAGGAAGCAAAGCATATCGCCGAAGTCGTCCGACTGGCTGACCCCGACAAGAAGATGCGACTCGTTGGTGTATTCGCCAATGAGTCAGCCCAGGCGGTTAACCATATCGCCGAGACGGTCGGACTGGACATGATTCAACTTTCCGGCGATGAACCGGCGCAGGTCGTCTTCAGGATTCCCTATCCAACAATCGGCTCTGTCCGGATACGGCATGGTGACTGGAAGGCGGCTGGTCTCCGGTTGCGAGACTGGATTATGGTAACGCCTTCTGCTGTCATCGTGGACTCTCATGTTCCGGGGAAATATGGTGGTTCAGGTACGGTCGGTGATTGGGAGATTGCCGGCCAGATCGCCCAGCGATACCGGACCTTCCTGGCCGGTGGACTAACCC
Organism: uncultured Thermomicrobiales bacterium; assembly: GCA_964462545.1. Classification (GTDB taxonomy): domain Bacteria; phylum Chloroflexota; class Chloroflexia; order Thermomicrobiales; family CFX8; genus CAYWXR01. The sequence goes on from CAYWXR010000007.1 coordinate 27,438, forward strand.
CGGCGAATGTCGCCAAAGCCATCGAAACCGTCAAGCCATATGCCGTTGATGTCTCCACAGGCGTTGAAACGCTCGGGAAGAAGGACGAAGACAAGATCCGGGCGTTTATCCGGAACGCCAAGGCAACCACATTTGAGCTTCCGGAAACTCCGCAAATTCCGCTGCCAACAATGACAGGACCAACCGAATGACCATTACCAACCAGACCGCACATCCGGATCGGGAAGTGCTGCCGGATCGTTTCGGACGCTTCGGGGAATTCGGTGGCATCTATGCCCCGGAGACGTTGATGCCGGCCATCCGTGAACTGATCGCGGAGTACACCGTCGCAGCCGATGACCCGGAATTCATTGCCGAGTTCGAACGTCTCCAGGCGGAATATGTCGGCCGTCCGACTCCGCTGACGCTGGCTGCCAACCTGAGCGAAGCCTTTGGCAAGACCGCTATCTATCTCAAGCGGGAAGACCTCGCCCACACCGGTGCGCACAAGATCAACAATGCGCTTGGCCAGGGCCTGTTGGCAAAGCGAATGGGCAAGCCACGGCTCATCGCCGAGACCGGAGCGGGCCAGCACGGGGTAGCGACTGCAACTGTCGCCGCGCTGCTCGGTCTCGAATGCGTCGTCTACATGGGTGAGGTGGACGTCGAGCGACAATCATTGAACGTCTTCCGGATGAAACTGCTCGGCGCGGAAGTCCGCCCGGTGAGTAGTGGATCGCGGACGCTCAAGGACGCCATGAACGAGGCCATCCGTGACTGGGTGACCAACGTCGAGACGACCTACTACCTGATCGGTTCTGTCTCGGGCATGCACCCGTATCCGATGCTGGTACGGGATTTCCAGTCGGTGATTGGACGCGAGGCTCGCCAGCAGATTCTGAAGATGACCGGCGAGTTGCCGGATGCTGTGGTTGCCTGCGTTGGTGGCGGCTCAAACGCCATGGGCATGTTCTACGAGTTTGTGCCGGACAAGGGCGTTGCATTGGTTGGAGCCGAGGCCGCCGGCCACGGTCTGGAGTCAGGCCAGCACGCGATGAGCCTCTCCGCCGGCAAGGTCGGTGTGCTGCACGGCACAAAGTCCTACATTCTTCAGGATGAGCACGGTCAGGTTATCGAGGCACACTCGATTTCGGCCGGCCTGGATTATCCCGGCGTTGGCCCGGAGCTTTCCTATCTGAAGGATTCCGGCCGGGCGCAGTTCGAAGGCATTACCGATACCGAGGCCCTTGATGCGCTGCAGTTGCTGTGCCGGACCGAAGGCATTATCCCGGCGCTTGAATCGTCGCATGCCATTGCCCTCGCCGGGAAATACATTGCCCGCAACCCTGATCTGAAACAGATCATCATCAACCTCTCCGGACGTGGAGACAAGGATATGCACACCGTGGCGCAGGCGTTTGGAGTGACACTATGACGGCAACCACCATCCCACAGATTGTTGATACACGGATCACCCGCGTGTTTGAAAAGACCCGTGCCGAAGGCCGGGCTGCGATCATGCCGTTCATGACCGCCTGCTACCCGGAAGTGGATAGCACCCCGGAAATGCTCAAGGCGCTGATCGACGGTGGGGCTGACCTGATCGAACTCGGTATCCCGTTTAGCGACCCGATTGCCGACGGGCCAACCGTACAGCGCTCAAGCCAACGGGCGTTGGATAACGGGTTTACGCCGGACAAGGCGTTTGCCGCTGTAGAGCAGCTCAGGGCAGAGGGTATTGATACTCCGATTGTGTTCATGGGATACTACAACCCGGTGTATGCCTACGGGCAGGAAGCGTATGTTGCAGAGTGTGCGAGAGTTGGCGTAGACGGGCTGATCATCCCGGATTTGCCACCAGAGGAAAGTGACCAGCTACTTGAAGCCTGCAGCAGGCACAATGTCCACCTCATCTATCTCCTCGCTCCGACGAGCACGCCGGAGCGGATGGAAGCAGTCTTGCAACGCGCAAACGGCTTCATCTACCTCGTTGCGGTCACCGGAGTCACCGGAGCTCGAAGTGAACTTCAGGCTGGACTCGCCGACTATGTCGCGCGCGTGCGGGGGAACACCAGTCTACCTTTAGCCATCGGATTCGGAATCTCGACCCGTGACCATGTGGTTGCTGCCGAGAAACTGGCCGATGGCGTGATTTGTGCCAGCGCGTTGATCGATAGATTGGAACGCGCACCGTCTGATGAGCTGCTGGTGGAAGCGCGAGACTTTGTCCGTTACCTCCGCGGCAGCTAATGCCAGCGGGCGAAACTGCCCGTGGAGAGGTACACAGATTTCATGACCTGCCGGGCTATTCGCGGGGCAACTACCGCGAAATCGAACACCGCCGAGGATATTCACGAAGCGACCACCGAAATGTTGCGGACGCTTCTGGCGCTTAACGAACTTGAGACGGATGACCTGGTGAGCCTTTGGTTCACGACGACCGTTGACCTGAATGCGACCTTCCCGGCAGTCGCGGCACGAGAACTTGGCCTGGATCAGATTCCGCTGATGTGCGCTCATGAGATGAACGTTCCGGGCGCACTCGACCATGTGGTGCGGGTGCTGGTCCATGTGAACAGCGACAAGAAACCATCCGAGATTCGACACGTCTATTTGCGCAGGGCGATTGAACTGCGTCCTGAGTGGGGAGTGGAACCGGTACCGGCTGACGCCTGAGCCTCCGGGAACCGCGTTGAGAGGGAATAACCCGTGATAGTCATTATGAAGGCCGGCTACGACCGGAACGAACTGGACGCCGTGGTGTCCAGGATCGAGGAGGAGGGGCTGCGGACCCACCTGTCCATCGGGGACAACACTGCAATCGTCGGTGTGGTCGGCATCCCGATTCCGCCGGAACTCCAGGAATCACTGGAGACGATGGGTGGCGTCGAGAGCGTCCTCCGCGTGACCAAGCGCTACAAACTGGCCAGCCGCGAGTTCCACCCGGCACCGACGACATTCACCGTGCGGGATGTCACCATCGGTGGCGATGAAGTGGTTGTCATCGGCGGCCCATGCTCGGTTGAGTCGGAAGAGCAGACGATGGAGACAGCCAAGGCAGTCAAGGCTGCCGGCGCCCGGATCCTCCGGGGTGGCGCCTTCAAGCCGCGCACCTCGCCCTACGAGTTCCGTGGTCTTGGCATCGATGGTCTGAAGATTCTTGACAACGTGCGTGCCGAAACCGGCCTGCCGATCATCACCGAGGTGCTGACTCCGGCCGATGTCGAGGCTGTGGCCGAGTACTCGGACATTCTCCAGATCGGTGCTCGAAACTGCCAGAACTACCTGCTGCTTGAAGAGGCCGGCAAGACCAATCGCCCGGTGATGCTCAAGCGCGGTATGAGTGTCCAGATCGAGGAGTGGCTCTCCGCTGCCGAATACGTGATGGCCCAGGGCAATCCGAATGTCATCATGTGCGAGCGCGGCATCCGCACCTTCGAACCGATCACCCGCAACACCTTCGACGTTTCTGCAATTCCGGTGATCAAGCGCCTGAGCCACCTTCCGGTGTTTGGTGACCCGAGCCATGGAACTGGCAAGTGGTATCTGGTGCCGGCAATGGCAATGGCGGCGGTTGCCAGCGGTGCCGACGGCCTGATGATTGAGGTTCACCCGAACCCTGACCATGCCAAGTCCGACGGCGCCCAGTCGCTCACCTTCGAGAACTTTGCCGCCCTGATGCCGCAGTTGCGGGCTGTTGCCCACGCTGTCGGCCGCGCCTTTGCCGAGGAATCGGAACTGGCATACGCAGACTAGTTCTCCGGGAACGCAAGATCCAGACGAAGGGGGCAGGCGATCATCGCCCGCCCCCTTTTCATGTTCAACAGAATGTTCAACGGCCCCAACGGGAACGGAAAAGCCGGCCACAAAGGGCCGGCTTTTCGGGTTTTTGGGCAATCACCGCGAGGTGACAGACTTAGCTGGCAGCCTCCACGGTGATGCCCGTACCATGACTACTCATTACTTGGCATCACCTCCTTCGCCCTGCTTGGTCTATGCGAAAGAACGCCGATAGCAGGTAGCTTATCAACCGGTGGGGGGTCTGTCAATGGCAGATTACTGTGCCTGTTCAGGCGGGATAATCAACTCTTGTCCAACCCAAATGTCATTCGGGTCAGAAAGCCCATTTACTTCAACAAGTGTGGCAATATCCAGTCCAAACTTCACGGCAATTCCATAGAGCGTATCGTTCTCGGCAACGATATATGTCTCCGGGCGTTCCTGGGTTGGGGCCGCCTCGGTGGCCACCGCAACGGCAGTTGGATCGACCGGCGTTGGCGTCACGATAGTGATCGGTGGGGCATTCGTTGCTGTCGCCACGGGGTCGGATGCACCGGGTGTTGCCTCGCCCTCATCATCCGAGAGGGGGTTGCTGCAACCGGCAAGCAGCAAACCTGTGAATACGAGGAGCAGTACTGTACGGGTGAGCAGCGGGTGGAATCGGATCACGAAACACTCCGTCGGGGCAGGGATCAACCTTCGAGTGTCAAGGATAGATCAGCAGGGTGCTGCTTGCCACCGCTCTAGTCGCCAAACAGACGACGTTGCAGTTCGGAAATGCGATCCAGACGGCGTTGACGTTCGTCCGGCTCCTGTTCAAACGAAGCCAGCAGCACATCACCAACCTTCGTGCCATCCGGTAGCAGGTGCAACGGAATGTAGAGAAGATCACCCTCATCGGTCACCAACGCTGCCAGCGACTGATCGTCCGGGTCGGGCCCGATCTCGTCGACTGTCAATCTGAGGCGGCTGTTCGTGGCGTCAGTTTCCATCTTCAGATGTCCTGTCGACTGTCGTGGTAAAGCGTTCGCCGTCGGTGATGAACTCGATGGTGCCGTCGAAATCCGTCCGGTGAATGACCAGTCCGCGGAAGCGCAAGCGCACCATGACCTCGTCGTGCGGGTGACCATACGGATTGTTGAACCCGACCGGGATTACCGCAACGCTGGGCTTTACTGCGTCGAGGAAGGCAGCAGAACTGGATGTCCGGCTGCCATGATGAGCAACCACCAGCACATCCGATTGCAGTTGGTCGTTGGTGTAACGCTCGACCAGCGTTGCCTCGGCTTCACTCTCGATGTCACCGGTCAGCAGGAACCTGACGTCTCCGAACGAGATCTGCAGCACGGCGCTGTTCTCGTTTGAGTCTGGTTCGCCCGAGTCCATGATGAATGGCTGCTCCGGCCAGAGGAATTCGGCTCGTACTCCCGGCCCGAGGTCCAGGGTAAGTCCCGGCACTGCCCTGATCGGGTTAACGTTGTCGCGGATGATTCGCTCCAGCACGTGTTGGTAGGTCTGGCTGGTAGTGGGGATGACCGGGTCTACAAAGTTGTGGACTGTCATCCGGTCGAGCAAGCGTGGCATTCCACCGATGTGGTCCTGATCCGGATGTGACAACACGAGATAGTCGATCTCATCAACGCCCAGTTCATGCAGGTAGGGAATCAGCAGCGACTCTACCCGGTCGCCCGATCTACCGGCGTCGTAGACAAGCGACGTGCCATCCGGTGCAACCACGACAACCGAGAGCGCCTGACCAACATCCATCACCGCAACGGTCATCAGGTCCTGGGTAACCTCGACGGTTCCCTGGCGGTCGGGTGGCTGGGTTGGTGGTTGGGGGATGATGTCAACCGGCAGGAGCGCCAGCGCGACGATGACGCAGACGATCAGGCTCAGGATGCCGATAACGGCCGCGGCGGCCAGACAGGTTCTCGCCGCGGAGGCGTTTTCCGATGGTCTCACACGGCCTCGCTTGCTAATGACTGGCTGGGTCGGACTTCATGACCTTCCAGACGTGGAACAGCCGGTGTGCCGCCGTCAACTGGGTCAGGATAGCCAGTGCCCACATGCCCCACTCCGGGCGGGAGAAGATCAACGCCACAGCCAGGATGATGACACGTTCGAGGCGTTGGGCGAACCCCACGTTTCCCTGGATGCCGATCAATTCGGCTTTTGCCCGGACGTAGGAGATGATCAGCGAACCACAGATCGCGATGTAGGTGAGCAGGATTGGCGTTGTGCCGGCGTCATTCAGCGTGAAATACACCAGCACACCGCCCAGGACAACGGCGTCTGAATACCGGTCGAAGGTGCTGTCGAGGAAGGCGCCGAAGCGGGTGGTTTGACCGGTGGCACGTGCTACCGCGCCATCCAGTGCATCCCATCCTCCGGAGACCAGCAGCATTACCCCGCCAAGGATCAGGTTGCCCGAAGCAATGATGGCTGCCACCACCACGTTCAGTCCCAGTCCAATGAATGTCAGTGCGTTTGGCGTGAGATGGGTTCGGGCAACGATACGGCCGAGGCCGCCGATCCGGTCGCGGAACTTGTTCGCAAACCTGGTACTAACCATCGGAGGCCACCAGATCTGCCGGAGCCTGGGTCAAGACCGGGCGATCAGATGTTGCCCTGGCGCGGATGGCGTTGTCATAAACATCCAACAACCGGCCCGCAACCCGGTCCCAGTTATATTGCTGTACGTCATCGAGAGCTTTGGTAATAATGCTCGTCCTCAGTTCGGTATCGGAGAGCAGCCGCACCAGCCCGAGAGCCAGGCTGTATTCATCTTTCGGCTCAACCAGAATGCCGGTCTCGCCGTTGCGGATGACTCCCTTGAATCCGGTGATTGCCGAGGCGACCACCGGCGTGCCGGATGCCATTGCCTCGACCAGAATAATTCCAAAAGATTCCTGCCCTGTGTTTGGCGCACAGAACACATCGGCAGTGGCGTAATACCGGGCCTTGGTAGCGGCATCGGTGAATCCGGTGAACACTACGTCTTCCGGGCCGATGCCGTTCTGCCGCATGAAGCGGTCATGCCGGTCGGTCGCACCCTTGCCGACAACGATTAGCCTGGCATCGGGGAACTGCTCACGCACGAGAGGGAACGCTTTCAGGAGATAGCGGAAGCCCTTGCGTGACTCGTTGAAACGGCCGACAAAGAGGATATTCTTGCGACCATCCCTGAACTTCTCGATCGGGGTCAGATTCGGGCTGAACTCCTCGAGATTGATGCCGTTCGGCACGATCTGGTAGTCCCCCGGAAAATGGTTATCGGCAAATTCGCGTGCAGCTTCGGAGACCGCGACCAATCCGTCGAGTTTGTCGAAGAACATGTCGAGGATCGCCTTGGTGTAGAGATAGAGAACGTTGGACGATCGCGCTGCATGGAATGTGCCAACGTTGGCAGACCGGGAAAAGAGCAGGGTAGCCAACGGCAACATCGGGGCGAGCGGTTCGTGCAAGTGGATGACATCGAACTGCTCGTTGTCCAGAAACTGCCGAACCTTGTTGATCACCAGCGGTGACAGGGTGACACGGGCCGTCGAACCGTTTGACGGAATTGGCACTGCATGGCCTACGCGATAGAGGTGTCCATCATCATCCTCGCCGTGTTCGATCGTCGTTGGTGCAAGGATACGTGTCTGATGACCCATCGCCTGAAAGCGTCGGTCGAGTTGGATGATGTGCTCGTTGACACCGCCAGCAGAGCTGAAGTCAAACGGCGATACAAACAGGATTCTCATCAACGGCCCATCGAAGTTGTAGCGGCCATGCCGGCTCCTGGTTCAGCCAATGTCCGGAACAGGAATTCTCCCGGCTCCATTATAGCCGGGATGATGCCGGCCGGTGCCGGGCTACATCAGGCCTTTATGTGCCCCGCCGTCAATCTGCAGTGTGATACCGGTCACATAGCTGGCTGCCGGCGATGCCAGGAAGGTGACAACGTTAGCGAATTCTTCAGGTTCACCAACCCGGCCCAGAGGAATGCCGGCGCCCTGATTGGCGATGGCTTCATCCAGCGGAATACCCTGTGATTCGGCCTGCTGGCGTGCGAGGTTGATAATCCGGTCGGTGCGGGTCGGGCCGGGGCCGACGCTGTTCACCCGGATGTTGTAGACGCCGAGCTCATTGGCCATCGACTTTGCCAGACCAATGACGCCGGCACGGGCGGTATTGGAGAGGATCAAACCACCCAGTGGCTGCTTGACTGCCAGCGAGGTGATGTTCACGATGGAACCGCCACCCTGCTCCTTCATCGAGGGCACGACCGCCTTGCAGAGCCGGACGGTGCTCATGAGGTTGAGGTTGACTGCTGCCTCGAAGTCATCCGGGTTGAAGGTTTCAAACGAACCAGGTGGCGGGCCGCCTGCGTTGGTGATGAGGATGTCGATCTTGCCAAATCGTGAGATCGTTTCGTTGACCAGACGATCAATGTCTTCCTGCCGGGTCACATCGGCAACGATCCCGATTGCGTCGCCACCATTTTCGTAGCGGGTTGCTTCGGCCCGGACCTCTTCAGCGGCCGCCTCGATAGCTTCAGCCGTGCGTGAGCACATGACAACGCGGGCACCCTCACGAGCCAACTGGATAGCCGTGGCCTTGCCCAGTCCCTTGCTCGATGCCGCGACGATTGCGACTTTTCCCTGCAACCCGAGATCCATTGGATTTGTGCCCCTTCGTTACCCGACTTCGTTTCCGGACATACGGTAGCAAGGACCGCCGGATTTCGCCATGCTTTCTGGCAGAAGCGGAAAGGGCCGGTCCCTGGTTTCCCGGGTTCCGGCCCTTTGCCTTGTTGAGTGGATGAATCTAGATGTGCGTGCGGTAGTTCGGCGCTTCCTTGGTGATCATCACATCGTGCGGGTGGCTCTCGCGGAGACCAGCCGAGGTGATGCGCACGAACTGGGTCTTGGTCATCAGATCCTCGATGGTGCGGGACCCGGTGTAGCCCATCGACGAGCGCAGTCCGCCGACCAGTTGATACACAATGTTCGAGAGCGTGCCCTTGTAGGCAACACGGCCCTCGATGCCCTCCGGCACGAACTTCTGGATCGACTCGATATCCTGCTGGTAGTAGCGGTCCTTCGAGAACGATCGGGTCTTCATGGCACCGAGTGATCCCATGCCCCGGTATTCCTTGTAGCGCTCGCCCTGGTAGAGGACGACTTCGCCCGGGCTTTCATCGGTGCCGGCCAGCAGGCTGCCGAGCATCACCGAGCTTGCGCCGGCTGCGATGGCCTTGGCAATGTCGCCGGAATACTGGATGCCGCCATCAGCAATCAGCGGGATGTTGTTGCGGGCGGCAACGTTGGCGCAATCGAGCACCGCCGAGATCTGCGGGACACCTATTCCGGCCACGATGCGGGTGGTGCAGATCGATCCAGGGCCAACGCCAACCTTCACGGCATCGGCGCCAACCTCGATCATCGCTGCGGTACCCTCGCCGGAGATCGCGTTGCCGGCGACCACATCGACATTCCAGCGCCGCTTGATCTCGTAGACGGTTTGCAGCACCGACTCGGTGAAGCCATGAGCCGCGTCGACGATCAGTACGTCAACATTGGCGGCGCAAAGTGCCTCGGCCCGGCGCAAACCCTCTTCCGGGCCGACACCGACTGCAGCAGCGACGCGGAGGCGTCCCTGGGCGTCCTTGGTGGCATTGGGATAGAGGATGCGCTTCTGGATGTCCTTGGTGGTGATCAGGCCGCGCAGGCGTCCCTCTTCATCGACGACCGGGAGTTTCTCGACCTTGTACTTGTGGAGGACTTCCTTGGCCTCATCGAGGGTGGTTCCGACAGCAACCGTGATCAGGTTTTCGCTGGTCATCAGATTTGAGATCGGCTGGTCGACGTTGTCCTCGAACCGCAGGTCACGGTTGGTGAGAATGCCAACCAGCATGCCCCGTTCGTCGGTAATCGGCACACCGGAGATGTGATAACGCTCCATGACGGCCAGCGCATCGGCAACCTTGTCATCGGCCCGGAGAGTTACCGGTTCGACGATCATGCCGGATTCACTGCGCTTGACCTTGTCGACCTCGGCTACCTGGTCCTCGATCGAAAGGTTTCGGTGGATGACACCGATTCCGCCTTCGCGGGCGAGGGCGATCGCCATCCGTGCCTCGGTGACGGTGTCCATTGCTGCGGAAACCAGCGGGATGGCGAGTCTGATATTCGGGGTGAACCATGTTGACGTATCCACCTGGCTGGGCATGATATCGGAGCGAGCCGGCAGCAGCAGGACGTCGTCAAATGTCAGACCGGTGCCGACAATGCGCGAGGATAGCTGCGAATCGGCAGCGTCCCGGGCATACCCGGTGAATTGAACGTCTGGTTCGTTGATGATCTTCATCCGGCGGTCTCCATTCGGTTGAAAGCCACGAGCACCTGCAAATCAGCCGGTTAGTCTCGACGCCGGCTCGTCGTGTTCTACATCCGAATTGACGGTCGGCAAGCCGACCCGTGCAGCGATTTCATCGCCGAGGGCCCGATATGCCGCTGCCCCGGCGGACCGGGGATCATACTCCAGAATCGTCTGTCCGTGCGATGGCGCTTCGGCCAATCGCACCGAACGCGGCACCAGGGTCTGGAACATCCGGTTCGGGAAGAACCTCCGGACGTTTTCGACAACCTGGTTGGACAGCCGGGTCCGGGCGTCATACATCGTCATCACTACACCCAGTACATCGAGCGCCGGATTCAACCGGCGCTTCACCAGGTCCATCGTGTTGATGAGTTGCATCAACCCTTCCAGTGCCAGATATTCGCACTGGATCGGGACCACAATATGGCGCGACGTTGCAAAGGCGTTCACCGTCAGCAATCCGAGCGACGGCGGGCAATCGATGATGACGAGATCGTACCGATCCCGCACCTCGCCCAGCGATTCTCCAAGCCGCTGTTCGCGGTTGGGCATCTGCACCAGTTCAACCTCTGCGCCGGCAAGCGAACTGTTCGCGCCGAGGACATCCAGGTTCGGACGGACCTCCGGCAGGATTGCCTCGTCAGCATCCACACCCTGAATCAGGACGTCGTAGCTGGACGCGGCAAGCGCTCGCTTGTCGAGACCGAGTGAACTGGTTGCATTTCCCTGGGGATCAAGGTCGATCAGGAGGATACGATGGCCGATAGAGGCAAGATAGGAGGACACGTTTACAGCTGTCGTGGTTTTCCCGACTCCACCCTTCTGGTTTGCTAAGGCCAGAGTGTCTGTCAAGCCCCACTCCCACTCATCGAGCCAATACGAGATTGTAACAACCACCGTACTGCCCGGACAACCGGACAGAACCTACCTGTTGACAGAATCGGGAAGAGCGGATATCATGCGTCGCATGAAAGAAACGGTGCGGACAGACAACCGACTCGAAGCCATGACCAAGTTTGGTTATTGGTTTTATTTTACCCCTCCGGCGACGCTGGTGGGGGATTCGGTGTTGAGTCCGTAACCCCCAGAAAAACCAGTGAAGGCGCCGGAGCAGAGGTAGAAACCTCTGCTTTTTTGTTTGGTTCGATATCCACCGGAGGAACCGGGGAGCTACCTGAGGGGAACAGGCCACGATGATCGTCACAATGCGCGAAGGCAGTCAGGACTCGGAACGTCAGCAGGTGATTGAGCACCTGCGACTGCGCGGCTACCAGACTCACCTGCTGACCGGCTCCGGCCCGGCAGTGATCGGCGTCAACGGCCGGGCAATCGTCGATGGCCTGACTGCCGAAGTAGCAGCTCTCCCCGGTGTGGAAGTAGTGAACCGGTCCAGCAAGCCCTACATGCTGGCCCAGCGGACGGCTCGCCCGGAAGGCAGCATTGTCAGGGTTGGAAACGTCGAAATCGGCGGTAGTGAACCGGTCATTATGGCCGGCACCTGTGTTATCGAAAGCCGCGAAATCACGCTGCAGGCTGCTGATATCGTCAAGGCCGCCGGCGGAACGATCCTCCGCGGTGGTGCCTTCAAGCCGCGTACTTCCCCGTACTCGTTCCAGGGCCTGGGCGAGGAAGGCCTCCGGATTCTGGCGGAAGCCCGTGATTACTCCGGCCTGCCGGTCGTCACCGAGGTGATGGAACCGGAACAGGTAGAGATGGTTGCCCATTACGCCGACATGCTCCAGATCGGCTCCCGTAACATGTCGAACTTCCCTCTGTTGCGGCGTGCCGCCGCTGCCGGCAAGCCGATCCTGCTCAAGCGTGGGTTCTCGGCAACGATCGAGGAGTGGTTGATGTCCGCAGAATACATCCTGGCCGGCGGCAACGATCAGGTTGTACTGTGCGAGCGTGGTATCCGCGGATTCGACACGGTAACCCGGTTCACCTTCGATCTCAACGCGGTGCCAGTGGTGAAGGAACTGACCCATCTGCCGATCATTGTTGACCCGAGCCATGCAACCGGTCGTCGTGAACTGGTGGCACCGATGGCGCTGGCCGGCATTGCAGCCGGGGCACATGGCCTCATTATTGAAATGCACCCGGACCCGGATGGCGCGCTCTGCGATGCTGCCCAGACGATTTCCCCATCGACCCTGCATGAGATCACTGCGTCAACGCGGGCGATCAGCCAGGCGCTGGGTAACGTCAAGCCACAACTGGTTGCGGTGGCATAACACAGCCGGTTGGCTGTGTCTGAACTGAATCCGAGACACCCCTCTCTTCCATGCAGACGCAAGGAGGGATCCAGTTTCTATCGAGGAACACGGGTCCCTCCTTGCTTCTGTCTACGAGAAGTTCTCCGGAATCAGGTTCCCGTTCGGGCAACCGGTTCGTAAACCATAAAGCCATCGGCAAGATCGAAGAACCGGGCTCCGCGAGGCGTGCGGACAATGCGGTAGATCATCCAGATATCGCCGATGGCACCGGTGGCATTGAAAATGGCAGTAAACGCCAACCAGCCAGCCATCGAGGGAATCAGCAATGCGCCGGCAACGCAGATGATCGAGATCACCACAAGTGGACTGGCACCGATCAAGACAAAGGCTGCCTTGTTGACGGGCTGGAAAAAGGTGGTGTAGGCGAATCCGGGCCCGATTCCAAAGGCAGGTTTGGCACCTACCATCAATCCGGCAAGTCCATGTACCGCCTCGTGGATCAGTGTGACGACGATCACTACCAGCACCATGCCGATTAGCCCGCCGACAAGCCCGGTCAGGTCGAAGGTGAACTCGAACGAGTCACGACCACCGAGCAAACTGATCAGTGACAGGAAGATGAAAACCCACATCGGCAGCAGGACCAACGCGACCAGCGACAGTTTTCCCAGTTCCATGCGTTCCATCCGGAGTTTGCGATAGCCGGGAATCTCCGGCGCCCGGGTTTCCGGTGGCGGCCCAAACCACGGTTTCATCTGCTGCATGCTGATCCTCTCCACCTGCATTAGTTGCAAGGTTCATGATCGTGTCATGACGTTGCTATACTGCCAGGATGATCGAAAGCAGTATTGGACACCAACGAAGAACATTTGTTATTGGCACAGCCGGCCATGTTGACCACGGCAAGTCTACGCTGGTTCGCCGGTTGACCGGCATCGACCCCGACCGCCTGCAGGAAGAAAAGTCCCGCGAGATGACAATCGACCTCGGGTTCGCCTGGCTGGATCTGCCGGGAGATCTCAGGGTGAGCATCGTCGATGTGCCGGGTCATGAGCGGTTCATCAAGAACATGCTGGCGGGTGTTGGCGGTCTGGACGGTGCGATGTTGATTGTCGCCGCCGACGAAGGGCCAATGCCGCAGACGCACGAGCATCTGGCCATCCTCGACCTGCTCGGCGTTACGACCGGATTGATTGTCATTACCAAGTCGGACATGGTCGACGAGGAATGGCTCGACCTGGTGATCGAGGAGACTCGCGAGGCTGTCCAGGGATCGACGTTTGCTGACGCACCGGTTGTGGCTGTTTCGGCAGTTACCGGCGATGGTATCGACCGGTTGCTGGAGCAACTTGCCGCCTTGCTGGAAGCAACTGAACCAGACCACCGCACCGGCATTGCACGGCTGCCGGTCGACAGGGTGTTCAGCGTGACCGGATTTGGCACGGTGGTTACCGGAACACTTCTTGGCGCTCCGGTATCAATCGGGCAGGAACTGGAGGTCGTCCCGCCGATGTTACGCGGGCGGGTTCGAGGGCTGCAGAGCCACGGGCAAAAAGTGGAAACAGCTTTTCCGGGCTCACGGACTGCCATCAACCTGACCGGCATCGACCGGGAAGACATCCAGCGCGGCGATGTGTTGACGGTCCCCGGGAGGATCAAGCCAACCCGACTCATTGATGCCCGATTGCGGATTATTGCGAATGCGCCCCAGCCAATCGAGCAGAACCATCCGGTGGATCTGTTCTCGGGCGCAGCGGAATCTCCAGCGCATGTCACGCTACTCGATAGCGAGCAGATTCCGCCAGGTGGCGAAGGCTGGGTGCAGATTCGCCTTGACCGAGAACTGGCACTGGTTGAAGGTGACCTTTTCATTATTCGCCAGGCATCGCCGTCGCTCACGATTGGTGGTGGCACCATCCTGAACACCAGACCCCGGCGCCATCGCAGGTTCCGCCCGGATGTGATCCGTGAACTGGAAACTCGTGAGAGTGGCACACCGGGAGATCGTCTGCTCCAGGCATTGGCCGATGGGCCGGCCCAGGTTGCTGCTGCATGTGAGGCAGCCGGACTGACCGGAGACGAATCCGGGTCCGTCATTACAGACCTGGTTGAGCAAGGTCAGGTTGTCCGGCTCGGCGCTTCGTTCATCGCCCGGTCCACCGACGTCTCCCGCTTTGGACAGGTCATCACCGAGAGCCTGGACCGGTATCACCAGGAATTCCCGTTGCGGGGTGGGATGCCCCGGGAAGACGTGCGCCGGCGAACCGGTCTCGCTGCAAGGGTATTTGACGCAGTGGTCGACTACTTCGTGGGCCAGCAAACTATCCGCGAGGCAGCAGGCGTACTGGCGAGAGCAACATTTGAGGTGCAGCTCACACCCAAACAACAGCAACTGGCCGACCGGTATGTCGCGGCGCTGGATGCCAACCCGGTAGCACCGCCGTCACCATCGACATTCGATATTGATGCCGAACTGCTGGGTGCGCTGGCCGCCAGCGGACGGGTTGTCCGGATGGCGGATAATGTGGTGTACAGCACCGGCACGCTGGACACGATCCGTGCCGAGACGCTCCGGTTAATTGATGAACGTGGCCAGATTACGTTGGCCGAGTTCCGGGACCACTTCGGGAGCAGCCGGCGGTATGCCCAGGCAGTGCTGGAACATTTCGATCAGGAACGCGTTACGAGAAGGGTAGGCGATGCACGGGTCCGGGGAAGTGGCTGATCATGGCTGGGTATTTGTCTCGCCACATCTGGATGATGTCATCCTCTCCTGCGGGGGCACGGTTGCCCGTGCCGCGCGGGTGGGCCGGCCAACTATCGTGACGGTATTCGCAGGTATCCCGGAAGGCGAGATGAACGAGTTCGCCCGGTACCAGCACGATCGGTGGCGGCTCGACCACGAAAATGCGGTGGCCAGCCGGCGCGAAGAAGACCACCGGGCTGCAAAATGCATCGGTGAGAGCGTCGAGGTGAAGTGGCTCGATTATCTGGACGCAATCTATCGCGATCCGGGCTACGCATCCGACGACGCCATTTTTGGCCAGATCCTGCCGGGTGACCTGCTGCTGGCCGAACAGATTTACAACGATCTCTCAAGTATGGGCAGCCAGCGCTTTGTTATTCCGATGGGGTCGGGAAATCACGTCGACCACCAGATCGTCCGGGAAGCCGGGCTGATGTTGCTGGCTGATGGGAACGAGGTGTGGGGCTACGTCGAGATTCCCTACGCTCTGGATTCCGACCGGCGGCATGCTGCTATCCAGAACACGGATTTCGACGAAGTTGCCCGCATACCGCTCGATGACGATGCGATGCGCCGTAAACTCAAGGCAGTGTCGCAGTATGCCTCACAGTTGCCGGTGCTTTTCCGTGACCGCGGACATCCGGATGTGGAACTGACGGGGTTTGCGCGGGAACTTGGCAATGGCCGGGCAATTGAAATGCTCTGGCGTCTGCGGCGCGACTCGGTTGCTGAACTCGACCTGAAAAGCTTCGACGCCTGAGCGCCGCGCTCCAGAAGGACCAACAATGCGTCAACTACTACTCTGGATGATTCGTGGGTATCAGAAGGCGATCTCGCCGTTGTTCCCGGCATCCTGCCGGTTTGTTCCCACCTGCTCGCAATATGGTTACGAAGCGATCCAGCACTACGGCGCAATCCGGGGCGGCTACATGGCGGTCCGTCGCATCCTTCGCTGTCACCCGTTCCATCCCGGCGGGTACGACCCGGTACCGCTCCCGGAGCAGGAGTCCGGCAGCGGTTCCTGAAATCGAAACGTCTACCTAGGCGGTTGTTGCCGCTGCTCTGGTGCTGTTGATGCGATCGCGAAGGTCTATCGCCACGGCCCGCGCCGCGTCCTGGAAATCTTCCCCCTGCGATGCATAGGAGATGGCGCGGCTGGCGTTGATAAACAGGCCGGCACCGCGGCTGTCGATTCCCGCTGCGACCGAGGCTTCCAGTTCACCCTCCTGCGCCCCGACACCGGGGACAAGGATCGGCAGGTCAGGAGCAACCTCGCGGATTGAGCGCATTTCGCCGGGCCAGGTGGCACCGACGACCAGACCGATGTTGCCATCGACGTTCCACTCGACAGCGGTCCGGGCAACCATATGGGAGATGCGTTCGCCGGTCCCGGTGATTTCCTGATCCTGCAGGAAACCGGAACCCGGGTTCGAGGTCTTGGACAGGAGATAGATACCCTTCTCGCGGTAGGCGAGGAGCGGCTCGATCGAGTCCTTGCCCATGAACGGGTTGACCGTTACACCATCGAAATTCCAGGCGTCGAAATAGGCCTGGGCATAGGCGGCGGTGGTGGTGTTGATGTCGCCAACCTTGGCGTCCAGCAGTACCGGAATGTGGGACGGCACGCTCTTGCGCAGGTCGATCAGGGCATCGATACCGTGATACCCGTGATGAAGATAGAAGCCGAGGTTCGGCTTGTAGCAGCAGGCGAGATCACTGGTAGCTTCAATAATTGCGCGGTTAAAGGCGATAATGCTGGAGGAGTCCGGCTTGCTGCCGTTAATCGAAGGAAATCGGGAAAGATCCGGATCAAGCCCGACACAGAGGAGCGAGTTGTTGCGCTGTTGCGCTTCGATCAGCATCTGGGTGAACGCGGTGCAGGTCGTTTCGATCATCTCAGTCGCTTTCATTTCCCCGTCGAGCCGACACAATCGTCTTGCATGGTATCGGTTTTGGGGTAGATTGACAAGGCAGTTGGTGTAGACTCACAGGCTGCCGATTCGTACGAAACAGATGGAAGATCATCATGTCTGAACTGGTTCCCCCGACATTGGTGGATGTGCTGGCTGCCCGGAAAGTTGTCCGCCAGTATCTCGATCCAACCCCGGTCCTTCGCCCGGACGGGATGGCCGAATTGCTGGGATTTGAACCGGTTCTCAAATGCGAAAACCTCCTGCCCACCGGTGCCTTCAAGGTACGCGGCGGCATCAACTTCATGCACAACCTCGATCCTGAGTCCCGGGCACGTGGCGTGGTGACAGCTTCAACCGGCAATCACGCCCAGTCGATTGCCTATGCTGCACGTGCATTCGGCGTGAAGGCCATCATCTACATGCCGGAGATCAATAACCCGGCCAAGGTGGCAGCCACCCGGCGACTTGGCGCGACCGTTGTCGAGCAGGGCGCTGATTTTGATGAGGCCCGTCTTCGCGCCGATGAGCATGCGCGTTCCGAAGGAATGCGGTACATTCACTCATCCGATGAACCGTGGCTGGTTGCCGGGGTGGGAACCTACGCCCTTGAACTGATCGAGGCCGAGCCGAACCTGGACGTGGTGATCGTCCCGGTTGGCGCGGGTTCCGGCATCTGCGGAACAGGTATTGTGGTCAAGACGATCAGTCCGCACACACGGGTTATTGGAGTGCAATCCGAGAACATGCCGGCAGCATACCGGTCGTTCAAGGAGCAGAAGCTGATCGCGCTTGAAGGTGGCTCGACCTGGGCCGAAGGGCTGGCAACGCGGGTTGCCTTTGCATTTCCACAGGAAATCATGCGCCGTACCGTCGACGATATGGTGCTGGTGAATGAAGAGGAGATGCGCCAGGCAATGCTGTTGCTGATGGATCAGGCGCATTTGCTGGCAGAGGGCGCAGGATCGGCAGCAACCGCAGCCGCAATCAAGCTGAAGGATGAGCTTGCCGGCAAGCGGGTTGGTATCGTTGTCAGCGGGGGGAATGTTACGCTGGAAACCGTGCGCCGGGCGTTGACCGACACAGGTTCCTGGTAACCGACAACAGGCGGGTGTTGACAGGGTAAGGGAGACGCACAGCACATGCTGGAGCACTTCAGCCGTTGGCTGCGGCGTTACAAGGGAGTCGAAGCTAATCCGGTCTACCGGCTAGCTGTCGACGTTGCCACCGGGCGAACCACGTTCGAGCGTGCCATGGCTGCCGTACAGTCCTATACCGTCATTGCCGGTCTGGCAGACGGTGATCTGATCGAACTCGACAGGCAGGCAGAATTCGAGACTCGCTCCAACTTCGAGTTCGGATTATTGCTCTCCCAATTGAACGCAGCCGCTGCCCGGGCAAAAGGTTTTGAAAAGGTCTACGTCGATCTCTGCCTGCGAGTGGCAGACCTCTTTGAAAGCGTCGCCCGGCTCCCGGAGCGTGATTACTATTTGCGCGAAGCGGTTAACGCCGCCCAGCGAACGTCCTACATTTCCGGAGAGCGCCGGGTAACCGGTCGGCTGGCACGTCAGGCTTACGAGCGTGGCGATATTGCTGAAGCGCGCCGTCTCTGGACATCCCAGCTCGAGGCCGGACGTGATGACGCCGACGGCAGGGACGAGGTCGAGACCGCACTTTTGCTCGCGAACCTCGCGATGACCGAAGGTGATACCGCCACTGCTTACGATCTGTACAACCGGGCCGGGAAATCGGCACGCCGGCTGGGGTTGCATCCCGAGGTTGTCGAGGCCCTGCTTGCCCAGGCAACCATCAGCCGCGAACGTGGCGAGATGGACACTGCGCTGATGCTGCTTCACCAGGCGCAGGAGGCTGCCGAACGTACCGTCGATGTCCGCCTGCGAGGGCAGGTTGAGTATCGCACCGGTGCGTTGCTCTGCGACATGAACCGACCTTCGGAAGCACTGCCCATCCTGGAACGCGCCATTGAACTGGCGGTCGAGGAGGGAGACCCGACTCTTGAAAGCAGCGCGCTGAACCTGGTGGCGAATATCGCCCAACAGGCTGGTGATCACCGCGAGGCTCGCCGGCATTACGAGCGACTGGCGCAACTGGAAGAAGGCATCGGCAACCGGGTAGAGGCCGGCCGTGCCCTTTGTCAACTTGGCGCCCTTCACTTTGATGCCAACCGTCTGGATGAGGCGTACCGGGTGCTGGTGGATGCCCGGGCAATCGCGTCTCACGCCAATGACCAGGATTTCACGATCCAGGTGCATGGCTTGTTGGGGAGCGTGCTGGCAGCGCAGGGGCGTGAGCGCGAGGCGCTCGAGGCTCTGGAGGTTGCTGTTGCCGGCAGTCATCAGGCCGGAGATTACATCGCCGAGGCTCGTTGGCTGGTTGCGGCCGGTGAGGCAATGTTGCGATTTGGTGGCACTGACGAGGCCGCATCGTTGGCTTCCCAGGCCGAGCAACTTGCCAGAATGGATGACAACCTGATTCTTCAGGCACAGATTCATGCCCTGAATGGTCAGATTGCGCTGGCACGTGGATTGCTTTCCGACGCGACCGATGCCTATCAGGATGCAGTCTATGCGTCCAATATGGCCGGGCAACCACGGGAGACACTCCGGTACTTGCCATTGCTGGCCCGCCTGACACTGGAATCCGGTGCGGTGGACAAGGCACTTGAGCACCTTGCAGCGGCCATCGAAGTTGCGGAGCAACTCGGCGAGCAGCGGACGCTTTGCTCGCTGTATGGCCAGACCGCACGTATTCACCAGCGTCGAGAGAACTACGATGAAGCGGTGATTTTCTACCGGAGCGCTCTGGATGTCGCTACCGAATTGAATGACGACCGGTTGATCGCCCGTGCGACCCAGGGACTGGCTACGTCGTTGGATACCGCCGGGCGCACCGACGAGGCAATCGAGAATTATCGTCTGGCAATCGAGGCGACCGAGCGTATCGGCGACTTGCGGGCAGCGTCGCGGATTCACTACAACCTTGGCGCGATCTATGCGGATAACAGCCGCGATGACATGGCTCGGCGGCACCTGGTGCGCGCTCGTGACAGCGCCGAATCCGTCGGTGATGTTGATCTGGCAGACCTGGCAGAGAGCCTGCTGGGGATGCTGGCTCCGGTGGGAACGTTCTATGACCACTATCCCGAAGACCTTGCTGTAAGCGAGGAACCGGCCCGCCCCCGTGACTACCCGATGCTTCACTGATCTCCACACTTGCCAATCAGCAAACAGATCGACACCCGCCACCGGCGGGTGTCTTGCATTGTGTCCCTGCGACAAGACAATTCTTGCTGTTGCTGGCCGGTATCTGTGAGAACGATGAACGGTCTTGCCGATAGATGCAAGTTCTGATCGCTGGCAAAAGATCCTCTTGCAGAGAATCGAAAATTGAAACCGGAATCACCGGCAAAAACGGTAGACGATACACCCCCTGTCGGGCTATGATGTGACTACTGGGAACAGGCGGGGTGCAGGGTCCGACTAACCGGAACCTTTCATTCAACAACTTCGATCGTCCGGCGACATTGTTGACGCAGGCTTGCGTTGGCTGCTCGACCGATGCCGCTTGCGCCTTTTTCCGGAATGGCAGCAGGTGGTGGCGTCGAAAGTCGGTTCATGTCATTGGTTCAGTTGGCTGGTGGGAGTTTCGCTGTCGAGGCAAACGGACTCGGTGATCATTCACCGTTTGTCTGGGCAGCCTCGGGTGCGCAATCCGATTCCATCCCCAGCCCGCTGCTCGTCCTGGCCGACGTTGTGGACGCAGTGCCAGATGCGGCAACCATTGCCCAGGAAATCGTTCGCGGTGTCAGCGTCTACCTGCAGCATGTTGACCACTCCAGCCCGCAGGAAGCGTTGCAACGCTGTTTCGCAACAGCGAACGAGCGGGTGCTGGAAGCAAACCGCTTCCGGACCGGGATGCGACGGCTGCACCTCGGCCTCACCTGTGTCATGCTTGATGGCCCGGGCCTCTATGTGGCCCAATGCGCGCCGAGTCAGCTGCTTGTCTGGCAGGATGACCATCTGGTTGAACTGCCGGCACTTTCGACCTGGTCGGCGCGTGATATCACCGGAACGTTTACATCTCTCAGCTATCCCTTGGGTTTCCAGCGAGATCTGGAGCCTAGAATCTCGTATACGGAATGGGAACCAGGTGATGTGGTTGCCGCGGTGTCGTGGCAATTCGCCCGGCATCTGAACGATGCCGGCTTGCTGGAGCACGGTTCAGGTTCGGACGTACTCCATGCTGCTCTTTCAGACGAGGGGCTGGTTTCAGCCGGACGGTACATTCATGGTGCTGTGTTCCGGCTCGGTGTCCCCGAGACTGTTGGCGTCGCAGAGGCGGGAGCCCGCGATCCGCGACGAACGTCCGAACCGGATTCCCGAACTGGCCTGAAATTGACTAGCCGGAGCGTACCGGCATCGGCTAGGCTTGAACCAGGACTCCTTCCTGATACTGATACTGAAGAACTTCCGACCATTCGCTCTGAAGTTCCGTCTTTCCGGCATGATGCAGCGGTCGTGGACCTGTCTGCAGCAACGCCAACGTTTGCCGGTCGTCAGCATTCTCCACAGCACGCTGAACGAGGCGACCAACGAGGGAAAAGCCGCGAAGGAAAGACCGGGGCAAACCGGGGCGGGTCTGGTCGGCCACCAGCGCGTAGAGGGCACATTGTGGAGATACTTGCAGGGTTGCTATTGAGCCTGTCAGCCGCTGTGGTCGGCGTCTGGCAGATTAACAAGCGTGACCGACCAATTCATGGCCCCCGGGATGACGGGACATTGGGACTCCCGCATCTCCAGAAGTGGTCGCCTTCCTATCAGGCACCAAGGTTTCATACGGTGCGCAGAGTGTCACCCCGCATGCAGGTGAATCGCTTTCTTGCGGTAGGCGCTGCGTTGGTGCTGGTCGTCATTGCGGCCATTATGGCGATGAACGTGCTCGACCGGCAGGGGGAAACCGACACCAGTGACTTCCAGACCCGCCTGAACGAGATCTCGACGATTCGGGCGAGCGTTGATACCTCGATCACCAGCGACGTGAACTTCCAGGCGTTGCAGGGCGCACAAGGCGCCCTCGCCGAACTGGAAGCAGAAGCTCCGAACGATGAGATGAAGGCTGCCGTTCTGGAAGAGCAGATGGCGGTTGCGACGGCGCTGAGCGAATTGACCGGCTCGACGACGATTGGTCAGGTGCAGGTGATGGGTTCCCTGCCGCCGATCGAGGAAGGCGTGACTCCACGTCTCTTCACCGGAGGTGGGCGAACCTTTGTCATCGGCAGCGGGCTGTATGAACTCGACCAGATCAACGGCAATCTGGTGCAACTACTTGCACCGGGCCAGGAAGTCGGCGGAGCGCCAATCGGCACCATGCTGGCGGCTACCTGGAACGAGGACCGCCTGATGGTGGTCGACAGCCTGAACGTCTTCATCCAGAACCCGGGTACCGGCGAATGGCAACGGGTGCCGCTCGGGACAATCACCGAAGGCGGCTTTAGTGACATAGCGGCTGTGGCGGCCTTCGACCGCAACCTCTATTTTCTGAGCGCCGGCATGGGCAAGATCTTCAAGTACGACGCACTCGATTTCAGTGGCTCACCGGAAGACTGGGCAAGTGCCTCGACCCGCGATGCGCTGGCAGACGCGGTGGATTTCCACATTGATGGGTATATCCATGTGCTGGGTTCCGACGGCCGTGTGATGTCGTTCTTCCGTTCAACGATTGACCGCACCATCGAGCCGATCGTACGCCCGGCAGAAATCCAGGCGACGGCATTCCAGCCAGTGCTGGGCGGCAAGTATTTCTACATCGTGGACAGCGGAAATGGCCGGATCATCGCTATCGATAACGAGGGCAAACTGTACCGGCAATTCGTAACCACGCCGGATCAGCCGTCCCTGCGTGGCGCGACTGACCTGGTGGTGAATGAGACAAACGGACTGGCACACGTTCTGGTGAATAACACTCTGGTTACTGTTCGGCTTTCACTGCCGGCCGAGTAGGGGACCTGCTCCATACAGGGCAAAGAGAAAGGCCGCTCCGAAACCGGAGCAGCCTTTCTCTTGTATCGGAAATGCGTGATGTTTGCTAGCGGGTCTGGAAGAACTCGGCGTTCAGGCCGAGGAACCGTGACCAACGTTCCGGCAGGTCATCTTCGAAGAAGATGGCTTCCACCGGGCACACTTCAGCACACACACCGCAATCAATGCATTCGTCTGGATCGATAAAGTACTGTTCGCGGTCATCATCCGTGTGAATGCAGTCGACGGGACACACTTCGACGCAAGAGGCGTCTTTTACGCCGATACAGGGTTCGGCAATAACGTAGGTCAACCGTTGACTCCTTCCAGCCTCGTTTTGGGGCGCATGAGATATCTGCCGTGCGACCCTAGTCTGACGTTGAGTATAGCACGGCGATAGCAAATCCCATCAGGTCAACTTGCTGCTCGCCCGCGCCGCCTGTCCATGGATCAGGATGTTATCTGTCGCTTGCCAGATCCGGTTGAGCACCGGATTTGCTTCCCATGGGTCCATGATTCTTGGACGGTGTTCCTGCTCGATAAAGACCGGAACCAGGTCTATCGAAAGCACCTGCGAACCCTGCATCCAGACGTGGGCAATCATGCCTTGCTGGGTCTCGATCGACCATGCCTGATCGAAGATGAAATTTCCGAGTGAATAGACAATCGCCTTGCCCTGATAGGTTTCGACGGCCTGCACCCAGTGCGGGTGTGACCCCATCACCAGCGCGGCTCCGTGATCAATTGCAAGGTGGGCGAAATAGCGCTGTTCCTCGGTCGGGTCGGCAACATACTCCACACCCCAGTGGAAGTAGGGGATGACTACATGGCCGGCGGCAAGTTCCCGTTCGATGTCCTGGATAACGTAGTCCGGCTCCATCGGCATGGTACCGGCCCAGTCCGGCCCGGCGCCATCCCAGTGGTCGGTCACACCGTTGTAGCCGATGAAGGCGTAGGAGACGCCGTTGAGTTCAACCACGACCGCCTTGCGGGCTGCATCGAGATTTTCCCCAATGCCGAAATGCTTGATGCCGGCAGCATCCAGTGCGGCAGCCGTGTCGTTCATTCCCTGAATGCCGAAATCCATGGTGTGGTTGTTGGCGCGGGAAAGGACATCGATCTGGGCCAGTTTCAGACCCTCAACCGCTGCCGGATAGGTCGAGAACGAAAAGGTATCGCGATTCACCGGCGGGACGATGTTCTCCGAGATCGAGCATTCCAGGTTGCCAATGGTTAGATCGGCCCAGGTGAGTTCGTGGTGGACATCCCGGAACGGAGCCGAGAAATCTCCTACCCGCTCCATTGCTGCGTGAACATATCGCCCGAAAATGATGTCGCCAACCCAGGTCATCGACACCGGTTGCGGCAGGCTCTGCTGGTCCGCGGAAAGGTCGAACAGACCAGAATCGCGAGGATCGATGATCATCTTCTGACGCAGCGGATTTCCACTTCCATCCGAGACCAGATAGTCGACGTCATCCACCTTCAAATGCCGGTATTTGAAATCTATCCGTTGTTTCGGCAGGAGGGCGATGGTGCCGGTCTCAAAGTGAAGGAACTCTTCAAGATCATCAAGCGAGGCAATGTTCAGGTCTGCCTTTGCCGGGTCGAGCGGGCCGGACGAGCCTTCGACGGTCACCCGCTTGATAATGTGTGAACCGGGTTCACCGAGGTCTGCCCAGTCGGTGACCTCACCGTTCCAGACAGCATGCAGTTGATCGAGCGAGATATTTCTGATTTGCAGCCTTCGGGAAACAACCGGCACATAATCGATCTCGATCTCGGTCGGCTCCCGTGTGCTGGTCACTGTTGCCTGCGATGCGCCGTCCGGCGGCGTTGCGTCGGGTCCGGCAGGTGTCGTTGGGCCGGCCTGCTGGTCTTCCCGCCCTGGTTCGATGGTGGCAGTGCTGGTAGCGTCGCGGGCCGCAGGACGGGATGTTGGTGTCGGTTGCGCTGATGTTCGAGTTGGCTGTGGCTCGACCAGTTCGTCCGGTCCGGTGCATGCGGCCAGCAAACCGGCGAAACCGACGCCTGCCCCGAGGAGCAGTGCGCGCCGGGAGAGTCGGTAATGGTTTGGGGCAGGATCTGCCATTCAGTCCTTCTTCAGTGCATGTTCGATGTTCGGCCGTCCTGCCCCAGATTGTACCGCCCGTTTACATCAAACCATCAGCCAGCAGCATTTCGGCGTTGAGAATCGACGCGCCGGCAGCACCACGGATGGTGTTGTGACCGAGCACGACAAACTTGATATCCAGCACCGGGCACTCGCGAACCCGGCCGACAACCGAAGCCATCCCGCGTTCGACGTCGCGGTCCAGGATTGGCTGCGGGCGATCCGGAAGGTCGCTGACGATGATCGGGGCCGACGGGGCAGAGTGCAGGTTCATTTCCTGCGGGCGTCCGCGATAGGCACGAAGGACTTCGATAACCTCTTCCGGGCTGGCCTTCTTGCCCAGTTTGAGGTTGACCGTTTCCATGTGGCCGTGGCGCACCGGAACCCGATTGCACTGGGCGCTTATCTTCAGATCGGCTTCCTCGAAGCCGGAGCCGTTGAACGTACCGAGCAACTTGCGCGACTCGGACTCCATCTTTTCTTCCTCGCCACCGATGTATGGAACGACGTTGTCGATCATGTCCAGCGAGGGAACGCCCGGATATCCGGCGCCGGAAACAGCCTGCATCGTTGATACCAGACAGGTCTCGATGCCAAAGGCATCCCAGATCGGCTTGAGCGCCAGCACAAGATGAATCGTCGAGCAGTTCGGGTTGGTAACGATAAAGCCCTTGTCGAAGCCGCGATTGCGCTGCTGGAGTTTGATGGCCGCAGCATGGTCAGCGTTGACTTCCGGGATCATCAGCGGCACATCGTCTTCCATGCGGTTGTCACGGGCGTTGGAGAAGACGTAGTGACCATCCTTTGCAAGGCGGAGTTCTGTCTCGCGGGCAATGCCGCCCGGCAGAGAGGCGAAGACGACATCAGCGGTCAGCGAGTCTTCCGGGTGCTTGATGGTCATCCCGGCGACTTCGTTTGGTGGGGCGGCGCTGAGTTTCCAGTTGGTGTATTCGCCGTAGATCTTGCCGGCGCTGCGTTCGCTGCCGACAACTTCGGTCAGTTTGAAATTCGGGTGGCCATCGAGAAGTTCGACATAGCGCTGGCCCACGCTACCTGTTGCGCCGAGAACGGCAACGCTCAACTGCTTGCCCATGGATTGCATTCCCTTTCTGCCCGCCCATCAGGGGCCGGGGCACAAAAAAACAGGAGCCCTTGCTCCTGCTGCCGGTACACCTGTCACGTTTCTGGAAGTCGCTAACACCTCCCCCCACGTGACGCCGCACCGGCGCCCGCGGTAGTGGTAATAATGGTGTTCATGATGCTGGCCAGAAACTGGTCGCGCATTGATGGATACTCCATCATCTGGTGAGATCATGCGAGCGCCGGGTGAACTCCGGAACCCGCAACCATTCAACAGTGGGGACAATAGCAGCGAAATGCGTAAGCGTCAAGGGGAGGACATCATGGGCGGTCAGCCGATCGGGTTGGCGATTCTGGGTTTGGGGACGATTGGCAGCGAGGTTGCACGCGCTGCGATGGCTGATGACCGTCTGCGTCTGGTTGCGGTGCTGGACCGTGGTCCGGAACGCGCGGAACGCGCCGGCATTGCCCCTGCGTT
The DNA here is from genome assembly GCA_964462545.1 of uncultured Thermomicrobiales bacterium. Taxonomy (GTDB): domain Bacteria; phylum Chloroflexota; class Chloroflexia; order Thermomicrobiales; family CFX8; genus CAYWXR01. Next base: position 54,144 of record CAYWXR010000007.1, read on the forward strand.
GATCCTGACAGATGGCAACGAGGTGGTGGATCACCCGGATGTTCAGGTCGTTGTCGAGGTACTGGGCCGGGAGCAACCAGCCGGTGACCTGATGGTACGTGCCTTGGCAAATGGCAAGCACGTGGTAACTGCCAACAAGGAAGCCGTGTCGAAACAGTTGCCATCCATCCTCGCGGCAGCCAGGGACGGAAAGTCCGGTTTTCTTTGCGAGGCGAGCGTCGGTGGTGGTATCCCGCTGTTTGTGAGCCTGAAAGCTGTGATGGATTCCAATCGCATCGAGCGGGTGCGTGGCATCGTCAACGGCACCACGAACTATATTCTCTGGAAGATGGAAACCGAGGGCGCCGGGTATGACGAGGCACTGGCGCAGGCCCAGGAACTGGGTTACGCCGAGCCGGACCCGACTGCCGATGTTGAGGGCTTCGACGCCAGCTACAAACTGGCGATCATCGGTTCGCTGATTTCCGGGCGGCATATCCGGCCGGAAGAGATTGACCGCACCGGCATCTCGGGTGTCTCCTCGGCCGACATCGAGGACGCAAAGCAGCGCGGAGGGACAATCCGTCTGATTGCGTCGGCCGAACGGGATGGTGATGATATCCGGTTGAAGGTCGCACCGACGTTCGTATCGGGTGATGACCTGTTCTCGCGGGTTTCCGCGAACTATAACGCACTGGAGATCGTCGGCGATCGGGTTGGACCGGTGTTGCTCCACGGTCAGGGAGCGGGACCGGCTCCGACATCCAGCGCGATTCTGTCCGACGTATTCGAGGCCGTTCGTACCGGTGCGGCCGCAACTCCGGCGGTTAATCTGTCCACGACTTGATCGGGACGGAAAAGTCCGTCTGGAATAGTTCGAACGCGTCATCCTGCGGTTGGTATCCAAGCACTTCCCGTGCCTGGGTGAGATCCATCCGCAGGAACCGGTTGTTGGACAGACCGGCGACGATGGCGAACTCAATGTCCGGAGTGGTGATGCAGAGCTCCAGCATCTGGTTGAGGTCACGTTCGGAAACGTATCCGGCGAGGTTTTCCGGCGTCAGCTTTTCGTGGAACCACGGCGCGTCATACGAACCGATCCTCACGCAGATCGTTGAGAGTCCCAATGTCCGGGCATAGTAGCTACCGGTTGCTTCGCCAAAGCACTTGCTGACGCCGTACATGTTGACCGGCCAGTATGGCGTCTTCTCGCTCGACTGAATCCGGGGTGGATAACCAATCACGGTGTGGACGCTGCTGGCGAAAACCACCCGCTTGCAGCCTGCTTCGTAGGCTGCCTGAAAGATGTTCCAGGTGCCCTTGATGTTGTTGTCCAGCAAGGATTCGTAAAAGCCGGAATCAGGTGATGCCGAAGCCGCGAGGTGGATGACAGTATCAATGTCCCTGCAGGCATCGCGGCAGGCGTCCAGGTCGGAAACATCGAGTGTCAGGACCAGGTCACCTTCGGCGGCGGATTCGTAGAGGGGAGCGCTGTTGATGTCTGCAAGCCGGAACTGGAACATGCCGCGGGCGTGGTTGTAGAAAGCGGTGCCGATCCGGCCCGCGGCTCCGGTCAGGAGTATCCGTCTGGATGCACCCTGAGCGTCCAATCTGGCTCCTACATCAGCCCCGGGATCTTGATGCCGCCGGTGAGTTCGGCCATCTTGTTGGCGGAGAGTTCCTCGGCGTTGGTCATGGCGTCCTGAACGGCGGCCAGGATCATGTCTTCAAGCATCTCGACATCGTTCGGGTCGACCGCTTCCGGTGCAATCTTGATGCCGTGCATCTGGCGCAGACCGGTCACCTGAGCGGTCACCATGCCGCCGCCGGCACTGCCCTCGATGATCGTCTCGGCCAATTCTTCCTGGATTTTCTGCATGCGGTTCTGCATCTGCTGGATCATGCGCGGGTTAATGTTCACCTGGAACTCCTCAACTGGTTATTCAAAGACATTCCGGCAATTGTATCAGCGGGCATTGTTGCTACTGCCGGCGATGGGCATCTATCCAGGCAGCAACCCGTTCCAGTAGCGCAATCGCGTTGGCGCGTGATTCGGGGCTAACCGGACGGCCATCGAACATCATCGCCAGTTCATCAGTGCGCACATCTCCGGTTACCACTTTCGCAACAGTTTCGGTGCGTTCGCCGTCGTCCTGTTTCACCATGACGGTGTGCCGGTCAGCGAAGGCGGCGATCTGGGGCAGATGAGAGATGACGATCACCTGATGGGTTTCGCTCAACCCCCAGAGTTTCTCGCCGACTACCTGTCCACTGCGTCCGCCCACACCGACGTCGATCTCGTCGAAGACGAGTGTTGGCGTCTCATCAGCGTCCGAGAGAATCGATTTCAGGGCAAGCATGAAGCGGGCCGTTTCACCACCGGATGCAACCCGCGCAAGCGGCCGCAACTCCTCGCCGGCATTGGCCGCAAGGTAGAAGGTCACCCGGTCGACACCGGTGCGATCGACCGCAACCATCTGGTCTTCAAACCGGATGCCCTCCGGGTCCGGTTGATGGTGGAAGCGCACTTCAACGTTGGCACGACCCATGTTGAGCTCATGAATTGCCTGCTCGGTCCGCCTTGCCAGGTCGATTGCTGCTGTCTGGCGCAGACGGGACAGTTCCGCTGCTGCCTCTTCCAGGGCTTCACGCGCGTCCCGTTCCTGACGACGGAGCGAATCGACATCCCGGTCCTCCCGCTCAAGTTGTTCGATTTCCGCCTGGATCTCCTCGCCGTGGGCGATGACCGCAGCGAGATCCGGGCCGTATTTGCGTTTCATCGTCCGGATGAGTTCGAGGCGTTCATCCACCTCGGCAAGACGTTCTGGCTCGGCCCGCAGGGACTCTGCGTAGTCGCGGATTTCGGCCGCAACGTCCTCAAGGGTGAACAGCGCATCTTTCAGACGGGTGGCGGTTTCCTGAAGGGCCGGGTCCACCTCGGCAATGGAGTCGAGCGCGGCTTCTGCACGACGGATCAGATCGAGACCACCTGCGGCGGCTGTCGGATCGGCAAGGTCACCTTCGAGCGCGGCGAACGTTTCAGCGGCAGCAAGTGCCAACCGTTCGACATTCGCCAATCTCGCGCGCTCTGCTCGCAGCAGTTCCTCTTCGTCTGGTTGAAACTGCGCGGCGAAGATCTCTTCCGATTGAAACCGGAGTGCATCCAGACGTTGGGCTCGTTCGCGTTGCTCTTCGTCGAAACGCGTCAACCGGTGCCTGATGCCAGACCATGCGTCGTACAGGTTTGCCACCTGAGCGCGCAGCCCGGTGGTGCCGGCGAACCGGTCAAGCATTTCGAGCTGGGCGATGCCTCGTAGCAGTGAGAGATGGTCACTCTGGCCATGGATGTCTACCAGTAGTTCGCCGAGACGGGTCAGGGCAGAGGCTGTGAGTGCCCGCCCGTTGACACGGGCAGTTGAGCGTCCGGATGCCGAGACATCCCGGGAGAGGATCAGCGGGTCTCCCGGTTCGAGTTCAACGCCCAGTTCTGCCAGTATCGGGTCAATTTGATCACGGTTGGGGACGCACTGAATATCGAAGACGGCTTCCACGTAGGCCGAGGATTCGCCGGTTCGCACGAAATCAGACGATGTGCGTGCGCCGAGCACAGCGCCAAGTGCATCGATGACAATGGATTTACCGGCGCCGGTCTCGCCGGTGAGGGCATTGAAGCCGCTAACCAGTTCGATTCTTGTGTCACGGATCACCGCGAAATTTCGAATAGTGAGTTCGACCAGCATCTGCCCGTCCTGAACCTCCGGTGAACGATCGGATCGGCATCAGTCTATCGCAGACCAGATACCCGAAAGACCCTCCGACAGTTTCCAGATTTGTGCACTTGTCCTAGAGTAGCGGGAGCAGAACCACCGTCAGGTGGATTGCCTTGATTGACTACAGAAACCGTTTGGATAGAACTACGGAAACTTCACCTCGCAACGTGCAGGCCGGGAAACGTCGATACCGTCCGCGAGGCAGCCCGAACGGGTTGCAGACAAGGGACTGATTCGTTGCCGGTTGCACAATAGAAAACCAGATCATGAACAAGAAAATCGTTGCGATGGTGCCGGGCCTGGTCCTGGTTGCCGTGATTGCTGTGATTGCCCGCACGCTGGCATCACTCTTGCCGCTGCCGATCAGTGAGGTGACGATTGGTGTCATCCTCGGATTGATCGCCGGCTCGCTCCTGCCGTCAATTCCGTCCACTTTGCCGGGCCGGAAGTTTGCGATGGCGTCGCTGTTGCGCATCGGTATCGTCCTGCTCGGCGCACGTCTGGCACTGGATGATGTGCTGCAGATTGGTCTCGGCACGATCCTTGCGATCCTGGCAGGCATAACCCTGGTGTTGCTGATCACCCTTGCCGGCGGGTGGGCAATCGGTCTCCCGCCGAAACTCTGCCTGCTTCTCGGGGTCGGGGTCTCGATTTGCGGCAACTCGGCAATTCTGGCAACTGCACCGGTTGTTGATGCCCGCGAGCGCGATGTCTCCTTCTCGGTCGGCACAATTACCTTCTTTGGCACGCTGGCAGTGCTGATTTATCCACTGATCGGTGGATTGTTCGATATATCGGACCAGGTCTTCGGTTACTGGACCGGACTGTCGGTGAGCGATACCGCGCAGGTGGTTGCCGCCGGATTCGCCTACAGCGAACCGGCAGGTGACCTGGCAACGGTCGTCAAACTGGTCCGGAACACGCTGATGGGACCATTGATCCTGCTCGTCGGCATCGCCTACAGCCGGCTTGCTATTGACCGGGTCGATGACCGGAAGGCCTCGCGGTCGTTCATCGGTTCGATCACCCGGGTGGTGCCGGCGTTCGTCATCGGGTTCATCCTGATGGCGGTGCTCAATACCCTGGGAGTCTTCCCCGAGCAGGTGACCAGGGCGTTCAGCCAGATATCCCAGGCGCTGATTCTGATGGCGCTGGTGGCGGTTGGCCTGAACACCAATCTTCGGGATGTTGTGAAGGTTGGTCTGCCGTCGCTGTTGCTGGGTCTGGTAGCCATGATCAGCCTCAGCCTGCTGGCAATCACCCTGACGACGGCATTCCTGGCTTCCTGATTACGGGTCGTGCCGGCTGAGGAACCCGGTCATGCAGTGGATACCGCCGCCGGCCTTGATCAGTTCGGAAACGTCGACCTCGATGCAGGTTACACCGTGTTCTTCATAAATTGGCCGCATTGTGTCGCATCCGGACGGAATCAGGATTTTCCCCGGTTCCAGAGCGACAAAGTTGAGCGGTAGCTTGTGGTGGCCCTCGTCCTCGTCCTGCACCGCGATGATCCGGAAGCCGCGTTCCTGGAGGGTGTGGACAATCGGGTACGGTGTCCGGCGCGGCCAGGCGACGGCCAGGTCGCGATCGAGGAAGTTCAGCAACCCATCCAGGTGCATTGCACCCCACGGCAACTGCACCCGGATAACATCGCGGACGCCAATCTCGCGCAGCATCCGTTCTACCTGATTGGCGCCTTCAGTGTTTGTACGCAGCCCCTCGGCCAGGAAACAGAGGTCCTTGTTGACCCACATGACGTCGGCGCCCTCGAAGGTCCCCGACCCATGGACACTCATCAGGATCGGAACACCAATCCTGGCCAACGCCTCGGCGACGAAGCGTTCCTCGCCAGCCCGAACGGTAGATGCCGGCCGGGTGATGATCGCACCCTCCGGAGTCATCAGCATCAGGTCGCGAATGAAGAAACTGTTCGGCTTGTCGAGACGGCCGTTCTCGACGTAAAAGACCTGCACGCCATGCGCCTCGTAGGCGTCAGACATCGCATCATGCTGTTTTCGGGCGAGTTCCGGATTCAGGTCCGAGCGCATCTGGACTGCATCGTAATCCTCGATGTTGTCCAGTTCCGGGCCAGGACGCTTCAGCAGCACGGCGGAAAGCTTGCCGTGCTCGGAGGATGATCCCCAATTGCCCCACCATTGGGGCATATCAGTACGCATGTCATCGACACGGGGTGACCACTTTGCTCCGCCGTACGCGGCTCTGAGACTCATCTTCCTGCGCTCCCGGTTCCTGATTCCGGTTCGTGGCAAGTACCGTTGCCGGGCGAACCGCTGCCTGCAATGACGTGTAATTTGTTCGCGGACAGTGTACTACCCGTCCGGCCACTCCACGTCGAAGAGGGTCAGATGGATGCCGTTCAGGACGTGTTCCTCGACGATTTGGCTGTGTTCGGTTAGCCAGCGTTGCAACGTGGCGTCCGGATCTTCGTGGGGAACCCGATCCGGCGATGCGACCAGCCAGATCCTGTCGGGTTGCCCGACACGGTTGGTTATCCAGAGAACCATGTTTTCCTCGGTGAGCCAGCGTACGTTGAACGACGGGATGGTAATGGTCCCGAACTCCTGCAGACCGGGTTCACGTTGGCTGTAGTAATCGTAGGTCGATTGAATGTATCCGGGGTGCGGCAGGATGATGTCGCCCGGTTCGGCATGCCGGGCAATCAACGCATAGGCGCTACGCCAGTCTTCCTTTTCGGCGTCGTGGGAGAGGTTGACATCGCGAATAGTCGCCCAGGAGTAACTGAAGATCATCACCAACGCAACTACGCCAACCGGCCACAGCCAGCGATGGCGCCAGAGCAGGACGATTCCGGCACTGACCAGGATCAGGTACGCCGGCAGGGCGACGATGACATAGCGGTCGGAGAAGACCGAGTTCCGGATCGACACAAGCCAGATACCGAGCACGGGGACGACGGTCAGGGTGAAGAGCAGTGCGCCGGACTCGTTGAGTTTGCGCTGGATAATCAGGGCGAATGCGCCGATCAGCGCAAGAACAGCGAAGAGAATAGCCGCCCGCTGCTCGATGATGAGATCGGAGCGGTTGACCGCGAACTTGATTCCGACAATCCGGATTGCGTCCAGCAGCGTAACGTCCGGTTGCCAGGTGCGAGCCTTGCCACTCACCACCCGAAGCGCCCAGATAGCGATGGGTATGTAGGGCAGGGTCAACGCTGCAACCGAGATTGCGAGCGGCCGGAGGCGATGTCGCCAGGTTGCAAAGGTTGCGACCACAAAGACAATCTGCGCAACAAAGATGAGGACCGTCGTCACGTGGGTATAAAACATCAACGAGGTGACAACCACGTAGCCAACCCAGTGCGACGTCTGGTTGCGGGTTAGCGCCTCGACGAACAGCAGCGACGAGAGAATCGCCAGTAGCACGACGATGGCGTACATCTTGGCTTCCTGCGAATACCAGATGTGATACGGATTCATCGCCAACAGCAACGCTGCTACCAGCCCGGCAGATTGTCCCGCCACCCGGCGTCCGAGCAGGTAGATCAGAGGGATTGCCAGAGACCCCGCAACGGCTGAAGGAAACCGCACTGCAATTTCGGAGATGCCGGCAATCCTCACCCACCCCCAGAGAAACAGGTTGTAGAGCGGGCCGTTCTCACCGGCGGCGGTGAACGTATCCAGTATGTCGCTGAGCGGTCGCTGGGCACGGACGACAATATCCGCCTCGTCGAACCACAGGCTTTGCCGGGATAGCCCGGTGAGGCGTACGACTGTGCCGGCGACGATGATCAGACCGAGGACGACATAGTGGATGCCCGGGCCAATCATCGTCCGGTTGGGCCGGAGAAGTCGCAACCTCTCCCGGGAGATAACCTGCATCATGTTCCCACCAGGTCTGCATACAACGCACGGTGCTTCCGGGCAATTGTGCTCCATTGGAAGGGATCAGGAAGGTCTTCCCGGATAGATGGACGTTCCAGCGCCTGTGTGATTGCCAGGACCAACAGATCCGGGTCGGTGGCGTCGACCGTCAGCAGGTTGGGCATGTGTTCCAGCACATCGAGATGTCCCGGTGGGTTCGGTCGGACGGTAATCACCGGTCGACCGCAACGCAGGGCCGCGATCAGGGCACTGCTCCGCAACGTCGCGCCGGCCGGGAACGGGAAGGCAACAGCACCGGTGGAGGCCATCCGGTTGATCGCTTCCTGAGGTTCGAGATACCCGGTCCATTCAACATGAATCGACCGCGAGGCTGTCATCTGCCGTACGGTTTCGACGGAATGGAACCCGTGACTGCCATGCGTCGGTGGTTGGCGTCCGATGATGACCAGTCGCGGACGTTCGGCTTCCGGAACCCGTCCAAGTGCATTGATCAGCAGGTCGAAGCCTTTCTGGGTCGAGGGATAGCCAAAGAACCCGATGGAACGTTCCGGATCAACTTGCCTGTCAGGGAGAGGAAGACTCGGGCCGAGCCGTATTTCATGCACCGGGATCGAAGCCCTTACAAGGATGTTCGCATCAACCGGGTTGGAAACGATGACTGCATCCGACGATCGTGCCATGCGTTTCATCGCGGCATAGCGGACCCTTCCCGCTTTCGGGAAGAGGTAGGGAACCCGGAGGTCGTGAAATGTGGTGACCACCGGAAGATCGCCGAGCATGGCGGGTAGCAGGTTCGCGGCGGGATGCATATCGAATGCACCGGCCTGATACTGGATGTGGACCAGATCACATCCATGCTCACTCGCGGCACGACGGACCCTGCGGGCAAGGTTCCACGACCAGCCACTAACCCGGATGTCGGCTCCGGTGTCATCGCCGGAAAGCGTAACCGTTGTAACGCGTTCCTGCTCCAACGCCTTGTTCAACAAATACGTGTAATCGGAGATGCCACCACCTGCTGGTGGGTATTCGCCGGTAACCATCAGCACTCTCATGGCTTTCCGGCTCCCTGCCGGAGTCCGGCGCGCATCAGGCGGAGATACTCCCTGATCCGTTGCTTCCGTACATCTCGCCGGTGACCGGCGGTGAGTTTCAGGAGTTCCATCAGCACTTGCAGGAAGTAGCCTGCCTGGATGCCTGCGGCAACGATATTAGCGGTGGTGTTTCCATAGATGCGCCGTTGAAGTTGAACCCGGCTGCGGTCGAAAGCGAGTTGCCGCCGGCCGATATTCTGGCTGGTACTCGCAGCTTCGTGGTGGACAATCTCGACTTCCGGGATGTAGACCGTCGTCCATCCATGCCGGCGCAGACGCCAGCACCACTCCACTTCCTCGCAGTACATCCAGAATGACTCGTCAAACCCACCGGCCTGGTTGATTGCCTCCATCCGCACCAGCATGCAGGCGCCAACGACCCAGTCAACCCGCTGGACCTGGTCTTCCTCGACGTCTTCCATCCGGTAATGCCTGGCCCAGGGATTTCCGGGAAACCATTGCGACAGGATGGTGCTCTCGAAGACCGGTGTCAACCGGCGGGGGAAGCGACGACGCGATGGTTGCAGGCTGCCGTCGGGATAGCGCATTCGTGGAGCGGCAACTGCGACACCAGGATTCTCGTCGAGATATTGCGCCAGACAGGAAATCGTCTCTGCCGGTACAACGGTATCCGGATTGAGCACCAGCACGTAGTCAGTGGTCGTCTGCTCGATACCCCGGTTCGCTCCGGCTCCGTAGCCGTTGTTGGGCGCTTCGATGATCTCGGTTTCAGGGAAATGTTCACGCACAGCCTCGACGCTGTCGTCGTCACTGTCGTTATCCACGACGATGATGCGGTCAAGGGTTCCTCTTTGCCGGGCTGCTTCCAGAGAGGTGAGACCTTGCAGCAGCAAGTCGCGGACGTTGTAGCTCACAACGACGGCGGTCACGCTCATGGTCGCGCCTTTCGCCGGGTGAGGGCACATCCCCGGAATTCCTCGAGCGCCATCACAGCTGCAAGGAACAACCCGTCAAGCCCGTCACGGTAACCGCGCAACCGGAAAAAACGGCGGATGAACTCGCGCGCCGGTCGGGTGACCCAGGAGACCGGCTTCGGCGGTGGAATCATCCCGGCGCGGGCTTGCTGCAGGGTATAGGAACGTTGTCGTTGGAGTACCTCCAGTCGTGAATCGTAGTTGATGTGAATCATTGGCTCGGTCAGACGGCCGGTTTCCCCATCAAACTGCACTACCTCGTGGACTTCCCTCTGCGGGTCGTAGCGTCCACGGCCGGCACGGATCAACCTGGCCTGATAGTCGGGCCACCATCCGCCGCCGCGGAGTTCACGGCCGAAGGCGATGTTTCGCCGCGGGATTGAGTAGCCGGCCATGTCGTCTCCGGCGGTTGCCAGCGTTGTCCGGATTTCATCAACCAGTGCCGGGGTAAGCCGTTCATCCGGATCGATGAAGAGAATCCAGTCGCTGTCGCGGGCATGATCCAGGGCAACGTTGCGCTGTGAGGCGAAACCCCTGAAAGCATTGAAGACCACCTCGGCACCGAGACTCGATGCGATCTCCTGTGTGCCGTCGGTCGAACCGGAGTCCACGACCAGCGTCCGGTTGGTCAGCGGGCGTAAGGACTCAATGCAGCCGGAGATGTGCCGGGCCTCGTTCCGGGCGAGCATGATCGCGGTCAGGGTTGGCGTGTCGTTCATCCGGCGTTCCCGCCCGAGAAGAGTCCCCGTATATGCCGGTTTCGAATACGGTTTGACGGGTTGCGCCGGTCGTCGATGGCGGTAGCGGCACGCACCGCTAGCTTCTCCAGGCGATGCTGGCCCGGCGAGGACCAGCGTTGCAGATACCGGGCACGGCTTTGCCAGAGAGCTGCTTCCATGTCAGCAGGTCGCTGACTGGTTGATTGACCTCCGAGATGAATGATCCGGGCAGCCGGTGCAAGGAGGCGTGTCCAGCCCGCATCTGCCAGGCGGCGTTGCAGGTCGACTTCCTCACTGTACATAAAATACGACTCGTCAAACCCGCCTACCTGCTCAAAGGCACTCCGGCGGATCATCAGGGCAGCGCCGAGAGCGTAGTCAATTGCGTAGGGGAGTTCGCCATTCCCGGTGTGAATCCGCCCGTTGAGGGGAGATTCATAGAGCCGTGCCGGCAGCGGCAGCAGGTCGAACAGCAGGTTGGCAACACCGGGAAAGCGATACCCGGCGGATTGCAGCGTGCCATCCCGGTTCAGGAGCATCGGTGCGACCAGTCCGATGTGAGGTGCAATCTGCATGGTGTTCCAGAGCAGGTCGAGCGACCCGGGCAGGAGGAATGTGTCCGGATTCAGAAGGAGAAGTGCTTCGCCTCGGGCCGCCGCGGCACCGGCATTGCAGGCCGCGCCGTACCCCAGGTTGGTTTCCAGTTCGATGAGGCGGTCGACCGGATGATTCTCGACGACTTGCCGGTAGTCCCGTTCATCCGAACCGTTGTCGACGACGATTACCTCGACACTGGAATCACTGGCTTCAGTTCCCTGGAAGATTGAGGCAAGACAACCATCGAGCAGACGGGCGACGTTCCAGTTGATGATGACAATCGAGATGTCAATTCTGGCTTGTGGATGCGGCATTGTCACCGGATACCCCCGTTTGTGATGGTTCCGGTGCTCATGCTACACTCTCGCCACGGAGAGAGCGCCTGGAGCGCGTCAATTGTCTGCGCACGTTTCATGAAATTGACACAATCTTCCTTTATCATTCCGGCGCTCGACGGGGCGCACGGCACTAATTGTATGAGAGACCGGGTTTCAGGTTGCGGATAGTACGAAACATTGGCTGGATCGAACGCCGGAAGAAGACTGGCCGGTTTATGGTAGTCGTTGGCCTGGCATTCCTGGTATCGGCGTTTGTTCTGACCTTTGTCCAGAACCAGATTCTGCTGGCCTATGTTGGTCTCATCGTCGGTTTCCTGACCTTCAATGGAGGTATGCAGCAGGTCGCCCGGTGGAGCCGCAAGCCGCGAACCGATGAGGTTATTGATCACCTGTTGAGCAAGCTGAACGACCGTTTTGCAGTCGTCCATTATCCGGCACTGCCGGGTCGCCGGCCCGATCATGTGATCGTGACCCCTTCCGGTGTGCTGGTGCTGACCCCGCGCGAAGTCGGGGGCAAGATCGAAGTTGATGGCAAGCGCTGGAAGCGCAATGCTTTCAAGCAGTTGTTCAACCTGAGTGGCCCGCAGCTGGGTAATCCGACGATTGACGTTGACTCGCAGGTTGCGACGGTTGAGAGCTTTCTCGAAGCCGAAGGGCTGACTCCCGATATCACTGGTGCTGTGGTCTTTGTACATCCCGAAGTTGAAATCGAGATGCGCAATCCTGTGACCGAAGTCGTCCATATCAATGAGTTGTACGACTACGTTCGCGAGTTTGGTAGCGAGGGCACGACCATCGGAAACGAAGACCGGTCCCGGATTGTGGAGATTCTATCGACCGGTGAGCGGATCGAAGAGGTCGGATCGGTATCCCGCAGGCCGCGGAAGAAAGTCCGGGCAGCATGATTGAGGCAACCGGACCAACAGCACGCTGGTCGCTGATTGGACACTCCGGTGCCGTTTCCGATGTTGCCTCGCAGATAGAGGCCGGAAACCCGGCCCATGCCTGGCTGATCACCGGTCCTGAAGGGGTCGGCCGCACCACGTTCGCCCGGACGCTGGCCATGGCCCTCTGTTGTGAACGCCCGGCCCACGAACGCCCATGTCATTCCTGCGATACCTGCCGGCGTATCGCTTCCGGCAACCACCCGGATATCACGCTCGTCGACCTTGAGTGGCAGGCCGGGATGATCAGTGCCCCGCGAGGGGATGCTTCCCGAACCCGTCAGCGTATTTCCATTGAAGCCATTCGCTGGTTGCGGCAGGACATCGTTACCCGGCCGGTGATGGGGCGCTGGAAGGTCCAGATTATCGACGACGCAGAACTGCTCTCGGAGTCTGCGCCGGATGCCTTCCTGAAGACGCTGGAAGAACCGCCACCGTATGCGGTCATTATCCTGATCGCCTCGTCGCCGGACTCGGTGGCAGAAACGATCCGGTCCCGTTGCCGGCATATTGCACTCGGGATGGTGTCGACCACAACCATTCGCGAGGCGTTGGAGGCGCGGGGCACTCCGGCAGCAGCCGCAGCCGCCATTGCCCGGGGCGCACATGGCAGAATCGCCTGGGCGCTGAAGATGGCCGCCGATCCGGATGCCATTCGTGCACGCCGTGAACAACTCGAGTTGGCCCTCGAGCATCTGTCGACGCAGTTGGGACGTATACAGATTAGTGGGGTAGTCGCCACCAACCACAGCCGCAACCGCGACGCAACCTATGCGCTCCTCGATATGTATGCCGGTATCTGGCGGGACGCCCTGCTGTATCGCGCAGGATTGAAAGACCTGACAGTCTTTCCGGAAATCGGGGACCGGGTTGCGAAACTGGCGGAAGGGCACAAGGTCTCTGACCTGAACCGGGCACTCCGGGCGACGCGTCGTTGTATGGAAGATCTGGACGCGAATATCCAGGCGCGGATAGCGCTGCAAGCGATGGTGATGCAATGGCCGGGATAACAGAACTACAGGACAGGTCGTTCTACGACGAGGCTCGCGAGCGTTTCCGCGAACGCCTGGCACTCTCCCGGAAGCGGGTGATGATGTTCGAGGCGTGCGGTTGCGATGGTTGCGAACACGCTCTCCCCGAGGTCGCAGGTGCAGAGGTCGATGCCCCCGAGGTAACCGTCACCGGAGTCCGGTTCCGCGATTCCAGCCGAACCTACTATTTCGACGCCGGTGATTTTGAACTTCATGCCGGCATGAAGGTGATCGTTGAGACCGAACGCGGTAGTGACATCGCGACAGTTGTCATTGCGCCACACCAGATGCTTGCCTCTGCCCTCGAAGGTGACATCAAACCGATTGTCCGGATCGCCACCGAGGAGGACCTGGCGCGTGCCGAGGAACTCCGGGAATCTCAGGGCGAGGCACTGGCCGTCTTTGCCGAGAAGATTCGTGACCACAAACTGCCAATGAAGCCGATCAAGGCTCAGTTCAACCACGATGGCACCCGGCTGACGCTGTATTTCTCCGCCAACGGCCGGGTGGATTTCCGCTCGCTGGTGCGTGACCTTGCGGCATGGTTCCGCTGCCGGATCGAGTTGCGACAGATTGGTCCACGCGAGGAAGCAAGGCTGATTGGCAGTCTCGGCAAGTGCGGACGTCCGCTTTGCTGCTCGACCTGGCTGCCGCAGTTCGCCGATGTCACCATCACTATGGCCAAGAATCAGGAAATCTCCCTCAATCCATCGAAGAATTCGGGAGCCTGCGGCAAGTTGCTGTGTTGCCTGTCATACGAGGATGACTTCTACCGCGAGGTCCGCGCCGCCCTGCCAAGACTGGGACAACAGGTTGAAACTCCGCAGGGGCCGGGCTATGTCCATGCTTTGAACATTCTGAAAGAGAATGTCACGGTCCGCCTGGAATCCGGTGATGACATCGAGTGCACGGTGGAGGAACTCGGGTTCCCGAAGGGGCGTGGTCAGGCGATCCACCAGCGCCGCCGGCCACGGAAAGATTCTGCTCGCCAGCAGTCCGAATAACCCCCGGGCTGTTACTGCCCCTGCATGGCTGTTGCCAGCATCATCCGGACGATGATGACAGCGAAGATGGCGATCATCGGCGAGAGATCAATAAATCCTGTTCGCGGCATGATCGAGCGGATGGGCGCAATGATCGGCTCGGTGATCTGGATCAGGATCTGCGAAATCGGATTCTGACCGGTACGGTCGAACCAGGACAGGATGGCCCGGCCGATGATTGCAAACTGCATGATCAGAAGGAACGTGTCGAGTATTTGAAAGACTATCAGTGGAACTGCCCTGCTTATCTTGTTGAGTGTTGGTACGGTTTGCCCGTCCGGCAGCCAAAAGGATAACAGAATCACCGGGGTGCAGTGACCCGCTGGCACCAGTACCGATCAGGAGTATTCAGTGAGCGAGCATGCAGGGTTTGTCGTGGTTGATATCTGGAAAGTCAAGCCGGGCAAACAGGACGAACTGAACGCTGTGCTGGCTGAATGTGGCGAGCGCTTCCGGCAGGTTGATGGCATTCTGTCTGTTGATTACACCCGGATGATCGATGATCCCGACCGCTACCTGGTGATCTTTCGATATCGCTCCGCAGAAGACCGCGAGGCGTTCGTGGCAGCAGACGATCTGCGTTCGACCATGCAACGCCTGGCAGAGCTATGGGACCTGGAGAGTCCCATCTGGCAGGGGCAGTCGATTTGACCTTTCCGGTCAGGACTTTGCCAGTTTCTGCAGCTCATACAGTGCCGTCAACGCCTCGAGCGGAGAAAGTGCATCCACCTCGATGCTTTTCAGACGCTCCAGCGCCGGGTGATTCGACCCAAAGAACGACATTTGAACCGGCGAATCTGCCTGCCTTGTGATGGCTGCTTCCTGCCGACCACGCTGGTCGTTGCCGGCTGCATCACGCTCAAGGTCGCTCAGAATATCGGCAGCACGGCGGACCACTCCGCGTGGCATACCGGCGAGTTGGGCGACATAGACACCGTAGGAACGGTCGGCCCCGCCGGGCACAACCCGGTGGAGGAACGTTATCCGGTCACCGGCCTCCAGCACATCCACCCGGTAGTTCCGCACCGCCGGCAACACTCCCGCCAGCGACGTCAGTTCGTGATAGTGCGTCGCAAAGAGTGTCTTGCATCCCAGTCGGGGGGTGTTGTGGATGTACTCAACGATCGCTGTGGCAATTGCCAGACCATCGTAGGTGCTGGTTCCCCGTCCGATTTCGTCCAGGATCACCAGTGAGCGCGCCGTTGCGTGATTGAGGATCGTGGCGGTCTCCAGCATCTCAACCATGAAGGTGGATTGACCGCTGGCGAGGTCGTCCTGCGCACCAATCCGGGTAAAGATGCGGTCAATCACTCCCAGCCTGGCGCGCGCCGCCGGTACGAACGAGCCAATCTGGGCCATCAGGCAGATAAGGGCAACCTGGCGAAGGTAGGTGGATTTGCCGGCCATGTTCGGCCCGGTCAGGATGGCGATCCGACCCTCGTCGTCGGAGAGCCGGGTGTCGTTGGCGACAAACTCGCCACCTTCCATTTCCCGTTCCACAATCGGGTGCCGGCCCGCCTCGATCTCGATGACGTCTTCATCAACTAGTTGAGGCCGGACATAGCCGCGGGTTGCGGCGGCCTCGGCCAGCGATGCCAGACAGTCGAGTTGGGCGATGGCTGACGCTACCTTGCGAATGACTGGCGCCCGCTGTGCCGTCTGGGCCAGCAGGTCCTGGAATGCTTCAGCCTCGGCAGCGGCGATTCGTTCTTCGGCGCTGAGCACCCGTTGCTCGGCATCTTTCAGTTCCGGTGTGATGTAGCGTTCGGCGTTGACCAGTGTCTGTTTGCGGATGTAGTGGTCCGGAATCGGTTCACGGTTGGCGTTCGAGATTTCCAGGTAATAGCCGAACACCTTGTTGAACCCGACTTTCAGTCCCTTGATGCCGGTTGCATTTCGTTCGGTCGATTCGAGATTGGCGATGTAGGCCCGGTCTTCGGCCAATGTCCGGCGGAGCCCGTCCAGTTGGGCACTGTAGCCGGCCCGGATTGCGTTGCCACCGGTCAGCAGTGCCGGAGGATCATCGCTGATGGCGTTGAGAATCAACGAGGCAACCTCATCGCACGGTTCAATATCCGGGAGTGTAGATGGCTTGTCCGGGTGATCGAGAATCCTGCAAATGTCCGGAAGGGTTTCGAGCGAACGTCCCAGACGTTGCAGTTCCCGCGGGCCAGCCTGCATATTGACGACGCGGTTGATGATGCGCTCAATGTCACCGACCTGGCGGAGAGCATCCCTCAGGTTGGCACGGATGAGAGCGTTGCCGGCAAGCCATTCCACCCCGTCCAGGCGGGCATTGATTTCCCGCGCATCGAGCAACGGTTGACCAACCCAGCGCTGGAGCAGGCGTGCACCAAGCGGGGTCCGGGTCAGGTCCAGTGTCTTCAGCAGCGAGGCGTCGCCCGAACGTGATGACGATCCCGTGAGTTCAAGGTTGCGCCGGGTTTGGGCATCGAGGCTCATGTAGCGCTCGACTGAATAGGTGTAGAGCCCGGTAATCTGGCGCAGGCCGTTCATCTGGGTCTGCTGGAGATAGGCGAGCAATGCACCGGCGGCACGAGTTGCCAGGGGTTGGTCTTCGCAGCCAAATGGTTCCAGAGACCGCACCGAGAAGTGCGAGGTTAACGCTTCAGTTGCCTCATCGAGACGCCAGTCGGAAGGATCGACAGACGACCTGATGATTCCAGCGGCGACAGTGTCGAGCAGATGATCATCCTCTGCGGAGATGATTTCAAGTGGCCCGATCCGCAGCAACTCGCGGCGAATGGCATCGGTGAGTCCGGTTGCGTCGGTTGATTCGAGCGTGGTTGTGGCGAACTCACCAGTGGTGACGTCGGCAAAGGCGAGACCCGCCCGGTTGCCATCGACGATAAGTGCAGCAACAAACGTATTGGCAGAGCCCTGAATCAGGGTCGGATTGGTAACTGTTCCCGGAGTAACCACGCTGGTCACCCGGCGATCGACCAGACCCTTGCCGGTCGGCTCGGACACCTGCTCGGCAATAGCGACCTTGTGGCCGGCAGCGATGAGGCGGGCGATGTAGCCATCGGCGGCATGGTAGGGGATTCCTGCCATATCGACCCGGTTGCCCCGACCCATCTCGCGGGAGGTCAGCACAATATCGAGCACCTGCGACGTCAGGCGGGCGTCTTCATCGAACGTCTCGTAGAAGTCGCCCATCCGGAAGAACACGATAATGTCCGGGTATTGCCGCTTGATCGACAGGTACTGGCGGCGGATTGGCGTGGTCTGTTCCGGTGCCTTTGTCATGCGATCGCAGATGTTCCTTTCCTCTTGCTACCAACCGGCGGCGTAAGCCTCTGCACGGGCATCCGCACCGGCCTCCAGTGATTCTGTTTCGTGGTTGACCCGGATTGCGCAAACGTTCCCTGCGACGCGGGTCCATTCCGGCCACCACTCGATGTCGTGGCCACGGGCGGCGAGTTCCTCGCCGATTGCCCGGGGAATCCGCGCTTCCAGGTTCAGGCGTCCCGGGTGGTAGGCATGTGGATAGAAGGAATCCGGAAACGAGAATGTCCCGAACCGGGGAGCTTCAATCGCCTGCTGGACATCCATGCCAAACACCACCACATTCAGGAAGGTCTGGAGCATGGATTGCGGTTGCATGTCTCCGCCCGGTGTGCCAAACGGCATAAACAGTTTGCCATCCCTGAACGCCATGGCCGGATTCGGCGTCAGACGTGGACGTTTGCCCGGTTCGATGGATGCTGGATGATCGGGGTCGACACGGGATTGTGAACCGCGACCCGAGCAAACCAGGCCAAGACCAGGAATGATCGGTGTTGAGCCGATTCCGTCACTCGGCGTGGCAGAGAAGGCATTGCCGTCTTCGTCGATGGCGCAGACATATGACGTATCCGGTTGAACCGGGCTGAGACCGGCGGCAGCGTGGAGACTTCCGGCCCCGCCCGGCGGCGGCATTTCGCCAAATGCACGGGAGAGGTTGATCATCGCCCTGCGTTCTGTGGCGTAGTCCATCGAGAGCAACTGGTCCATTGGTACATGGACGAAGTTCGGATCGCCGTAGTAGTGCTCACGGTCGGAGAAGGCGAGGTTCATCGCCTCGGTGACCAGGTGGATGTAATCGACCGTATTGTGGCCCAGCGAGGCAAGGTCATAGCCGGACAGGATGTTCAGAGTCTGGGGAATAACCGGTCCCTGACACCATGGGCCGCAAGCGAGGACCTCGATGCCGTTGTAGGTTGTCCGGACCGGTTCCTCGATCTCACTGTGGAACCCGGCGAGATCTTCCTCGCTGACAAAACCGCCCTCGGCTTGATTGAAGGCAGCGATTTCCTTGCCGATATCGCCCTTGTAGAACTCGTCGCGTGCCGCCTCGATGCCGGCCGCCCGGCCGCGGCCATCAACCCGTTGTTCTGCAGCGACCATGCGGCGGAATGTCCGTCCGAGGTCAGACTGGACCAGCACCGAGCCAATCGCCGGGGCTTCGCCGCCAGGCAGGAAAATGTCCGACGTTGATTGCCAGCGAGCCATCTGGTTGCGTGCCTTGGCGATGTTGCGGTGGAGCGAGGGGTAAACGACAAATCCCTGTTCGCACAGTTCGATTGCCGGTTGTACAACGTCGGCAAAGGTTAGTTTGCCGTAGCGCGCCAACGCGGTTAGCCACGCGTCCGGTGCACCTGGTACGACTGACCGCTTTGCCCCGGCCGGCAGTTTGCCGTCCTCGTGGTCTATAAAGTGCTGCACCGATGCGTTTTTGCCCCAATAGCCCAGACCGCTGATGGAAACGGTTTCGCCACTGGCCGCATGGTGAACAATGATCGGCGCCACCCCACCGAACGAGCAAAGGTCGGGCAACAGCACGTCGATGCAGATGCCGGCCGCAACGCCTGCGTCGATGGCGTTTCCGCCGAGCCTGAACATGCGCATTGCCGCTTCGGTGGCCAGATAGTGTCCGGATGCGACTGCATAATGCCGGGCGAGGATCGGCGGACGTTCGGACGTGCGTGGTCCCATGGCAATCGTCATGACAGGTGTCTCCTCGTCGGTTGATCAGACTACGGTGACCTGCGACCCCAGTTCGGATCGGGTGACCTCGATGCGGGTCGGGAACAGATCCCGCACGTCATCGATGTGGGTAATGACGAGTATAGTCGCAAAATCCGGCTCAACCGATCGCAACGCCTCGACCAACCCATCGCGTCCGCGCGCATCCTGGGTTCCGAAGCCTTCATCGACGATCAGCATGTCGATCGTGGTGCCAGCCCTGCGGGCCAGAAGTTTGCTCAGGGCGACCCGGATGGCGAAATCGACCCGGAATGCCTCACCGCCACTGTAGAGCGCGTACGGGCGTTCTCCGGTCTCATCACGGATGATGATGTCCAGCGTTTCCTTGACTGAATCCCGGGAAATCAGTTCTCTGGTGGAGCGGAACCGGACTCGCAGATTGCTTGACGTCATTCTGTCGAGCAGTTGGTTGGCTTCATCTTCCAGTTCCGGCAGAATCGTTTCGACGATCATCGCCTGAATACCGTCCCGGCCAAATGCCACATACAACTGGTGCCAGGCTTCGGCATCCAACGCCTGGTTTTCTCGCTCGACGTGGAGTCTGGCGAGATCGTCTGACACCCGGTCGAGTTCTTCCAGACGGCTGGTAACGCCGCCGAAACGGTTTTGCAGTGCGTCACGCCCGGCACGGGCTGTCTCGAGTGCGTCGCTGCGCTGCTCCAGTTGCTCCCGGAGCGCTGGTTCATTGGCGAGGTGACCGGAAATCTGCTCGATCTCATTCCGTGCCTCGGCGATATCGCGTTCCAGGTTCTCGATCAGTTCAGCGCGCCCGCCGGCATCCGCCCGGAGTTCCTCGATCCGGGTGCGAGCCTGGCGCAACTCCTCGGCTTCCTGGTCGGCATGTTGTAACCGCTGAATCTGGCGAGTGGCTTCGTCCGCCAGTTTGTCGTCGTAGGCCAGCGTCTTGAGTTGTTCCTGCAACCTGGCGATCTCGCGGAGTTGTTCACCGGCATAGGAGCGTCGATTGCCGATCGTCTCCAGTTCGTTGAGACGGGTCTGAAATGCGGCGAGTGCCTTTTCAACCTCTTCCTTGCCGGCGAGTTCTGTCTCCAGACGGCGCTGGAGTTCCGCCTTGCCGGAAAGGGCATTGCGGCCGGCTTCAAGGCGACTCAGTTCGGCTCTGGCTGCCGGGATTTCTGTCTCGAGGTCCTTCAACCGCCGGCGGTGTTCGCGATACCGATCGCCGAGTTTCTTACCGTCAGCCTTCCAGTCTTCCTCGATGTGCGTGTGTTCGCCTTCATCAAGCGGTCGCCGGCAGATCGGGCATCGAGCATCTCCGGCGTTGAACAGTTCCAGGTTCTTGACGATCTTGTCCATCTCTTCGCGCAAGCTCTTGCATTCCGCTTCGAGACGGGTTTGTTCAGCTTCAAGCGAGCGGAGACTTGCCGCCGTGTTCTCAGCATTCCTGGCGATCGCGTCCAGACCGGCAGTTTCTGCCCTGAGCGTGGCGAGTTCTGCGGACATGCGGTCGAAGTTCTCGAGCCGGGTTCTGGACTGGCGAATATCAGCCTGCACCCGGTCAACCTCCCGTTCATGGCGGGACTGGAGTTGCTGTACTTCCCGTTCGAGGCCATACAACCGGGCTTCCAGAGGTTGACGCTGGCGAAGCGTGTCGCTGAGTGACGCTTGCGTCTGGCGCCATCTGGCGAGGTCACGCTGATTCTGTTCGATTTCACCGGCCCGTGCGATGAGCGCTTCCAGTTTCTCAATGTTCGCCCGGGTTGCTGACGCCTGGCGCTGGAGCGCTGCAAGTTGGGTGGATTGTCGTTCCAGCCGTTCGGTCGCGGTGTCACGCGCCCGGATCAGGGTTTCGATGGCGTTCAGCGCTTCCCGGGCTGATTTGACGTCGTTTTCCAGGTGTTCGACACGTGTGCCGGCCTCAATCAATTGCTGGCTGAGTTGCTCCTGTTCCCGTTCAAGGTCAGCCTTGCCGGTGAGTTGCTGTTCCAGGCGCTGAATCTGCCCATCCAGCCGGTCTACCGCGCTCCGGCTGGCCCGTTCGCGTTCACGGGCCGAGGTCATAAGTTGATCATATTCACCGAGGTTCAGGATGCTGGCCAGTACCTTCTTGCGCTCCCCCGGTGGCTTCTGGGTGAAAAGATCCGCCTGTCCCTGGACGAGGAAGGCTGAATTGATGAACGTTTCATAGTCCAGCTTGAGGGTCGAGATGATCTTCGCCTCGGTCTGGCGCTGGCTATCGCCGGTGATGGTCTGCCAGTCTTCCTCCCCGCCGTCAGCGGGTCGAACAAAGAACTCGAGTGCGGCGTTACGGCGTCCTGCCACCGGCAGTCTGCGGAAGACGCGGTAGTCGGCGTTATTCAGCCGGAAGTCGAAGGTTACCTCTGCTTCCTGCTCGCCAATCGTGACGACGTCGCGACTGCTCGATGCCCGGCTCTTGCCCCAGATGGCCCAGCTCATGGCTTCGAGCAAGGCGGATTTGCCGGCACCGTTTTCACCGGAGAGGCAGGCGGTGCCGATGCCAGTGAAATCGACGGTTGTTGACTGCCGGTAGCTCATGAAACCGCGGAGTTGAAGGCGAAGTGGAATCATTCCCCGTTTTCCATTCCTGGCGAGTGCCAGTCATCATCTGACCAGCCGGATTCGCCCCGCAGCGGAACAAACCTGACCGGACCGAAATTGGCGGTTTTCCAACCGGATGGTGTCCAGTTGATGACCTGAAGATCCTGGGAGCTCTGGTCCCCCACCGGGATGACCACCCGGCTTTCCGGCTCGGGTTTCAGGAGCCTGAGCAGATTTTCCGGCACTGAAGGTGATGCTGCCGTGACCAGGATGCGATCGAATTGCCCGAAACCGGTAACACCGGACGATCCGTCTCCGGTAATGACCGTGACATTGGTAAAGCCGAGTTTCTTCAGGCGATCCCGTGCACGTTCGGCAAGGTCAGCAAACCGCTCGATAGTGACGACATGACGAGCCAGCCGGGAGAGAATGGCTGCCTGGTACCCGGAGCCGGTGCCAATCTCCAGCACCAGGTTGTCCGGTTCGACCTGGAGTGCCTCGGTCATGATCGCCACGACAGCCGGCTGGGAGATGGATTGTCCGTGAGCGGTTGGCAGCGCGGAATCATCATAGGCGGCCTGCTGCAAATGACTGGAAACGAACATTTCACGTGGCACTGCCATCATCGCCTGAAGCACCCGTTCTCCGGCGATGCCGCGTTCCCGGAGCTGGCGAAAGAGGCGTTGCCTGGCGGCGGCAATCTGTGGATCGTCTGGATGGGATGTGTTCATGTGCTCCGCCCTGTCGAGGAGTGTCCGGTGCCGGTGTCCGGGCCTGGTAGTACGTTGTCCTGATTATCCCGTACGTTCGCACGAGCGGGTATTGTTGGCTTGACATTGGTTGTTGGCCAACACTATCATCGTCAGATGAGTCTCAACGACACTCCACAGGTGATCCCGTCTTCGGTCGCCCATGGGTTGAGACCGGTACTACTTCAATCTCAGTAGAACCTTAACAACTGAGAACCTACAACGGAAAAGGGAGCGAAAGAATGGTTGACGTTCTTATCGCGCTCGTCTCCGCGGTGGTGGGTATAGGTGCCGGCGTGGCACTCACATACTTCTATCTGACCTCAAAGGCGGAGACGAAGGTGAGTCGTGCCGAACTGGATGCCCAACGAATCATCGAAGAGGCAGAGGCGCGAGGACGAGAACTTGTCCTGGAGGCGAAGGATGATGGCATCCGCGTCCGGGACGAAATGGACCGCGAGGTCACAAGACGCCGCAAGGATCTTGACCGGATCGAGCGGCGCATCGAGCAAAAGGAAGAACAGCTTGACAAGAAGACCGAGCAGGTCGAACGGCGGGACCGAAATCTCCAGCGCAAGGAGCGGGAGATCGACGAGCTCCGGACGGAACTTGACGGACACCGTGCCCGCCAGCTAGAGGAACTCCAGCGGGTGGCCATGCTGACAACCGACCAGGCCCGCGAAATCCTGATTGAACGTGTTGAACAGGAAATGCGAGACATTCTGGACCGGCGCGTTCATGAACTGGAACAGGAAGCCAAGGCGGAATCCAACCACCGCGCACGCATGATTCTGGCGACAACACTCCAGCGCATTGCATCCGACTATGTCGCCGAGACCACCGTATCGGTGGTGCCACTCCCGAGCGATGACATGAAGGGTCGCATTATCGGCCGCGAAGGCCGCAATATCCGTGCGCTTGAACAGGCGACCGGTGTTGACCTGATCGTCGATGACACTCCGGAAGCGGTGACCCTCTCCGGGTTTGACCCGGTGCGCCGGGAGATTGCACGCAGATCCCTTGCCAAACTGATCCAGGACGGGCGTATTCACCCGGCCCGGATTGAGGAAGTGGTGAACAAGACCCGCCTCGAACTCGAGCAGATCATGCGCGAGGAAGGCGAAAAGGTCGCGTACGAAGCCAATGTTCAGGGGTTGCACCCCGATCTGATCAAGTTGCTGGGGCGGATGAAATATCGCACCAGTTACGGGCAGAATGTACTGGCGCACTCCCTTGAGGTGTCGCTGATCTGCGGAGCACTTGCCGCCGAGATGGGCGCCGATGTCAACGTCGCCAAGACTGCCGGATTGTTGCACGATATCGGCAAGGCAGTTGATCACGAGGTGGACGGCCCGCACGCACTGATTGGTGCGGATATCGCCCGCCGGCTCGGACGGTCCGCCCGGATCGTTCACGCCATCGCAGCACACCACGGTGAAGAAGAACCACAAACCGTCGAGGCATTCATCGTTGCCACCGCCGACGCAATCAGTGGCGCGCGCCCTGGCGCACGCCGCGAGATGGTCGAGGCCTATATCAAACGGCTGGAAGCGCTGGAAGGCGTAGCCAATTCATTTGATGGCGTCGACAAATCATTTGCCATTCAGGCCGGCCGGGAAGTTCGCATTCTGGTACAGCCCGACAGGGTAGATGATCTGGCAGCCAACAAGCTCGCGAGGGACATCGTCAAGAAGATCGAGGAAAGCCTTGAATATCCGGGGCAGATCAAGGTGACGGTGATCCGGGAGACCCGGGCAGTCGGTTACGCCAGGTAAAACAGCAGAGAGAAATCCAGACGCCGCAGCAACAATTGCTGCGGCGTCTTTTTGTTTGTGTGACAACTACCGAAAGAGTCTGTAGTTGACTCAGGTTCGCTGCCGATGGTAAGACTAGCCGCGGTACGCTGTTCACCTGTCTCGTGTCAGGGGTGTGCGAGCGGTGAGGTTTACGCAATGCGTATCGAGGTGGACCCGGACGAACGCGAGTATACGTAATGGGCATTGGGCCACCGGATCAATGCGGAGTTCATACCGCCGGTAGTTGCACTGACCAGCGCCTGGCACGGGTGCCAGGGGCGATGCCTGTCTGCGTTCCGGTTTTGCCGGGTAATTGACACGTCAAGGACTGTACGGAGGGTAGCAAAGAGCGGGAATCATCACAGCACGCAACTGCTTCTTTGATCTCAGGAACCACAACGTCGGGGGAGGCCCTCGCCGCTTTTACGGAGGAATTGGATGGATCGGTTTTTTAGCAAGTTGGATCTCCGCGATATTCGGATCGACCCGGAAGCCAAGTTCCCACCCACCGAGGATGGTTATGCAGACCGGGAAGAGTCCTACGAGCCAACCTACACCAACGGCGCGGATGATTCAGCAGCCCCGGCAGCCGTCCTGGCCGCCGAGGAGACCGTCGTCGCAGTCGAAACAGACGGTGACGGTGAAGTGCTCAAGGTATCCGCACGTTCCCGGCCAAGCGCTGTAGCCGGAGCCATCGCCGGTGTGGTCCGCGAAAGCGGCCGTGCCGAAGTGCAGGCCATTGGTGCCGGTGCAACCAACCAGGCAGTCAAGGCTGTCGCAATCGCTCGTGACTACCTGCTCGAAACCGGTATCGAAGCTGTCTGCCTGCCGGCATTCATCGACGTTACCATCGACAACGAGGACCGGACCGCGATCCGCATGATCGTCGAGCCCCGGTAGGTACACCCCATGGTTGAGTTGGAACCCGGAATCCGGGCTGATTTCCATACACACTCAACCGCTTCAGACGGAACGCTGGCCCCCGCCGAGCTGGTTCTCGAATCAGCCCGCCGGGGGCTTTCTCATATTGCCCTCACCGACCACGATACTGTTGCCGGTCTGTCGGAGGCGCTGGCAGCCAGCCAAGAACACGACGTTACCGTGATCCCGGGCGTCGAACTCTCTGCGAGGGTTGAGCGCGGAGAACTGCACATCCTGGGGTACGGAATTGACCATCGAGACAAGACGTTACTGGAACGTCTCGAATGGCTCCGGGAACAACGCCGGTCGCGTGCCACCCGGATGGTGCAACAACTTGCCGAGGCGGGAATCACCCTTGACCCGGGCTCACTGCCGGAAGTCGGCGCCGGACAATCCATCGGGCGACCCCATGTAGCGAGGGCGCTGGTCGCCTCAGGACATGCTTCAGATGTCCAGGATGCATTCAATCGCTACCTGGTCGAGGGTAAGCCGGGATACATCCCGAGCGCACGCCTGGAACCCCGAGAGGCGATTGCCCTGATCCGTGGCGCCGGTGGTATTGCCGTGATGGCGCACCCGTTCAGCCTTCCAGGGTTCGAGCAGAAACTCCCGGAGTTGCAGGATGCAGGACTCACCGGCATGGAGTGCTACTACGGCGAGTACACTCCGGAACAACGGCACGAACTCGCCCGGATTGCCGACCGCCTCGGACTGATGCCGACTGGCGGGAGTGACTACCATGGTCCTGCGTTTCGCGAGGGCCGCGACCTGGGATCAGTTGATATTCCTGACGACGCTGTCCGCCGGGTTCTCGAATCCACCGGCGTGTAACCCTCCAAACCGCCCTCCGGACTCGTACAATAGCCAGAAGATAACGTACGGATACCTCTCGCCGAGGCCGTCTTCCGGGCCTGTCCCGTGAGCCTGACGATCGCTGGAAGAATGTTGTGAGCAATCGCCGGATGTCACCAGTAGCCACCGGACCGCGTGATCGTGTTGCGCGGTATATCGGGTTGTTCATTGGTATTGTCATTGGATGGCAGATCGGTGCTCAGGTCGCCGAGGGACACGAATACTGGGGCTTTTACGCGCTGGCGGTAGCTGCCTGCCTTGGCGGACTGGGATTTATAATTGCCCCCTATGTCTCGGTCCGGTTCTTCCGGTGGTTGCGCAGGAAGTTTGCGACCGTGCCGGCTATTGACATTGTCGCTGCCGGCGTAGGTCTGGTTGTCGGCGGCGTTCTTTCCTCATTGCTCGCATTCCCGACATCGTTGCTGCCGGACCCGTTTGGGCAAACGCTGCCCTTTCTGGTGGCGCTGGTTGCCTGCGGGTTGAGCGTGTTCGTTCTGGTGTTGCGTAAGAATGATCTGGCCTCCCTCATTTTCCGCCGCCAGGATGTAAACGCCCGTGATGAAATGCTGCTGCTCGATACCAGCGTGATCATCGATGGCCGAATTGTTGACCTGGTGCGCACCGGGTTGATCTCGATGTCGCTCGCTGTGCCCCGGTTCGTCTTGCAGGAGTTGCAGTCGATTGCCAATTCGGATGACCCGGCCCGCAAGGTCCGGGGGCGGCGTGGGCTCGAAAGCCTGGAGCGATTGCAGCGGGATGAACGGGTTGTTGTCGAAATGCTTGAAATGGACATCGAAGAGGAACCGGAAGTCGATAACAAGCTGATCCGCCTGGCCAAGCTGTCGCGGTATCACATCATTACCGGTGACCAGAATCTGGAGCGGGTAGCGAAGTTGCAGGGGATCAACGCGATCAACATCAACACGGTCGCCCAGGCCCTGCGGCCGCCGGTTGTGGCCGGAGAAGAGATGACCCTGTCGATCGTTCAGCCAGGACGTGAGAATGGTCAGGGCATTGGTTTTCTGGATGATGGCACCCTGATCGTCGTCGAGGATGGCTACCAGCATATTGGCAAGAATGTCACGGTCATTGTGACCCGGATGCTGCAGACCGGCACCGGGCGGATGGCATTTGCAACGTTGAAATCCGGATCGGGCGAATGAATCCCTCACTTGGTGTCGTGATCGTTGCTGCCGGTAGCGGACGGCGTTTCGGGAATCAGGACAAGGTGCTCTCCCCGCTCGGCGGCCGTCCGATGATCCTCTGGTCGCTGGACCTGTTCGGCAAGGTTCCCGGAGTGGAGCACGTTGTCGTCGTGGCGGGCACGCATTCCATCGATCGTATCCGCGAATTGATCGATGATTCGGCGACCCCGGTGACGATCTGTCTGGGAGGGGAAACCCGCCGGGATTCGGTGCGAGCCGGAGTGTCGCATTTGCCGTCTGATCTGGCGTTGGTCGCCGTGCATGATGCTGCACGTCCACTGGCAGATTTCGGTATGGTGGAGCGTGTGATCCGGGCAGCGGCCAACATTGGTGCTGCTGTGCCCTGTCTGCCGGCGACCGACACCATGTACCAGGTTGGGGCCGGCGGTCTGGCTTCCGCGGTTATTGACCGTTCAGCGTTGCGGGCTGTTCAAACCCCGCAGATTGCCAGGAGAGACTGGCTGGATGCCTGTCTGGAACTGGAAGGTGACTTCACCGACGAAGGCAGTGCGCTGATAGCGGCCGGCTTCCCGGTGCAGGTGGTCGATGGCAACCCGGACAACATCAAGATCACCCATCCGGGCGATCTCGAACAGGCCGAGAGTATTCGAGTGCGACGGGATAGCTGATGCGAATTGGGCTTGGTTACGACATTCACCGCTTCGGCAAGGGGCGGAGGCTGGTGCTTGGCGGCATCGAGTTTCCCGGCGAAACCGGTCTGGATGGCCACTCGGACGCAGACGTTGTTCTGCATGCGGTTTCAGATGCGATTCTCGGTGCGGCCGCACTGGGTGACATCGGGGATCACTTTCCGCCCGACGATGATCGCTGGAAAGATGCAGATAGTGGCGTCCTGCTGGAAACCGTCGTTGCAATGGTTGACGCCCGGTACAGCATCAGCAACGTCGATGTGACGATCATCGCCGAGCAACCGAAGATCGGCCCCCGCCGAGCCGAGATGCGCCAGCGGCTGGCGACGCTACTTTCGGTGCAGCTCGACCAGGTCAGCATCAAGGCAACGACGAACGAACGTCTGGGTGCTGTAGGACGTAATGAAGGAATTGCAGCCATGGCCAGTGTGCTGCTGGAGGAGCGCAGGTGAGAGTTCTTGTCCAACGGGTGAGCCGTGCCCAGGTTGATGTTGCCGGGGAGACGGTCGGGAAGATCGGTCGCGGGTTTCTGTTGCTGGTCGGAGCCGGTCACGGAGACACCGGGGCCGAGGTCGACTATCTGGCCGAGAAGATCGCCAACCTGCGCATCTTTGCCGACGACGAAGGCAAGATGAACCGCTCGGCGCTGGATGGCGGCTACGAGATGCTGGTTGTCTCCCAATTCACCCTGCACGGAAATGTTCGCAAGGGCCGGCGTCCTTCTTTTATCGGTGCCGCACCACCGGACGTTGCCGAACCGCTGGTTGATCTCTTTGCCGAGAAACTGCGCAGCTACGGCCTGAAGGTCGAGCAGGGCATCTTTGGCGCGGATATGGCGGTTTCGCTGGTCAACGATGGCCCGGTCACCATCTGGCTCGATACGGACGAGCTCCGCGGGTAGCGGAAGCGTGGGTTTGCCGCCCTGGTCTGGTGACTGATTTCTGCGGATTACTGGCCAAAAAAGCTGCGTTGGTCCGGGGTTTGGATGGCCAACCATGACGCTCGTAAGGCCGTTCTGTTACTTCTGGGCTAGAGGGCCAAAGTACGCGCTATGCTATATTCTCACCATTGTTCAAGCGCAACGTTGACCGCCGTAAACGGACGGTGAGTCGATAAGCGGGTACGTACGTACGCGGGAGAATGGCATGACCAGGTCGATGCACACTTTTGGCGAAGACACACTTGGCCAGACACCGCAGGCACCGGATTTGTTCGAGGAGGACCAGCCAATGGCTAATCCAAATCTCTATGAGCCTGGTCCAAGTTTCGTGCCGGATGACGTACCGACAACCCGCCTCGCCGAGATGCCGGCCTGGCTGCAAACGTTTGCAGCCCAGGAGATGCCCGAGTATGAGGACAACCTGCAAGAAGAAACACCGGAAATGGCTGCCGCCGAAGATGCACCGGCGATGACCGCTGCTGAAGAGGTTCCGGAACCGTCTGCAGAACCCGCAGCACCGGACCTGACATCAGACGACATTGTGTTGCCTGACTGGCTGCAGGACAGCGGTCCCGGAGTCGACCTGCTTCCGCCGCTGGTGGAGGATGATGAACCGGAAGATCTCTCGATGGATGCGGTGGCTGCCTCCCCGTTCCTGAGCGGTATCGATGAGCCGGTCAGCACAAATCCCGACACATTTATCAGCGAAGATGACCTGCCGGACTGGTTGCGGGCATTCTCCGAGGAAGCGGCGCCGGAGCCTGAACATCAGGCGGCGGCTGACCCTGTTACCGGCGGAGTGCTCACCCAGGCGGTCGAGGTGCGAGTGCCGCCGGTCGAAAACATCTGGCTTTCCGATACCGAGCGCCGGGCACTTGGGCCAGGCGGAACCCTGTTTGCCCTGTTGGCAGCCAACAAGGAAACGGACGGCGCCGACGAGGAGATGAGCGACACCGCGGCAACCGGCGAGCCGGCAAAACCAGCCACCACAGAGTCCAGGGCTACCGAGGCGCCAGCCGGGAAGCAGGAACAGGATGC
Source organism: uncultured Thermomicrobiales bacterium (assembly GCA_964462545.1). Taxonomy (GTDB): domain Bacteria; phylum Chloroflexota; class Chloroflexia; order Thermomicrobiales; family CFX8; genus CAYWXR01. The sequence continues at coordinate 84,177 of CAYWXR010000007.1, forward strand.
AGCCGCCGCGAAGCGATCACGACAGCTCCTGTTGCTGACGCTGGCTATCGTTGTACTGATCATCCTGGTCTCGTTTATCGCGTTCCGCTAGATCCCGGACTCGAACTGAACGATAATCCTTGTATCGCATTTGAAGGAGCCGGCGGGTGGTACAGCAGTACGCTGGAGTTGAGGAAGAGGTACGGGCCTCAATGAGGAGCGGAAATCCGGGAACGTCGGCCCTAGGTTCCGGCTTGATAATTGATATGGACCGGCATAGCGTCCGCGCTGTCCTGGTGGACACTGTTGGCGGGCATGGCCGCTTTATCAGTTCGGCCGCTGCCAGATCATCTATTCAGCCACCGGTTGGTGACGGATTTGTTGCCGCCCGCGCAGTCATCGAGCAACTTGAGGCCGAGACCGGTTTGACCTTGCTCGGTCAGAGCGGTATCCGCGCACCGCGTGAAGGCATCGCCGGAGTGGACTTTGTCGCCCTTACCGGACAACCGGCCGAGCCGGTCAAGGTGATGGTGTTGCCGGCGGGTCAAGCTGACCTGCTCGGAATGCTGGTCGCTGCCACACGACGTACACCGTCGGTCGTTGAGGTGCTCGGCAGAAATGCCCGCACCGAGGACGGAACGCTTTCCGGTACGTTGCTCGAGGGGGAAATCCGCCGGTTCGCTCCGGACATGGTGATTGTCGTTGACGGGCAGAATGCCCATACCGAGTGGGCAACGATCGTCGGCACGCTGAGCAGCCTTTGTGCCGAGGGCGTGCTGAACCTGATTGTGATTGTCGCCCGTGACCAGTTGCAGCAGCAGGCTGCCCAGACCATGGGCGAGATTGCCGACCTGCGCGGCATTGACCCGAACGACTTTGATCCCCTGGATATTGCCGCGGCCATCGAGGTTGAACTGCACTCGTTGAACGAGCAGCGCTTCGATGTCTCGCGCCTGGCGCCATCTGACCGGCGTTCGACCTATACCAACCGCGTACGCGCCGGTGACCTGGTAACGACGTTCCTTGCGCGTCGCCGCAACCAGTCGGTGCTGACGGTATCGGTGAGTGACGGTGTCACGATCCACTCGGCGACGCCGGCCAGCAACCTGACGGTCAACCGCCCGGATGTGGATGCGCATGCCAATGCCCGCACCATCCTGAAACTTGATTCCCGCCTGGTGCTTGGCTGGCTGCCATTCCCGGTTTCCGAAGAAGAACTGCACCACTGGGTGCTGAACCGCTCGTTGCGACCGTTCTCGGTTTCCAGTTCTCCGCGTGACCGGTTGATGGAATATGCAGTAACCACTGCTGCCATCCGCGCATCGTGGGGTGAGCCGGATACCAACCCGAACCGGAACTTCGATCTGATCGTCGGCGGTGCTGCACTGGCAGAATGGTCTTCTCCGGCACTTGCCTTGATCGCTCTCCTGAACGCCATTCAGCCAGACCCGGCCAGCGGGGTGGTTGAGGTCCATCTTGACCAGGACGGTCTGATGCACGCGGCCGGAGCTATCGGTGATGTCAGCCCGGCACTGGCAGCAGACGTCGTCGAGCGCGATTTCCTGATGCCGCTGGCCAGTGTCATCAACGTACGTAGCGGTGCCAGCGAAGGTGCCACCATCGCCCAGTGCGAAATCCGGCACGAGGATGGCTCCACCAGCACGTTCCCGGTAATTGCCGGCAGGTTGGTGAAACTGGATGTCAGCCCGGGCAGTGCTGCGGTGGTAACGGTCCGCTGCGAGGACGGCGCTGCAGTCGGTGCGAGTGAAACCGGTGCCGAGGTGAAACTTGGCGAGAAGGTGAAACTCGTCGGTGGCGTGCTGGGCATTGTGGTCGACGCACGGGCAGGGATCGACCCAACGCTGGGTGACCTGCAGAGCCAGACAGCACGTGTATCTGCCTGGTTGAATGATCTGGGAGAGAAGGAACTAAACCGGTGAAAAGCTATCCGACGCTTGACCCTGTCATCGTCGATCGCGGTACGTTCCACGTCGATCGTCTGCTGGGCCGGCCAGGACAGGTTGCTGTCCATGCAGGCAAGCAGGTTAGCCCCCGGGATATTGTTGCCCGCACAGATAACGTCGAGAAATCATTCACCCTCTATCTGGCCAGCGAACTGGGTGTCCCGACTGACAGCCTGCGCAAGTACCTCGTGAAATCCATTGGGTCCACGGTTGCTGAAGGTGAACCGATTGCCCGGGTGCGACGCGGGTTGCGCACGGCGGCTGTACGCTCCCCGGCGGCCGGGACGCTGGTTCAGGTGGATGATGCCCACGGCACGGTGACCTTGGTTGCCTCTACTGGTTCGACAGAACTACCGGCGCTGGTCTCCGGCGTGGTTGAGGTGGTCCATCCGGGGCGCGGAGTCACGATCCAGACATCCGGCTCAAGGGTGTACGGCATTGTCGGGATTGGCGGCGAGGCTGTTGGCCGCCTGGTGATCGGCAGCGACCGTCACGATCGTGAACTTGCCGCCGACCAGGTGCTTCCGGAATGGGAAGGTTGCGTGGTGCTGGCCGGCATGACGGTCGGTGTTCCCGCACTCAACCGGATGCGCGACGTTGGCGTCGCCGCAGTCATCGTCGGCAGTCTGGCCGAGGGCGATATTCGGCGGTACATCTCGCCCAACAGTGCACTCGATGCCGCGTCCTACTGGACGCATCATGGCTACGGCCTGCCTGAACCGCCTTCCACCGGCCCGGTCATCATTGTGACTGAAGGATTCGGCCGCTTGCAGATGGCTGATCCGGTGTACGAGTTCCTGGCCAACCATGCCGGCCAGGATGTTTCGGTCTCCGGACGAACCGTGCCAGGAGAACAATTGGCGCGACCGGAAATCTACATTGCCGGCGACAGTTCAGTTGCCGGTGGTGTCACGGACGAACCGGAAGATGGACGCACGGTCCGGGTATCCGATACCCATCGACTTGGCTCGATCGGGTTGATTGAGGGGGACCGGTTTATTCACATTACGCCGACCGGGTTGCGGCAGGAGTGCTTCAACGTTGTCTTCGAAGGCGGTGTGGTCGAACGCATCCCGGCACAAAACATCGAGGTGCTGATCTAGATTCAGGTACCGGACAGGTTCCGGATCAATAGCGAACGCGAAACGGGGCGAGCAAACTGCTCGCCCCGTTCCCTGTCTATCTGTGACGCGAAGGTGACTAGTTGTTCACCTCGCGGTATTCACCTTCAACAGTGGATTCGTCGTCTGCAGCTTCCGCCTCGTCGGCGTCTGCCGGAACGTCATCCTGCGGCACTGCCCCGCCGGTCTCCTCGTACATCGACGCGCCAACCTGTGAGAGAGTGTTGGTGAGTTCCTGGTAGGCAGGTCGCAGCCGCTCGATGTTTTCCGGATCGTTCTCCAGGATGTCCTTGACCGTGCTGATCTTGCCTTCGAGGTCCAGTTTCAGGGCGCTGTCGACCTTGTCGCCATAGTCGCTCAGGGTGCGTTCTGCCTGGTAGACCATTGATTCGGCCAGGTTGCGAAGTTCGATAGCCTCGCGCCGTGCCTTGTCCTCTTCTGCGTGGGCTTCGGCTTCCTTGACCATCGCCTCGATCTCGGCATCGGTGAGGCCGCTGGATGCGGTGATGGTCACCTTCTGCTCGCGATTCGTTGCCTGGTCGCGTGCGGTGACGTTCAGGATGCCGTTGGCGTCGATGTCGAAGGTCACCTCGATCTTCGGGATACCGCGCGGTGCCGGCGGGATGCCATCGAGGATGAACCGGGCCAGGGTCTTGTTGTCGACCGACATCGGGCGCTCACCCTGGGTAACCACGATCTCGACCGTGCTCTGGTTGTCAGCAGCAGTGGTGAAGATCTGGCTCTTGCGGGTCGGGATGGTTGTGTTCCGCTCGATCAGCGGGGTAGCAACGCCACCCAGCGTCTCGATTGCCAGGGTCAGCGGCGTGACGTCAAGCAGCAGGATGTCCTTGACTTCGCCACCAAGCACACCGGCCTGGATAGCTGCGCCGATGGCAACAACCTCGTCCGGGTTGATGCCCTTGTGCGGTTCGCTACCGAAGAAGTCGGCAACAGTCTTCTGGATGATCGGCATACGGGTCTGGCCACCGACCAGCAGCACTTCGTCAATGTCGCTCTTGCTGATCTCGGCGTCCTTGAGCGCAGCGGTCATCGGGCCGGTGGTCCGCTTGACCAGGTCATCGACCAGTTGCTCCAGCTTGGAGCGGGTCAGCGAAACGTTCAGGTGCTTCGGGCCGCTGGCATCCGCCGTGATGAACGGCAGGTTGATATCAGTCTGCTGGGCAGAGGAGAGCTCAATCTTGGCTTTCTCGGCCGCTTCCTTCAACCGCTGGAGTGCCATGCGGTCGCTGCGCAGGTCGATACCTTCGGTGTTCTTGAACTCATCGGCCAGCCAGTCGATGATGCGCTGGTCGAAGTCGTCACCACCCAGGTGGGTGTCACCATTGGTGGACATCACCTGGAAGACACCGTCCGAAAGGTCGAGGACGGAGATGTCGTCGCCCTTCTTCTCCAGACCATAGGCCAGAGCAGAAGCGGTCGGCTCGTTGATGATGCGGAGCACATCGAGGCCGGCGATGCGGCCGGCATCCTTGGTTGCCTGGCGCTGGCTGTCGTCGAAGTAGGCCGGCACGGTGATGACTGCCTTGTCGACCGTCTCACCCAGATAGGCTTCTGCGTCTGCCTTGAGCTTCTGCAGAATCATGGCGGAAATTTCCGGCGGGCTCATCCAGCGTTCGCCGATCTTGATATCGACGCCGCCGTTGGAGCTCTTGCGGACTTCATATGGCACCAGTTTGAGGTCGCGCTGGACCTCCGGGTCGTCGAATCGGCGGCCGATGAAGCGCTTCACCGAGAAGACGGTGTTGCGCGGGTTGGTGACCGCCTGGCGCTTGGCGATGCGGCCAACAAGGCGCTCGCCGGAGCTGGTTTCAGCAACAACCGATGGCGTGGTGCGTTCGCCTTCGGCGTTCGGGATAACAGTTGGTTTGCCGGCATCGATGACGGCAACTACCGAGTTTGTCGTGCCCAGGTCAATTCCAATGGTTCTTGACACTCGACTGGTCCTTCCTTACGGATACAACACGAAACGTTTACTTTTCAGGCTCACTCGTTCTGATCGTCGGCGTCAGCGGATTCAAGTGATCCGACCCGAACCATGGCCGGGCGCAATACCCGGTCGTGAATCATGTAGCCGCGCTGGAACTCCGCAACCACCATATGCTCGCCCACGGTGCCTTCATCAAACATCACGGCCTCGTGAAGGTTGGGATCGAACGGTGTGCCAACCGCTTCCATCGGGGTTACGCCAAGCGATTCGAGCGCTTTCCGGAAGTTGGCCTCGATCAGTTTGAAGCCATCAACCCAGGTGTTGCCTTCCGTTTCTTCCGGAAGTGCCTGAATTGCCCGGTGGAAGTCGTCCGCAACCGGCAACAGTCGCTGCAATGTCGACTCAACGGCGCGGTTCTTGATCGCTTCCTGTTCCTGCTCTTTTCGCCGGCGATAATTGATCAGTTCGGCGCGTTCACGCTGAAGCTGGTCGGTGAGTTCTTCCACCCGGGCCTGCTCACGCTCGAGCAGCTCTTCCAGATCAAACGCTTCACTGTCGCCGTTCAGGTAGCTGATATTGTCCGGCTCGGCCTGTTCTGCCTCCGGATTGGTGCCCTCCTGCTGGTCCTTTTCCTGATCCTGATCCTGGTCTTTCGTCACATCATCCTCACTTGCAATCCACTATTCGCATGCATTACGCACGGTAGTACAGGTCATTCACCAGATCGCTCACCAGCTGGGACATGTACCGCACCGAAGAAATCGAGCGGTCATACTGCATCCGGCGCGGGCCGACGATGCCGACCAGTCCGGTGACATTTCGTCCGACGCCATAGCCGGCAACGACAATGGCGAACGGCTGGAGTTCATCGGCGATATTCTCGTTTCCGATGAAAATCTGGACATCGTTGTCTTCGCCGATCTGCGGCAACAGCGATGAAAGAATTGAACCGCCTCGCAACAGTTCCAGCAGCGGGCGCAGTTCTTCACTGCTGCTGAACTCCGGCTGCTGAACGAGATACTCAATGCCCTGGTGATGGACCGCGGCATGCTCTCCGGATTCCGCGGCGGTCAATGCCTGGGCTACCCGCATGCCGATTTCCCGGTCGATACCGGTCATGTCCTCGACGATGCTGCGAACTTCCGGTGCACTCAGATCGGCCAGTTGGGAGTTGAGACGATCTGCTGCCATGCTCAACTCTGCCTGGGTGATCGGATGCTGGAAGTGGATCATGCCCTGGTTTATCGAACTTTCCTGAGTAACCAGAATGAGCAGTGCCACCCGATCCTGCAACGAGAGCAGTTCAAAGTGTCGCAGCCGGGAGAGCCGGGTGTGCGGCGAGGTCACCATCGAAACATTTCCGGCGATCTCGGCCAGCACGGTTGCTGTCAGTTGCAGCCAGCTTTCCAGCTGTGATTCCACCTGCCGGAACTGGTGGCGAATCATAATCTGATCGGTCTGCGGCAGAGTCGATTGTCGCGCAAAATGCTCGACATAATACCGATAACCGGAGTCTGTCGGAACACGGCCGCTCGAGGTGTGTGGCGGGTGGATAAACCCCATCCGCTCCAGCGCTGCCATCTCGTTCCGGACTGTCGCCGATGAGACGTTCAGCGGGTACCGCTCGATCAACCGGTTTGATCCGACTGCGCGACCTGAATCAACATATTCGTCGATCAGATACCGCAGAATCATCTGTTGTCGTGGTGTCAGCACATAATTGCTCATATCTGCACCCATCTTAGCACTCTCAGCCGGTGAGTGCTAACCGGCTAAAATGGTAACAGTTGATACAACCAGTGTCAAGGTTGAAGCGGTGGTTCCGGGGTGTCAAGACTGCCTGATTCCGGCACATACTCCTCCTCAACTTCCCGGTAGGAACGCGTATGCCAGAAGAAGAATCCAACCATGCCCAACGTGAAAAGTGTGGCCCCGCCACATGCCAAAACCAGCCAGATAATGCTGGTATCCGGTTTCGCAGATGCTAGCGGGTCTTCAACTTTATCACCGGGATAGTCGAGCCATGCCTTCCAGGCGATGTCGAGTTCCTCGATGCTCATCCCGAGTACTTCCTCTAGCGCCTGGTTGTGGGTAACCTCGTCCTGGTAAATGCTCACCAACCGGCCGGCAGACTCTTCTCCCCAGGTTTCGACCACAAACTCGACCACCGAGACACTCTGGGCATAGGAGAGCATCGCCTGGTCAGGATCGAGCGGGAACCCGGAACGCAGCGCGGGCACCGGAATCAGGCGGCCTTCGCGGACAGCACGGTCAAGAATCGGCGGCAACCGTGTATCCGGTGTCTCCTGAATCCAGGTGGAGAGGCCTTCGTCCAGCCACGGAGGGGGACTGTTGTAGGGGTTGGCGGCCGCGTGATGGATCACCACGTGCGCCACCTCGTGAGGGATCATTCTGCCGATTTCGCGATTGGCCCCCGAAACCGGATCGATCTGAACAATGATGAGACTGAGGCCGGAATAGGCGACCCCGCCGATCCAGTCGGCCGAGTTGGGCCGCATGGCCCCGCTGAAATCATTGTCACTGGCGTAGACCATGATGTTCATCGGAGTGGTCGTGGTGAGCCCGAAATCCTCGTAGAGACGTGTCAGGGTTCGATTGGCCGAGCGGGCAATGTCGTTGGCAAATCCTTCGCTTCCCTGATACCAGTAGACGTTCACCAACCCGGTTTCCATTGCCGACCAATCAAACCGGGTGTCGAGGTAGTGCGATGTCTGAATGGCTGATTGATGGACTGCCCCGTCGCTGGTTATTACTCGCCAGAAGTGCTCGAGGTGCAGGCCCGGCGGGATGTAGTTGGTCCGGGTATCGACTGTGTGTTCTGCGGTAACCGGGTCCCCTGGTGAAATCGTTGCTGCGGCCATCGACGTGGCTGTCGATCCTGAGGGACGCCAATACACCTCGGCGGTGACTATATCGTCGCCAATTGCGGTCATGGTGAAGGTCAACCGGTCCGGGAAATTGACCGTCATCGTTGTTGAGGTAAATTCGACGGTGGGTTGGGCGTGCGCCGCCGGAGCGAACCCCGGCGGCGCAATGAGCAGAAGCAGGAGAACGAGTAGGGCAAACAGCGCCCGTCTAGCCGGCACTGTTGACCTGCTGGCTCTCATCCAGTTGTTTGTGCAGCCACGCCTCGATAATTGGGTCCAGATCACCATCGAGCACATCAGCGACGTTGGACGTCGAGAAGTCGGTTCGATGGTCGTTGACCATGGTGTACGGCTGCAGTACGTAGGAACGGATGCGGTTGCCCCAGCCCTCGACGACCGGTTCGCCCTTGAGCCTGGCCTGTTCCGCTTCACGTTCACGGATCTTCAGTTCCACGAGCCGTGCCCGCAGGATCTTCATTGCGCTCTCGCGGTTCTGAAGCTGCGAGCGCTCATCCTGGCAACTGACCACAATGCCGGTCGGAAGGTGGGTAATTCGCACCGCCGAACTGGTCTTGTTGACATGTTGCCCTCCGGCGCCAGACGCGCGGAAGGTGTCGATCCGCAGATCATCGTCGCGAATCTCGACCTCGTTGTCGTCCTCAACAACCGGCAGCACCTCGACCAGCGCGAAGGCTGTATGCCGCCGGTGGGCCGAATCAAACGGCGAGAGTCGCACCAGCCGGTGGGTACCGGCCTCTGACTTGGTGTAGCCATAGGCGTTCGGGCCACGTAGCTCGAGCGTTGCGCTCTTGATTCCCGCCTCTTCACCGGGTGTTGATTCAAGCAGCGTCGGTGAGAAGCCACGTCGTTCTGCCCAGCGGGTGTACATGCGGATCAGCATCTCCGCCCAGTCCTGGGCGTCGACACCGCCGGTTCCGGCATGCACTGCCAGCAGTGCATCGTGGCTGTCATATTCGTCGGTAAAGAGCAGTTCGAGTTCCAGTTGGTCAAGGTCGGAAACGAGTTTGTCTGCCTGCTGGCGGACTTCTTCCAGCAGTTCGGCGTCGTCTCCGGCAAGTTCCTCAAGTTCGAGCAGGTCGTTCGCCTGGGCATCCATGTGTTCCCATGCCTCAACCGGCCCCTTGAGGGCAGCCATCTGGCGCATCAGTTTTCTGGCGCGATCATTGTCGCTCCAGAGTTCCGGGTTGGTTGTCTCGGCTTCAAGTTCCGCTATCTGCCGTCTTCTCCCGGCCAGGTCAAAGACGCACCCCAATCCTGTCGAGGCGCTGACGCACCCCTCCGAGAAGGTCGCTGGTTGTTTGCTCCATTGAGCTTGCCTTCCGTTACGACATGGGTCGCTATACGTTGATTTCAGCCTCCGAGTGTATCATCGGCCGGGTGCATGGCAGGGCGGCATAGAACCCTGTATGATGCCATCTGGCTGGCCGTTGGTGAGACAGTATTGGGCAGATGGATACCTTCCGAGAACACTTCAGTAACAAACCTCTGCTCACGTTCATGGCCGGCCACTTCACGGTAGATATGCAGGGCGGTATCCTGCCGGTTCTCTACCCGCTGATGGCTTCCGAGTTCAACCTTGAATACGCCCAGGTGGGTGTGGTGGCGCTGGGCTATACCAGTGCGGCATCGCTGAGCCAGCCGGGGTTTGGCTACCTGGCAGACCGCTTTGGCTCACGGTATTTCGCAGTTCTCAGCCTCATGTGGTCGGCCATGATCGTCGGGTTCATCGGGTTTGCACCTTCATTTGCCGTCCTGATGTTCCTTGCCATTCTCGCCGGACTCGGATCGGGCGCATATCATCCGCAGGGCGCGTCCAACGCATCCGCTGCCGCCGGTGACAAGCGTCGCAACTCCGCGCTTGCCCTTTACACCGTCGGTGGAACGTTCGGCTATTCGCTTGGTCCGGTGCTCGGGGCTGCAGCGTTCCTGGCGTTGGGCAGATACGGCACGATCTTCTTCCTGCCCTTCGGGACGACTGTAGCCTTTCTGATGTGGAGACAACTGGGAAGACTCGGGTTAGGCGTCGCTCGCCACGAGGCGGCAGAACGGGCAAAACAGACGGCGATCGTCTGGAAACCCTTACTGCTGATCCTTTCAGTTGTGATGCTGCGCTCATGGGTGTTCTCGGCGACAATTGCGTTTATCCCGCTATGGTTCGATGAGCAAGGTTTTTCGTCCGGCTTCTATGCTTCCCTGACGACGCTGGTGCTGGCTGCGGGAGCCGGTGGCACGTTACTGGGCGGCATCCTGGCCGACCGGTTTGGCCAGCGGATGATCCTGATGGTGTCGATGACCCTGTCGATCCCGTTCCTGTTGTGCTTTGCTGCCTTCCCTGGCTGGCAATCGCTCTTCTTCGGGCCGATGTTCGCCTTCCTTGCTGACATGGGTATCTCTGTGACGCTGGTTGCTGCCCAGCGGATGCTTCCCGGGCGGGTTGGTGTCGCGTCCGGTTTCATCCTCGGTATCGGTTTCGTCACTGGTGGCATCGGTGTCCCGGTGACCGGTGTCCTGGCCGGGTGGTTCAGCATGTCGACAGCCCTGATGCTGAATTCAGTGCTGATGGCGGCTGCTGTGCTGGTGGTGTTGCTGATTCCGCGCGCCGCCCTGACCGCTCCACAGACTGCGGCGAGTCCGGCATGAACTTTGGCTACGTCGAGGGGTTGTGCGTCCGCATCGGTCCGGACGACAGGCCGCTGGTGCGTGTAACGGTCTACCTCGAGACGAACATGGGCATCGAAATCATCCGGGAAGTCGAAACCGACCCGGTCCCCCGGCCAAACGGCGAGATTGACCTTTACTGGGAAGCAGACCAGTGGACCCAGGACACGATCGTCAGCGACCTGCTGCCAAAGGGTTGGGAACTACTTGGCGCGGTCGATCCACCGGTCCGTGATCCCGGGGATATCCCGAGGTCTCCGCGCTATGCATTGCGGACGTCATTCTGGGTTCCACCGCCAGGTTGGGGGGATGAAGAGGACGAACCGGGCTAGGTGCCGGTAAGCCGCTTCCACTCGCGAAGAACCTGCTCGCGTGTCTCCTCGAGCGTGCCGTTGTTGTCGATGACAACATCTGCCCGCGCAACCTTTTCAGCTTGCGGAGCCTGCACGTCAATCCGGCGGATAGCCTCCTCGAGGTCGAGGTTGTTGCGTGCCATCAACCGCTCGATCTGCTTCTCACGGGTGCAATCCACAACCCAGTTCTCGTCGCACTCGGCAGCGAGTCCGGCTTCGAACAGTTTGATTGCATCCAGCACCAGCACGTCCGGCCCTGGTTCGTAAATCCGGGCACGCTTGGCTTCGACCACTGGCGGATGGACAATCGCCTCAAGGTCTGCAAGTGCTTCCGGGTCGGAGAAGACGATCTTGCCGAGCGCCGGGCGGATGATACTGCCATCGTCAGCGATTACTTCGCCACCAAAGCGCTTCCGGATTGCATCGCCCAACGGAGAGTCTGGTCCCATCAACTGATGGACCATGGCGTCGCCGTCCATCGTCTCGGCACCGAGTTCCTGGAGCATTTTCACCACGGCCGACTTGCCCGTGGCGATGTTCCCGGTCAGTCCAATTACGTGCTTGCGTCGTTTCATGCCGGCCTGGAACCTTCCACCAGCGCCGCCAGTTCACTCTTCAGTGTTTCAAGATGCGAGCCGGCAGCACTCCATGCGTCGTAGACCTCGTCCAGATGTTGCTGGACGGCATCATACTCCCTGCCGAGGTCAGCGACGCGGGAAACATCCTGATCAATCGTGGCCCGGGAGATTTCATCACTGAGATTGTTCAGTTTCTCCTCAAGCTTGCCGATCTGCCGTTCGATGTTCGCAAGGTGCTTTTCGGACTCGCGGATTTCGCGGTCGTACTGGCGCTGGTCGCGATTTTGCGAGATTCGCCGGTTGCGAGACGTTTCCGGATCCTCGGCCTTCTTGACCGGCTCCTGTTGCTTCTGGGCAGCCTGGGCGAGACGCTCACGCTCGCGGAGCATATCGCTGTAGTTGCCGAGATACTCCCGGATCGTGCCTTCTTCAAGTGACCAGATGCGGTTGGCGATCCGGTCGATGAAGTAGCGGTCGTGCGAGACAAACAGGATCGAGCCGTCGTAGCCATCCAGCGCCGATTCCAGCGCCTCACGCGCCTGGATATCGAGGTGGTTGGTTGGCTCGTCGAGCACCATGACATTGGCACGTTCCAGCGTCAGGCGGGCAAGTGCCAGGCGGCTGCGTTCGCCACCGGAGAGCGCCGAGACCTGCTTGAAGACATCGTCGTCAGAGAAGAGGAACCGTCCCAACAGCGTTCTGGCTGCTTCCTCACCAATCGGCTGGTCGTGAAGAATCGTCTCCAGAACGGTCTTTTGCGGATCGAGGCCCTCGTGTCCCTGTGCGTAGTACGCTACCCGGACACCGGTGCCCCAGTTGATCCTTCCTGAAATCAATGGAAGCTCGCCGACAATCGAGCGCAGGGCGGTCGTCTTGCCGCTGCCGTTTGGGCCGAGCAGGGCGACACGGTCACCGCGTTCGATCTCGATTTCCTTCTCCCGCTCAACCAGCACGACGTCTTCGACGCCGTCCTTGCCCTGGTAGCCGATCTTGAGTTTCTTGCCGTTCATCACCATACGGCCGGTGCGGTTGCTGGCGCGGATGCCGAGTTTGAAGTTGTCCAGTTCCTGCGGGCGTTCGATCCGCTCCAGCCGGGCAAGCCGCGTTTCCCGGCCCTTGGCCTCACGTGCTCGCTGGCCTGCCTTGTACTTGCGAATGAACTCCTCGGTCCGGGCGATGAACTCCTGCTGCTCTTCATACTCCTTGACGCGGCGAGCGTAACGCTCCTCGCGTAGTTTCAGGTAGCGGGAGTAACCTGCCGGATAGTCCTCAAGACTACCGAAGGCCAGGTCGAGCGTCCGGGTGGTCACCTTGTCCAGGAAATACCGGTCGTGGCTGACAACAATGAACGCGCGGTTCCACGACTTGAGGAACCCTTCCAGCCACTCAATGGCTTGCAGGTCGAGGTGGTTCGTCGGCTCGTCAAGCATCAGCAGATCAGGATCGGAGAGCAACGCCTTTGCCAGTGCCACGCGCGTCTTCTGCCCGCCAGAGAGCAGGCTCACCGGCTGGCTGAACATCTCCTCGGGAAATCCGAGGCCGCTCAACACCTGGGCCGTGCGGTGTTCCATTTCGTAGCCGTGACGAGACTCGAACTCGGTCGACAAGCGGCTGTATTCGGCGAAGAGTGCTTCCAGCGCATCCCCTTCGGCGTCGGACATTTCCTGTTCGATTTCTGCCATACGGTGGCCGATGCCACGGACATGGCTGAACGCCTCGAGCGATTCCTCGAAAACAGTCCGGTCGCCGGTGAAGGTTGCTTCCTGCGCCTGATAGGCGACATTCAGCCCGGTCAAGGTGGTGACAGTTCCCGAGGTTGGCTGCTGGATGCCGGCGATGATCTTGAGCAGCGTAGATTTTCCGGCACCATTGGAACCGACCAGCGCAACATGTTCGCGCTCGTTGATCTGGAATGTCACCTTGCTGAAAATCACCTCGGTGATGAACTGCTGGGTGAGTTGGGATGCGGTCAGAATCGTGGTGGCCATGGTTCCTGGTCGTGTTTCCGGAAAGTCGACGTCAAACACCAAAGGATAGCATGCAGCGATCCCGGAATCTGTCTATACCTCTTCACTATCCGGATTGGTGATGATCCTGTATTGTTTCAACGCGAATTGGCATAGCGCCGGTGCCAGGTGAGTGACCCTGGCAACGGTAGTGCTCCAGGAGGATGACCACGTGATCTGGCCCACGACGACCACGCGTGATGACGCGGGTACCCTGATCATTGGCGGCGTAAACGTTGCCGAACTGGCTGCGGAGTACGGCACGCCGCTGTATATCTACGATGAAGCATCCATCCGGGAACGCTGCCGGTTCTATCTCGAAGCGCTCGGCGCTTCACATCCACGCCCCCGGGTCGTCTATGCCGGAAAAGCCTGGCTTTCGCTTGCTCTCTTGCACATCATCCGGGAAGAAGGGCTTTCCCTGGACGTTGTGTCCGGTGGGGAACTGTACGTTGCCTTGAAGGCTGGTTTCCCGGCCGAGCGGATCTCGTTGCACGGGAACAACAAGGGGCCCGAAGAACTGAAGATGGCCCTCGATGCCGGAATCAAGCAGATCGTCATCGATAACTTCTACGAAATCGAGTGCCTGGCAGCATTGACTGCCGGACGCGAGACTCCCTTCCCGGTGCTCTTGCGGGTGAACCCTGGCATTGATGTTCACACCCACGACTACCGCAAGACCGGAATCATTGACTCCAAGTTCGGACTTGGTATCGAAACCGGTGACGCCGAGAAGGCAGTCGCCATGATCAAGGACGTTCCCGGACTGGAGCTTAAGGGTTATCACTCGCACATCGGCTCCCAGATTTTCGAGGTGGAGCCATTTGTGGACTCGGTCTACACGCTGTATGAGTTTGCCGCGAAGATGCGCGATGCCCACGGTATCGTCCCGGATGAAATCTCACCAGGCGGAGGCTTTGGTGTGCCGTATGCGCCGGGTGATCCGGAGTCGATGGTCGAAGAATATGTCCGGGCAATCGGGGCAGCGGCCAGGGAGGCGGCAGCGGAATCCGGTTTCCCCGATCCTGAACTGACGATCGAGCCGGGGCGCTCAATTGTTGGCAATGCCGGGGTGGCTGTGTACACCGTTGGCGCCACGAAAGAGATCCCGGGTGTCCGGACGTACGTATCAGTTGATGGCGGAATGGCAGACAACATCCGACCTGCGCTGTACGGTGCGGTATACTCGGCGGAACTCGTGACTGACAGGAATGCAGGTGAGACCAGACCGGTAACGATTGCTGGCAAGTTCTGTGAATCAGGTGATGTCCTGATCAATGAGGTGGAACTGCCGGAGATGCAGGCCGGAGATCTGCTTGCGATCCCTGTTGCAGGAGCATATTCGCTGGCGATGGCCAGTAACTATAATATGGCCCTTCGTCCGGCGGTTGTGTTTGTTAACGATGGTACTGCTCGTCTCGTCCAGAGACGGGAAACGTATGAAGATCTGGTCCTCCGGGATGTTGTGTAATCCGCTGAAGACGAAGAACTGTCCATAGTCCAGCCAGTACATACCTGGCCCGACCTCGCCAGCAATCCCAAAAGGGGTGTCCGTAGGTGATAAAGCGTTCCGAACTCCCTTCCGCACAGCCCGGCGAACAGCCTCCGCCACTACCCGCAGACATGCAGAACGGTGTAACCGTGCAGGCCGACGCCGACGTGGTTGAACAACTGGTGGGGCTTGCCCGGAGCAACGGAGTTGTTTCGTGGAACGAACTTACCTCGCACCTGGACCCTGACCTGGACGCTGCGACACTGGAGGCTGTCGAATCCCGCCTGACTGAACTCGGCGTGCCGATTTCTCGTGACGAGGATGAGGAAGTCCTTGATCTGGACGAGGTGGAGACGGAAACGTCTGCGGTCCAGATTGTCCCGACGCAGGACACGTTGCGCCCGGAGGATGACCTCGCCAATGTCAATATCGACGACCCGGTGCGGATGTATCTCCGTGAAATTGGCCGGGTGGCGCTGCTGACTGCTGAGGAAGAGGTCATGTACTCCCGGCAGATGGAGCGCCGTGAATACCTGATCCGGATCCGGGAAACACTGGAAGATGGTGATAACGCTCCGGCTGACGAAGTGTGCCTGGCGATCTACAAGGCGTTCCGGAATGGCTGGAACGTTGCCGAGGTGCTCTACCAACAGGTTCACCCGGATAGCGTGGCATCCTCAAAGCCGGAGATACTGTCCCGGTTGTTGCCGGTCACCCAGTACTCGGCCGGTTGCATGAGCCGCGCTGCGGAGATCCTCGACCAGACTGCAGAC
Organism: uncultured Thermomicrobiales bacterium; assembly: GCA_964462545.1. Taxonomy (GTDB): domain Bacteria; phylum Chloroflexota; class Chloroflexia; order Thermomicrobiales; family CFX8; genus CAYWXR01. The sequence goes on from CAYWXR010000007.1 coordinate 99,958, forward strand.
GTCATCGAGGAAGAACTCCGGAAACGAAGTGTCGAGTGGGACCTGTTTCCCGAAGACCTGCAGGAACGGTTGTCCGAACCGGGCACATGGCTCGAACTGGACGAAGCAGCCCGAGTTCTTGCCGGCCGGCGCAATCGCCTCGAGCGTGAATATGCCCGGATGATGGTTGAGGGTACTGCTGCTCGTGAGCACCTGACCGAGGCAAACCTGCGTCTGGTGGTCAGTGTTGCCAAGAAGTATGTCGGGCGCGGCATGTCGATGCCGGACCTCATCCAGGAAGGCAACCTGGGTCTGATCCGGGCTGTCGAGAAGTTCCAGCACCACAAGGGATTCAAGTTCTCGACCTACGCTACCTGGTGGATTCGCCAGGCCATCACCCGGTCAATTGCTGATCAGGCGCGAACCATCCGGATTCCGGTACACATGGTCGAAACGATCAACCGGTTGATCCGTACATCCCGGCGATTGCAGCAGGAACTCGGGCGTGAACCGACCTCGGAAGAGATCGCCAGAGAGATGGAGCTAGCACCGGAGAAGGTGCGCGAGATTCTCAAGATCTCCCAGGACCCGATCTCGATCGAGATGCCGATCGGTGAGGAAGAGGATTCCAGCCTCGGCGACTTCATCGAAGACCAGAAGGCCCTTGCTCCGGCCGATGCCGCCTCGCACCAGATGCTCAAGGAGCAGATGGAAGATGTGCTCGATTCGCTTTCCGAACGGGAGCGGAAGGTGCTTGAACTCCGGTTTGGTCTCGAGGATGGTCGCACCCGGACGCTGGAAGAGGTTGGCCGGGAATTTGGCGTCACCCGCGAGCGGATTCGCCAGATCGAGGCAAAGGCCCTGCGAAAGCTCCGGCATCCGAGCCGGTCACGCAAACTCCGCGATTACCTCAGCTAGGTACATCCACCGGCGGTTGCTGCTGCCCTTGATGCAGCCTCCGCCCGGACTGATTCACCTGTGCCGTCTCCCCCGGATCCGCCTGCTGTGGCAAGCTTGAACGTTGGCGACGGTCGAAACAGCGGGAGATTCCGGAATGTTCCACGATACAGCGAAGATCTACATCAAGAGTGGCGACGGCGGCCGGGGTACCGTTTCGTTCCGTCGCGAGAAATACGTCCCGATGGGTGGACCGGACGGTGGCGATGGCGGCCGTGGCGGCAACATCATCCTGAGGGTTGATGATCAAATGGCGACCCTGCAGCCGTTCAGGTATCGCCAGCACTTCAAGGCAGAAAACGGTCAGCCGGGCCGGGGCCAGAAAATGGCCGGCAAGGACGGCGAGGACCTTTACATTGATGTTCCGCCTGGAACAACCGCGTACGAGGACGAGACTGGCGAAATGCTGGCCGATCTGATCGAGCCGGGCGAGGAGGTCATTCTCCTGCGCGGCGGCAAGGGCGGCCTGGGTAATGTCCATTTCAAATCCTCCCAGCATCAGGCACCCCGTGTTGCCGAACTGGGTGAACCCGGCAAGGAGCTCTGGATTCGCCTTGAGATGAAGGTGATTGCCGATGTCGGACTGGTCGGATTCCCGAACGCCGGCAAGTCAACGCTATTGGCCGCTGCAAGCGCCGCCAAGCCGAAGATTGCTGACTACCCCTTCACCACGCTGCAACCAAACCTCGGCGTCGTCGAGATCGGTGGTCGCTTTGGCGAGACATTTGTTATTGCCGATATTCCCGGGTTGATCGAAGGCGCCGCCGAAGGTGTTGGTCTGGGACTGGAATTCCTGCGGCACGTCGAGCGGACGCGTCTGCTGGCCCACGTCATCGACGGTTCGGGCGGCCTCGAGGGCCGTGACCCGTTGCAGGACTTCCGGACGATCCTCAATGAGATCGAGGCCTATTCAGAGGAACTTGCCCAAAAGCCACGGGTGGTTGTTATCAACAAGATGGACCTTCCGGAAGCGCAGGAGAATGCCGAAATCCTCCGGATGGAACTCGAGGAAGAAGGCGAAACCGTTTTCGAAATCTCCGGTGTCACCGGTCAGGGTGTGCAGGAATTGATGAATGCACTCTGGCAACGCCTGTCCGAGATTCCGAAGGTGGAGCGTGAGGCACCGGTCACCGAACGCGTCTACTCGCTGAATGTCGAGGATGACGAAGCCTGGTATGCGGAGCGCCTGTCTGCCCACCATTTCGAAATCGGCGGAATCAACCTCGAACGCCGGTACCATATGACCAACTTCGATCTGGAAGAGGGCGCCGAGCGCTTCCAGCGGATGCTGGAGTTGTGGGGTATCTCGAAACGGCTTGAAGAGATGGGTATCCAGCCGGGAGATGTCGTCCATATTGCCGGCGACGAACTCATCTGGGACCAGGCCGCACTTGATGCCGAGTACGCGCTTGCCAACCCGGTAAAACGGCGTCGCACGCGGCGTGAACGACTTGCTGCCCACTATGGCGTCCAGAACGGTGAAGAGGAAAACGAGGACGAGTTCTAGAACGCCCCGTGCCTGCCGGCGACTGTTGCTCCGAGTGCACAGGCACGGAGAACCGCGTCGCCGGTGATTGTTCCGTGCTCCAGCATGCCGGCGATCACCGCTGCGAAGAATGCGTCTCCCGATCCGGTGGCGTCGACGACCTCGACCTCAGGAACAGCGTAATGGTCAAGACCGCCATCTGGCCTTGAAACCCAGCAACCACGCGGCCCATCAGTGATGACCAGCGTGGGGGCACCGATGGTGCGAACTCGCTCCAGAAGTTGATCAGGCTGGTCTGGCCAATCAAGAATGCGGGCATCATCAAGACTGAGCTTGGCAAGGCTCGCGTAGCCCAGTAGTTCCTCGACGACGGCAACCATCGTGTACTGGGTTGGCCACGCAGACGGACGGGGGTTGGGATCACAGGCTACCAGCATTCCTGCCGCTCTCGCCCGTTGCAGGGCTGTCCGCTGGGTCTCCCGGGCGTTTTCGTCGATCATCATCAACGACCCGGCGTAGATCGCCTCGGCTCCCCGGGAGAATGCTTCGTCCAGATGATCTGTTGAGAGACAGGTATCTGCCGGGCGGTCGCCGTAGAAACGAAACGGCGGCCGGCCATCGCGTCCGTCGATGACTGCCAACCTGGTGGGTGCATCGACCGGTTCCTCCGGCATTCCCGGAATTCCCTCTTGCTCCATGAGCGCTCGTAAACGCTCTCCGAAGCCATCGCTGGAGAGTGTCCCGGCAAAGAGAGGCCGGTGCCCAAGCCGTTTCAGATGGACGGCGACATTCAGTGGTGCTCCACCCGGCATCGCATTCAGGCTGGTGGCGTTCAGAAGGGTAGCTTCGGGCGGCGGAGTGAGATCGATCAGTGCCTCACCGAGACAGATGATCCCGGCAGGCGTGATCATGCAGATGTCGTTGCGACGTTGCCGGGCGTGTCGCGGCGGACATCGAAGACATCGCGCACCGATTCGAGCTTCTGGAGCACCCGGCTCAACTGGCGCACGCCATCAACCTCGACTGCCACCAGCACTGTCACCGTCTGGTCGGGGTGGGTGGTGGTCAACATGTTGTGCATCGAGACCTTCTCATCGGCAACCAGCGTGGTGATGTCGCGCAGGAGCCCGACCCGGTCCCATGCCTCGATACGGATGTTCACCGAGTACGAAGCCTTGCTCGACTCACCCCAACTGACCGGGACAAGCCGTCCCTCGTCATCGACGTGCTGGACGTTGTGGCAATCTGCCCGGTGGACGGTGATACCGCGCCCCCGGGTGACATAACCAATGATCTCGTCGCCGAACACCGGAGTACAGCAGGCTGCCAGGCGGGTGTACAGGTCGCCGACACCCATGACCCGCAGCCCGGTTGCGACGGTCGGCGTTGCGTGCGGCTGGCTCTGGGGCAGCACCTCCTGTTCCCGCGTTTCGACCAGTTTGGTCGCGATCTGCTGCGGGGTGACGCCACCGTAGCCGACTGCTGCAAGGAAGTCATCGGTGCGCTGGAACGATGGGAAGAGCCTGGCTACCTCATCGATCTTGACTTCCAGGCCCAGCCGTCTGAGCTCACGGTCGAGAATATCCCGGCCCTGGGCGATGTTCTCGTCTCGTTCCTGCCGGCGGAACCACTGGCGTATCTTCTCACGGGCCGATGCGGTGGTGACATAGCCGTTGCTTGGCATGAGCCAGTCGCGGCTCGGGCCGACCTTTGTCTTGGAAGTCATGATCTTGACCACTGCGCCGTTGGTCAGTTTGTGATCCAGCGGCACAAGCTGGTCGTTGACCTTTGCGCCGACGCACTGGTGCCCAACCTCGGTATGAATCCGGTAGGCGAAGTCGAGCGGGGTGGCCCCGGCGGGCAACTCAATGATGTCTCCACGCGGTGTAAAGACGTAGATCAACTCCTGGAAGACGTCGGACTTGAGCGATTCGACGAACTCGTGGGCATCGACAATCTCGTCGCGCCAGTCCATCAACTGGCGGAGCCAGGCAATACGGGCTTCAAGATTGCGGTCCGGTCGTGAACCGCCCTCCTTATAGCGCCAGTGCGCGGCAATGCCGTATTCCGCGACATGGTGCATGTCGTAGGTGCGAATCTGGATTTCGACAGCATGTCCGCCCGGACCGACGACCGCAGTGTGGATCGACTGGTACATGCTCTGCTTCGGCGTGGCGATGTAATCGTCAAATTCACCGGGCACCGGGTGCCACATTGAGTGGATAACGCCGAGTGCGGCGTAGCAGTCCTTCTTCTCCTGGACCATGACGCGGATACCGAGTACGTCGTAGATCTCGTCGAAACTGGCGTCCTTGCGCTGCATCTTCTGCCAGATGGAGTAGAGATGCTTCTGGCGCCCCTGAATCTCGGCCTGGACACCTGCCTCGGCAAGCGCCTCGGCGAGTTCTTCCTGGACCTGCTTCAGGTATGATTCGCGGTTCGAACCACGGCGCTCCAACGCCCGCTCGATGGCGTAGCACGATTGCGGATCAATGTAGCGGAATGCAAGGTCTTCCAGTTCTGAACGCATATGAGAAATCCCCAGCCTGTTGGCAAGGGGAGCATAGATTTCCATCGTTTCAAGCGAGGTGCGCTGTTGCTTTGCGGGGGGTACGCTCTGAAGCGTGCGCATATTGTGCAGGCGGTCGGCAAGCTTGATCAGCACAACCCGCAGGTCGTCGACCATGGCAAGGAACATCTTCCTGAGGCTCTCGGCCTGACGTTCCTTCTCCCTGGCTGCCTGTTCCTCATCCCCGAGTTCGCTACTCCACGGAATACGCGAGAGTTTGGTGACACCTTCGACGAGTGCGCTGACGCGTGGCCCGAATGTCTTCTCGATTTCCTCGATGGTGGTGTCGGTGTCCTCAACGACATCGTGTAACAGCGCGGCGATCAACGTCTCCTGGTCGAGTTGCATCTCTGCCAGGATGATCGCGACCTGCACCGGGTGATTGATGTACAGCTCACCCGACTTTCGCCGGACACCGGAATGCGCTGCAGCCGCGTACCGGAACGCCTCTTCGATGCGGGTGGTATCCATGCCCGGGATCTCCCGGTGGACAACCTCCAGCAGCTCGGCAAGCGCCGCGTCTTCTTCCGGTTCATAGGTGAGATATTCAGCAGTTTGAGCCATAGTGACAACAGTTTCAATTCATGAAGGCTGCAATTGACTGGCTCACTGGCATAGGATGTTATCCGGTGCCGGTCAGGATGAGAGTCTATCCGCGCGGAGAATACCTGTCAAAGTTTGACGGTACAGTCAAGGAATCGACTATGATTCACTCAACCATTGACTATACCGCTTTGGAGGGAGCCACCCGTGGCAGCCGGCTTCGATACGATGATTCACCCTGATACGGCGCGCGAGATTATTCTCGCGAAGACCAGGTCGTTGCCGACCGAGGTTGTGCACCTGCTGGAGGCCGGCGATCGGGTGCTGGCCGAGCCATTGATTGCAGATGTTGATCTGCCACCCTTCAGGGCTTCGACGATGGATGGCTACGCCGTTATACATAATGATACGACCATTGAACGGGAAGTAGTTGGAACCGGGTTTGCCGGCCAGGACCTGCATCTCAAGCTCGCTCCCGGTCAGGCTGCCAGGATCATGACCGGGGCTCCGGTGCCGGATGGCGCAACCGCGGTGGTGATGGTTGAGAACACCAGCGCCACAGGGAACACGGTCCGGATTCTCCAGGAATCCGTGGCAGAAGGCGAGAACATCCGGCCAATCGGGTCTGACATGAAGTCCGGAGACCTGCTCGTGCCAGCCGGCACCAGGCTTGGCCCGGCAGAAGTCGGACTTCTGGCAAGCCTCGGCCATGAACAGGTAACGGTCGGTGGACGTCCGCGTGTTGCGATCATGTCCACCGGTGACGAACTGGTGGCTCCGGGTGAGACACCTGGGCCGGGGCAGATTCGCGATTCCAACCGCTTTACCCTTGCCGTGGCAGCGCGCCAGGCGGGCGCTGAAGTGGTGATGAACCGCCACGTGCCGGACTCACAAGAGCATCTCCAGGCTGCGTTCAACGAAGCACTGTCGTTGGCTGATGTGGTTATCACCAGTGGCGGGGTCTCGATGGGCGATCGAGATCTGGTCAAGGCATTGTTGGGCGAACTGGCCGAGGTGCACTTCCAGAAGGTGTTCTTCAAGCCCGGCAAGCCACTTAACTTCGCGACCATAGGCGACAAGGTATTGTTCGGACTGCCGGGAAACCCGGTAAGTTCGCTGGTCTGTTTCCACATCTTTGTCATGCCGGCGATGAGGAAACTGCAATCGGCACCGCCGGACGGCGCCGGTACGATCACGGTGACAACCACCATGCCGCTGCCGCCATCAGATCGCATTGAATACCAGCGGGCGGTGGTCTGGGTTGGCGAGGATGGCAACCTGGTGGCGAGGAACACAGGCAGCCAGATATCTGCCCGGCTTGCCTCATTCCTCGGGGCGAATGCATTTCTGATTGTGCCGCCTGCAGAGGACGTTCATCCTGCAGGTTCCGGGGTAAAAGCGATTCTGCTTGCACCGCCGTATTCGCAGGAACCGCGGTGACGGCTAGTCGTGCCGCGTTGGCCCTTCTTTTCCTGGCAGCGCTGGCGATGAGCGTGAACTATGTCAGTGCGACCGTCCGTTTTTTCCATGCCAACCAGGCGTACGATCTCCTTGAGCCCACGCTGGAAGACTTCCGGTTCACCAACGCCGATGAACCGGTGCTGGTCGAGTTTGGCCTGGTAAACCCTTCATCGATTGACATCGAGATTCTCCAGATCCGGGTTACGTTGCGCGCAGGTCTCCAGATTGTGGGAGGCGGAACGTTGCAGGTTGACGAAATGCTGCCCGCCGGTGAGTTCCTGTCCTACCGGATTCCAGCAACGATTTCGGATCGCAACACCATCCGAAGCCTTGAAGGTGAGCAAATCTCCTGGTTGTTGAGCGGGGAGGTGCAGGTGCGCCTTGACCCGGACATCGACCCAGCCTGGATGAACTTCCGGGTGCGGACGGAGACGCAATGAGGACCAGGCTCTACATCCTGCTGGTTGGGTTGCTTGCAGCAGTCGCAGCCGGCGGAGTGATTGTCAGTACGACGCGCGATCTTGGCAGTTTGACAGTACTCGAAATCCCCGACTGGTTTCAGTTGCCCGGGGTGATCCTTGTTGGCATCCTGGTCGGCCTCGCTTGCCGGAACTCGATTGAGGCATTCGTGGCGCTGGCGATAGCCACAGTCCTTGGGGGTGTCCTTCAGGGCTCCGCAATCGCCATATCGGCCGCAGGAGCCGAACGGGCCAGTGTCCAGTTGATCAATCGCGGGACTGTCCAGGGATTCTATGCGCTGATGGTGATCTTCTTTTTCGGAATGATCGGGGTAGTGATCGCCGCCGGGATCAACCTTGCTGCTCACCGGGTTGAACTTCAGGAGTAGACTATCCGGCAGCAGGCCGTATGGATTCGGCGTGTATTGAACATGAACAGGCTGTGGAGTTAGACCATGAGCGAGCGACGGAAGATCGAGGCGGATGACCTCTTCAACATTCAGTTGGTGAACGAACCGATTGTTTCACCTGACGGGTCACGGGTCGCCTACACGGTAACCTCGCTCGACAAGAAAAAGAACCGCTACTTCAGTGCCATCTGGTTGCTCGATATTGCCAGCGGCGAGAGCATCCGCCTGACTTCCGGGAAATTCCGTGATGGCCGGCCGCAATGGTCGCCGGATGGATCTCGAATTGCCTTTATCTCTGACCGCAACGCGGACGAAAAGGGACGAGGTCAGATCTGGACGATTGCTGCCGATGGTGGCGAGGCCCAACGCTTGACTGCGCTGGCATCCCCGATTGAGGACTTCTCGTGGTCGCCGGATGGTAGCCGTCTGGTTTGTGTATCGAAGGTCCGCGAAGGCGAGCCAAACCCGGATACAGATATCCGGGTAATCCGCACCATTCGCTATCGATTTGATGGCGAAGGCTACCTCGATGACCGCTATCGCCAACTTTTCATCGTCGATGCGACCGACGGAACAGCACGGCAACTGACTTCCGGACCGTTCGAACACTACGCACCGGCCTGGTCCCCGACCGGCTACGAGATTGCCTTTGCCGCCAACCTGAATGAGGGCTGGGAGCTTGACCGCCGGCGTGACCTGCACATCATTCGCCCGGATACCGGGCGAATTCGCCAGGTGACCGATGGAACCGGTAGCTGGGGGCAGCCAACATGGTCGCCGGATGGTCGAACGATTGCCTGCCTGGGAACACGTGATTATCTGGGCAGTGCCCCGACGACCGAAGTGTTTGTTGTTCCGGCGGTTGGTGGTGAGCCACGCTCATTGACGGCCAATTTTGACCGGCCGTTCGCCGATGCCTGTATTGCTGACCTCATTGCCTACGCTCCGCGAGGGATGCAATGGATTAGCGATGACCTGCTTGCCGGCGTCTACAGCGACAGCGGGACTGTCAACCTGGCTACGGTCCGGGTCAGCGATGACAAGGTAACGCCGGTGACGACAGGTCGCCGCCGGGTTGGTGCAATCAACATCCTGCCGGATGGATCGTACGTGTATGCCGGAAACGATGCTGAAACTCCGGGCGAACTGTTTATCTGCGACGCCGACGGGGGCAACGAACGGCAACTGACATCGGTAAATAGCGCCTGGCTGGATTCTGTGGTCGTCGCACCATCCGAGCCTTTCCAGGTGAAGAGTGAGGATGGACAGGAAGTCCACGGCTGGATCATCTACCCCCCGGATGCATCCGGAGAGACACGCAATCCGGCCCTTCTCCAGATTCACGGCGGGCCGTTTGGCATGTACGGCGAGACCTTCATGCACGAGTTCCAGATGCTCGCCGCACAGGGGTATGCGGTCATCTACACCAATCCGCGCGGATCGAACGGTTACGGATACGCCTGGGCGAACGAACTGCCATTGAACTGGGGCATCAAGGACATGCCCGACCTGATGGCAGCTATCGACTGGGCTATTGAACAGGGGCGCGTCGACGGAGAACGACTGGGCGTGCTGGGTGGCTCCTACGGCGGGTTCATGACCAACTGGATCGTGAGCCATACCAACCGCTTCAAGGCAGCTATCACGATGCGAACACTCTCCGACCTGTATTCGGCGTTCGGCACCGATGACATCATGTTCAATGCGATCAACGAACTAACCGGTGCTGATCCGTGGGTGGATGACTCCCGCTTCTGGTTGCTCTCGCCCATTGCCTATGTTGACAAGATCGAAACGCCGTTGCTGATCATGCACTCGGAAGAGGATTATCGTTGTCCAATGGGCCAGGCGGAGCAACTCTTCGTATCGCTCAAGGTGCTGGGCCGGACAACCGAGTTTGTCCGCTTCCCGAACGAGAGCCACGGCCTCTCCCGAACCGGACAGCCAAAGCACCGCATTGAGCGTCTCGGCTTCATCAGCGACTGGTTTGCCAGATACCTCTGATACGACCGCAGATTCCTCCGGTAATGGGGCCCGTTGTCGCAGAGACACGGGTCTCCTTCTGTGTTCAGGTAGTCATCAGCGGGGCAGTTCTCGTCAAGCATCGATGCAATGCGCCTCTTCGCCTTCGAGGGTAAAGAGAATCGCCCGCTCCGGATAACGGAGCGGGCGATTGCTTTCGGTGAGCCGGAGTAGCGCCTAGTCGTGGTCGACGACGGTTTCCCAGGCGAGGGCGACGAGGTAGCGCGTGATCGAGTGGATCGACTTGAGGTCCATCGACTCGTTGATGTTGTGTGCGCCATTCTTGCTGGCATCAACGTCCGGGTGCGACGGCATGAAGCCGTAGGCAACGTTACCGAGCGGGCGGACGTAGGACGAATCGGTGAAGCCGACCGTCAGGCCCGGAACGAACTCGATATCATCGCGGCCGATGGCCCTGCGGGTTGCAGCGGCAATGTGGTCCACCAGTTCGCTGTCGAACGTCGAGGCTCCCGGAGGCGCCGTTTCGATGGTTTCGACACGAACTCCGGAGAGACCATCCAGCAACTTGACGATTTCGTTGTGGACGTAATCGGTGGTGTGGTGTGGCAGCGACCGGACATCGCAGGTAATCAGACAGGTCTCGGCGACGCTGTTGGATTTCACACCGGCGTTGATCATTGAGGCGACAAGTGTCATGCGGCTGGCTGCCCGCAGGTAGGATGACAGGCCCTCGTTGGTCTTGGCCAGTTCAGCAATCAGGTCGTCGATATTCTCCGCGGTCGGCTTTTCCTTGATGCCGGCCAGAGTTTCCAGATGGTTGAACAGTTCGTGATCGACATTGATTTCCGGTTCGTAGTTTCGAATCCGGCGGATCACTTCCTCTGCCTTGTAGATGGCGTTATCAGCCTTCCAGGGCTGGGACGCGTGGAATCCACGTCCGGTGATGTGGATGCGGATTTCCAGGCGGCCTTTTTCACCGGTGTTGATCGGGTAGATGAGGCGGTCTCCCACCTTCATCGGCGATCCGCCACCCTCGTTGACCGAGAACTCTGCCTCGATTTCTTCCGGGGCATGCTTTGCCATCCAGCCATAGCCGTAGGCACCACCGGATTCCTCATCGGCACACACGGCCAGTTTGAGGTCTCCCTTGAGTTTCACTCCGGCACGCTTGAGGATGATCATTGCCATTGTCTCGGCCGCTACGGTGGACTTCATGTCGGCCGAGCCACGACCATACAGGCGTCCGTCGTGAATCTCGCCGCCAAATGGGTCGTAGGTCCACTGTGAGGGGTCCTCGACCGGGACGACGTCGATATGCGACATCATCAGCAGGCGCGGGTTACCCGGCTTGCCGGTGAGGCGAGCCGCGATGTTGGCGCGGTTTTCCAGCGACTTGTAGATCTTCGATTCAATGCCGTCGGCGGCCAGTTTGTCGCGGATCAGTTCCGCGGCCGGCAATTCATCGCCGGTTGGCTCGGTGCCGGTGGCATCGTAATAGCGGAGTGCTTCGGGATATTCCTCGCCGGGGCCGGGCTTGCCGGTGATCGGCCAGGGTGGTTCATTGTTCTTGCCGGTGTTTACCGACGGGATCCTGACCAGCGCCTGGGTCAGTTCGACCGTTTCCTGGTGGGCGTCGTCCACCATTTTCAGCAGATCATCGAGGGTTACCAACCTGAACCTCCTTCATCCCCCGCCGGCAGCGCCCGCTGCAGCAGGTACCTAACCCCGTATCCGACCGGTCTCGACCTGGTAGTCATGCTCGCTACCAATCCAGACCTCGCCATCCTCGTAGAACTCTTTCTTCCAGATGGGAACGATCTCCTTGATACGTTCAATTGCATAGGCCGCGGCCGCAAAGGCTGCCTCTCGGTGGGCAGAGGAGACCGCAATGACGACGCTCGCCTCGCCGATTCCCAGGCGGCCGGTGCGGTGTTCGATGGCGACACCGGTGAGTTCCCAGCGCTCCTGCATTTCGTCGCCGATCCGGGCAAGCATCTTCTCGGCGGCTGCCGGATAGGCTTCGTAGTCGAGCCATTTCACTGCACGTCCCCGGGCATTGTCGCGTACCACGCCCACGAACGTCACGATCGCGCCGGCACCACCACTCTCGACACTGGCTGCAATGGCCTGCTGGTCGAGTTCGTTTTCGTGCACCCGGAAATGGCCGCCCCCGCTTACCGGCGGGATAAATGCCACTTCGTCGCCATCGGACAGCAGTTCATCCCGCTGGGCGTACTCCTGGTTGAGCATCGTCATGGAGCGTTCCACCAGCGGAGCGTGGTCGCCGGCCATGGTATTGACGATCTCGCGCACGTCTCCGATGGTGCTACCTTCCGGAAGTTCGATTATGAGTTCGCTTTCACCGAGGCGTTCGCGGACGACAGCGAAGAATTTCAACGTGATTTGCATGCGTTCCAGTTTCCGTCATTCCATTGCTCGTTGGCCGTCCTGACTTCTGTCACTCTACGGCCCCCGCCTGTTTTCGGCAACATGAACGCGGTCTGCTCGCTGTGTTCCCCACAGATGCGTGCGGCTTACCCTCTCGTCCCCGAAAGAGTAGGGGGCGCATTGCAATGCGTCCGCCGCCTGAACCCCGAAAGCACAATCAGCATCTCCTTCGCTCCTTTGTCATCCTCAGCCAAGCCCATTCGACTGTGCTCAGGCCAGACTACGCGGAGACGAAGGATCTCTATCCTCCCAACGTGAAGGTCTCCACCGGCACCGCAGCGCAACGTTCGAAGCGACGTCAACATGGCCTGGATAGAGATCCCTCGACTTCGCTCGGGATGACAAACAACCGGATCCGGGTTCTTTCTGGACACCGTAGTCGTTTGCGGCGGACGCATTGCAATGCGTCCCTACCTTGCGGGGACTTCTTGACGCGATGGTTCATGGGTGTTATGGTTCATTAGTCAACTAAAGAACCACTGAACTGTGAGGGGTTCGTGTTCAATGATGAACGTCCAATCTATATCCAGATAGCCGACCGGATTCGGGATGAAATCCTGAACGGGACACTTGCTGCTGATGAGCAGGTGATGTCTACCAACCAGTATGCGAGCTTCTACCGGATCAACCCGGCAACAGCCGCCAAGGCATTTCAGCAGCTGGTTGAGGAGGGGATCTTGTACAAGATGCGCGGAATCGGCATGTTCGTCAGTCCGGACGCACGCGAGAAATTGCTGGCCGACCGGCGACAACGATTCTTCGATGAAGTCCTCGAACCGATGATCCGCGAGGCACAGGTTATCGGAATACCGCTCGACGATGTTGTCGCGCGTATCCAGGCCGCAGAGGGCAAGGAGAGCAAATGACGTTACCAATCGAAGTCCGCAATCTCACGGTCCGCTACGGGAAGGTAACGGCGCTCGATAACCTTTCTATCTCACTTGCCGGCGGCAAGATCTATGGCCTGCTGGGACGGAATGGTGCCGGCAAGAGCACGCTTCTGACCCTGCTGGCTTCGTTTCGCCGGCCAACCTCCGGTAGTGTGTTCATCAACGGCGAAGACCCGTTCGAGAATGCTGAGTTGATGCGTCAGGTCTGCCTGGTGAGGGAAAGCCTGGACGTTGAAGAGGATGACAACGCCCGGGCCGCATTCGAGTTTGTTGCTGATCTGCGGCCAAACTGGGACCAGGCCTACGCCGAGCGCCTGATCGAGCGCTTTGAACTGCCGCTCGACCGGGATATCGGCAAGATGTCGCGCGGCATGAAGTCAATGACCGGCGCAATCATCGGTCTGGCGAGCCGGGCACCGGTCACGATGTTTGATGAGACGTATCTCGGGATGGATGCGCCGTCTCGCTACATCTTTTACGACGAACTGCTCAAGGATTACCTTGAGTTTCCCCGGACGATCATCCTTTCAACTCACCTCATTCAGGAAGTCGAGTCGCTCTTCGAAGAGGTAGTGGTCATTGACAAGGGGCGTCTGGTTGTTCAGGAGGAAACCGAAGCACTACGAGGGCGTGGGGCGGCGGTTACCGGTCCGGCCGACGTGGTGGATGCGTTCACCAACGGCATGCAGGTGCTTGCCGAACGCCGGCTGGGCGGCACGAAATCCAGCACAGTCTATGGGGCGATTGGGGAAGATCGTCGCCGTCAGGCAACGGAGCTTGGACTGGAGCTGGACCCGCTGACCTTGCAGGATCTCTTCGTGCATCTTACCGGGACGGAGTCTGGAAAATGACAGCCGCACCATACCGCTCCATTGAGGAGGTCGGCACCGGTCAGGTTGTACGGAACGTAACAACCATCATGTGGAAATGGTGGCCATCGTTTGTTGCGGTTGCCCTGGTGCTTCGCATCCTGATTGCCGTTGTCAACGAGTTTGACGCCAGTATCTGGGCAGCCGGCGTGTCGATCTCACCGGTATTCCTGTCTGTCGTTGGGGCAGTCGCAGGTGGGCTGGTCATGCCGCGGTACATTGCCCAGGGAGTTACCCGGCGTCACTTCGCGATCGGAGCGATTGCCACCATCGTGGGATGTGCGCTGGTAGCGGGAATAGTCATCATGGCCGGCTTTGCTGTTGAAGATGTCATGTACCGCATGGCAGGTATTCACCATGTGCTGGCCGAACCGACCGTCTATTCATCGTTCCCGCGTGCACTTGCAGTGTTTGCCAGCTATGTCCTGTTGAACGCCGCCTACATGTGTGGCGGCTGGACGGCAGGGGTGGGTTTCTACCGCTGGAGCTGGGTAGGAGGGTTCCTGTACCTTCCGTTGGCCGTCTTGCCGGTGCCGCTAGTGGAGTGGCTGGTTGGCAGTGACTGGGCATGGAACCCGACATCGATTGTCGGTCCGGCGGGTGTCTACCTCTCGCTTCCCGAACAGATCGCCGGTGACATCGAGATTCCGGTCCTTGTCGCGGTGGTCATCTCAATGCTGGTGGTTGCCGCGGGATTGGCGGTCAACCGGAAGATCACACAGAACGTGACAATCAACTAGGTAACCCACCTGCTGAAGAGAGGACGTTTGAAACGATGCATGAGATGCGCAACAAGGATCCGCAGCAGGTTGCCATCTGGCACGGTCTCTGGACGACCTGGCATGCCATCAGTCGCATCTGGATCTGGACAGCCGTTGCGATCACTGCGATTCAGGTCGGGGTCTGCTGGTTTGCGATCGGATTTGAGAGCAGTGTCTGGCTATTCGTCCACGGGGTCTCTTCTGTCATGCTCGGTGTGTTCGGGATCATCATGATGCCGATGTTCTTTTCGATGTATATCGCCAACGGAATGACCCGGCGCAACTTCATCATCGGCGGAGCCGTGTTTGTGGTCAGCCTCTCGTTAGTCATTGCCCTGCTTCAGACCATCGGGTTCGGGATTGAAGAACTCGCCTACGGGGCAGCGGGGATCAAGGACGTGCTCGACCGTCCTCTTGTCTTCGATTCGGCAAGTGATGGCTTGCGAGTGTTCGCGATCTGCTTCACCACCTACATCGCGTACATGGTGAGTGGCTGGTTGTGTGGAACGGGCTACAAGGCATTCGGACCGGTGATCGGCACGGTGCTGATTCCGGTCGCTGCTATTCCGCTGCTGCTGAACGACTTCATTCTCAGCGAGGATTGGGGCTGGAGTTCTGCGGTGAATGAGAGCGTTCGCGACGTGCTTCCGGTGGGCGTTGCCTGTCTCATTGTTCTGGCAGTCGCTGCCGCGGGAATCTGGGTCAATTACCGGGTTGCCCGGGACGTCGCGATTACCTAGGCAGGCTGGCGACCCGTCACGATTGCGAGGTTCGGCTGGCAGTCAGCGCCGTCAGGACTCCCAGACCGATATACACCAGGCCGGCAAACCATTTCTGGAAGTGGGCGAAGCGCAGGTTCCCTCGTAGAAGCCTGCCGGCTCTGGCCGCAAGGAGCGCGTAGGTACCATCGCTGACCAGGGCAATAGTCAGGAAAATCAGTCCCAGGACCAGTATCTGAAGTCCGGGAGTTCCGCTTTCGGGCCTGACGAACTGCGGCAGGAATGCAAAGAAGAAGAGCGCCGTCTTCGGGTTCAGTACATTCACCACCACTCCCTGACGGAAGATTGTCAGCAGTGGAGCCGGTGGCGGCGTCTGAACCGATGTCGGGGTGGTGCGCTCCCGGAGTTTACGAACGCCCAGGACGATCAGATAGGCCGCACCAGCGTACTTGATGACGTTGAACGCAGTCACCGACCGTACCAGGATCGCCGAGATTCCGAGGGCGGCAAACACTACGTGGATAGCCGAACCGCAGGTAACCCCCAGCACCGAGACGATACCGGCAGTCTGTCCCTGATCCAGACTGCGGGCGATGATGTACAGCACTGCCGGTCCCGGGATGACAAGCAGGACGATAGTGGCAACCAGAAACACCGGCAACGTGGAGAGGTCTATCACCTGGCCCTCCCGGCGATCTTGCTTCACAAAACGTGGCTCAGGCGAGCAACTCTACTCCTCCCGGCAGGTGGCTGCAATGAAAACGCCGGACGATGTATTCGTCCGGCTCTTGTCTATCGCGTTGGAATGTCGGGCTAGAGTTCCTTCAGCAATTCATCCATCTTGGCATAGCCTTCGTGGATGCCGACCTCCATGCCACTGGTGAGCATCGCGTCGCGGTCTTCCATGCTGTAGACGATTGAGACGCCAACGACACGGGTGCGGCCGCCTTCGAGCGGCTCAAGGGTCATGGTTTCCAGGGAAACACCATCCGGAAAGCCTTCAAAGGTGAAGGTCTGGACAATGCGCTCGGATGGGCGAACTTCGTGGAAGGAGCCATAGAACGAGGCGACCTGATTGCCGTCGATGAACGCCTTGTAGCGGAAACATCCGCCCGTGCGGGCATCCCACTCATCAAACTCCATGGTGGTGATGTTCGGACCCATCCAGCGTTTGACCAGATCGAGTTCGGTCATCGCCCGGAAAACCTTCTCTGGCGGGGCATCGAAATCGCGGGTAATCGTGATCGTCGGCAGGCTTGGATCGGCTTCGATCCGGGCTTCGCGAAATGCGCTCATCGTCATTACGCGACTCCTTCCTTTACTTCTTCAACAACGTCCTCGTCCATGGTTGCCAGCACTGCATCCAGCCGCTGGAACCGTTCTTCTGCCCGTTGGCGATAACGTTCGATCCAGAATGTCATCAAGTCGAAAACTCCCGCTTCCAGGTGGCACTGCCTCCGTTGCGCATCCTTGCGTCTGGTAATGACGCCCGCATCCTCGAGCACGTTGAGGTGCTTCGAGATTGCCTGCACCGAGACGTCGTAGGGGGCAGCGAGCTCGCCAACCGTTGCATCTCCCTCGGCAAGACGGGTAACGATGTCCCGCCGGATGGGGTCTGCCAGCGCTGCAAACACCTTCGACAGCCGGTCTTCCGACACTTCAACCCTCCGGTCTACGTCTTCAACCAATTGGTTGAGAAAATGATGCAGGCGATATTTCGCTTTGTCAACCGTTCGGTTGAATATCTTCCCTGATTGCCATACCCGATCACGTGAACCGCCCGGCGCAGGTGGAACGACAACGATTGGTGGTGGCGGAAAGCGCAGCAGGTTGTAGAGTACCGGTGAGAGGGGAGGGCACATGAGCGCAGTATTCCGGATCGCGACGGTGGATTATCACACTGGCGGTGAGCCATTCAGGATCATCGAGGACCCCGGTTTTAAGATACCGGGATCAACCGTCGCCGAACGGCGGGTGAACGCCGCCGGCAACCCGGAGATCGACGGATTGCGCCAACTGCTCTGCTTCGAACCCCGCGGCCACGCGGACATGTATGGCGGCATGATCGTGCCGCCCGATGATGCCGGTGCTGATTTCGGCGTGCTGTTCTGGCACAAGGATGGATTCTCGACTGCCTGTGGGCACGGCACCATCGCCCTCGGTGTCTGGGCAGTTGAAAGTGGCAGGGTCATTGCACCGTGCGATGGTGAGATTGACGTCAGGATCGATGTGCCCTCCGGGCGGGTCATTGCACGGGTAACGATGGAGTCTGGTCGGGTGGCGTCGGTGCGCTTCATCAATGTGCCGGGGTATCTTGTCTCCGGTCAGGTACAGGTGGAAACCTCACGCGGACGCGTCCCGGTTGATGTCTCCTTCGGCGGTGCGATGTACGCCCAGTTGCCGGCGGCCAGCGTCGGCCTGGAAGTAACTCCGGAGAAAGTTGGCGATTTGATCGCAATCGGCCGGGAGATCAAGTGGGCGCTGAACGACACACCCCACGCCCGTCATCCTTCCGACGACCGTCTGAACGGTATTTACGGAACGATTCTCTACGACGACCTTGGAACCGATGAGCAGGGACGACTGCACCAGCGCAATGTCACCATCTTTGCTGACGGTCAGGTCGATCGTTCGCCTTGCGGATCAGGAACCGCAGCCCGGATGGCCACGATGGTTGCCGCCGGAGATCTCCATCCCGAACAGGAACTGGTGCATCACTCGATTGTAGGGTCAGTGTTCACTGGCAAGGTCTCCGGAATGACCACAGCTGAAGGCCGCGATGCCGTTATTCCCGAAATCACCGGTATGGCGCACAAGACCGGCGAACACCGTTTCTTTGTCGATCCACGCGATGCTCTTGTGCCTGGCTTCGTCCTGCGCTAACGGGCGGGAAACGTCACTGGACGACGCCTCATCGAAACCTACGTTTCCGCGTCACGGGCAATTTTCTCGAGACAGTCTGCCACCTGTCGGATCGACAGGTGGCCGGTGTTGATCTGGTGGGTGGCCCTTGCCCTCAGGATGGGTTCGATCTCTGCCCGGTCCTGAACGATCCGGTAGCGTTCTTCCGCACTCTTTCCAAACGGATTGTTGGTCCGCGTTGCAATTCGCTCCAGCATGGTTTCGAGTGGAGCACCAAGCAGGACAATCGCGTCGAAGCGCGGGTAGAAGACTCCCTGGTTGGGCACGGTTCCCTGGATGAAGAGATGCCCGGCGCTGTGGGAATCCAGCAAGGCGGTGATCTTTTCCGGGATCCAGAGTCGCTCCAGTGTGCCGCCCTGCCAGACCTCCTCGATCCAGCCCGGTTCATCGGTTTCGACTGTCCGGTGACCGCGTCGGGCGAGTTCTTCCAGCACGGTTGTCTTCCCGGTGCCGGACATACCGGTAATCAGAACGATGGCCATTTTCGTACATCTCCCCGGTGAACTCGCAAAGCCCGACTACCAGCCAAGGATACCGGTTTGTGATGTAAAAAACTCTTGACATGATGTCTGCAATCGTTTACATTCTCCCGCGGACGATGGTGTCCAGACGGAACATCCGCAAACCGCAGGCATAGGAGATGCAATGGGCTACTCGGAAAAGAGCGCCTGGATCATGCTGTTTGTCGAGGTGACGACATACGCTCTCTACCTCGGCATCATGCTGACACGACTGGGGGACGCCCCGCTCGTTGATCTGCCTTTCGTATGGCCGATGGCCATATCGATCGGTGTTTGCATCGTGCTGCTGGCTACGCTACACACCGCGGTTGGAATACGACACTGGAACGATGTCGTGCGCTCGGACGAACGAGACCATGAGATCGGCCGGTTTGGCGACAACGTTGGCCAGTCGATGCTGGTGATTGGGGGCGGAGTGGCGTTGGTTCTGGCGATGGCCGAGGCCGACCACTTCTGGATCGCCAACACGCTCTTCCTGGCTTTCACCCTTGCCGGCATTCTCGAAGCTGCGGCAAAGCTGGAGGCGTACCGGCGCGGTTTTAGCGGATGAGCAAGTCAACCCGTGTTACCAACTCGATCAGGGCGCTTCGGTTCGCCCACGGCGAGATGACCCAGGCGGAACTGGCCAACCGCATTGGTGTCACCCGGCAGACGGTCATTGCTATCGAGCAGGGCCGCTACTCGCCATCACTGGAGATGGCGTTCCAAATCGCACGCGTGTTCGGCGTGCCGCTGGAAGAGGTCTTCCAGTACCCCGACGATGATGACGGAATAAAGAAATGAAAGTTATCAATGATTCGGTTACACAACATAACCAAGCGCTACGGTGCAACGACGGCTGTCGACCAGCTAACGTTTGAAGTAAAGCCCGGTGTTGTAACCGGCTTTCTGGGGCCGAATGGTGCCGGGAAGACGACCACAATGCGCATGATTCTCGGACTGGATCGACCGACATCCGGCAAGGTTACAGTGAATGGCCGTTCCTACCGGCAATCTCCCGCCCCGCCACGAGAGGTTGGCGCGATGCTTGATGCCAAGGCTGTACAGGGTGGCAGAACGGCCCGGCAGCACCTAACCTGGGTTGCGCGGGCTGGCCGGATCGACTTCCGCCGGATCGACGAAATGCTTGATCTCGTCGGTTTGACCGACGTGGCGGACCGGAAAGTAGGCGAGTTTTCGCTGGGTATGTGCCAGCGGCTGGGTATTGCGACAGCAATGCTGGGCGATCCGGAAGTGCTGCTGTTTGACGAACCGGCGAACGGGCTTGACCCGGAAGGAATCCGCTGGGTGCGGAGTCTGTTTCAGAATCTCGCCCGCGAGGGACGAACCATTCTGGTTTCCAGCCATCTGATGAGCGAGATGGAAGAGACGGCGGACCATGTCCTGGTAATCGGACGTGGACGGTTGATTGCCGATGCCAATCTGCACGAACTGACGCAAGCAAACCAGCGTGGCAAGGTGCGGGTGTCCTGCCCCGAACCTGATCGTTTGAAGGCACTCCTGATTACTGAAGGCGCAACGGTCCAGCATGAATCCGGGGCTCTCGTTGTTGCAGGCATTCATGCCTCGCGCATCGGTGAGATTGCCGCGGCACACTCGATCGTGTTGCATGAACTGGCACCGCAACGGGCAAGCCTTGAGGCAACCTTTATGGAACTCACGCGCAACGATGTCGAATTCACCGGCTCGCCGGCGTTTGCTCTTGAAGGAGTTGCCTGATGTCTGCATCCACACTGGCTTCAAACCGGATTGGCGATACATCGCTCGGGTTCGGCGACACGCTGGCGTCTGAATGGCTCAAGCTGAAGTCGTTGCGCTCACTGCGGATCGCGCTGGCCCTGGGCGTCTTGCTCTCGATCGCGGTGACGGCGCTGGTTGCGACTGCGATGGGCGCGACCTACGAGAGTTGGCCCGAATCAGCGAAGGAAGAGTTTGGGCCAATGTACTCGCTGGTTGGTATGAGCTGCGCGTTGATCGCATTCTCCGTGTTCGGCGTGCTGGTGAGCGCCGGTGAGTATTCCAGCGGCATGATCCGCCTTACCTTGACGCTGACACCCGGCCGGGGCCGGGTACTTGCGGCGAAGGCGCTGCTGGTAACTCTGATCCTTGTTCCTCTCGGTCTGGTGAGCGTCCTGGGCATGTTCATGGTGGGGCAGACGATCTTTGGTCTTTACGGTGTGCCGACGGAGTCATTATCCGACACCGGTCTGCTGCGAGTACTTATCGGTATGGGTGTCGAAATGCCCTTCACCCCGTTGCTCGGGTTGGCACTCGGGTTCATCCTGAGAAGTACTGCTGCGGCAATCACGGCAACGCTGGCACTCACCTGGATACCGAACATCTTCGGCGGTCTGCTCCCACTCTGGTGGCAGAAGAATGTGGTGAGCCTCACCCCGGTTCCGGCGGTGGAAAGCATCTCCTTCAGCCAGATCGCATCGTTTGACTACCACTCGTCCCCTGCAGTCGGCGCGGTAGTTGTTGTTGTCTGGCTGGTGGTGGCTCTCGGCGGAGCCTGGTTGACGTTATCCCGGCGTGACGCCTGATTGCCCGTACATGAGCCGACCGGCAACGCTGCCGGTCGGCTCGTTCGTTGCGTCATTCCCCGATGAACCCGCCCGACTGGCGTGCCCAGAGTCCGGCATAGATACCATCCGCCGCCAGCAATTGCGCGTGGGTTCCTTCCTCGGCGATCCTGCCGGCGTCGAGCACGATGATCCGGTCCATGTGGGCGATCGTCGAGAGACGGTGGGCGATGGCAATGACGGTCTTACCCTGCATCAGCCTCGCCAGTGATGCCTGAATGGCAGCCTCGACTTCGGAATCCAGCGCCGAGGTAGCTTCGTCGAGTACCAGGATCGGCGCATCCTTCAGGAACGCCCGGGCAAGGGCAATACGCTGGCGTTGTCCCCCGGAAAGGAGCACGCCACGTTCGCCGACCAGTGCATCGTATCCGGTGTTACCGAGCTGGTCCTGCAATCCCGGGATGAACTCGTGTGCCTGGGCATTCATGGCGGCTGCCTCGATGTTTGCCTGACTGATATCGGGTCGTCCGAAACTGATGTTGTCACGTACTGATCGATGCAGAAGCGCAGCATCCTGTGGAACCATCGCAATGTGCTGCCGCAGGCTCTCCTGCGTAACCTGCTTCAGGTCCTGCCCATCAATCTCGATCGACCCGGAATCCGGGTCAAAGAACCGCAGCAGCAGGTTCACCAGCGTCGATTTGCCGGCGCCGGAGCGCCCAACGATTCCGACCTTTTCGCCACCGGCGATGGTCAGTGAAACGTATTCCAGGCCGCCATCGTCCTTGCCGTAATGGTGTGCGACCGAGTTGAAGCGGATTTCGCCTGCCTCCACCACCAGATCGGCGGCATCTGCGCGATCAGGAATGTCGATTGGCTGGGAAACGGTCTTGAGTGACTCGCGGGTTGCACCGGCATAGCCAAAAAGTGAGGCAACGGCATCCAGCAGCCATTCGGCCATACCATTGATCCGGAAACTCAAAGCAAGACTTGCAGCCACCAGACCCAGTGGCGCATCACCGGTTCGCCAGAGCGCAACCGAGAAACCGGCCAGTCCGACGATCAGCAATGTGCCGAGGGTAATCATGCCGGCATTGGCTGCGACTTCGATTTTCTGGAGGCGGACGAACGCCTCCCGCATGGTTCCGAACTGCTGGCGGCTTTCCTGCTCGACGGTGGTCCTGTCGGAAAACAGTTTGATCGTGTCGATATTGGCGTAGGTATCGACCAGCATCCCGGTCAATGCCGATTGCGAGCCTTGGTACTCCTCTGATGCCTGCCGGAAACGAGGCACGATGTAGAGCATGAGCGCCAGATACAGCCCCAACCAGACCGCAAGCGGAATGGCAAGACGGAGATCCACGGATGCCATCAACCAGATCGAACCTGCTACGTAGACAGACACATAGGACATGGTGTGGACGATGGTGAAGACGGCGCCGGTCGCCGAGAGTCCTACCTCACGGACCCGGTTTGCAATCCGGCCGGAAAGGTCATTTCGAAACCAGCCAACTGACTGGTTCAGGACGTGCCGGTGCGCTCTCCATCCGATCATGGTGACAGCGTTGGGGCGCAAGACGATATCGTCGATACCTTCCCGTCCAAGCCAGGAAAGTGGACGAATCAGGAGCACGATCCCCCCGGCCAGGAGAAGGCTCCGTCCGTGCTCTGTCCAGAATTGTTCGGGTGATGTGGCGGCGAGGATGTCCACCAGTTCACCGGCGTAGAAGATCAACCAGACCTCAAGGACTGCGGCTACCAGGGTGCAGGCCAGACTGGCGACAATGGCGCAGCGCAGTGGTGGAAGCTGAGATCGGATAAATGGCCAGACACCTTCGGGTGGAGTTTCGGTGACAAGCGGTTGAAATGGATCGATCAGATCCTCGGGGCGTCGAAACATGAGTGCCCTCCCGGGCTGTTGCAAGGTGAACATTCAACACAGGGACTACCAGTCGGGCAGCCCGATTCCGGAACTGCTCCGCTATGCGCGAAAGCTCATTGCCGGCACGGTTGAACGCCCCTTCCTCATGTTCCTTGCGAAATCCTGCTTAGCCTATCACCGGTTTTCCGGGGTAGCAAGGCATTACCCGGTCGTACAATAAACCGAGTACTTGCTTTGTGATATATTCCCGGGGATATCGAATTGGTTCACCTGGAGTAGCAGCATGGAAGAACCAGACGGCAGCAATCCTGGTCCCGTCGCCCGAACCCCACCCCGTCGTCCACGAAAACGCTGGTTGCGCCGTCTGGTTGTTGTTGTCACCGTATTGTTGATCATTGTTGCCGGGTCCGCAGTCTGGCTTGATGCCACGACCTACAAGCAGGGCAAGCGTCAGACTGGTTACTTGGCGCTCACCGGCGCGACGGTCTATGCCGGTGCTGACCTGGAAAAGGTTCCCAACGCAACGATCCTGGTTCTCGACGGTGTTATTGCGGCGGTAGGCACGTCGTCCGAGGTTCAGATTCCTGAAGGGGCAACCCTGATTGACGTTACCGGGGCGACGATCCTGCCGGGCCTGATTGATCTCCACGTTCACCTCGGCGGGCCGGACCGGGAAGCGCGGTCATCCTTTGGCTGGAAGGATTTTCCGGCGATGATCCTGCAGCAGGTGCGGTTTTCCCCGGCTCAGCGTCGCTCGGCGCTGGAGTACGGGGTGACAACTGTTCGCAACCTCGGTGGGGAGCCGGGATGGATCTTCGATGTCCAACGGCAGATTGAGCAGGGAGAACTCGAAGGCCCGCGACTGTTCGTGGCCGGGCCGGTCTTCACCACCCGAGGCGGGCATCCGGTGGCGACACTTGCCGGCGGACGGGTGACCGACGGTGTGCGGATTCCCCAAACTCAAGACGAGGCAAGAGCGATGGTTCGTGACCTGGCATTGAGCGATCCATCGGTCGACGTTATCAAGGTCGTTCACGACCGCGGTGGTCCACGACGGGCACTGGAGCCAATTGACCCGGATATTCTGCAGGCTATCGTGGACGAGGCACACCTTCACGGACTGAAGGTAACCGCCCACTGGGGTACGTTCGAGGATCTGTCGGAACTGCTAGATGCCGGCGTCGATGGTCTCGAGCATCTTGAATCCCATGAACTGGTCGA
Source organism: uncultured Thermomicrobiales bacterium (assembly GCA_964462545.1). GTDB lineage: Bacteria > Chloroflexota > Chloroflexia > Thermomicrobiales > CFX8 > CAYWXR01. Next base: position 124,559 of record CAYWXR010000007.1, read on the forward strand.
CGGTTGGGATCAGGCGTTGCTCGATGCGCTGGTAGCGACGGGAATCCCGGCAACACCCACACTCGCTGTTGCCGAGGCTGGCCTACCATTGGATGACCTTGAACGGTTGATGGCCGCTCTGAAGCAGTCGGTTGGCGAGTTTTTTGACGCCGGGGGAACCCTCGTGGCGGGAAGTGATGCCGGGATGCCCGGTGTGCCGTTCGGTGCTGGCCTGCACCGCGAACTGGAACTGTTTGTGGAGAGTGGACTTACTCCGCGGGAAGCGTTGATGGCCGCGACAGTGAATGCCGCCAGAGTGCTCGGAGTCGATGCGATTGGAACGATCGCTCCCGGATCCCATGCCGACCTGCTGGTTGTAGACGGGGACCCGGTGGACGATATTACGAAACTGGAAAACATCCTGATGGTCTTCCGTGATGGCCGTTTGGTGACGGACAACCGGTAGGTGAGCCAATGGCACGCAAGGTTAACAAGGCAGAACACGAGCGGAAGAAGCATGAGATCATGGATGTGGCAGCGCGCCTCTTTGCCGAGTCCGGGTTTGCCGCAACCACCACCGCCCGGATCTGCGCCGAAGCCGGCATCAGCGCCGGCGCGCTCTTTCATTACTTCCCGACCAAACGTGCACTCTTTGCAGCGATTGTGACCGACGGCACTCAGGAAGAGGCGAAGCAGGCGCTTGCAGAAGCGCTGCAGAAGGACAATCCGGTAGAAGGTCTGACTTACTACGTTGAGCACCTCGCCTGGGCTGCAACATTGCCGATCGTTCCCGGTCTGGTGATCGAGGCCATGCTTCAGGCATACCGTGATCCTGAACTAACCAAACTGCTGGATGCAGATGCCGACATCGAGCGTGAAGGTCTCATCATCCTCCTTTCCCGCCTCTCCGAAACCGGCCAACTCGATCCCGAACTGAACATCGAGGAAACTGCATCCTGGCTCATGGCGCTCGTCGGATCGCTCTACCTCCAGGCAGCCACCGACGATACCTTCGACGCCTCCACCCAAATCCGGTTCCTCCGCCGGAGCGTCGTCCGCTTTGTAACGCCACGCCGAAACTGACCTGATTGGGGTGGTACAGAAGTCCATTCACAAGGTTTGAACGGCAGACCTCCCGATGCTAACATCATCCGGGTCGTTTAGCGTATAGGGGAGTATTGCCTTGAATCGTAGTGGGTCATCCGGGCGTGGACGGGTTTGGCGGGTCATTGTCACCTTTGCGTTACTGGTGGGCGCGATACCGATCATATCGGCTCATGCGGCCCCGCCGGCAAACGAATACTTCCAGCGGACCTGGGCGCGCACTGACAAGCCTGTTGCGGATCAACAGGTGAATCGCACCTGGATGTGGGGGCCGGAAGCGTTCACCAGCGCACTGCAGGAGACGTTCGTTGATTCGCCGGGTGGCACGCGCACTGTCCAGTACTACGACAAGTCCCGGATGGAGATCAGCAACCTTGGAGAGGATCCGTCCTCCATCTGGTACGTGACCAACGGTCTGCTGGTCGTCGAGATGATGGAGGGCCGGATACAGACCGGGCTGGATACGTTTCAGACTCATACTCCAGCAGATATCAATGTTGCCGGAGATGCAGATGATCCCAACGGCCCGACCTATCGTGCCTTCAATGCCGTCCGCAATCGCCCGCTTGGCCTGCCGGGAGAGGTCATCATCGAACAAATCCATCGAAACGGTACCGTTACTACCAGGTCCTCTCTCGCTGAATATGGTGTAACGGCTGAGGAATACGTCATTGAGACAAACCACCGGGTCGCCTCGGTGTTCTGGGAGTTCATGAACTCCTCGGCGCTGGTGTACGAGAACGGCGTCACCTACTCGGCTCCACTCTTCGAGAACCCGTTCTACGCAACCGGTCTCCCGGTGACTGAAGCCTACTGGGCACCAACTCTCGTTGGTGGTGTCACTATGGATGTACTCATCCAGTGTTTTGAGCGTCGTTGCCTTACTTACACTCCTTCCAATCCTGTCGGGTGGCAGGTTGAAGCTGGGAACGTTGGGAGGCACTACTTTGAGTGGAGAGGCGGTTCCAGCCCTCCTCCGCCTAGTAGCGGTTCGACTCAGCCGCCGCCATCAGGTTCGGCTCCACCGCCGACACAGGTGCCTCCGGCAAATCCGGAACCGCCAGTCGTGCCGCCTCCGGTATCCGGCTCAAAGTATCGATGGGATCAATCATGGGAACTGGATACCCGACTGTCCAGTATAGCCGTAGATGACTTGGGAAGGATTTATGTGGAACAGTTTCCACCACTCGCTCGGCGAGTGACGGTATACGACAGCAACGGGAACGAGCTTCGCAGACTGAATTCCAATTGTGTATCGTTTCCTGGCAGTGTGCTAAGTCCTGGGTTTGAGAGTATCAGAGATGTCACAGTCGTAACTCACAATTCTAACACGATGATATTTGTCTTGGGCTCCCATTGGAATGGGGCTGGCGTCTTCGTATTCGATGCATTTGGGGAGTGTCAACACAAATGGCGAATCCCTGAGGATTTTGCTCTCTTTGCTACGTCGATAGACGCCGACAACTTTGGCAACGTCTCGGTGTCTGGAGGAGGTCGGATCGAAAGGTACACGTGGTGGGGCGATCTCGTAGGACGAATCAGAATCGACATAAGTCCAACAAGCTACCTCGCGGTAGATCGGGTTACCGGTCGAATGTATATTGTAGATTCCAAACTAAACGGAGTGCTAGTCTTGAACTATGAAGGTCAAATCCTTCACTTCTGGGATCATCTGAACTATCCCGTTAGCGCCGCAATTGATCGCCACGGAAATATCTTCGTAACAGAGTACTCCACTTGCCAGATTGCAGTGCTCAACCAGATGGGCGAAGTAGTCTACCGCTGGGGTGGCTGCGGCAGTGGCGAAGGTCAGATGGGTCGCCCTTGGGACATTGCTGTGGATCTCAATGACAATGTCTATGTGAGTGACGTGCAGTTTGGTCGGATCCACAAGTTTGTGCCCAATTGACTACAGGTTAGGACATTGAGAACACTTAGGCTGAGGAATGCCTATCGGTTGGTTTGAAAGCTGTCATTCGCAGCTGAGAGCATTCGTTCGATTGTGTCTGACAGCCAATCCAGCCGCCTTCGTGCATCCTTCGTAGATGTCGTGATTCCCGAGAACCACTCATCTGGAGGATTGGTCTCGTCCATGAGTTCCATGAATTTCATGCCGGGTGACATTCTATGAGACAAAATATTACGTGCCTCCTTCCATTCATTGAACCGCCTTGAATCCTCCAAGCACGACATAGCCGTTGCGATCGGGCTGGTTGGCTCGGCTTTGGCGTATGCTTTCGCCGTGACCTTGAGATTGATTCGTCGAGGATCGCTACATATCCGCTTGCCGAACTCGTCCGGGTAGCGCATTGATCCAAGTGCATATAGAGCATAGACCAAGCACTCGATTGCTGCCTGGCCGTTACAAAAGAACTCGAAATACTCTTGCTCGTAACGGAATCTGCTCAGGACATCCCCGGGTGAGTACTTGTGGTCAACTACGAGCGAGGAGAATGTCACATAATTCTGGGAGCAAGCAATGTATCGGTAGCATAGCGCTTTCGTTCCGGCACGGAAGTGTCTTCTGAAGCACGTCCCTTCAGTGCCCAGCTCTCGGAACGTCACTAGTTGTGCTATTGGAAACGAACTCGGCAGCAGACTGTCGATTGCGTGCATTTGTCTTGTTCTCCTTGACTAATCATCCGGTGCCCCTCCGGACCGCGAGCCTGCGACATACAACTTAGAAGGTCGCCGGCTTGTTTCCTATACTACGGGCAGGGACAGAGGTCAACCTAGCCGGGCAATCAGTCGAGCGTCTCGTTGGCCAGCCGCCACGGACGCTCCTTTCATTGAGTGGTCTAACTCTGGACCAACGACAAGGAGATGGCCATGTCGGTTCGAGAGGTTACGGCGGCAGGATTTGAAGCGCAGATGTTGGCGACGGCGTTGTTGCAGCGTGCGAGGAGAGGTGATCCCGAGGGTGGCATCTGGGAGGCGGCTGATGTGCAGTGGTGGTGGCGAGCGGCGCGTCGGTCGGATGAGGTCAAGAAACTCTTCTGGGTTGATGATGAGGGGCCGGTCGCCGGCGTCTTGCTGACAAGCTGGTCGGATGACGACTGGCAGTGCGACCCGATTGTTGTCCTGGGCGCATCGGGCGTAGTCCTCAATGATCTATGGAGCCGGACGCTGGAGCTTGCATCGCGGCACGCACCGACGGGGTTTACGGTGCCTGTGAACGACGACGATCGGGTCTTTCGAGAGATGGCGTTGCAATCTGGACTTGCCGCCGGTGAGCAGGACAACACCAAGTGGATGGATGCTGCAGATCGGCCGGTGCTTTCACAACCGGCTGAGGGTTTCGTTCTTACTGATCGCACGCAGCGTCAGAATGCCCCGCATCATATGCAACAGCGAAGCGGCGAACATGTGGCCGAACGCCTTGAGGAGTGTCCACTCTACGATCCGGAGCTTGATCTGATATTCGAGTCGACTGACGGATGGGTCGCAGGATACTCATTGTACTGGTTCGATCCGACTACCAAAGTGGGTCTCGTCGAGCCTGTCAGGGTCGAAGACGAGTTCCAACGGAAGGGTCTTGCGCGAGCAATGCTGTCCGCCGGCATCGAACGCCTTGCCATGAAGGGTGCAGCGCGGATCAAGGTCTCGTGCAGTTCAGATGCGGCCTGCGCGCTGTACGAAAGTGTCGGGTTCCGGCAGGCGTCAACGACGACCTGGTATCGGGCGGAGTAAGGGTATCTGGTACGTGCCGGCAAATGGCTCACCTTGCCGCTTCATCGGGCGTTCAACTAGGATATAGGTAGAACTTGTCAGGAGCATGGCTCCCTATTCGCCGTACACCCAACACATGATGGCGGTCGGCGATACGTATAGCCAGGGTGCGCCATTGCGCATGCGGAGCTGACAGTTCAAGTGGCCTGGCAATGCGGGAGCGCTTCCAGGTCTCTTTTGGATGTACAGCGATAATGTTAAGAGGAAAGACGTGTCTGATCTCATTGATCCAACTGTTCCGTCGACGAGCCAGAATGGCTCGAGGGCGGAGAGCGACCGCAATTCGATTACCG
>CAYWXR010000008.1:0-123847 GCA_964462545.1 uncultured Thermomicrobiales bacterium
TGCAGGGCAGGGTGACGGTATAGAAGAAGTTGGACCCGACGGCGACCATAATGTCCACCGCTCCGGCCTCGATTAGCTGCTTGCGGATTTCCAGTTCGGCTGCACGCGCATCGCTGGCCGAGTTGGCCATGACGAATCCGGCCCGGCCCCGCTCGTTCAGCGCGCTGTAGAACAACTGGATCCAGAGATAGTTCCCGTTGTCGTTCCGGGGCATCCCCAGCGGAAAGCGCCGGTCGCCGGTCATGCGTTCCTTGTCGATCCGGTTGACGTTGAACGGCGGGTTGGCCATGACGAAATCGAACCGGCCGACGCTGTTGTGGGGGTCGTCGTAGTAGGTATTGCTCTGGCGAATTTCGCCGGAAAGTCCGTGCACCGCCAGGTTCATCCGGCAAAGACGCACGGTTTCGGCAACACGTTCCTGTCCATAGATCGAGATGACGTTTCCGCCACCATTCCGGTGATTCTGGACGAACTCGGCGCTCTGGACAAACATGCCGCCGGAACCGCAGGCGGGATCGAGAATGCGTCCATGGAACGGCTCGATGATCTCGACGATCAGTTTGACGATGCTGGTCGGGGTGAAGAACTCGCCGCCCTTCTGTCCCTCGCTCATCGCGAACTTGCCCAGAAAATACTCATAAATCCGGCCGAAGGCATCGCCCTCGATATCCATCGGGATCGAGTCGATCAGTTTCAGCAGTTCGGCCAGGATGCTGCTCTCCAGCCGGTTGAACGTTTTCGGCAGGACGTCCTTGAGTTCCTCGTTCTCCTGCTCGATCGCCCGCATGGCGTCGTTGATTTCCATGCCGATGTTGGCGCCCTCCGGCAGTTCCAGCAACCGGCGGAAGCGGGCGGTCTCCGGCACATACATGATCCCGCGAGCGTGGTAATCGGTCTTGCCCGGTTGGCGTCGTCCGGTAGCCATCTGGTTGATCTCGGCTTCTGCCAGTCCGAACTTGTGGTCGGCATAGCGCAGGAAGATCAGCCCCAGTACCGGCACGGAATATTCCGATGCCTTGAATCGTGAGTTGGCGCGAAGTTCGTCAGCAGCATCCCAGAGACGCCGCTCGATTGAAACGGTTGTTGTTGACACGGTCCGGTCCCTCTCAGCTAGATGCGTCTAGCGTAGATTGGACCGGACACAAAATCAAGTGTCGTTTGTCCCGGGTTACGAGGCCGGCTCCGTCGGTTTCTCAAGCACATCGACCGCCCGGACGTAGGGGTTGCGGAGTTCGACCGAGGGGGCGGGGGTGGCCTTGGAGCGCTTGGCGCGGAGGTTGAGGGCCTCGACGAAGACGGAGAAGCCCATGGCGAAGTAGATGTAGCCCTTCGGGATGTGCTGGTGGAAGCCCTCGGCGACGAGTGACATGCCGATCAACAACAGGAAACTGAGTGCCAGCATCTTGACGGTCGGGTGGTGCTCGACAAACTCGCTGATCGGGCCGGCAGAGACCATCATGACGCCAACCGCAATCACCACGGCAGCAATCATCACTTCAATGTCATCGGCCATGCCGACTGCGGTGATAACCGAGTCGAGCGAGAAGACAATATCGAGGATCATGATCTGGGCGATCACAGCGGCGAAGGATGGCGCAAAGCGAGCCTGGGTCTGGTGCTGTTCGCCCTCAAGCCGTTCGTGAATCTCGAAGGTTGCCTTGGCCAGCAGGAAGAGTCCACCACCCAGCAGAATCAGGTCTCGACCGGAGAACTCACGGTCGAGAATCTCGAACCAGGGCTCGGTCAAGCCAATCACCCACTTGATCGAGAACAGCAGCAGGATACGCATGATCATGGCTGCGCCAAGCCCAACCAGTCGCGCTCGTGCCTGCTGGGACTTCGGCAGCTTGCTGGAAAGAATCGAGATGAAGACGATGTTGTCGATACCGAGAACAATCTCGAGCATCGTCAGGGTGAGCAGGGCTATCCAGATATCCGGGTTCGAGAGCAACTCCATGTGCCAAACCCCTATCCGATTTCAGACGAACGATATGCTCTCCGGATACTAACGGATTGAGGCGACTCTTGTGGAGCTGCCTCAGGAAAAAGACATGTGCCGAACGCAGGCCTCCAGCGAGACGATCTACGCCTCTCCGAGTTGTGCCTTCGCAAGCGCGGCGAGGATCTCGACGCCCGTGCGGATTTCTTCCTCGCTGTTGAAGGAGTAGGAAAGGCGCATTTCGTTGATACCACGGTCAGAAAAGTAGAACATCTGGCCGGAGCGGATGGACACCTTCTGCTCAGCTGCTTCTGCAGCAATCCGGGAGACATCCACCGTTTCGGGGAACGTCACCCAGACAAAGAAGCCGCCCTCGGGAACCGTCCAGGTGGTGCCTTCCGGCATGGTCTCTTCAAGTGCCTTGAGCAACGCATCGCGCCGGGAGCTATAGACACCGCGCAATTCCTGGATGTGTTCGGTAAGGGTGCCGGAGGCTGCAAAGCTGGCGATAACGTGGCTGGCAAACGGGCTGGTGCCGCCCTCGGCCTTGAGTGCAATCAACCGGTTGATGACCGACGGATGGGCGACCACCCAGCCCAACCGGACACCTGCGCCGACGATCTTCGAGAATGTGCCCATATACATCGCCCGGTTGCCACCCTCCAGGCTGTAGATGGTTGGCAGTTTCTCCCCGACAAAGCGCAGGTCGGAATAGGCATCATCCTCGATGATTGGCATGTCGTACTCGGCCGAGAGTTCGACAATCCGCTGACGCTTCTCCAGGGTGGTGGTGACACCGGTCGGGTTCTGGAAGTTCGGGATGATGTAGAAGAACTTCGGCTGAATGCCTTCCGCGCGCAGACGCGCCAGTTCACTGGCCAGATGGTCAACGTCGGTTCCATCCTCAGCCAGGTCGATCTCGCAGATCTTTGCACCGGCAGTCCGGAACTCGCGAACAGCACCGCTCCAGGTCGGGGCTTCGCTGACGACGGTATCGCCCGGATCAACCAGCATCTCGACCATCAGGTGCAATGCCTGTGAGCCACCATTCGTGATGAGGATATTCTCCGGCCCTGCCTCGATGCCCTGGTCACGGCGCAATTTGATCAGCAACTGCTCGATCAGCGTCGGGTCGCCGGCGCTGGAGCCATATTGCAGCGCCCATTCGCCATCAGCCTCGAGCGCCATACGGGTCGCCTCGATAATATCGGCCTTTGGCATGCTGCGCGGGTCCGGAAAGCCGCCGGAGAGATAGGCTACCAGCGACTCAGCCTCGCGGGTATTCATGTTGGCCATCGAGCCAACCCGGGTCGAGCGTTCAGAAATCAGGGAGTCCAGCCAGGAGGTATTTGATTCAGTCACTTGAACGTTCCTTTCACGTTGGCGGTATCGTAACCTGTCTGCAGTTGCCGTGACCAAAACCCGGTTGTAGGCTTGATCTTTCGTGGCTGTCGTTCGTCGAGACCCGTGAAAGCGCCAGGGAACAAATCGTGCGATTCGTTGTAGCTATGGTCGTCGTCATCGGTTTGTTGACGACACTGGTGGCGGCCATGTTGATCACTGGCCATGACCCCGGGGAATCCGCAAATCCCACCGAGCAACCGTCACTTTCCGAGACGCGTGGCCCCGACGACCAGCAACAACCTGCGGCCTCCGGCGATCCCACCAATCAACCCGACTCCGAGGCTCCTGCTGCCCCGACCGGCGACACCGGCGCGCCGCATGAGGGCAACACGGCAACAATCGACCCCGAAGTCGTCCCGCCCGGAACCGGCTACAACCCGGTCATCAACGTGAAGAAGCCGGAATTCACCAACTACACCGAAAATCTGACGCGGGTTCGCGAGCATTACGCCGAACGGCATGTCTATAACACGATCACGGTTGCCTGGCGTCCGGGAGCGTTCCCGCCGGAAGAAGCCGCTCGCGTGGCTGATACTGCTGCACGCCTGCTTGGTGAAGCGAACGCCCGGATCGGGACCAATTTCTACCCGGAACTGGAAATCTTCCTGGCGGATCAGCTGTACGCTCCCGAGTGCATGGGCTGTCAGGGCTTTGCTGCGGCAGACCTGTTCCAGATCTTCATCCTGCATGATGGCAGTGTCGCCGACGATGAGTTTGAGGCGCTGCTGCTTCATGAAATCGTGCATGTCATCGCGGCCCATGAAATCAGCTTGCCATTCAGCCTCTTCTTCGCCGAAGGGCTGGCCACCTGGGCGATGAGCGACCATCTGGTTGCCAGTGGATATCTTTCGCCATTGCAGACTGCGGTCTGGGCGTGGGAAGCCGGCGCCATGCCATCACTTCAGGAACTGCGGGATGATGATTTCGCCGGCCGCGTACGCAAGCGTGTCTACTACGACGGTGCCGCCTCGTTTGCGTTCTTTATGGTGGAGACCTACGGCTGGGATGCCTACCGTCAGCTCTACACGTTGGACCCACCGGAGATGGTGATCGACCGCACCTGGGAACAGCTTGATGCCGAGTGGCAAGCCTATCTTTCCCGATATGCCGGTCAAACCATCAACGGCACCGATGCGCACCTCTGGTGGGCGGCGATGACACGGGTGATCGATGGTTTTGGCGTGCTCTACAACGATCCGGAACCGGTCACCGCAGAACAGTATCGCGCGTTGGTTCTCTCCCGGCTGGCGGTCAACCGGGCTGAAATCCAGGTTGCGCTCGATGCCATTGAAGCCAGCAACCTTCTCTCCAGAACAGCCCACTAGACACGGAAATACGAACATTGTCTACTGCCCGCCCGAACCTGCATCGGTACAATTGCCTGCAAGTGAGGGTGTGCACGTCTTTCCCTGCCGGCGGCCAGCAACCGCTCGACAGGTACGAATAGAAACCGGGGATCAGCATGGCCATCGACCATGAGGCAACATACGACGTCACGATCATTGGCGGGGGCCCGTGCGGGTTGTTCGCCGCGTTCTATGCCGGCATGCGTGGATTGCGGGCAATCATTGTCGACTCGCTGGAAGAACTCGGTGGCACGCTGACCGCAATCTATCCGGAAAAGTACATCTACGACATCGCCGGTTTTCCGAAGATCCTCGCCAAGGATTACGTTGAAGCAGCCGTCGAACAGGCTCTCTCGATGGGCGCCGAGGTCTCCCTCAAGACCGAAGTGACCGGTCTCCAGCGTAACGAAGATGAAAACCTGATCGAACTGGAAACCAGCCAGGGGCCGATCCGCACCCGGACCGTCATCGTTTCCGCCGGCATTGGCGCATTCGAACCCAAGAAACTGGATGTCGAGGGCATCGAGCAGTTCGAAGGCGGCCGGGGCGTCCACTATTTTGCGAAGCGCATTGAGGATTTTCGCGACAAGAATGTCATGATCGTTGGCGGTGGAGACTCTGCCGTCGACTGGGCCATGACGCTCAGCCCGCTCGCCACGTCCGTCACCCTGGTACACCGGTCCAAGTTCCGTGCACACGAGCACACGGTAAACCAGTTGATGGAAGGCCCGGCAAAGGTCTTCTTCCCGGATTGGGGGGTCAAGTCAGTCGCCGGCGATGACCGTCTGCGCGAGGTGACCATCCACCACTTCAAGGAAGGAACCGAGCACACGTTCGAAGTCGACGAACTGATTGTCGCCATCGGCTTCCTGGCCGATCTCGGCCCGCTCAAGACCTGGGGCTTTGAAATTCAGCGCAACCAGATTGTCGTCGACCCGATCACGATGCAGACCAATATTCCGGGTGTATTCGGTGCCGGCGATATTGTGAACTACCCGGCAAAGTTCAAACTCATCGCCACCGGTGTCGCTGAATCCGTCACGGCCGTCAACCACTGCTTCATCCACATCAACCCGGACGCCCGGCTCGATCCCGGTCACTCCACCAACATCTTCGAGAAGAAGGAACGCGAAGCCCGCAAGGCCGCCGAAGCCGCAACAGCCAACTAGGTTCTTCCACAACGAAGACAAACATCAAGGGCTGGCAGAAATCTGCCAGCCCTTTTCACATTCCTCTAACCCTGTTTAGTCTACGCGCCACCCAGACGACTGGAGAGTTCCTGCCGCGAAAAAATGGATACAGCCAGCAGGATCAGCAACACCGTGGCAAGGATAGCGGTAAGGGACGGGATGATAACCGGCGGATTAGTGCCGGCAATCACGCCATTCATTGCACTGTACAGCCCTGCCGGCGTGTAGTTTCTGGCCGGGCCAAACCCGGAGAAGATACTCAACACAAGATACATGCCAAATCCGATGCCGGCAGCACCGGCCGTCGAGTTCACCAGCGTCGAGCAGACCAGCATCACCGCGATCAGCAAGAGCGAGAGCGCAGCGAACAGCAGGACAGCTTTCAGGAATGGCAGGAACGGCGCTTCACCAAAGATCAGCAGGGTGCCAACCCAGCAAACCGCGGCGGCGGGGATCAACCCGGCAATGACCAGCAACGCCTGGGATACAAAGCGTGAAAGCAGGAATGCTGCTGCTGAAACCGGTTTGGTCAATACCAGCACAGCAGTGCCGCTTCGTCGTTCACCTGAGACCAGCCCACCTGAAACCACCACCAGCGCCAGCAGCACGATCTGGGTCGTCATCTGGGCAAACTGTTGGTAGGCATGGATCGCTTCCGGTTCGGGAATCTGGATGATGACCTCGGAACCATCCGTGGCCAGGGATTCGAGCAACCACGGTGTGATTGCAGCCAGCACCGGACTGGTCAGGCCAACTACGATCAGGATGCCCGGCAACACCCAGATGCGCCAGGTGCGCCAGATCTCCATCAGTTCCTTCAGCAGGAGTACCGGAAATCCGTTCACGACCGGCCACCTCCCACCAGTTCAACGAAGACTTCCTCAAGGCTCGCCTCGCCGCTTTCCAGGCGCTGGAGAGCCAGACCGTTGCCGCCGATCAGGGCAGGCAGAGCAACCTGGGCTTCGTGCAGGTTATCCACGGTGATATGCAGCGTATCCTCGTCGCGCACCGTGCCGCCGACCCAGGGCTGCTCCTCGAGCAGTTGCTCCAGTTGCTCGGCTTCGCGGGTGGAAGACATTTCGACAACGATCGCATGCGAACCACCACGCGCCCGGAGATCACCGATCGGGGATTCCACAATAACCCGGCCGTGATCGAGGATAGCGACGGTATCGCAGACACGTTCGACATCTACCAGGATATGCGTTGAAAAGAAGACAGTGGTCCGGCCGGCGAGTGCGGAGATCATATCCAGCACCGCCTTGCGCCCCACCGGATCAAGGGCACTGGTTGGCTCATCCAGCAACAACACCCGCGGTGCATTGATCAGCGCCTGGGCAATGCCGAGACGTTGACGCATACCTCGGGAGTAACCCCCGACCCGGGTGGTGACGCCCTTGAGTCCGGCGAGGTCGAGCAGGGCTTCAACACGCCGGTCGAGGACATCCGGAGGCAAGTTGAAGAGACGACCGGAAAACCGCAGGAACTCCTCGCCGGTCATCCAACCATAGTAACCGGGTACATCCGGCAGGTAGCCGATAGCCGAGCGGACCTCATTGCCGGCAAGGACAACGTCATTGCCGAGGATCCGCGCTGTGCCATCGGTCGGCTTGGACAGGCCGGCGAGAATGTTGAGCGCGGTGCTCTTGCCGGCACCGTTCGGCCCCAGAAACCCGTAGACCGATCCCTGGGCCACGGTGAGGTTGACATTGTCGAGTGCCGTCTTTTCACCGAACTTCTTGGTCAACCCGCGCAACTCAATGGCCGGCGTATCGGGAGAAATGGGAGCGGCACCAGCATAGAGCAGATCAACTGCGTGCTCAGCCCCGTGCTCGGTCAGTTCCGGGGCTGCTTCGTCGTCAGTGATTTCTTCAGGGTTACGGCCGGCCGCAAGGTAGACAATTGCACCGATTCCGTTGCTCACCAACAGGATGATCAGCGCCCACGCCCATTTGGGAACGTGCGCCACCTTTTCCCGGCGGATCAGATCAATGAGAGCAACGAGTTGCAGAATCAGTTGTGCTGCTACCAGCACCAGCAACCCGATGACGAGCGACGTCGATATACCCAATGACTCCGACAGGCTGTCGATCATCGGCATTGCTCTGTGAATAATGGGCAACAAAGTAGTTTGTTCAACGATGTCCCTGAACGGTCATGTGCATTCTTTGATTGACAGAAAGAATGTAACCTGTTATCATTGACTTAATGGTTACTTATTCAACCTGGAATCGATCATAAGATTATGACCATACAAACGATACCGCAATTTGACCTCGACGCGGGAGTCGATTGCCTCGCATTCGCCAATACAGTCGACCGACGGGGAATGCCAAAGGAAATCGACAGTTTGCGCTCGTATAGCGACCTGGTGGCATTCACCGAACAAACCGGTAATTTGCCGGTCGGTATGGCGAACGACCTGAGACTCATGGCTGAACGTAATCCGGATCAGGCCGAAGCCGTGTTCCGGCGTGCTGTCACCTTCCGGGAAGCCGTCTACCGGGCTTTCTCGGCTATCGCCGCCGGCAATACGCCGGATGAAGCAGACCTTGACCTGTTCAACTCCGAACTGCACGAGGCCATGGTGCCGACCCGTCTGGTACCGGTTCCCGGTGGATTTGACTGGACCTGGCCCGAAACGCCGCTGATGCTCGACCGGGCACTCTGGCCCATTGTTCGCTCGGCAGCCGATCTGCTGATCTCGGGCGAACTCGATCGCATCCGCGAATGTGCCGCCCATGACTGCACCTGGCTGTTCTTCGATGAAAGCCGCAACCGTAGCCGGCGCTGGTGCAGCATGCAGACCTGTGGCAACCGCGCGAAGGTCGACCGTTTCCGCAAGAACCGCCGCAGCACGGACGACCTGCTGCTCCAATAGCCGCTACGGCTGCTCCCAATTGATCGTGATTGCCGACTCGGGGCGGATGTGGCCTATGGCTGCTTCCGTCCCGCTGTCGAGTACGACGGTGTGCAGATCGAGATCCGGATTGATCCACTCGAGAATCTCTGTGTCCGGAATAATCACCCAGCGGGCATCCCGGTCGATCCTGAGCCACGGGCGGGCATTGTGGAGGCCTTCCACGCTGTAATTCGACTGGCCATCCTCTGCAACAAAGAGCGTGCCAAATGTGCCGGACATATCAGTGCCGAGCCCGTAGACCCGGTATTCCGGCAACAGGTACGATGCATGACGGAAACTGCCACTTGCCCGCGGTCCGCCTACCGTCGTGAGAATCACGGTGTGGTCAGGATCAAACCGGTGGGCCAGGTCTACCAGGCTACTCCAGTGGCTATCGCTGGTTGGCAGGTCATACTGCCGTGCGTGCCGCGCAAACCACGACTCTTTCTCGCCCGGATCAGGCTGCGCCCAGGAGTAGGCCAGTCCCGGAAGCATGGCAAACACCAGTACACTGATGGTTGCAATAGTCAGTGAGCTGCTGGTCGCCAGCTGTCGGGTCAACCTTGCCGGCGATTTCGCCAGTTCCTCGATACTCAGCCCGAGGATGAGGAAGAGCGGCGGAAGCAACAACAAGACATAACCTAGCTGCCCGGTGTGCCCCAGCAAGAAGGTGAGAAGTGCCGGCAGCGACCAGATGGTAAAGAAACGCCGGTCCTGCTTGCTGAGTAATCGCAAAGGACGGTGCCCTGCCAGAAGCGCAATGCCAATCACCAGCAACCCGACATGCAACCCTGAGAGCAATCCGACGCCGACGTACCAGGCGTTCATCTTCAGGCCGTCGAAGTTCATCGACAGAATCGACGTCTGCCCACCGATCAGATCAGCCAGGGCCCGGGATTCGCGCATGTATGCGGATGGCCCACCGGAGAGCCAGATGAGTGGCCCTGCCCAGAGCAGGGTGATACTGCCCATAACCGAACCTGCGACAATCCGCTCCCGCCACGGATAGTGCCAAACGCCAAAGAGCCAGACCGGCACCAGGAACACCATTGCGCTTTGCCGAAGCGATCCGAGCAGGCTGAGCAGGAGCGTGGCAAGTAGCAGGTCACGCAGTGCTGGCCGGCGGATGCTCCGGTGCATGACCAACATGAACGCCATGCCGGCCGCCAGCTCGGCAGCATAGGAGAGAGCAACCTCGCTGTAATACCAGACCAGCGGCGAAACGCCGATCAGAATGGCAGTGAGAAGTGCAAAGCGCGGATGAAGCCAACCGCGGGAGAACCGGTAGAACAAGGCTGGCACCAGCGCACCCGCCACAATGCTGATCAGGGTAAGGCTGAGAATCGGATCGTGGGTGATGTGATTCATCAACCGCCCCAGGCCGATCAATCCGATGTATCCGGGCGGATGTGGCTGGTGATTATGCAGGTTGAATGACTGCGTCCCAAGCGCCAGTTGGACGGCATCCCAATTCACCGGGAAATGTGCCCTGAACGGGAGCCGGAGCAGGAGAAATCCGGCAAACAGCAGCACAGGCACAATCCACTCCCCGAAACGGGAAGACAGGGCAGTTGTCTGAAGTCGGGAAACTGGCTTCATGGTGCGGATTACCTTCCTCCTCTCATATGAACGTGCACCGTATTCGTACGAAACACCGGATTCCAGAATACCCAAGTCACGAACCTCACCCGGGTATGCCTTCTTTGAGAAACCTGAGAGGCCGGAAGCGGGACCAACGGGGCGTCATATACCTTGCGCGGGGTAATACAATACGCTAACGTCCCGTATAAGGAGGAGAACTCATGCGTGCTCAGCCCGGCATTGGCGCGGGATTGAAGGATGGATTGTCAAAGACATTCGGCGCGTTGCGTTGGCCGCAATACCGGATGCTCTGGTTTGGCATTCTCTTTTCATTAATGGCGCTCCAGATCGACCTGGTTGCCCGTTCCTGGCTAGCCTATGACCTGAGTGGCTCCGCCCTGATGCTGGGATTGGTGGCTGCTGCACGCGGCATTCCTCAACTCATCCTGGCGCCAATCGGCGGGGTTGCCGCTGACCGGTTCGACAAGCGTCGCCTGCTCGTTTCGGCCGAAGCGCTGGTGTTTCTGCTCGCCCTGACCACTGCGTTGCTCGTCCACAGCGGATTGATCCAGATCTGGCATCTGGTCGTCCTCGGTTTTCTTCAGGGCGTCATTACACCGTTCGGCATGCCGGTACGCACCGCACTGGTTCCGCACCTGGTTGAGGAATCCCAGGTACCAAACGCGCTCGCACTCGAATCTACCGCCCGCAACCTGAATCGGGTGTTTGCGCCGGCAGTTGCCGGGATGCTGATTGCTATCCACCCGACGCTTGCCTTCTATGCCATGGCAATAGCCTATGGCCTGGCCGTGCTCACCCTGATGCAACTTCCCGGAGGACTCCGTGGCGATGGCGACCGGTCCGGCCCGTTCGAGGCAATGATGGTCGGCTTTCGCTACATCCTCGCCCGCCCGGCGATGGTAGCGCTGCTCCTGCTGGCCTATATCCCGATTCTGCTCGGTATGCCGTTCCAGCAACTGCTTCCGGTGTTCCAGTCGGAAGTTCTCAAGGTGTCCCCAAAATTACTGGGGTTCATGTATACCGCAACCGGACTCGGGGCGATCATCGGCTCGATGGTCGTAGCCTATCTGTCGGATTCACCGCACAAGAACAAACTCCAGATTGCGTCAGGGATTGCGTTCGGCATTACCCTGGCTGCGTTTGCCATGTCCACGAACTATGCGCTCTCGCTGGTCCTGCTGGCGGTGGCCGGATTCATGAGCAGTGGCTACCTGACGTTCAACCGGATGCTGGTAGTACTCCAGACCGACCGGCCGTTTTATGGCCGGGTGATGAGCATCTACGGCATGACCTGGTCGCTTATGCCACTGGCGTTGCTGCCGATTGGCGGGCTGGTCGACCAGTTTGGCGCCCCGGCTACGATTGCCGGATCAGGACTGGCCCTCTCGGTGATCATCACGCTGATCTCGATCCGGTTCGCCCACTACTACCTGCGAGGCTCAAATCCGGCTTCGGCGCAATCAGACTGATCCTCCGGAAGCGCCGATTCTCCGTACAATTGATCCCGGCTTGAATCCAATCCAGATGAAGGAATGAGGAGCATCCAGATGGATGAAGTCCGCACCGCCGGATCCCGGTTTGTTGGCAACGACAAGCGCTGGGTCGGCATTCAGGTTGCCCTGCAAGCGATCACGCTCTTTGGCGCACCAATTGAATTGCTGGTTTCCGGTCGCAATCTGCCGATTCCTACCATCCCGGCAATTGCCGGTGGTGTGGTGCTCATCGGACTGGCTACCAGTGTCTTTTCATCAGCCGCCCGGAACCTGGGAACCAATCTGACCGCATCACCAACGCCGGTGCCGGATGGCAGCCTGGTGGATACCGGCATCTATGGCAAAGTCCGGCACCCGATGTATCTCGCGGTGCTACTCGGCGCTTCCGGATGGGCATTGATGTTCGGGAGTGTCGTTGGTGCAGCAGTTGCACTAACGTTTCTTCCGTTCCTCATGCTGAAATCCCGGCATGAGGAACGGAAGTTGATGGACACCTATTCGGGCTACGCGGAGTACAAGCGCCGCGTTCGCCGGCGGTTTATTCCCTGGGTCTTCTAGAAGACCGGGACTATTCTCGCTGGCGCGGGTCGAGCGCGTCGCGCAGACCGTCGCCGACCATATTGAAGGCCAGCACAGTCAGGAAGATAGCGACGCCAGGGTAAATGGCAATGTGCGGATAGGCTCGCATGTAGGCACGGCCATCGGAGAGCATACCGCCCCAGCTTGGTGTCGGCGGGGTAACGCCAAGACCGAGGAAAGAGAGGGCTGCTTCCAGAATGATCACACCACCAACCGAGAGGCTGGCAATAACAATGACCGGGCCGAGAACGTTCGGCAGGACATGCCGGCTGATGATCCGGGCATCGCGCGCCCCGATCGACCTCGCGGCCAGCACAAAATCCCGCTCCCGGATACTGAGCACGTCTGCCCGAACAACGCGAGCATAGGTCGACCAAATGGTCGCACCGATAACAACCACGGTTGTCTGGATGCTCGGTCCAAGAACAGCGGCCAGGGTGATCAGCAGCACGAGCGTCGGGAAGGCCATGATCGTATCCACGAATCTCGAAAGAATCGTATCGACCCAACCGCCGAAGTAACCGGCAGCCGCTCCAACAGTAACGCCAATCACCAGCGAAATCGTTGTTGCAGCAAAGGCGACCACGAACGCCACCCGGGTGCCACGGATCATGCGGCTCAGAATGTCGCGCCCAAGCCGGTCAAGACCGAGCGGGTGCGACCAGGAAGAACCTTCGCCACCACGCGACGGATTGGTCGCAGTGTAGGAATATGGCTCAAACAGCATTGGAACAATAGCGATGATGGCCAGAATGGCAATGAAGACGAGGCCAACAATCGCCGGCTTGAACCGCTTGAACCGGTTCCATGAGCGCCTGAACTCGCTGCGGCTCTTCCGCTCGACCGCAATCAATTCTTTCGGAACCAGCGCCGCCGACTTGCTTTCCGGCGACACTTCCAGATTGGACGAGGAATCCATTCTTGCCCCCATAGTGTGTTCGGCCTACCGAACGCGAATTCTCGGATCAATCACTGCATATACCAGGTCTGTCAGGATGTTGGCGATGACGACAAAGACCGTGAACAGCACCACAATGGCCTGAACAACCTGATAGTCCAGACGGTTGACCGACGTAATAAAGAGTTGTCCAATGCCTGGCCAGGCGAAGATGGTCTCCACAACGATGGTGCCACTAAGGAGGAAGGCCACCCGCAGGCCGATAACGGTCACTGATGGGAGCATTGCATTGCGGACGATATGGCGAACGAGAACCGTGTTCTCCTTCAAGCCTTTGGCGCGTGCGGTGTTGACAAAGTCCTGATTCATAACTTCGAGCGTCGTGCCGCGCATCAGGCGGGTAAGCAACGCCGTCTCGTTAATGGAAAGCACCAGAACCGGCATGATGAAGTGCTTCCATGATCCGGAACCAAACGAGGGTAACCAGCCCAATGTCAGGGCGAACAGGATAATCAGCATCAACCCGACCCAGAAGTTGGGCAAGGCGACACCGGCACTGGCGAACACCATTGTTCCGGAGTCGAACAGTGAGTACCGCTTGACAGCCGCCAGAACACCGAGCGGCACAGACACTGCTGTCGCCAGGATCATGGCCAGAATATTGAGTTGCAGCGTGGGCCAGGCAGCTTCGAGGATCATCTCATGGACCGGAACACCTGTCCGGACCACCGAGCGCCCAAGGTCACCGCGCACAAAGTTTGTTAACCAGGTGGTGTATTGCTGATACCAGGGCTTGTCCAGACCCCAGCGCTCGCGGATGCGGTCAAACTCTTCCTGGGTGATCTGAGCCTCACCGACCAGCAGGTCGATGGGGTCTCCAGGGGCGGCTTGCATAATACCGAACGTCAGGAGTGTAACCAGAAACAGGACGACGAGACCCTGAACGATTCGTTGAACCATATACGCGAACATGCAATTGCCTCAAACTAACAAATCCCGTGTCCCAATATGGACGAGGGAATGATAGACGATCATTCCCTCGTCGGGTAGTCAGACTGGGCTCGGGATCAGAAACTTATTCTTCTTCGATCCACATCTGGTTCGCGTACTGGTAGATCGCAGTAGCAACCAGCGGGTCTTCCGGCAGTCCCTTGATCCGCTTGTTGAAGATCGTGAACCAGTCCCAGAACTTGATAAACAGCATCGGGACTTCTTCGGCCACAATCTGCTGAATTTCGCTGTAGATGACCTTGCGCTTCTCCGGGTCGGTTTCGGCCAGACCCATGTCGCAGAGCTCATCAACGCGAGCATTCGACCAGAGATTCCAGTTGTTGCGCACGCCGGTCTTCAGGGTCACCGATGGATCCGGCTCACCGGAACCACCACCGTAGGTCCAGTTGTAGAGGGACATATCGATCGTGCCCTCACGCTGGCCTTCCTGAATGGTGGCAATCGGGGCCTCGGCAATCAACATCTCGATACCGACCGGAGCAAGATACTGTTGCGCGAGTTCTGCTTCAGGCTTGCGAGCCTGGTCACCGGTGATGACGGTGCAGGTGAACGACAGGCGAGTGCCGTCCTTTTCGCGCACACCATCGCTGCCCATTACCCAGCCAGCTTCCTCAAGGAGAGCCTCTGCCTGGGCCGGATCAAACGGGTACTCCTTGACATTCGGCTCGTAGTAGAAGTCGATGGCAGGTGACAGGTTGGCGGTTGCCTTCACAGCCAGTCCCTGCCAGAGGTTGTTGACAATGTCATCGCGGTCGATGGCATACATCATCGCCTGGCGAACAGCCTTCTCACTGAGGATCGGGTGCGTGTTGTTCATCGGGAAGTGGTTGACCGAAAGGCTCGACGTGACGAACGTGGTGAAGTTGGGGTCATCCCGGAACCGGATGTTGTCCTCCGTCACCAGCGACCACACCGAGGTGTCGGACTCGCCGGTTTCCAGGGCGATGGCACGGACCGATGCTTCCGGAACGATGTCCTCGCGGATGCCATCCAGATACGGGCGGCCAGCCCAGTAATCGTCGAATGCTTCGAGCTCGGTGAACTCGGCTGCACGCCATTCCTTGAGCTTGAACGGACCCAGGCCATTCGGCGACGCCTTGTAGCCATCCTCGCCGATTGCTGCGTGATGGGTGTGCGACACGATACCGGTCGGGCCGGCAAGGGTCAGGAAGGCGGCGTTGGTTTCCTTCAGCGTCACGACAACGGTGTAGTCGTCGACCGCTTCGACGGTATCCACCGATGCGAAGTTGTTGGCGATAACCGCTGCATTCGCCGGATCACGGCGGAAGTCGAACGTGTACTTTACATCCTCGGCGGTAAACGGTTCACCTTCGTGGAAGGTGAGACCCTGCCGCAGGTTGAAGGTGTAGACCAGGCCGTCATCCGAGATGTCGAACGATTCGCAGAGCGACGGTTCGAGCACAAACCACGGATTGAGCTTCAACAGCCGGTCGTGGATGTTACCGACGATGAAGTAGTGGACGTCCGGGCCCCAGTCGTCCGGGCTCAGGCTGGAGACTTCGTGGTGGCCCATTGCCCGCAGGATACCGCCACGCCGCGGTTCGCCGGCAGCCGGCTCATCGTCGTCCTCGTCCTCGTCCTCTTCCTCGGTAGGAGTTGGTTCAGCAGCTGCCGTCGTTGGAGTCGGCTCATCTGCTTCTTCGTCTTCTTCGTCATCTTCCTCCTCAGCCTCGGTTGACGTGGCTGGTGAGGTTTGTCCTGTGGTCGTGGTTGGCACGCTGCGAACACGGGTCGACGTGGGATCAGCGGCCGGGGCGTCCGAATCACCGCTGTCGTCATCGTCGTCGCCACACGCAGCCAACAACGAACCGAAGACAGGGATACTCGCTCCCATGATCGCCGAACGCTTCAAAAATGCACGCCGGGTGGTCGGGGTCGTGGTGTCCAACAGTTCGGACAGCCCTGAGATACGATCGATCAACCGTTGCCTCCTCAACTTACACTTCGCCGGCACCGCGCCGACGGAGTGCCTGGTTTGATCTCCCCAATACGTAGACGAGGGAATGATAGGACATCATTCCCTCAAACGAAAAGGGGGAATGTAAGGAAGACGGTTTCTTACTCCTCAATCCACATGCGGTGTGCGTATTGATAGATGGCATCTCCGGTTAGTGGATTCTCGGGAAGACCCTTGATCCGCTTGTTGAAGATCGTGAACCAGTCCCAGAACTTGATAAACAGCATCGGGACTTCTTCGGCCACAATCTGCTGAATTTCGCTGTAGATGACCTTGCGCTTCTCCGGGTCGGTTTCGGCCAGACCCATGTCGCAGAGCTCATCAACGCGAGCATTCGACCAGAGATTCCAGTTGTTGCGCACGCCGGTCTTCAGGGTCACCGATGGATCCGGCTCACCGGAACCACCACCGTAGGTCCAGTTGTAGAGGGACATATCGATCGTGCCCTCACGCTGGCCTTCCTGAATGGTGGCAATCGGGGCCTCGGCAATCAACATCTCGATACCGACCGGAGCAAGATACTGTTGCGCGAGTTCTGCTTCAGGCTTGCGAGCCTGGTCACCGGTGATGACGGTGCAGGTGAACGACAGGCGAGTGCCGTCCTTTTCGCGCACACCATCGCTGCCCATTACCCAGCCAGCTTCCTCAAGGAGAGCCTCTGCCTGGGCCGGATCAAACGGGTACTCCTTGACATTCGGCTCGTAGTAGAAGTCGATGGCAGGTGACAGGTTGGCGGTTGCCTTCACAGCCAGTCCCTGCCAGAGGTTGTTGACAATGTCATCGCGGTCGATGGCATACATCATCGCCTGGCGAACAGCCTTCTCACTGAGGATCGGGTGCGTGTTGTTCATCGGGAAGTGGTTGACCGAAAGGCTCGACGTGACGAACGTGGTGAAGTTGGGGTCATCCCGGAACCGGATGTTGTCCTCCGTCACCAGCGACCACACCGAGGTGTCGGACTCGCCGGTTTCCAGGGCGATGGCACGGACCGATGCTTCCGGAACGATGTCCTCGCGGATGCCATCCAGATACGGGCGGCCAGCCCAGTAATCGTCGAATGCTTCGAGCTCGGTGAACTCGGCTGCACGCCATTCCTTGAGCTTGAACGGACCCAGGCCATTCGGCGACGCCTTGTAGCCATCCTCGCCGATTGCTGCGTGATGGGTGTGCGACACGATACCGGTCGGGCCGGCAAGGGTCAGGAAGGCGGCGTTGGTTTCCTTCAGCGTCACGACAACGGTGTAGTCGTCGACCGCTTCGACGGTATCCACCGATGCGAAGTTGTTGGCGATAACCGCTGCATTCGCCGGATCACGGCGGAAGTCGAACGTGTACTTTACATCCTCGGCGGTAAACGGTTCACCTTCGTGGAAGGTGAGACCCTGCCGCAGGTTGAAGGTGTAGACCAGGCCGTCATCCGAGATGTCGAACGATTCGCAGAGCGACGGCTCAAGCACGAACGACGGGTGTAGTCTCAGCAGCCGGTCGTGAATATTGCCGACGATAAAATAATGCACAGAGGGGCCCCAGTCATCCGGGCTAAGACTTGAGATCTCGTGGTGGCCCATTGCCCGGAGGATACCGCCCTGTCGCGGCTCACCGTCGGAGGGTTCCTCCTCTTCCTCGTCTTCGTCCTCTTCTTCGGTAGGAGTGGGCTCGGCAGCAGCAGTCGTAGGGGTTGGCTCGGCTGCCGCCGTGGTTGGAGTTGGCTCGGGCTCTTCCTCGTCTTCCTCTTCGTCGGGTTCTTCCTCTTCCGGCTCGGCGGTTGCGGTTGGGTCGGGTTGGGATGGGGCCGTTGTTGCGGTTGGATCATCATCGTCGTCATCGCCGCAGGCAGCCAGCAATGATGCAAACACCGGGATGCTTGCACCCATAATCGCTGTGCGCTTCAGGAACTGGCGGCGGGTAGTCGGCGACACTGAATCCAGGATGGACAGCATCGGGTTGGCAGGATCAACCAACGGGGCCTCCTTTGTGAACGCCGCAAGAACCGACGAAGCATCAGCGGATCCAACCCATGGCTTTCCAGCCACAGCGTCCCCGCGGAACTGCCCGGTAGCGACATCTATCCACTTTTTCCAGATGTTCGGACAATAAGCGCGAAGGCCGGTTTTGTCAAGCACCCAAAACCCGAAACTGTTCAATACGCGAACAGCAACGGGAAATCGTGCTCAGTCGAAGGGCGCGAAGAGAAAGATTATTCGGATTCGTTCCAGGTGGGGCGATGTCGCTCGATCGCAGCAAGGAGCACGTCGAGGTCAAACGGTTTGGGGATCACTTCATCCAAAGGAAGGAGTTCGGCCAGCGAGGTAACATCGGCAACGGCCGAAATACCGATAATCGGAATATGCGAGGTCAGGGCATCCTGCTTCAGACGGCTGGCAGCTTCGCCGCCGGTCAGGCGTGGAAGCATCAGGTCCATGATGATCACATCCGGCTGAAACTGCCGTGCGCGTACAATGGCATCCTGACCATCCCGGGAAATCTCGGTATCGTATCCGGAACTGCCCAGGAATTCGCTGATCATCCCGGCAACAGCACGGTCATCTTCCACAATGAGAATCAACGGCGGTTGGCCGGCACGGCGACGAAGACGGGCTGACATGCTGCGATACCCTCATCCGATCAGCAGAACCTACGCTCCGGATACTCCCGGATTCCTGACAGGAACTGAAGATACCACGAAATCCTCGCGGATGAGGGTCGACATGCCAGCCCGTGAGAACTACCAGATATGCCCGCGGGCATCCACCGGATAAATAGCCTCAACGTAGCCGTTGCGCACTCCAACCATCACATCGTGCTGGTTAATGGTGGTGCAAACATGGCTCGGGATAATCGAAATGACAGAACCAACCGGCAGATCCTCGGTCAACTCTTCGGGATTGACCGTCATCGAGCCGTGCTCATCGGAACCGCGCACGTAATAGACACCCGGCCGCCCGGTAACTTCCGGCGTGCCGCCGTCCCTCGTCAGGGTCTTCAGACCGGCGTCGCAGACAGCGCGCTCCGGTGTCGGGCGACTAATGATCGTTGAAAGACAGGTCAAGGCGTTCTCGAATTCGACGCCGGCATCCCGGTAGGCAGTGTCCATCAGCAGGAACGATCCGGCCTGAACCTCGTTCAGCAGACCGTTCCGGACATCCATGCGCACCGAGCCACTACCACCACCGGAAACAATCGCCGTCTCGTGATTGTGCTCGTGAAGTGTCTCCAGCGTTTCTGACAGCCGTTCCATCGCCGCGTCATTCAGGCTCTTGCGGTCATCCTCCGGCTTGATCTGGGCATGGCCGGCATAGGCATGAATGCCGGCGAGTTCGACCCCATCCGTCTCCCGGATCAGGTCTGCCAATCCAAGTACACCCCTGGCAGTAACCTGGCCACTCCGGCCCGTATTGACGTCGAGTTCGATCATCAGTTTGACCGTCACACCACGCGCCTGCGCGATGGCGGCGATCGAGTTAATCGCATGTTCGCTATCGACCACCGCCTTGAACTCCGGCAACCGGGCCGACAGGGCAACCAGACGTTCGTATTTCCCGAATCCGGCGACCTCACTGGTCAGCAGAATGTCGGTAATACCGGCATTCGCCATCACCTCGGCCTCGGAGAGCTTGGCGCAGCAAATACCAATTGCGCCGGCCTGGATCATCATCTGGGCAAGCGCCGGCGATTTGGCCGTCTTCAGGTGGGGCCGGAGCCGGACGTTACTACCTTCAAGAATGGACATCATCAACGATAGATTCCGCTCCATCGCGTCCATGTCAATCACCAGAATCGGTGTTTCCAGTTCCTCTACCGGCATCCCGGCCCGCAAACTTCGGTGCATGCAGCGCATTCCCTTCCCATCACCGTTCAGACATGAGGGATAGTAACAGCGAATCCGCCGCGGTTACACTAGTGGCGGAAAGTTGGTGCGCAGTGATGTGCAGAGGAAGGAACGGGAATCGATGGCATTCCTGACTGATGATGAACTGAAACAGGTTGTCGAGCAGGTGTTCAAGGCGCGGGAGACGACGTTGGAAGCGGCCGCATCCAGCCACTCCGTCCAGGACCTGGTGCAGACCGTCCAGCGTATGCGCCACCAGATGAACACCACCGTCGATGGCCTGCCGCCCCATGCCTTTGAGCCACAGCCGGATGATGCCGAAGGCAACGAAGTCTGGAACGCGGGGCAGATCATCAGCCATATCATCGCCTCCCAGATCCGGATGACCGAGAATCTCGATAAACTGGTCGATTTCAAGGTCAAGCCGGATACAGGCGACCTCAAGACTGAGGACGAGCTCGACATGTCGGGCACCCGCAGCGCCATCAAGTTCGCAACCAAGGCACTGACCAGCACGCTGAAAGGCATTCCGGAGGATGCTGACCTCTCCAAGACCGTCGATGCCGGGATTTTCGGCGAAATGGGCGTCCGGGGGTGGTTGCTCCTGACGGCTGTCCATGAGATGGACCACGTCCAGCAACTCCGCAGCCTCGCCTAGGCGAGGCTGCCGTCGTATCCTTGGCACAGCGCACCGCATGCCATGCATGGCGTACGGAACCGGGGGGAAGTGCAATAGTCGCTGGTTCTGGTGAACCGGCCGATCTAGCAGAGGTCTGGGATGCAAACCTTCATCAAGCGGCTCGCAGTCGTCACGGCCATCGGGATGTTTATCGTCCTGATTCAGGGGTCGATGGTAACGACCACCGGGTCGGCCGAAGGTTGTGGCCAGTCATGGCCACTCTGTAACGGCAAGTTCGTTCCGTCCTACGCGCTGGAATCCATGATCGAATACTCCCACCGCTTCGTGGTGGGCATCATCAGTGTGATGATTACCATCGTTGGCCTCGGCGCCTTGCGCTACTGGCGCGACCGTCTGGAGATCAAGGTCTTCGTCGGAATGATGGTCGCCTTCATTGTTATCCAGTCCGCGCTTGGTGCCGCCGCTGTGATGTGGCCCCAAACGCCGGAGATCATGGCGCTGCACTTCGGAATCTCGCTCATCGCATTTGCCAGTGTATTGCTGACCGCGATCTTTCTGTATGAACGCGATGGCCGCGACAAACTGCGAGATGTCGAAATTCCACGCAACCTCCGGCTGGCGGTCTGGGGCTTGATGATCTATAGCTACCTGGCCGTCTACATCGGCGCCTATGTCCGCCACAAGGACGCCAGTTTGGCCTGCACTGACTGGCCGCTCTGTAACGGCAGCGTTTTCCCCGGGTTTACCGGTCCGGTCGGCATCGTTTTTACCCACCGTATCACCGCAGCGCTCATCCTGTTTGGGGTCGCCGGCATCATTTACTGGACAATGAAATATCGTGAGTCGCGCCCGGATCTGTACCGTGCGTCACTCCTGGCAGCAGTGTTTGTGGTGCTTCAGGGCGCCAGCGGGGCAGTCGTTGTCTGGAGTCAGCTCGACTTCTACGCCACAATGTCGCACGGGATGTTCGTATCGCTCTACTTCGGCGCACTGGCCTATATGTGCTTCCACGTCCTGCCACGTCCGGAAGCGGCCAGGGAATCCACCCCTGCCATTGACCGCCAACGTGCAGCCCTGCCGGCAGACTGACATCTGGCAGCTCACCACTGACACGAATCTTCGAACGCCGGCGCAAACCGTCTCGTTCCGGAGGTACCTTCGGGAAGCGAGCCGGTTTGCGGGTTTTCGGCACCGGATTCTGTATCCTGCACAGATCCCGACCTGTGGCATCATGAACGTGCTGGTTCCGGCAACAGGAATCCGAGGAGTTCGAACGAATTGCAGACCGCAACGAAAACCATGATTGAGGTTGATAACCTCACCAAACGCTACGGGCAGGTACAGGCGGTAAACGGGATCTCGTTCACTGTCCAGGCCGGCGAAATCTTCGGGTTTCTGGGACATAACGGAGCTGGCAAAACCACCACCGTTCGCATCCTCACTGGCCGAACCCGTCCCAGCAGCGGCACAGCTATCGTCGCCGGGTGCAACGTCGAAACCGAACTGGCCAAACTCAAACCAAAAATCAACCTTGTCTTCGAAGACCCGAATCTGTATGAACGGTTTTCCGGGCGTGAGAATCTGGCGATTTTTGCCAGCCTGTACGGTGTTTCCGGTAGCAGGGTGGACGAACTGCTGGACATGGTCCAGCTCCGGGACAGCGCCGACCGCAAGGTGAAGACCTATTCCACCGGCATGAAGCAACGGCTCCTGATCGCCAGATCACTGGTGAACAATCCGGAAGTGCTGTTCCTGGATGAACCGACCCGTGGACTCGACCCGTCATCCGCGCGAGAAATCCGCTCCATTCTGTCCACACTCAGCAAGGGTGGCACGACCGTTTTTCTGACTACCCATTACATGGAAGAAGCCGATGAACTCTGCGACCGGGTCGCATTCCTTAGTAATGGTCAGATCGTGGCGATGGGCACCCCGCGCGAACTGAAACTCCGCTTCGGACACCGCACGGCCAATGTACTCCTCAAGAACGATGAGGAAGTCACCATCGATATGGATAATCCTGCAGACGCCGCCAGGTTGCAGGAGTGGCTCGCCAGCGGGCAGGTGCTGACGATCCATTCGCAAGAGGGATCACTCGAGGACGTATTTATTGAAGTCGCCGGCAGACCGCTGCTCTAGCCGGCCACGCTGGAGAATCGTTTCGTGCACCCGAACATGATCCTGACCATTTTCAAGAAAGATGTCCGCGACGCCATTCGCGATTCGCGGGTCATCGCTGCGTTGCTGATTCCGATCGGGCTCGGCATTTTCTACAACTTCATGTTCGACGATGACGAATTCACGGTGCCACCGGTTACGGTCGCTATCCACATGCAAGGCAGCAGCCAGTTGCCGGAAGCTCTTTCCACCACAACCGAGGGTGCAGTCGACCTGCAAATCCAGATGTTCGACCAACCGGAGCAGGTCCGAAAACAGGTCGAGGATGAAAACGCCGATATCGGCATCGTGATCCCCGATGGCTTTGACGACCAGGTTGCGGCCGGGGATTCCCCGCAACTCGACCTGATCATCCCGCACGAGGTGGGGGCTTCTTCAAACTACGTCCTGGCCGCGCTTGAGGCGACATTACGGGATATGGCGGGGCGGGCACCACCGGCAACGCTGGTGTTCGATGCCATCCCGGCAGAATCCGAAGACGAGATCAGCGTCTTTGAGAACCTCGGCCCACGGCAGTATTTTGTGCTGGCTTCGCTGATCATGCTCATTGGCATGAACGCCATGCTGGTGGTGCCGATCATCCTCGCCGAGGAAGCCGAAAAGAAAACGCTCGACGCCCTGATTATGGTTGCATCGTATGTCGATGTGGTGATTGCCAAGGCACTGGTTGGCCTGTTCTATATCGGGGTTACCGGCACGATTCTGGTGCTGGTCACCGGAGTGCCGGTGGCGAATATGCCACTCTTCATCGGCTCGGCCGCGCTGTTCGCAATTTCACTCATTGGCTTCGGCCTGCTGATCGGCAGCATGTTCAACAACGCCAACCAGGTCAATACCTGGGGTGGATTCTTCCTGCTACCGGTCATTGCTCCGGCATTCATGGTTGGGTTCCCGCTGCCGGATGCCGTCAATACTGTGCTGGATGCCCTCTCGACCAGTCAGGCAATGCGCTTGATGATCAACGCAATCGCCGGTGAGACACTGTTCAAGGGCGTCTGGCTCTCGCTGCTGGTTCTTGTGATCTGGATTGTTGGCGCCTACGGGCTCCTGGTGCTGCGATTGTCTCGCCGGCAGGCATAGGTATCGTCCCGGTTGGATTTACACACTGTAGCGGAGGTACACAATGGGTCTTCTGGCGTGGATCGTTCTCGGCGCACTTGCTGGCTGGCTTGCCAGTATCATCACCGGTCGCAACGACCAGATGGGCTGCCTGACCAACATCATTGTTGGCATCATCGGTGCATTCATCGGCGGATTCATCATGAGCCAGCTCGGTGGCAGCGATATTACCGGCTTCAACCTGTACAGTTTCCTGGTAGCGACGATGGGTTCCATCATCCTGCTCGTGGTGCTCGGACTGGTCCGGGGGAAATAGCCGGTTCGGCCAGGTTACTCCACCAGTTGCACATCGGCACGGGCCACCACCTCAGGATCAGCCGAGAGGTTGATCGCGACAATCCGGTCATCCCTGACCGTAATGCGGAATACGGCCCGTACCGTTCCATGCGGTGCCCAGACAAGGCCGGGTTCGCCGTCGATGATCGCCAGTTGTGCGGCCTGTGCCTTACCGTCGAACTGCGCGGCAACTGCTTCCGGGCCTTCCAGTTCCGATGTCAGCCAGCCGGTGCGGGCGCCAATCTGCAGGGTAGCGGCATCTGCTCGCAAAACGACTTCCGGATCAAGGACCGCCAGCAACGCCCGGAAATCGCCCGCCCGTGATGCACGCTGAAACGCAGTAACAACCCGCATTCTCTGATCGTGGTTCGGAGAGGAATGACCTTCCGGGATGGCTCGCACCCGGCGCCGGCCACGGCTGGCAAGTTGGCGAACTGCCGCCGGCGACCGGTCAAGAATCGGCGCAATTTCATCGAACGGCACAGCAAAGACATCATGCAGAACGAACGCCACCCGCTCGCCGGGCGAAAGGTGGTCCAGCACTGCCATCATCGCGTCTGCGACCGCATCCGTCAGCACCACCTCATCGGCAGGATCATCTGAATCGACCAGTTCAACCATGTCCTCCGGCAGCGGGTCCTCACGCCGGGATTTGCGGGAACGCAGCATATCCAGACAGATGCGGGCAACGACAGTCGTGAGCCATCCGGTAAGGTTGGAGATACTGTCTGCATCGGATTGCTCCAGGCGAAACCAGGCCTCCTGGACCGCATCTTCCGCCTCGCTGGCTGAACCCAGCAGACGATAGGCTACAGCCCGCAAGTGAGACCGATCAGCATCGAAGCGGGTTGCCAGCAAATCCGGGTTCATCCTGTCACAAGTTCCCGTCTGGATTCGTCAGAACAGTAGAAGGCCAATTCTGGCCCACGATGTTGTATCTGGAAGGATAACAACCATGCGAATCCCGTTTCTCACCATTCCGGTGAACAATCTTGATACGGCACTCGACTTCTATACCGGAACACTTGGGTTCATCAAGACGGCCGATGTCTCCAACGAAGGCTATCGCTGGCTGACGGTGGCTTCACCCGAAGACCCGGATGGGGTCCAGATTCACCTGTCTCCCAACGACGACCCGGCACTGAAGGCCTATCAACAGGCATTGTATGAGCAGGGACAGCCGATCACGATGTTCCAGTCAGCCGATCTCAAGGCGGAGTGCGACCGGCTCGAGCAACTGGGTGTCAGGTTTACCGCGCCGTACTCCGAGGAGTTCTGGGGCGCGATGGCAACGATCGACGACACCTGCGGGAACCTCATCCAGATCTCCAGCCAGCAGTAGGCGCTCACGCAACCATGCCGGGCAGCGACGCGAGACATTGTTGCTGCCCGGTTTCCGTGCGCATGAAACCACCGAACCGGACGAATCCCGGACTTGCAATCACCTGGGCGATACCGGAAAATCGGTGGTTCGCCTGAATCGTTCCGTACCTGACAAGAGACGAGAAGACATGGCCACGAGCACAGATCAGCGCCGATCCAGGGTGCATATTGCCGACTCTCATGACATGATCCGCGTACATGGAGCACGAGTCAATAACCTGAAAGACGTGAGCGTCGAGATACCCAAGCGCCGGCTGACGGTGTTCACCGGTGTATCCGGATCGGGCAAGAGCTCCCTGGTGTTCGGAACCATCGCCGCCGAATCCCAGCGCATGATCAACGAGACGTACAGCGCCTTTGTCCAGGGATTCATGCCAACCATGGCACGCCCGGATGTCGACGTGCTGGAAGGTCTCACCACCGCAATCATCGTTGACCAGGAGCGGATGGGAGCCAATGCCCGGTCGACCGTCGGCACGGCCACCGATGCCAACGCCATGCTGCGCATTCTCTTCAGCCGCCTGGGCAAGCCATACATCGGCCCGCCCAACGCGTTTTCGTTCAACCTCGCCTCGGTTCATGCCAGCGGGGTGATGAAAGTCGAACGCGGCAACAAGATGGCGGAAAAGCAGACCTTTACCCGGCTGGGCGGCATGTGTCCACGCTGTGAGGGGCTGGGAACGATTTCCGATATTGACCTCACCCAGCTCTATGACGATTCAAAATCAATCGCCGAAGGCGCCTTCACCATTCCCGGATGGAAATCGGATAGCTGGTGGACGGTGCGGATCTACGCCGATTCCGGGTTCGTGGACCCGCACAAACCAATCCGGGAGTTCACAAAGAAGGAAATGGATAACTTCCTCTATCGTGAGGCGACCAAGGTCAAGGTGGAAGGCTCGACACTGACCTATGAGGGCCTGATCCCCAAGGTCCAGCGATCATTCTTCTCGAAGGATCGTGAGTCGATGCAACCGCACATCCGCGAGTTTGTCGAGCGGGCAGCTACCTTCAAGACCTGTCCGGATTGCAATGGCACGCGACTGAATGAAGCAGCGCGATCATCGAAGATTCGAGGCATCAGCATCGCCGATGCCTGCGACATGCAGATCAGCGATCTGGCCGAGTGGGTACGCTCGCTGGAAGAGCCATCGGTTGCGCCACTGCTGGAAAAACTGCTCCACACACTCGATTCGTTCGTCGAGATCGGGCTGGGGTACCTCTCGCTCAACCGGCCGGCCGGGACACTTTCCGGCGGCGAATCGCAACGCACGAAAATGATCCGCCATCTCGGGTCGGCGCTTACCGATGTCACCTATGTCTTTGACGAGCCGACCATCGGTCTGCACCCGCACGACATCGAACGCATGAACAACACATTGCTGATGTTGCGGGACAAGGGCAACACCGTCCTGGTTGTTGAACATAAACCCGAGACGATCGAAATTGCCGACCACATCATCGACCTCGGGCCGGGAGCAGGGTCCGCCGGAGGAACCATCTGCTACCAGGGCACGGTGGAAGGACTACGGACCAGCGGCACCATCACCGGCCGGCACCTTGATGACCGCGCAACCCTCAAACCAACTGTCCGCAAGCCTAAGGGCAAACTGGAAATCCGGGGAGCAAACACCAATAACCTCAAGAATGTCGATGTCGATATCCCGCTCGGGGTGTTAACCGTCGTCACCGGTGTAGCCGGGTCCGGAAAATCTTCGCTGATTCACGGTTCACTCTCGAAGGGACGTCTGGCGCAGGAGCACGGTGTTGTCATCATCGACCAGAGCCCGATCAGGGGATCGCGGCGGAGCAATCCGGCCACCTATACCGGTCTCCTTGAACCAATCCGGAAAGCCTTCGCCAAGGAGAACGGCGTCAAGCCAGCCCTGTTCAGCCCAAACTCGGAAGGTGCCTGCCCGACCTGCAACGGTGCGGGAGTCATCTACACCGATCTTGCGCTGATGGCCGGCGTGGCAACCACCTGTGAGGATTGCGAAGGCAAGCGGTTTGATGCCTCGGTTCTGGAGTACAAGTACGGCGGCAAGGACATCAGCGAGGTGCTGGCGATGCCGGTGGTCGAGGCACTGGCGTTCTTCTCCAGTGAGCAGGCAAAGACACCGGCTGCAGCGAAAATTCTCAATCACCTGCATGATGTCGGGTTGGGGTACATCGCACTGGGCCAACCACTCACCACGCTTTCCGGCGGTGAACGACAACGGTTGAAGCTGGCGACCTACATGGGGCAGAAGGGTGGAGTCTTCGTCCTCGATGAACCGACAACCGGTCTGCACCTGGCAGATGTCGAGCAGCTACTCGGTTTGCTGGACCGTCTGGTTGATTCAGGCAAGTCAGTGATTGTGATCGAACACCACCAGGCCGTGATGGCTCATGGCGACTGGATTATCGACCTCGGTCCGGGTGCCGGGCATGATGGTGGAGAAGTCATCTTCGAGGGTCCGCCGGCGGATCTGGTGGCAGCCAGGTCAACGCTGACCGGCCAGCATCTGGCTGCGTATGTGGGGGCCCAACCGGCTTCCTGACCACAGAAAACCCCTCGGACCGATAAACGGGATCCGCCCACGGACCACGTACCGGTGAGCGGATCCCGTCCAGAATCCGGTCTTATGCATGATTCCGACTAGGTTGCCCGGATATTCTCATCATTTTCTAATCTAGTGCCCATCTAACGTTCATTTTCGCGGGGTAAGGTTAATTCATGAGCCCGGAATTCTCCTCCTCCATGGCTCGCCTCCGGTCACCCCTGATCTGACCGGTGAACCGGACGACGGGAATGCACGCCTCCTGTCGTCCGGTTTTGCATTTCCCGCCCTATGCCGATGCTGCTTCCAGTGCCTGTTCAAAATCGGCCAGGATGTCTTCAACGTTCTCACAACCGACCGACACTCGCACCAGTTCATCCTTATGCGGCCATACCAATGTATTCACGTCACCCAGGCTGACGGCATGGTCGCAAAGTTTCAGCGCATCTGCGAACCGGTTGGCTGCCTCGGCACCACCTCGCAACCGGAAGGAAAGCATGCCCCCGAAGCCACCATTCACCAGGCGGGCAGCAACCTCATGGCCCGGATGCCCCGGCAGGCCGGCATAATTCACCGTCACCACATCCGGCTGGCGCTCAAGGAAGGTCGCAACTTCCATGGCATTGCGGCAATGCCGCTCCATCCGCAGGTCCAGTGTCTTGATCCCACGCAATAGCAACCAGGAGTTGAAGGGGCTGATCGGTGAGCCGAGCACCTGAATCTGCCGGTTGACCGGCATCACCAGTTCGCGATCGCCGGCAATGACCCCGGCAAGGGCATCTCCGTGGCCACAGAGATACTTGGTTGCCGAGTGGAGTACCAGGTGGGCACCATGTTCAAGCGGCCGCATCAACCATGGACTGACGAAGGTGTTGTCAACAACCAGCAGGATACCGGCCTCACGGGCAATCTGGCCCAGTGCAGCAATATCCGCCACCTTGATCGTCGGGTTCGACAGAAACTCGGTGTAGATCATCTTCGTCTCGGGACGGATGGCAGCCTTCACCGCATCGAGATCGGAAATATCGACGCTGGTGACACCCACGCCAAATGCCGGGGCCTCCTCTTCCAGAAAGATCGTCGCCCAGTGATAGACATCGTCCGATGCCACAATGTGGTCACCGGTGCGGGCATAAGCATGAAAAACGCCGGCGATCACTGCCATGCCGGATGCTCCGGCAACGGCAGCCTCGGCGCCTTCGAGCACTGCTACCTTCTTCTCAAACGCGGCAGTCGTCGGGTTTCCGCCCCGGGTGTAGACGTAGCCTTCCCGCTCGCCAGCGACGATTGCCGCCTTCTCTTCGAGTGAATGGAAACTGTAGGTGGATGTCTGGTAGATCGGCGTGTTGTGTGCGCCGGTGACCGGATCACCGCCTTCACCAGCGTGAATAGCCCTTGTGGAAAAACCCATTTCCCGCATGTCGCCGGCCATTTGCCCGCCTTCCTTGAATGCGTTCGTTTCCTGTCAGTGTGTGCGGGCAATTGTCGCATAGAGTGAGGTTACGCATTCCGACGAGTGGCACCAATCGATTTCGACAAAGTGGCGCTGGTGAGAGAGCCAACTTCCGGGTATTGTTCGCCGAGTTGGAATGAGGAAGGAGATTACATGTCCAAGGAGTACCCGATCGGCGATCTGCTGCCGGATGACCTGATAGCCCTCAGCCGGAGCCTGCCTGTCAAGCCCGACCCGGTCACCCTGGAAGGGCGATTCGTCAAACTGATCCCGATGGACCCCGAGCGCGACGCTGCGCCGCTGCTCTCCGTCGCCGACGGTCAGGCCGCCACGCTCGGTGACCGGTCCATCGATGCGTACGATCCCGACGCACTGATCTGGGCCTATCTCGGTTTCGGCCCGTTCAAACCGGGTGACGTTGAGGGAATGCAATCCTATCTGGAGACGATCTACAACATTCCCGACAGCCTGGCGATGGTCGCCATTCATCAGCCAACCGGCCGGCAGGTGGGTATCGCCACCTTCATGAGCAATTCACCGGCAAATCTGAAGATCGAACTCGGCAATATCTGGTACAGCCCGTTGGTGCAGGGCACGCCGATCAACACAGAATCCACCTATCTCATGGCACGTCACTGCTTTGAACTCGGCTACCAACGACTGGAGTGGAAGTGCAACGCCTGCAACATGCGTTCACGCCGCACTGCCGAGCGCATGGGATTCGTCTTTGAGGGCGTTCAGGATAGCCACATGGTCGTCAAGGGGCGCAACCGGGATACCGCCTGGTTCCGGATCCTGGCGAAAGAATGGCCCGAGAAGGCTGCCCGGCTGGAAGCCATGCTCGAGTCGTGGACATAACGTAATCAGTCACCAGAGGACGTGAGGTAGGAGAGGACCCGATCCCAGCAATTCAGGATCAGCAGATGGCCGGCATCCGGGAGGATCTCAGCCCGGGCGTTGGGCAGGTGTTCCAGCCACCATCGGGCATGCAGTTCATCTGCAATCGGGTCCTTCGCTCCGAACAGCAGCAAGGTTTCAGCCTGTACGTCGGCACAAGAGAAACCCCATGGCTGCAGGGTCTGGCCGGCAATATCGGCAACCAGACCGGCACTTCGTTGCCTGAATGCAGTCAGAAACATACCGGCCAGACTTCCGAACGCTCCGGGAATATCTGGCCGGTCATCATCACCCGATCCGATACCCAGTAATCCAAGCGGGTTGAACGAACCGGCGGCATCCAGCGCGTAGGGGAGAAGTCGGTCGCCGATCTCCTCGTGCACCACTTCCGGAGGCTTCCCTCGCAATTCCTCAAGATGCTGCCAGATGTCTCCAGGAATCCAGGGGACGTCAGGGTGGGGCGCCGGTGTCCCGATTACGGCCACCCGTTCGACCAGGTCCGGTCGAATTGCAGCAAGCGCCAGTGCCACCCATCCACCAGCCGACCACCCGACCACACCAACCGGCCCCGGTTGCACCTGTTCAAGCACCTCGGCAATGTCCTGTGCAGCCAGCGCAACCGTCTGCCAGGTGTCGGTGGGCAAGGGGTCAGAATCGCCATACCCCGGACGATCAATTCCCAGTAACGTAATAGCATGCTGACTGGTCACGTCCGGATCAGGATCGAGTGCACCGCTCCCCGGCGTACCGTGGCAAAAGACAACCGTTTTGCCTGCCCCGTCGGTGGTGGCCGTATGGATGCCCACCATACGGCCATCCTGCAACCTGATCAGTTCGGACCTGTCTGGCATGACGACATAATTCCTGATCGCTACGACTTGCTGGCACCTGATGGCAGGTCGATGGTGAACTTCCAGGAACCGTCCGGTTGACGACGTACCACCTCGATGCTCCGGCCATGGTTCTCAATCGCCTCTCCGGAGTCGGGGTTGGTGCCGGTAAATGTCCAGCGGGCACGAAGCACCGCCAGATCGGCATTCTCCAGCACCTCAACGTCGTGAATCGTGAGCGTTGGTTTCAGCGCCACGAGACGGGTCAGCGTATCCCGGATCTCTTCATGGCCGCGCCGGGGAGGTTCAACACCACCGTCGTAGACGGCATCCGGCTCATACATTGCCAGTGCGCCTTCGACATCGCCTGCACTCAGCGCCGCCGCAAATAATCGATCAACATCTGCCGGAGTCCTGGCCGTCATCGTCTATTCCTCCCTGTGGTCGTCTTCGGGGTCGATCCCGCCACCACGTACGGTGGCGCCAAGCACCAGACCAGCCCCGACCAGCACCAGGTTCTTGATAATGTACTGCCCCTCGACCGTGGGGGAGTAGGGAATATACTGCCAGGTGACATCCGGCAGGATAAACAACGGGAGTACGGTCCCCGGCAGTTGCAGGAACAACAGCAGCAACGTCAGTCGCATCGCCCTCCCGAACACCAAACCCAGCCCGATCACCATTTCCCAGACAGCCAGCACCGGGAAGAACAGATCAGGGTCGATAAAGAAAATGGTCGCCTTGACCATGTCCTCGGCCGGACTCATACCCGGAAACAGCTTGAGCAATCCGAACCAGAAGAAGACCACCCCGAGCGAAACCCGCAGGATAGGGATCGAGTAATCCGCCAGCCAGCGGGTCACCCGTCTGTCCAGTGGCTCAATGAGGGGGTTTAGTTGTTTCTCTTCTGCCTGCCGGGCCATGGACGCTCCTCAACCTGTTGATCATGGAAACAACAGGTTCAAGGATACGGCGCGTATTTCACCGGTCAGGCATGCACAGGTATAGCCGCCAGCACAGTTTCGGTATCCACAACCGTCACAAACTCCTCATGAATGCTGGCAAGCGTCACCGCATGGATGAGGTCTGCATCGTAAAGCTTGCCGTCCGGACCAGTACGGTCATGGGTGGCGGTGGCATCAGAGACAACATAGGTCGTGAACCCGCGATCGCTGGCGCCGCGGGCAGTCGTTTCGACACAGTGATTCAGCACAAACCCGATGACAACCACCGTATCAACGCCAGCATCACGAAGCCGCTGCTCGAGGTCTGTGCCGACAAATGCTCCGTTTACGTTCTTGGCAATGAGCGGTTCGCCCGCCAGGGGACGGGCAACGTCCATGATCGCGTTGCCGGGGCTTGTGGGATGAAATGGTGAATCCGGACGGGTTGAATCGTGCTTGATGTGAAACAGGGGAAGACCGGATGCGCGCCAGGCGGCCAGCAGACGGCCGATGTTGTCCTCAGCCTGGGGATTGTTTCGCCGGCCATTCGAAGGGCGGTTGATGCCAAGTTGCACGTCAATGACCAGCAGGGCGGTTGATGGGGCGAGTTCCATGTGCCAATGTTCCTTTCCGGTTACACTGGTCTGGAATAGTAACAACCATCCCGGAGCCACCGTTGGTGCAAAATGCCCGAAACATCTGTGCAACCCCGACAAGGCTCTGCCGCCCGAAGGAGACATAATATGGCAACCATTCCGAACACCCCGGAAGGCATCCTGGGCATTCTTATGGAAACACCGGGCAAGATTCGAGCGCTAACCGGAAACATCGATCCCGACGTGTTGCGGACCGCGCCGGCAGTCGGTGAGTGGTCAGTCAACGAAATCCTGGCGCATCTCCGGGCTGCCGCCGATGTCTGGGAAGATGGCATTTCCAGAATGCTCGTCGAGGAACAACCAACGCTCCGTGCCGGCAATCCGTCCGCCCGGATGAAACGTTCCGGCTATGCCGACCAGCCGTTCGAGGAATCACTCGAGGCATTCACCGAACAGCGTATGCGGTTGCTCGACATGCTTGGCTCGCTGCCCGAGGATGGCTGGGCACGCTCGGCCAATATCGTCGGATCGGCCGGCACCCGCGTCCAGACCGTCCAGCATTATGCCCGCCGCATCGCATCCCACGAACCGCTCCACATCGAGCAGATCGCGGCGGCGATCAAGGCAGTGCAGGGCTAACCAGACGCCCCGCAGGTGTTTTGCGGATAAGTGCGCTTGTACGCAATATTCTGGAAACAAGGAGACACGGCCCAACTCGACATATCATCTCAACCTGTACAGGCAACATCACCTGCTGTTTGACCGTCGTTGGGAATCCGGAAAGGAACATGGATGGACCTGCTTGACCGCTTTCTCGGGCACGATCGATGGACGACCTCACGAGTGCTGGAAATGTGCCGCGGCCTGACCGACGAGCAACTGGACCAGCGATTTGACATCGGACTGGAAACACTGCGGGCCACATTCGACCACATGATCTTCAATGTCGCAGCCTGGACACAGATGATGCTTGGTGAGCCGATCAATCACGATCGCAGCGACAAGTCGATTCCCGGTCTCATTGAGCGGCACGAGCGAGCCTACGATCGCTTCGCCGAGGTCGCACGCCGGATGCAGGTTGAGAACAGACTGTCGGACCGCTTCCTCGATGGTTACAACTACAGCCAGGAGATCGGCGCAACCATCGTCAATGTCATCACGCACAACCACCATCATCGAGGTGAAGTGCTTCACATCCTGAAGCGGCTTGGATTCGAAAAGCTACCGGATGGCGATCCGCAGGAATGGGAACACGCTAACCAAGCTTCCGGGTAAAGAATTCCAGCATGCGCTCCCAGACCAAAGCGGCGGCTTCCGGGTTGTAGGCCTCCGGGCGATCGGGCTCAAAGAACCAGTGGCCGGTTCCGGGATAGCTATAGAAGGTCACCTCAAGCCCGGCATCACGGATCAATTGCTCGTAGGCGGCGACATTTTCGGCCGGTTCAAAGTCATCCGCCTCGGCGAAGTGGCCTTGATAGGCTGCCCGGGCCCTGCTGAAGTCGGTTTCACCCGTCCCGTACACCGGAACAACCGCTGTTATGTCATCTTGCAACTCCTGGGACAGTTTCAACGCCCAGTACGCACCCAGCGAAAAACCAACCGCACCAATCGGTCCGGAGGTCTTGCGCAGATAGTCAACAGCCGACAGCGCCAGCGCTTCGGCCTTTGCAGTCTGGGCTTGATGCCGTTCCGCCAGTTGCTCGGCTCCGGCGATGGTGTCGGCCGTCGCACCATCCAGATACATGTCCGGTGCCAGCGCGACGAACCCCTCGGTAGCCAGGCGATCGCAAACACCGGTGATCACCGGGTTTAGCCCCCACCAGGCATGCAACACCAATACTCCCGGCCCGCTCCCCCGTTCAGGCGCTGCAAGATACGCCCTGCCGGCACCGTCGCCCATCTGCAACCACTCACCCATGTCCGGCCCTCTCTCAATTGTGATAACGAACGTTTGTTCTAGTATATGGTTACGGGCCCGGATTGTCGAATTTGCCGCCCGGTGTTCGACTACCTTTCAGAAGACGATTGAGCAACGGAAGGGGCCTATGTTTATGTCTACGCGAATTGATGATTTCGTCACCCGGTTCGAGGTTGCAAATGACGAGATGATAGCCATCATCGAAGGGTGCAACGTGGAACAACTGCGCACCAAAACGATTGCCGAAGGATGGACTGTCGCCGCAACTGCCTATCACGTCGCAACGATCTATCCGGGATTTGCCAGCATTGTCGAACGATACGCCCGTGGGGAAACCTACTCCCCTTCTGCGACAATGGATGAGATCGATGCAGAAAATGCGATCCAGTCACAGAAGAACGCAAACGTGAGCAAGCAAGACGTCCTCAACAGTCTGCGGAACAACGGCGAACTGATCGTAAATGCTCTGAAGACCGTTCCGGAAGAGCATCTCGCCGGGCCTGCCGGGGTTTACATGGGCAATGAGTTCACCGTTGAACAGGTGCTCGATTACGTTATCGTCGGCCACACTGCCCACCATCTTGCCAGCTTGCAGGAAACACTGGACGGCGAAGCCGGATAGGTCGCAACCACCCCGGTCAAGCATGACAGGAGGGGGCGCATGTGCTGCGCCCCCTCCTGCTACGTTCAGACTTTGGCCCGGGGAACACCAGGTGCTGCCCGGGCCACGTTGTTCTGTCAGGCCCTGGACGGCGATTCGCCGTGGCCGAAGCGGTGCTTCATGTCGTCAACCAGGCTGTAGACAGCCGGCACAACGACCAGGGTCAGCAGCGTCGAGGTAAAGAGTCCACCCACCACGGTCCGTCCGAGGTCGGCCGCAATCAGTGCACCATCCCCGAACAGGCCAATCGAGAGCGGCACCAGTGCCAGCATGGTCGCAAGAGCAGTCATCAGGATCGGCCGCAGACGGGTCTGGGCTCCCAGCACCAGCGCATCGTAGGTTGAAAGATTCTGCTCCTTGCGCAGCATGATGACGAACTCGAGCATCACGATGGCGTTGGTCACCACGATACCAACCAGCATCAACACACCAATCAGCACACTGATGCTCAGCGGCGTGTTGCTCACCAGCAGGGCGATAATCGCGCCAATGGCGGCCAGTGGCAGGGTGAAGAGGATCACGAACGGGTCGAGCCAACTCTTGAAGAGGGCGGC
Organism: uncultured Thermomicrobiales bacterium; assembly: GCA_964462545.1. Classification (GTDB taxonomy): domain Bacteria; phylum Chloroflexota; class Chloroflexia; order Thermomicrobiales; family CFX8; genus CAYWXR01. The sequence continues at coordinate 36,161 of CAYWXR010000008.1, forward strand.
CATGATGCCATAGACCAGGAAGATCGAGATGAGGATGGCGATGAACATCTGGGAGAACCCCTCGTCGATGTCGCCGGCCACACCACCGAAAAGCACCTCGACACCATCCGGCACGGCCAACTTGTCAACAGCCATCTGCACTTCGGCCGAAACACCACCGGTGTTGGAACTGGTGATATCAGCCGTCACCGACGAGGCCACGTGGCCATTCACCCGGTTGATACTCACCTGCTGATCAACTGTCTGGAGTGTTGCAACCTGATCCAGGCGAACGCCCGGGACGATTTCCAGTTCACCCAGTTCATCAGCCGTCAGGTCTTCGCCGTTTTCCACCACCAGGCGCACCGGGAACTGGCCAGTATCCAGAGCGACCATGGTAACCACCTGGCTGACCGACAGGTTGCGCAGGCTGGAAGAGATCCAGGCCGGGGTCAGTCCGTATTCCGCCGCACGAGCCGGATCAACCAGCACCTGAACGGTGGGCTGGAGCGTGGAGATGTTGCTGGAGACATTGGCAATGTCATCAACCGAGGCCACCGCTTCGGCCACCTGGGCGGTGAACTCCGGCAGTTTGGCAACAGCATCCGGCGTGGCGCCGGTAATCGAGATGGCAACTCCGGTGCCGCTGATTGCGTTGGCAACAGCCGAAACCGAAACGTTCTCACTGTTCGGAACCTGGTTGGCGATCAGGTCACGCAGTTCACTGGCTGCCTCCTGGCGGTCAACCGATTGCGCCAGCGTCACGGTCATGCTTGCGCTATTCGGGTCGTTACCGGAAAGGATGTTGGCAATCGCGCCGAGATCGCCGGACGCGCCGGTGATGACAGTCTGGTAGCGCTCGACGTCGAAGTTACCCAGCAATTCCTCGATGGCAATTGCTTGCTGAAGGACTGCTTCCTGGGTTTCACCTGGTCGTGCATTGATCTGGACGGCGATGGTGTTCTCACCGTCATCCGGCAGGAAGGCAACATCCAGCAGCGGCACCAGCGCCATGCTGCCGATAAAGAAGGCTGCGGCAATAATCAGGGTAGTCCAGCGGTGCTTCAGCGACCATTTCAGCACCGGTGTATACAACCGGCCGAGGAAGGTATCGCCTGCCCGCTTCTCCGGCTCCACCTTCACCTTGCCGGCGATAGTGAAGCGGATCATCATCGGAATAACCGTCACCGCAACCAGCAGCGACGCCACCAGTGCGAAGACAACGGCCAGCGCGAACGGCAGGAAGAGCACGCCGATAAACCCACCCACCAGGCCAATCGGCAGGAAGACGGCACAGGTGGTTGCTGTTGCACCGACAATCGCCAGCGTCACCTCACGGGCGCCATTTCGAACCGCGGTACGGGTCTCTTCGCCCTCAGCCATATGCCGGTAGATGTTTTCCAGCACCACAATCGCGTCGTCGATAACACGACCGATGGCGATGGTCAGGCCGGCGAGGGTCATGATGTTCAGGGTGTAGCCGGCGATATACATGCCGGCGATGGCCATCAGCATCGAGAGCGGCAGGGAAACCGCAGTGATCAGTGTTGAGCGGAAGTTCCAGAGGAAGACGAACACAATCACGATCGCCAGAGCGCCACCGACCAGACCTTTCTCGATGACGCCGGCAATGGATTCCTCGATGTACTCAGCCTGGTTTTCGAGAATCGAGATCGATGCACCACCAGGCAGGGTCGGGTTCAGATCATTCAGTTTGTCAATAACCTGGTTGGAAACGTTCACGGTATTGGCATCACGGGTCTTTACTACCTGGATGCTGACCGATGGTTCCCCGTTCGTCCGGCTGCGACCAACCGAACGTCCCTCGATCTGTTCGACAGTGGCAAAGTCGGAAAGCGAGACAAACGATCCGTCGGAGGTCTGGATCGGGAGGTTCTCGATATCTTCAAGGGTGCGGTAGATCGCCAGCGTCTGGATAGGCACGTTCACGTTGTCAGTCAGGATTTCGCCGGATGGCAGCACCACATTATTGGCGGTCAGGGCGCCGGCAACCTGCTCGAACGCGATACCCATCTGGAGCATCTGTTCACGATTGAGCGAGATCTCGATCTCGTTTACCGCGCCACCGACAACCTGCACCGAGCCTACACCGTCGATACCCATCAATTCCGGGACAACGATGCCCTGGGCGATGTTGGACAGTTCAGCCTGGGAAAGGTCACCTTGCAGGTCAAAGACCACTACCGGGAAACTGGCAGGGTCGAACGCGAGGATACTGGTTTCGATATTTGGCCCGAACGGGATCCCGTCCAGTACTTCCTGGACTGCGGCCTTTGCATCTACCGTCGAGGTGCCAAAGTCGAACGTATAGAGAATGACGCCGAATCCCGCAACGGTGGTGGACTCGGTATCGTTCATACCCGGAATGCCAGTCGAGGCAGCCTCGATCGGTGCAATCGCGTTTTGAACGACCTGCTCCGGCTGGTCACCAGGGCTCTGGACAATGACGGTCAGGATCGGAAAGTTGATGTCGGGGATGAGTTCCTGGTTGATTCGCGTCATTGAGTAGAGCCCGTAGGCACTCACCAACAACGTCACCAGGGCGATGATACCTGCCCGGCGGAACGAAAATTCGGTCAGCCAGGTGACTAGTTGACGCATGGTTTACCTTTGCACCTTTGCATTCCGGCAGTGGACAAAGCACTGTCCACGAAATAAACACCACCGGGATATTTCCAGTCATTGGAAATAGCCCGGTGAATCCTAATGCATCGCCCCACCTCAGGCAAGGTGCGCAGGTACTGCCATGAGATGTATCCTGCCGGTTCGATCAGGAATCAGAACTCCGTCTTGACTGGGAATCCTGGAGTATCTCAAGGGCGATGATGACGGTGTGGATTTCGTCGAGCGTCAGGACGTTCGCAATCTCCAGCACATGATGTCGCTGCACCCGCCAGAGGGAATCCAGCACTTCCACACCACGGGGAGTCAATTGACAGGTAACCACCCGCCGGTCAACCGTGCTATGGACACGTTCGACCAAATCCTTCTCCACCAGACGGTCAATCATGGAGGTTGCTGCCGGGTAGCTACTGCCAATCTGGTCGGCGATATCGCTCATGCGCAGCGGGCCACGGGAGAGCAACCCGAGGATTCGCAACTGCGGCATGGTCAACTCGACCTCGGGCCAATGCTCGATGGGATCAGGCCGTACCTGCTGTGCAACCGCCTGCATTAACTCGACAAGCCGTTGCACCTGTTGTTCTCTGTCTTGCCGGGTCATTTCGACGATCACCTTTTACCGGTCTGCCGGACACACGCATCTCGTCCCTGCGAAATCATGCCCCAACCAGATAACCCTGTTCATTCCGGACTGGGTACAGGACTATTCCGGCGCCCAGATCTCCAGGTTGGTGAAGACCCACTCAGTGGGCACTTCATCAAAGTTGTACACAAAAATACCGATCTGCCCGGTAAGCGGACCGTCGTGTTCAGCGGTGCCGATGAGTTCGTCATTCACGTAGAACGCGAATCCTTGCCCCACAGCGGCAATCATCAGGTTGTTCCACTCGTTGGACGGCAGGCTTTGCTCACGCTGCCCGAAATCCACCAGAACATCCCAATAGCGGATGAACTCGGAATCGGTGTAGGTGAAATCTGCAACCGATTGGTTCTGGCCGTTCAGACAGAGCGCGTAGCCGTAGGACATCGCATCAAGTTCGGTGCGGATGACAAGACAACCGTATCCAAGCGCTCCCTCGCTGACCATCCGCAGGTCAACCGTCGCCACAAGATCGCCCAGAACGATATCCGTCAATCCGTTCCAGACAGCTACCCCGTCGGGAGATGAGTTGTAGAGATGGTAGCCTTCGTCCGAGGTAAAGCCGCTTCCGATCGCACCATTACCGAGGTCAACTTCTCCACCTGCCCAGTCATGGAGCGTGCTGAAGTACACCTCGCTCAGACCGCCCTCTTCAGGAGCTGGCTCCGGCGTGGATGTCGGCGCCGGAATCGGTGTTGGCGTTGACTGGTGCCGCGGAACGGCAACGGTTGGTGCAGGGCGATATGGCTCCTCGGTTGGTGTTGGTTCCGGTGTCGGGGTTGGTTCTTCGGTCGGCGTTGGTGTTGGTTGTGGTTCCTCGGTCGGTGTGGCGGTGGGCTCCGGCGTTGCTGTCGGGTCATCACCTCCACTGGACATGCAGGCGGTCAGGATCATGGAGAGCATCAGCAGGAGTGCGGCAAGTTGATACCGCCCACCAGTTCGTCCGGAGAAGCTCATATACCGACCCTTCGAATTCTGCGCACGGGCAGCTTCCCGTGGTCTTCAATCTTCGTAACCGGGGCAGTTCTGGCGGGATCAGCCCGGCTTGCGCCTGGAACAGTGTAACAGCCGGATGACCTAGAAAATCGACCATGCTTCCAGATTGGTAAAGACCCACTCGGTCGGCTCTTCCTGGAAACCATAAACGACAAAGGCGACCGTTCCGGACGCGACATCCGGACTGAAGTGAGTTGCAGCTCCGACGACCTCGTTGTTGATCCAGAAGAGCATCTGCTCGTTTGCGATGCCGATTGCCAGCGTGTTCCATTCGGTCGCCGGCCGGAACTGCGGGCGCTGCTCGTAGGACAGCAGGGATTCGAATATGCGGCCGTTGCTCTCATCAATTGAAATGAAATCGCCAAAGGAATATCCATCCCCGTTGACACACAACGAATATCCGTGGGTCCAGATGTTCTCATTGGCACGGATCACCAGGCAGGCATAGCTGGCAGCACCACCGGCAACCAGTCGAAGATCGACCTGGGCAAGCATGTCGGACGCGTTAACGTTGGCTGCTCCGGTCCAGATTTCGAGACCTTCCGGCGACACATTCCGCAGATGGTACCCCTCCTCACTGGGGAAACCGCTACCAATGTCGATCTCTCCGGCCGCCCAGTCCTTGAGGTCGCTGCTGACCAGCAACTCACCGAAATCTTCCGGGTCTCCGGACTCGGCCTCGGCAACGGTCGGGGTCGGTTGTGCAGGCACAGGAACCGCCGTCGGCGTCGGGCGAAAGATCGGCGCAGCGATCGTTGGCATCTGCGGTGCATGGTCCTCGGTCGGTGTTGGTTCTGCGGCTGTCGGCTCGTCGTCGACAGCAGGTTCGGCCGGTGAAGGTTCCACGACAGGCTCGTCAGTTGGAGTGGGGTCTGCTTCTGTTGGCTCACCAGCCGGCTCGTCGGTCGCAGCAGGTTCTTCGGTTGCTGTCGAGGCGACAGCGACCTGCCCGATGGTTGGCGTTGCATCTTTCTCGTCATCTCCGGAGAGTACTCCCCAGACGAGATATCCACCAAGGCCACACACCAGCAACACAGCCAGAACACCGGCGGCGATGGCGCCGAACATTCTGCCGCGACCGGAGCGTCCGGTCTCAATGCCGGAAGGTGGTGCAGGCGGTGGCGTCACTGGCGGCTGGCCGGCAACCGGAAATGATGGAGCAGAGGCCATTAGCGTGCCGGAACCGGCAAGGCCAGCGGAAAGCCGCTCGACAAATGCCATCACGTCCGGATGACGGTCTGCTGGCTGTTTTGCCAGGGCCTTCAGGAGTGCTGCTTCCGCTTCCGCCGGTATCCACGGAGCAAACTCGCTCGGTGGCGGCGGTGGCTCGTTCATGTGCATTTGCCAGCTTGCAGTCGGAGTTTGTCCCTGAAATGGAATACGCCCGGTCAACATCTCGTAGGCAACAATGCCCAGCGAATACTGGTCCGCCCCGGGACCAATGGCAGCAGCATCCAGGCTCTGCTCGGGAGCAGCATAATCCGGTGTGCCGATCACCGCACCGGCATGGGTCATCTGACTCATACCGATCGCCTTCACGACGCCAAAATCAGAAAGCAATGCCCGGCCATCGCTGGTCAGCAATACATTGCCCGGCTTGACATCGCGGTGGACGAACCCGCGATCATGGGCATAGGCCAGCGCAGCGCCAACCTCGTTGAGAATCCGGATTGTGCGCTCCACCGGCAGATGTTCTCCCTGCTGCTGAAGCCGCAGCAGCAGATCACGCAGGCTTTCGCCATCCACGTAATCCATGACCATGTATTCGAAATCGTCCTGCGAGCCAAAATCGATGACCCGGACGATGTTCGGGTGGGCCAGCGCAGCGGCAGCCTGTGCCTCGCGAACAAACCGTTCACGAAAGCTGTCGTCGGCGCTGAGATGCGGGTAGAGAACCTTGATGGCAACTGGCCGGTTCAGGGATTCCTGGTGTGCCTTGTAGACCAGGCCCATGCCGCCACGAGAGATGAACTCCGTGATCCTGTAGCCGCTGAATGAGCGGCCAATCAGGCCGTTCCCCCCTCGTTGATCAAACATGACAGCCTTCCCGTTCGCGTCCGGCAGGAGTTGCCTATCATGAATGATCCTCTGAATCCGGTAGCGCGTCAATTGGATCAAGCAGCAGGCTCAGGTTCAACGCCTTTGCCGAGTGGGTCAATGCACCTGAAGAGAGATAGTCAACACCGGAAGCAGCGACAGCCGCTGCGGTCTCGACGGAGATATCACCGGACGCTTCAAGCGTCGCTCGCCCGGCATTGAGTTCGACTGCCTGGCGGAGTTGTTCGGGCGTCATGTTGTCCAGCAGCACCATATCGGCTCCGGCGGCCAGTGCCTCCTCGAGTTGTTCAAGGGATTCCACCTCGACCTCGACCCGGGTCATCGGCCCGATTGCCGAGCGAGCACGCTGAATCGCAGCGGTTATCCCGCCAGCGACAGTAATGTGGTTTTCCTTGATCAGCACACCATCCGCAAGGTTGTAGCGGTGATTGGTTCCACCTCCGGCACGAACTGCATAGCGCTGCAACGGGCGCAAGCCAGGGACCGTCTTGCGGGTATCCAGCAACCGGGCGTTTGTGCCGGCCAGTTCGTCGACAATTCGCCTGGTAAGCGTGGCAACCCCGGAAAGTTGCTGGAGCAGGTTCAATGCCACCCGCTCACCGGTCAGCACCCCTCGGGCCGGGCCGGACAACCGGGCAACGACATCGTTGGGGTGTACACGGTCGCCATCATTGACCACCTGTTCCAGGACGATGCGCGTATCTACCTGACGGAATACCTCGGCTGCGAACGGCAAGCCTGCAATCACCCCCTCGGCGCGGGCGATGATCACGCCGCTGGTCCGGGCATCCGGCCCGATCATGGCCGAGGTTGTCAGATCACCAAAGCCAATATCCTCGGCAAGCGCGTTTGCAACAATGCCGGCGACGACCGGCGCGGGCGGCAACATCAACGGCCGGCGATTCTCCGGTGTGCTCTCCATCAGGTCTCTTCCCTTCCTGGCTCCAAACCTTCCGCGATTCAACCAAACCCGGGCCATCAGGCACACACCCGTTTGCCTTCACAAAACACTGTATTCTTGAACAGAGGCGGCATACAGAATGCGACCGATGCGGTTGCCAGCATACGCTGGAGCAATTTGCGAGCAGAGCCACCCGAACGTCCCGCCTCAGGTAATGTTCCAACCTTCATCGGCCGCCTGCGACATCAAGAGGCTGCCATGGAAGCTTCCGGGCCCCCCAATGGTCCACTGGTGTACCAACCCCCGCCGGGTTGGCGCAGGTTTCTGCAACGGCATGGTCTGTCCATCATCATGATCCTGCCGCTGGTGCTGTACATTTTCGGGTTTACCCTTTTACCGGTACTGGAATCAATCAGGTTAAGTTTCGAGGACCGGTTCACCGGAGACTGGCCAACCTTTGCAAACTACCGCGAGGTCGCCGACCGGCCGGGGTTTAGTGCGGCTGTCCGCAACACCATCGGGATTACGGTCATTGGAGTGACCCTGGAACTGCTGTTCGGGCTGATCATCGCGCTGATGTTGACCCGTGCGTTCCGTGGACGTGGATTCTTCCGTAGCATGGTCCTGATACCGCTCGGCGTCCCAACGCTGGTTGCCGGTGCAGCCATGATCTACATCTTCGGTTTGCAGGGCTACCTCAACGAGATCCTGCTCCGCCTGGGGATCATCGAGAACCAGATCTACTGGACACAATCCGGATGGCGAGGAATGTTCGCCATTGCCCTGGCAGATACCTGGAAAACCACCCCGCTGGTGATCCTGATTCTCCTGGCCGGGCTTGAGGCCATTCCCCGCGATATCTACGAAGCAGCCGATGTTGATGGCGCAAGTGGCTGGCGCAAGTTCCGCGACCACACTCTGCCACTGCTGATGCCGGCAATCACCATGGCTGTCATCCTGCGGGCGATCGATGCATTCCGGATTTTCGACATTGCCATTGTCCTTGCTGGCAACCAGGTGCCGGTGATGTCCAGTTTCGTCTACTTTGAATACTTCGGAAACAACCTGCACCGCGCTTCGGCAGCCGCGACGATTCTGCTGGGCATGATCGTCATCTTCATCGTGGCCTACTTCCTGATTGTCGAACGACGGCAGGAGGATATCTAGATGGAACAAGGCACCCTGACTGAACGCCTGAAGTCCAGCGGTGTGGGACTGCTGTTCCTGGCGCTGGCACTCTTCTTCATCCTCTGGTTTATCTTCCCGCTCTACATTCTCTTCAAGATTTCGGTCAGCATTTCAGAGGATGTCCTGACGCGGCATCCACCGCTACTCATCCGCAACTTCACCTGGGAACACTGGGATCGGTTGCTGGATGCCGATCGTATTCTGCCGCCACTCCAGATGAGCCTGATCGTGGCAACCGGCACCGCGCTTGCTTGCATCATCATCGCTTCGCCGGCAGCCTACGCAATCTCCCGGTTGCCGCGTGGCTGGCGGTACGGCATTGTCCTGGCGCTGTTGTTCACCCGGATGTTCCCCGAGGTAACCATCGCGACGCCAATTGCCGCCCGGTTCTATGGATGGGGGTTGAGTGACTCTGAAATCGGACTAATCCTGGCGCACATGATCCGCAACCTGCCGTTTGTCGCCTGGATTCTTGTGGCCACATTCAGCGCAATCCCGGTTGATCTGGAAGAAGCGTCGCAGGTGGATGGCGCCGGGCGGATCAGCACGCTACTACGGATCGTCTTCCCGCTGGCACTGCCGGGCATCATTGTCGCCGGCATCTTTGCCTGGCTCGATTCGTGGAACGACCTTCTCTGGGCAATCTACCTGCTGCCGTCGGAGTTCACGTTGCCCAGAATTACCTACTACTACGCCACCCGAGGTGGATTTTTCGATGTCGCCACCTTCTCGGTCATTCTCACGATACCGGTGTTCATCATCACGCTGTTCCTGCAGCGCTATATCCGCACCGGTTACCTCAGTGGCGCAATCAAGGGCTGACCTGAAGGAATACAGAAGGGAGGTGAGTATTCGAATCGAGACGTTCGCCTGCATTCCCCAATGACTCCAATAAAGCCGGAAGCAGGTCCGCATTGTGACGATTTCGTCGCAGTAAACGCAACAAACGATTCGCAAGGAGGAGACATGACATCCAGAAATTTTGAGGAACTGTATGCGGAAGCATCCACCGGCAGGCTAAGCCGCCGGACAGTGCTCCGGCGTGCAGTCGCGCTTGGGTTCTCAATGCCGGCTATTGCCGCCCTGCTTGCTGCCTGCGCCGATGATGAGGATGACCCAACCGCAACCACAGCGGCCGAACCAACTACTCCGGCCGGCGATGATACAACCCCTGAAGCAACCGAGGCTGAGGAAGAGCCAACCGAAGCTGAAGACGAACCGACCGAAGCCGACACCGACGAATCACCGACCGAAGAGGCCGAAGGCACTGAAACGCCGGAAACGGACGATGGCTCCCCCACTGCCGAGGCAGACGGGACAGCAACCTCGGGCACCGGCGATGATGACGGTGACGAGGAGGAGTGGCCACGAGACTACGAAGGCACCACCATCCGCTGGTCAACCTCGCTGGCAGAGTCCGAGCGGGAAGTGTTCGACAACATTCTGCTACCTGACTTTGAGGAGAAGACCGGTATCAAGGTTGACTTCCTCCAGATCGAGGCAGCCGATGTCGTCCGCCAATTGGAAGCACAGGTCCAGGCGGGCCGGGTCGAGATCGACCTCATCGCTATCGACAACAACAGCCTGGCACCGCTGGTTGCCAATAATCTGGTCGAGGATCTCTCCGACTTTGAAGACATGATCCCGGAAGAGACGATCGACGCGCTCCTGCCGGTGCTCCGGTTCGACGACACCCTCTACTTCCTGCCCTACCGGCCAAACGTTCAGATCAATTACTGGAATACCGGCGCCTTTGAGGAAGCAGGGCTGGAACCACCCACCACGTGGGAAGAACTGCTTGAGGTTGCACGGGCCTTCCACGAGGCCGAAGGCATCGGCCGTGTCGCCCTGCAAGGTTCTGCCGAGGGCGGTGGCGGTCCGGTAGGCGTGACGGTGACCGAGTTTATCTGGCAGGCAGGCGGCGACCCGCTGCAAATCAACAGCCCGGAGGCAATCGAAGCCTTCACCTTCCTGCAGGAACTCAGCCCCTATTTGAGCCCGCAGACCCCGACCGCCAAGTTCGACACCATGAACACGTACATGGCGAACGACAGTATCTACCTCGGCCGCAACTGGCCGTTTGGTGTCAACGTGATCGTTGAGGAAGCCGGCCGCGACGACATTCACGCCTATGCCAACTGGGCAGGCCCGTCCGGCCCGATCGCAGTGCTCGGCGGCGAGGTTTCGGCTATTCCGAACGGATCGCCGAACCGCGATGCTGCCCTGCTCTTTGCCCGCTACCTGATGTCGCGAGAGGTACAGGAAACGCTTACCCGTGAACTCGCCTGGCCGGCCGTCCGTGAGGATGCCTACGGCGTGGTTGAAGAGTGGCAGCAGCCGTACTTCGATGCCATCCGCGAGGCAATGGAAAACACCATGGCCCGCCCGAATGTCACCTACTGGGGTGCTGTTCAGGGCATCATGGCCGACGCCTGGGCTTCCATCGTTGAAAACGGGGAGGACGTTGAAACGGTCCTCAACGCCGCCCAGGAACAGATCGATCGCGAAGCCAGCGCAGCGTCCTGATCGCTGGCTATTCCGGGAGCAACCGCGGTTGCTCCCGGCCTCGCTCCGGAAGGAGATCACGCACAATGGCACGGGTGCTCTTCAACGAAGTCTGGAAGCGGTTCGGCAATGACGTTGCCGTGCGGGACCTGACACTGGAAACCCACGACGGCGAGTTCGTGGTGCTGGTTGGCCCTTCCGGAAGTGGCAAATCAACTGCCATGCGGATGGTTGCCGGACTGGAAGAGATCTCCGATGGCTACATCGCCATCGGCGACCGCGTCGTCAACGACCTTTCGCCGAAAGATCGTGACATTGCGATGGTCTTCCAGAGCTATGCGCTCTACCCCCATATGAGCGTGTACGACAACCTCGCCTATGGTCTGAAACTCCGCAGGTACTCAAAATCAGAAATCGACAGCCGTGTCGCTAACGCAGCACAGATTCTGGGTATCGAGGAACTCCTGGAACGCAAACCGCGGGCACTCTCCGGCGGACAGCGCCAACGTGTCGCACTGGGACGGGCGATCGTTCGTGAGCCACAGGCGTTTCTGATGGACGAACCGCTCTCCAACCTGGATGCCAAACTCCGGGTTCAAACCCGGGCCGAACTGATCAAACTCCATCGCCGGCTCCAGACCACCACGATTTATGTCACCCACGACCAGGTGGAGGCGATGACCATGGGCGACCGGATTGCCGTGCTGAACTTTGGCGAACTCCAGCAGTTCGATACACCGGAGGTGCTCTACAACCGGCCAGCCAATCTCTTCGTCGCCGGCTTCATCGGCAGCCCGGCCATGAACTTCTTCCGCATGAACGTCACATCCGAAAGCGACCAGATCACTCTGAAGAGTGAAAACCGGACCATCCCGCTGTCCGGGGAACCGGCCCAGGTTGTCCGGGCAGCCGGCCTCGATGAACTGATCGTCGGACTGCGCCCGGAACACATGCGTGACTCCCGCGAGCCGGGCGAACTCCCGGACGCTATCAGTTTCCCGGCGACGGTGGATGTGCTGGAAACGCTGGGCAATGAGTACTTCGTCTACCTGAATACCGGCAACGAGGAACCGATTGTTGCCCGCCTGCCATCAACCCTGGACCTGGCCATCGGTGACCAGATCAACGTGCTAATCTCTCCCAATGTATTGCACTTTTTCGACCCCGATACGGGTCTGTCCATCAGGGAGCAAACAGACGATGCACGAGTCAAGCCGCCTGTATCAGGAAACCAGCAGGCTGTGTCAGGAGTTTGATGGCGAGGCAGCGTTCTTCGCCCGGAATCTCACCACTGGTGAGGAAATCGGTTACCGGCAGGACCGGATCATGCCGGCCGCATCCACGATCAAACTGCTGGTCCTGGTCGAATTGTTCCGCCGGGTTGAGGCCGGCGAGTTCGACTTGGACGCCCAGGTAGAGATGGTCCCGGAAGATCGCCGTGGTGGCTCCGGAATTCTCAAGGAGCTATCCACCTCGTTACTCCTGCCGATCCGCGATCATGCGACATTGATGATTGCCCTTTCGGACAATGTCTCGACAGCCGTGCTGGTTCGCCTGCTTGGCCGGGAACAGATCGAGGAATCGGGCCGCAAGTGGGGCATGAAAGACACCACTTACGGGTTCCAGCCATCCGGTCCGGGGGTCGATTTGCGCACCTATTCTGCCAGCACCCCGCAGGATATGGTGACACTGCTTGAAGGAATCGCCTCGCGTAGTGTCGTCTCCCCTGAGTCCTGCGAGCAGATCGAGGAAATCCTGCTCACCCAGCAATATCTCGACCAGATCGGCCGGTACCTGCCGTTCCAGACCTATAACCGTCAGGAATCCCCGGTCAAGGTGCGCTCGAAGAGCGGCTTCCAGATGGGAGTTCGGGCCGACGTCGGACTGGTCGACCTTGCCGACGGCACACGCTTTGCCATAGCCCTGATGACCGAAAACAACCCTGATCACGGCTTCGGCCCGGAACATCCGGGCGCTGTCCTCAATGGCCGGATAGCCAAACTCATCTTCGACGAGTGGTCCGCCTGATCTGACCGGGATCTGCTCGACGACAGCAACATAAAGAGCCCCGTATTTCCATGAATACGGGGCTCTCTGCATACATGGCACACACCGCAAACAGTGTTGGTTTCAGGAAATCCCGACCATCAGGAAAAGGACAAGGATGACGAACACACCGGTGGTGTAGAACGCGGCCTCGGCCGGCGGCACCTGTCGGTATTTCCGGGCATCCCGGTAGGAACGGCAGGAACGATGGGCAGGTGTCAGGCAGTGGCGAGCCTGGCGCTGCAAGCTGACGACGGAATGTTTGGTACTCAGACAACGACGTCCTTGTTGGCGACATTCCAGAAATGGACAGGCTGTCTCCCGCATCAAAAACGGCAACCCGGAACGCGCCTGGATCGGCTGCAGACGCACCGGTTCGGGATCAACCTGCTGGAGCGGAATGAACGGTCTGGTGAGTTCAGGCTGAGGCGGATCTACCGGCCGTGGGGTCAGCCGCCGTGCCGGAGACCGTTGGTCCCGGTTCCATCTCCCCAGGGCTGCCGGGTGCAGAACAGCCTTGTTGCGCCGGCGCGTCTGTTGATCAGGTCGTGCATCCATCAGGACAGATCTCCATCAAAACGCGTACTTACATGCGTACGTACGCCATGATAACCTGATCTACCCCATCTGTCGACCGCCCAGGGGAAATCGGGATTGAGGTACTGGTTTCTGTTCAATTGGTATATACTCAGTCTATGAGTATTGTTGACCAACTCCATAGACCACTTCGTGATCTCCGGATCTCTGTCACCGATCGATGCAATTTCCGGTGTGTCTACTGCATGCCCAAGGAGATTTTCGGCGCGAACTACCCGTTCCTGCCGAAGGAAGACACACTCACGTTCGATGAAATTGCCCGGCTCGGTCGCATTTTCGCTGCCCACGGTGTCCAGAAGTTCCGGTTGACCGGTGGTGAGCCACTGGTACGGCGCAACATCGAGGACCTGGTTGCCATGCTGGTTGAAATCGAAGGCATCGAGGATGTCGCGATGACGACCAATGGCTCCCTCCTCTCACCAAAGAAGGCCAAAGCGCTCAAGGCCGCAGGACTCAACCGGATCACCATCAGCCTGGATTCGCTCGATGACGCGGTGTTCATGTCGATGAACGACGTGAACTTCCCGGTACATAAGGTGCTCCAGGCCGTCGACAACGCGTTGGAAGCCGGACTCGAACCGGTCAAGATCGACATGGTGGTCAAGCGCGGGGTCAATGAAAACAGCATCATCGACATGGCCGGCCACTTCCGGAACACCGGCATCATTCTGCGCTTCATCGAGTTCATGGATGTCGGCAGCACCAACGGCTGGCGGATGGACGATGTCGTGCCGGCGGCCGAGATTCTGGAAACCATCGGCCAGCAGTGGCCACTGACACCGGTCGACCCCAACTACTACGGTGAGGTTGCCGATCGCTACCGCTACATCGATGGTGGTGGCGAAATCGGAATCATTTCGTCCGTCAGCCAGCCATTCTGTGGCTCCTGCACCCGGGCGCGCCTCTCGGCCGACGGCGAACTGTATACCTGCCTCTTCGGCACGAGGGGCCACGACTTCCGCACGCTGCTGCGCAACGGTTCGACCGATGAAGAGATCAGCGAGAAATTACGCTCTGTCTGGAGCGCCCGTGCCGACCGCTATTCAGAGGTGCGCTCGGCCAATACGATCAACCTCCGCAAGGTCGAAATGTCCCGCATCGGCGGATAAGACCGCACACAATCAAGCACAAACAGCAAGCCCCGCGCCGGTATCAGGAGCGGGGCTTGCTGTTGCGTTCAGGCGATGTCAGGCAGAGCCCATCGCAACATCCCAGCGGAGTGAGGCATCAGAAACCACCGTTTCGATGTCTTCTTCCAGAATGTAGCGGTCATGCGCCAGCGCCTCTGCCTGCTTACGCACCTCGGCGAGATAGGCCTCCTTCGAGGAATAGCGCTCCTCGATCGACAACCGGGGATCACCAGTTGCCTCGCGCTCTTCCTTCGTCCGCGGGAAGAACATTGTGAAGCCCTGCATGGCCATGATCTGGTCGGCTCCGCCGGTATCGGGATGGCGTGGATTCCATCCAGTGTTGGTCGCAATCGGCACGGTCACATCCGGCAACTTGATGCCGGCAACTTCGTTGCCATCGCTATCAACATTGGAAACGTAGGCGGGATACACTCCGCCCTCCACCACCGGATACCGTCCAATTCCCTTGTCTGCATCTGGCCCCAGATCAACCTCACGGATCACCGGAAGTCTGTCTGAATCCGGCAGGTGCATCCCCGGGATGGCACGGAAATGCTCCAGCACCTGGGCATTGGATACTGCTGACCCGTCGGCAATGCGTGGGAACGCGTTGGGCGGCGGTTCAAGCCCCTCGGCAACCCAGCGATCCATATTGATCAGTTGCGCCCGCAGGAGCGGGGTGTATTCCACCAGGTTGAACCCGTAGCGGCCAACTGACCCGTCGTTGGCGTTCACATTGCCTTGCGGCAGATTCCCGGGGCCGTGCTGGGTGCTGGCGTAGAGGTAAATCCGGGTGTCTGGCTCCGGGTCAACATCACGCGTGCCGGCAGGGTCGGTGTGCATCAGTGAACTGTCACCACGCCAGTATTCGGCAGAGGTGTTGCTGAAGATCACCTTGGGCATGTGACCACTGGTCCGCAAGCGATTGAACAAACCATCAGATGACGGGCTGTAGATGTCTTCCATCTCCACGCCGGCAAACGGGAATCGGTGTCCGAAGCCAGGGGTGGATTGCACCGATGGCTGGGCAAAGCGGTGATTGAACTCACCGCGCCGCCCGCCAGCAACATGCGGAATGATGCCGTCGTACACCTGCTGACCGTCTTCGCCCGTGTTCAGCCCAAGGTACAGGAAATGTCGCAGCATCCGGCCGGTCTGGGAGATGCCAAAGGCGTAAATCCGGTCGATAGCGCCGGCAACCGGGTTGAGGTCTGCATCCGACTTCAGGAACGCCCCGATATCACGCACCGCCAGCAATCCGGTACCGACTACCGGTGCGCCATGCGCCCGGTAGATGACGTGATACAGCTTGCCGGGCTCGAAGCCGTCTTCATAATAGATATGCTCCCGGCTCGGTACGACTTCGTTCCCGGATTCGCGGGCAAATCGCCAGCGGTCACGCGGGATGATGGTATCCTCGCCATCCTCGTAGTCTCGAACGGTCAGGATCGCATCCGGGTCATCCAGATCGGCAACGGGGTTCGGCCGGTGCAGGCGGTTGGCCAGCAACCAGGTCTTCGCCCCGACACTCGGATGAATCTCGACGACTGCCTGACCCTCTACCTCATTCCCGTCGATCATTGCGCGCGGAGCATCAAGCCCCATCAACGCCTCGCTGCGATAGACATCCCACTGCCAGCCGATCCAGGCAACGGTGAAGCCATGCCGGAAGAGGAAGCCATCGCCGGCGGGAATCTCGCGGTTGGGTGAAACATCAACCGTGCTGCGGTTGTATTGCCGTGGGGAAAGCTTCCGGCCGCGGTTGGGCAATTCGACCATCGCTCTGCGCTTGCCCTTCGATGGGTCGGCCGGGGTCAGAATAACCAGGTCGGAACTGAACTGAACCAGCCCGTTTTCGTCCCGCGGTGCAAGGTCCAGATCGACGATCGACTGGTTGGCGGGATTCTCGGGGTTCACCGCAAAGGTCACAATGCCGTCGATACGTTCGTAAGAGCCGCTCTCGCCAAACGACATCCCGTCTGCATAGGGCTCACGGTGGCGGATATCAAGATGAATCACCGGCATGGGTCAGTCACTTTCCTTTATTGGGCGCTCAACACTGGTTCCGGTTGCAGTATCGCATGATGGCGTCCGGAATCGACCATCTTCTCCCGGTTGCCAGGGAGTCACTTCCAGCACAGCGTCGATGTTCAACGGTCCGTAGATATGCGGATAGGCATCCGGAGTTCCTTCATACCGGATGGCTGGAGCGACACGCCCGGCATCAATCCAGAGCAGCACCAGGTCTTCCCGTCCGGCGTAGATCGCATTGGCAACAGCCGCAACCTGCTCCGGCAGCGAACAGTGGATGAACCCTTCCGTATCCAGAGACGGCGCGGTATACGCCCCGGTCCTGCCTGCCGCATCCCATGCTTCAGGGGTCGTTATGTGCAGGATCGTCTTCATCGACCTTGCCTCTTTCCTGAATTCTCGATATGCTGGTTGCCGGTTTTCAGACAGATCATCGCAGAAAGCGTCGAGACACCCCAGTGATTCGATAACAACCTCACGCAAACACCGTCATTGCACTGTCCCGGCCACGGGGCAACATCTGACTGTTGAGGTTGTTTCCTTATGCATCTGTCTGTTGTACGTCTTTCCAAATCCTACGAACCTGTCACCATTCTCCAGGATGTTTCCTTCGTCGTCGCCGATGGCGAGCGAGTTGGCCTTGTTGGAGCCAATGGCTCCGGCAAATCCACGCTGCTCCGGATTCTCGCCGGCGAGGTCGTGCCTGACAGTGGCGAGATATCCATGCCCGAAGGGATCGTTACCGGCTACCTGCCGCAAGACCCACCCGAGCCGCCGGGGGCGACGGTTGAAGATCTCATCTACGCTGCTGCCGGAAACCTGAAGGAGATCGAAGCTCGTCTGCGTGAGCTCGAGATGGAAATGGCTGGGGCCGGGCCGGACCACTTCGATGAGCTTTCCATGGAATATGGCGAACTGCTCGACCGGTTCGAACGTGCCGGTGGCTACGATATCGACCATCGCATCGATCAGGTCCGCGAGGGGTTGGCGATCACCCGGTTGCCGCGAACACAGTTGTTTTCCACCCTCTCGGGTGGTGAGAAAGCACGTGTGCTGCTGGCTTCATTGTTGCTGACCTCGCCGGATATCCTGTTGCTCGATGAACCGACCAATCACCTGGATTTCGCGAGCATCGCATGGCTGGAAGAGTATCTGTCGGTATTCCAGGGGATGCTGATCGTGGTTTCCCACGACCGGCGTTTCCTCAACCAGACCGTCAACCGGATCATCGCCATCGATGAGCACACCCATACCGCCCGCGATTACCCCGGAAACTACGACATGTTCGCTGCGACACGCGAGCGGGAGCGCATCCAGCAGGAAGAGCGTTTCCTCGCCGAGCAGGAGGAAATGAAGGAACTCCGCCGCTCGATCCAGCAAATCCGGGCCGGCGTCGACCGCAAGGCTCCTCCCCCGAAGGATGCCGACAAGCACATCGCCAACGCCGCAAAAGCGCGTTCCGACAAGACGGCTGGCAAGGGTATTCGCTGGCTCGAGGAACGGTTGCGGCGTCTGGAAGAACATCCCACACCACGGCCGCCGGCGATGATGCACATGCAGGCGAGGCTTGATG
The DNA here is from genome assembly GCA_964462545.1 of uncultured Thermomicrobiales bacterium. Classification (GTDB taxonomy): domain Bacteria; phylum Chloroflexota; class Chloroflexia; order Thermomicrobiales; family CFX8; genus CAYWXR01. Next base: position 54,448 of record CAYWXR010000008.1, read on the forward strand.
GCGATGACTTGCAGAGCGACGAGGTCATCCGCCTTGAGAACGTCAGCGTCTCGTTCGACGGGCAGCGTATCCTCGATTCGGTAAGTGCCACCATTCGCCGCGGCGAGCGGGTAGTGCTCGTTGGAGCCAACGGAACCGGGAAGTCGACGCTGTTGAATGTCATCGCCGGTCGGCTGAAACCGGATAGCGGGAGCGTCCATATCGCCCCCGCCGCCCGTATCGGGTATCTGGACCAGCATGCAGCCGGGTTCAACCCGGAACAGACAGTGCTCGAGGCGTATCGCAACGGGCTGACCGGCATGGAACACGAACTGATCAGCGATCTTTTCCGGTTTGGACTGTTTGATATCGATGATCTTTACACTCCGGTGGGCAAACTCAGTTCCGGGCAGCGCAGGAAACTCCAGATCGCGCGCCTGGTTGCCGAGAACACCAACCTGTTGCTTCTCGACGAGCCAACCAACCATCTCAGTCTGGATGTGCTGGAAGATTTCGAACGTGCATTGGCATTATGTTCAGGAGTGATGCTGGTTGCGACCCACGATCGTTATTTCATAGAGCGGTTTGGCGGGGTGATCTGGGAACTTGCCGGCGGCAGGATTCGACCGCACTTCGGCGATGCCGCAGAGAATCTTCGTGTTATGCTGCGAACAGAAGAGTTCGCACGACCGTAACGCTGCCCGCCGGGCCTGCATTGCAAGGTACTGGACGCACTGTGGGCGTTCGTTGATGGATGGGGACATCGACGATCGGCCCCGGATGCGTTAGCCTTCGGTGCACGTATGGGGTCCGGCGACGCATCCGGCATCGGCGGGCAGGGAGAAGTGGTTTGATCTCGTACCAGCGGGGTCGGGTGGAAAGGCGCGTTCCGCGCCCAATGGGATAAGGATCCCCGTTCGGAGTTCCTTGATGAAAGTCCTCGCCGCAGCCGTGCTCGTCATCGTGCTGTTCGGCATATCCGGGGTCGCCCATCTTGTTGGGCTCTCCGGAATCGAGCACGACAGCAGCGCTCGGGTAGAAACTGGTGAACAGCGTCAGCTGAGTTACATGCTGACTGACTGGACAATGCCGGTCGGCGGTTTCGCACCGGAATTCGCACACCTCGAAGGGGCTGGCCCCTGGATAGATCTCATTGCCCAGGCATCGGCTGAAACCGGTGTTCCCTGGCAGGTGCTGGTTGCCATCATGGGCATCGAGTCCGGCGGTAATCCATATGCACACTCGCCTGCCGGCGCAATTGGTTTGATGCAGGTCATGCCGCAATACTGGCAGGAAGTTGCCAACCAGTGGGGCGGTGACCTTTGGGACCCGTGGACCAATATCCGTACGGCCGCCGAAATTCTCGCTCGTGGTCATGCCCACTGGGGGTCATGGGAACAGGCAGCCGCAGCCTATTTCGGTGCTATTGACCAAACCGGTGCAATTACCGTCGCAGCCGACGCATTTGGCACGACCGGTCACGTCTACGTCGACAAGTTCACCAACCATCTGCTGGCGCTCGGCTTCGTTGACTTCCTCTTCGAGGGAGTAACGATGGCGCCGGAAATCCGCCATATCGTTGATGCGGCCATGCTGACGCTCGGCCTTCCCTATGTCTGGGGTGGTGCGTCGTATGCAGATGGCGGCTTTGACTGTTCCGGACTGGTTACGTGGGCATATTCCCATGCCGGGATCATGCTGCCTCGCGTCGCAGCGGACCAGTATGTTGCCGCCACGCCGATCGAACGCGACCAACTCCTCCCCGGCGATCTCATCTTCTTCTCGGGAACGACGTCCGATCCCGGTGTCACCCATGTTGCGATCTACCTCGGCAAGGGCTACATGATCAACGCGCCCGCTGAGGGATTGTTCGTCCGGGTGGAATCGCTCAACACCCCGTTCTGGATGGGTCACGTTGAGGGATTCGGCCGCATTATCCCGCAGCCGGAAGGCTCCGAACTGGCCGAGGGGGCCGCACCGAAGTACCCGGTCAACTGGATTGACGCTCCGAAGCTGCCGCCGGTCCAGTCTGTCGATGAGTTCCCGGTTGCACCGCCGGCAGTTATTACCTGGGAGCCACCGGTCGTGCAGGAGCCGGTAGCCGAACCGCCGGCCGACCAACCAGTCGACCAGCCACAGGACGAGGCACCGGCAACAGAGACGCCCGCCGAAACCCCGGCGGAGACTCCAGCCGACCAGCCAACGGAAACCCCGGCTGAACAACCTGCAGAAACACCGGCCGAGACTCCTGCTGAACAACCAGCCGAACAGCCGGCCGAGCAGCCTGCGGAAGCGCCGGCAGAGCAGCCTGCAACCGAGACGCCCGTCGAACCAACTCCGGAACCGGTTGTCGAGACACCTGTTGAGGAACCTGTCGAAGAGCCATCTGCAAAAGTGCAGGAAGTGACGGTTGAACCGGAGCCTGAACCGGAACCGGTAGTGATTGTTCCCGAGTCAGTAACCAGAGAGCCGGAAACCCCGTAACGACTCCGGATAGCAAACGAAACAATGGCCGCCCTGACCACCAGTGGCGGCCATTTCTCATTGGCGGCAGAGCACACGCCACAGGGTTTGGCGCGCCAGACTGCGCTACTTCCTCAAACGATGAACCCACGAAAATGAAGAACCCGGCCCTGAGGCCGGGTTCGGGACCAGTTCACCTTGTGTGTTACGGGATGGGTCAGGATCCGGTGTGGACCACCACCCGGGCACCATATGGTGTCCAGTGATAGAGCTGCTCGGCAACACCGGTCGGCAGATTGACACAGCCATTGCTACCGGCGTAGCCAAATGAATCACGCCAGTAGGCCCCGTGAATGGCGTAGTCCTCGAAAAAGTACATCACCCAGGGAACGTCTTCCTGGCGATACTCCAGACCGGTCCAGCCCATGCCTTCCATGGTCTGCTTTTCGAGCTTCCAGTAGACGGAGAACTCACCCTGCACGGTCGGTGCCATGGATGCGCCAATAACGACGTAGGTAGAGAGTACCGGCACATCACCCTCGTAGGCGGTCAGGGTGTAGTTGGTGAGGTTGACATCGATCCAGCGTTCGCCGGGTGCCGGATAGGAACGGGCAAACTGCCGCTGGTTCCAGACGCGTGCGACCTCAGGCTTCTCAACCTTTGGACCATACTGACCGTTGACGGTCGCATCCAGGATTCCAATCGGCACCGGTTCAACGCCGTCATATTCGTTCCAGGCAAACGCACCGCGCTCAAAGAACTGGTAGATAAAGATACCGACCTGGAACTCCTCGGAGATCGGAGCGCCGAGGGTCTCGTGATAGTTGTTGTCGTTCCATGCCTCGAGCATGGCGTTGGCCAGCGTATGCCCGGTTTCCTCGAAGTACATTGCGCCTTCGCCGGCGCCTTCAACCCGCTTGAAGGCCGGATGCCACAGGGTGTAGCCCAGTTTTTCGGCATACAGCTTTCCTGCCGGCGCATACGTCACGTTCTGGGTATACGGCTCGGCAATGGGAACCTGGAGAATGGCGAACTCGAACCACTGCACCCAGTGATCGCCGTGCTGCACTGCCGGTGTGATCGGCTTGCCGGTGCGCCCCACTCCACCGAGGTTATCCCACGCCTCGAGAAATGCACCACCAAGTACCTGACCAGTCTGTTCGAAATAGACCTGGTCAGCATCCGGCGCGAAGAACTCATTCGCCGAAACTGGCTGTGGTACGAAGGTGCTGGCGATGGTGGAGAGGAGAATGGCTGCTGCGATGAGGAAGTTCACACCACGACTCTTGCGGATCGACGCGACGGATCGTCCCATACCAGGCTGCTCCTCATAATGGTTGCCGGTGCGCCTCGCCGCTCGCCCCGGCCAACCGGTGTTTCCGTTACCCACGTTCAAAACGGCCGCACGTGACTGCCAGTCACATGGTAGCATCCCACGCGACTAGCGTTTATCCTACCTTGTTGCGTCTTGCAGACCAAAATCGTTCGCAGTACATGGGAGTCCTCAATCAGATGCTGGTAATGAAATTCGGCGGCACATCAGTTGGTAACGCGACCGCGATCAGCCAGACAGTTGACATCGTGGCGAAACAGGCAGCAAGTGGCCCGATTGTAGTCATTGTCTCGGCCATGAGCGGCATTACCAACACCCTGCTGGCGACTGCTGCCGAAGCCGAAGCCGGCAACTCCGAGGCAGTCGAAACATCGCGAGCCACGTTGCTCGCTCCACATCGCTCCGCCCTGCTCGAGCTGCTGCCTTCGGGACAGCGACGCCGGGCCACTGAAGCCACTCTTGCCACGCTGGTAGACGAAGCCGCCCGCCTGCTCTACAGCATCTATGTGCTGCGGGAACTCTCTCCCCGGGCGAAGGATCGGCTGGTCTCCTTTGGTGAACGCATGAGCAGCGTTGTCGTTGCCGCGGCACTGGAAGAACGGGGTACGCCGGCCCAGGCTGTCCCGGCAGACCAGTTGATCGTCACCGACAGCAAGTTCGGCTCAGCCGCACCGATCTTTGACAAGACCCGGTCAATGGCCCGCACGACGCTTCAGCCACTCATTGATACCGGAATCACCCCGATTGTCACCGGGTTTTTCGGGGCCGACGAGGCAGGTCTCACCACAACCCTCGGAAGAGGCGGCTCGGACTTTTCGGCGTCGATTCTCGGCAACGTGCTCGATGCCGAAGCGGTGTGGATCTGGACCGACGTGGATGGCGTTCTGACTGCCGACCCACGCATTGTCCCGGCAGCCCGGACTCTGGATGTCATCTCCTATGACGAGGCGACCGAACTCGCCTACTTTGGGGCCAAGGTGATCCATCCGAAGACGATGCACCCGGCTGCCGAGGCCGGCATCCCGATCTGGATCAAGAACACCTTCCGGCCCGATCAGCCGGGCACGAAGATTGACACCGAGAGCGCTCCGCTGCCGGTAGCCAAGGCCATTGCTTCAATCTCCGGGATGAGTGCCATCACCGTGCAGGGGCGCGGTCAGATCGGTGTCTCCGATGTCACAGCCCGCATTTTCAGCAGCGTTGGCAGAACCGGGGCGAATGTCTTCATGATCTCCCAGGCGTCCTCCCAACACAGCGTGACCTTCATCGTGCAGGACACCGATGCATCCGCCGTAATGTCTGCCCTCAACGAGGAGTTTGCAAACGACTTGCAGAGCGAGCGGGTGCTTTCCGTTACGCTCAACGATGACCTTGCGATTGTAGCAGTCGTCGGCGCAGGAATGCGCGGGACTCCCGGCGTGGCAGGGCGGGTCTTCAGCACCATGGGCGCAAACGACATCAACATTGTCACCATCGCCCAGGGATCGAGCGAACTCAACATTTCGTTCGTCATCGCCCAGGCTGATGTTGCCCGAGCCGTCAACGCACTCCACACCGCGTTTGCCATCGCCTGATCCGGTATCTCGCGGTAACCAAAGACACCCCTGACGAAGATGAATGGTCGTCAGGGGTGTTTCTTCTCCAGGTTGGATCCGGAATTAGCCCTGATCGGGGGCCGGAGTATCGTCGCGCCGGCGATTAGGCCGGTTGAGTTGGGGCACCTGGCGTGACGACTCGCGGTTGCGGCCACGCGTACGTGGTACATCCGCCTCGCCGGAGACGAGTTTGACCGATTGCTTGCGCCGGCGTCCGACCGGCTCGGCACCGCCAGGACGGTCTTCGACCAGCACATCCTCGGCGACCACTTCGTCCTCCGGTTCATCCGTTCCGGATTCCAGCACCGGAAGATCGCTGGTGTCTGAACTCACCAATTCCTGGTGATTGTGTTCTTCCAGCGGTTCCGGCTCCGTTTCTGGTTCTGGTTCGGGAACAGGCCCCACCAGGGCTGCCTCTACTGATGAAAGGTCTTCTGTCGTCTGGGGAACCAGTGAATCGTACTGGGCGGGGACGAGAGTGGGTTCCGGTTGTGGCAGCGGTGCCGGGTCAATATCAACGGGCGGCTGAATGGACTCGCCATGCTCCGGAATGGATTCCTCGCCGGAACTGCCGGTGGCAAAGATGATGGTATCCGCTTCCTCGTCAAACTCCTCCGGAATATGGGGGGAGAGTTCCAGCGGACGGGACTCTTCCCGGCGCACCACCTGTTCCGGACGCATGCGGATAAAGACCAATGCCCAGGCAGCACTGACCAACACAGCAGTCGGCAGGACAATGAATACAAGGATGAACAGAATATCGCCGGAGGACATTGACCTTCTCTCACATTTCGTAGCCGTCCACCACGGCTACCAGTGCCGGTTGCTCCTTTGAATCAGGACACCGGCTATGGATAATGATAGCCGTTGATCGACCTGACGTCTGAAGACCTGTCATCGAAGGGGCGCTGAAGATGTCCGGAGCTGCATGGATTCACGAACGATGGGACGGCCCGGCAAGGCTCTGGTGGTCGCTCCTGATCGGTTGCATTCTGGTCATCCTCTCGGCGTTCCTCGCATGGATTGCCGGAAGGCTCTTCGGACAACCCGTTCGTGAACTGCTCACTATTCTGCTGCTGGCCGAGTTGCTGGTACTTTGTATGATGGGTTCCGGTCTGCTGGTGGCGACATCCCGCCGGATGAGCCGTGGTGGTCTCCAACGGGAAACGGCCACTATCGATACTGACCATCTGCCCCCGGAAACCCGTGAGGCAGAGCGCCGGCGAGACCAGGAACGACGCGACCGTCAGACACTCCGTGCCGCATGCCTGGCGCTTCCCGTCCTGCTTGCCTTCGTCTTTTTGCTGGTTTTCTAGCGGCTCCGGCCAAACAGAAACGGAACCGGATGATTCTCTGGGTTATCGGATTCATCGTTGCCGCAGTGCTGCTTTCACTGCTGGTCGAGTTTACGCTTGAGCGATTCAATATCCGCCCGGTTGATGAATCCGCCCGATCCGGCGGTGCTCGCGATGTCCTCGCCAAATTGCGCGAATGGTCCGGGAACCGGAAGACCGGTGCATAGCGTCGGAACGACGGTTTGGCTCACCTCTATCCACGCAGTTCGCGCACATTATCGGAAATGATCAGCACAGCGAGTGCAATTGCACAACCGGCAAGAACAAACCAGAAGAACTCATAAACCAGCACTACGGATGCGATAATCGCCAGCGTAACCGTGATATTCAGCAGCAGACGTTCAAGACGTCGATAGAGCACTGCCTCGATCAGCAGGAACAGGGCAAAGATCAGGGCGAGCACCGTAAACCGGTTCGCCAGGTTGGTCAACGCCAGCACAACAAACGCCAGCAACACCACGCCGGTACTCAGCGCCGCCCATCCCTCAGCCAGCCTGCCCAGCAACACCACCCGCTGGCTCTGCGGGCGGTGGATGCGTTCGATATGGCTCTGTGGATCACCAACAAACCGGTTTTCACGAATCTGCTCGAGGTAGCCTTCACTGGCGGCGATCCGCTCCCGCAATTCAGCCCGGCGGCGATAGAGTGCGTTCAGGTCCCGCTCCCCTGCTCGCAGCAACGCTTCCTGCTGCCGCATCAACGGCTGATTATGTTTACTGAGACGTAGCGCCTGCACTTCCAGATCCAGCCGCGGCAGCGACAGGGACAACCGTTCGCAACTCTCCTGAACATCGGCCAGTTCCTGCCGCAATGCCTCGATGTGTTCCTCGAGCAACTGGCTTGCCTTTGGACCGGGTGCAACCTTGTGCATACCGGCCCAGCCGAGGGGATCGTGCCAGCTTCGCCGGGTGCTGCCATCGCGGTTGAACTTTGGCCCGCCGGGAGCCGTCTCGCCGGCAAGCGGATCACGGGAGTCAAAGCCCCACAGCCCCTGATACCTGGATACCCAGGGAGTGGATTCGTCGATCAACTCCGGCGTCCACTCCGCATCACCACCGGGGCCAATCGTCAGCCCGTCTCCACGCGCATAGTCAACAAACGGGACACTCAGCAGCCCCTCAATGCGATCAACCAGCACATCCGGATCGCCCTGCCGCAACACGTTCCGCCAGAGCCGCTCCAGCGTGTAAAGCACAGTTGTCACCGGTGAAAGGAAGGCCAGCTTGACGGAGTGCAGATACTCGCCCTGCTCGAAATAGGCAGCGTGCGATCCTGCGCCGGCAAAAACCACCGGGTGGTCGTCGATGATCGTCAGTGTGGGGTCATCCCAACGCCGGCGCAGGTCATCGCCCGAGAAATCGTGCGAGGCAAACGCAAGCCACTCCGGAACAGGCTCTCCATCCGGTTGTTCCGAGAGGTAAATGATCACCTGTTCCCAGTCTGCCTCATGGTCATTTACCCCGTAGAACGATGTCCGCCAGTCGTTCATCACGTAGAAATAGAAATACTGGAGGACAATGTAACCGCCCTCACGCACCACCCGGCCGTAGTAGGTGTAGCCAGGATAGGAACGCCGCATCTGTTCGTATTTGATGGCAGCAGCACCGGCAGTACCGCCGGGGACAGTTCCGCGAAGGATCAGGGAGAGCGAAAACAGCGCATCGATCAGGCGGGAAGTCAGGCCAACCCGCGCCAGACGGCCAGGAGCCTGAAAACGTGGGCGGTCTTCCCGGTGCCGCCAACGCTGGTAGGCCACCCCTTCCAGCGGTTTCTCAACAAAGTGCAGAAACATCGTGTGACCGGGTTCGATCTTGTCGAACTCCGCCAGACGCTCCAGCGACAACTCGCCGATCTTTGCCAGTTGGGTCAGGGAATCTCCTGGACCGCGTAGCCAAAGGCTGCTTCGCCGGACGTACGGCTCCACCCGGGTTGGGAAGAAAAGCTCACCAAAGGTGTAGCGCAGGATCGGCTCGTAACGACGAAGCAGTTCAAGATCATTCATCGCGCAACGGCCCCTTCGACAATGGGACCATAAACGCCGCCCGAACTTCCCGCTGGTTGAGGTAGTAAACGACCACCACGCTGTAGAGCATCGTCAGGTAGGCCGGCTCGCCTTCCCAGTAGGTCCAGAGCGATGTCGCCAGGTTCAACCCCGCCCAGAGCATCGTCAGCACCCACGCCTGCCGTTTCAGGGTGAACATGCCGTAGGAAATAAACAGACCAACCGCCGCCAGCGCCGGCCCGGCCACCTCGTAATAACCGATCGACCCGAGAAAGACGTTGTAATCAAACCGTCCGGTAACGGTGAACACACCCCAGACGACTGCGCTGAGAATCTGGATGGTTGCAATCGCCGTCACGCCAAATGGACGGCGCCGCCGGGATAACTCGCTGTGGAATGTGTCTGTGGCCATGCTGGACCCGTTCTGCAAGCGGCTGCACACCATTTCCGGGTACCTCGCAGGCTATGATACACGCGCCGATGTACGGCTATTTCCGAACTGGCGCACGATCAAGCGCCGGCACTGCCGTTGAACAGCCGGCCAGGGTGTTGTTGCCGCCCGCAGCCAGCTGGTCAGGATGTCGAACCCGTCAATTGAAAGGACCCGCGCGATGACACGCCCGGAAGATGTTGGAGCACCAAGCAACTGGGGTCGCTGGGGTGACGACGATGAGCAAGGCACCACAAACCTGCTAACCGGCGAGATGGTGCGCCATGCAGCAGGACTGGTCACCAGCGGTAAGGTCTACTCACTGGCAGCCGGTCTTTCGCCGGATGGCCCAAACATGCCAACCCGCCGGCAGACCTGGCATGTTGTGACCCACCGACCCCGTGCTTCAGGCGAGGCGCACTCGGCCGACGATATTCTGGTGATGCATACCCACGGCACAACCCACATCGACGGGCTGGCCCACTTCTTCGTCGGAGATTCACTCTACAACGGTCATCCGGTCAGCGCACTCCAGCCGATGGGTGCCCAACGATGCGGAATGCAACATAGTGGGCCGATTGTCGGTCGTGGTGTGATGCTCGATGTCGCCGCCCACCGGGGCGTCGACATGCTTCCAGGAGGCGAACCAATCTCACCTGATGAACTGGAAGCCACTGCTGCTGCGCAGGGTGTTGAACTGCGGAAGGGCGATATTGTCCTCGTCCGCACCGGCTGGTGGCAATTGTTCGACGGGGAACAGAAGGATCGCCAGCGATTCTATGATTCCGAACCCGGCCCGGATCCATCCTGCAGCAGTTGGTTCCACGACCACGATTTCGTCGCGATCGGCGCGGATAACACCGCGGTCGAGGTACTCCGCGACTGGAGTCAGCCGCTCTACCTGCATCGTGACATTATCTGGGGACTTGGCGGCTACCTGATGGAGTTCGTCGACCTGGAAGCCTTGAGCCGTGACAAGGTCTACGAGTTTCTCTTCGTTGCGACCCCGCTCAAGATTGAAGGTGGTATTGGCAGCCCGATACACCCGCTGGCCATCGTTTAGGCGCTGGATCAATGTAAATCAGGGTATATACCCATTTTCGTGGATGGGTTCTGCGTTCCCGGTAGTCTGAATATACAAGCTTTGCCAAACATGCAGAAGCGTGATTGGGGGAGCCTCGCTAACGGGGTGCCGCGACACCGCACGAAAATTGGGGGAACGAATGCCATTACTGCTTGTACTGATTATCATCCTGCTGCTCTTCGGTGGCGGCATTGCCTGGGCCGTTGAAGGTATCCTGCGCATCATCCTGCTCGTCATCCTGGCCGTCCTCATCGTCGGCCTCATCACCCGCATGGGCCGCGCCGCCGCCTAGCCAGACCTTCTGGGCAACCAGACAGCCCCTGGCGTCCACTACTGGACGCCGGGGGCTGTTTTCGTTCAGGCTGTCCTGTCTGCCAGGCTGCCAAAGATGATTGCCAGGCCGAGGCCGATCATGACGAGCGGGCCGATGACGAACGGGTGGACCGAAAGGACATCGGCAGCGTCGAGAAGGAACATGGTGCCGAGCGCCATGAAGAGCAGGCCGGCGACGAGTGTTGTGACGTTGATGTTTGCGGTATTCACTGGCGCACCTCGATCGTTCCGGTGGTCACTACCAGATCAAGTTTCAAACTGCCGCGCGTACCATCTCCGGAACGGACGGCGTTCGACCCCTCGATGAAAATTCCCGAGCGTTCAGTACCGAAGACTTTCGCCTCTCCGGCCGTAATCCGCCAGTCAATCTCAACTTCCATATCCCGTGGGACATAGACGATCAACTCGCCGGCGTTAACCCGGGCCTGAACGGAGGTATCAGTCGCTGGCCAATCGATCCGGGTCAGGTCCAGTGTCAGGGTTCCGGCAACCTGGTTGTACTCCGGTTCCAGGGTTTCGTAACTGAGCGGGGTGATTTCACGATCGCCAAATCCGCCCTCGAGCGAGATATCAGCCCAAGCCACAGCGGTAAGCACCACGGTCAGCACAATCCCCAACCCGATCAGGCCACCATACTCACCACTGAACGACCCGACCACCATCCCCAGCCCGACCATCACAAGCGTGATGGCAAGCACTGCATACCAGGACACAGACAGGATGCCGGTTGCGTCCAGCAACCAGACAACACCAATCACCAGCAAGGTCAACCCGGTGAGTATCGTCGCCGGAGAAGTGCCTCGTGGCCGTTGGTGTTCAACGGTATAGACCTCGGATGTGGAAGCGTTCATCGCCGCGCTCCCTTCACCAGAATGTATGCACCCAGCCCGACAAGCAGTATCGCCCAGACCATTTCACCGTCGAACCAGGGCACAAGCCGTCGCAGCAGGATGATGGTTCCGACCATTACCAGTGCACCGCCAAAAAACAGGCCCCCAAGTGCCTTCTGCGACCGGACGGGCATGGCCACATCTTCTTCCGGAGTTGCTTCCGGCATCACGATCCACAGCACGATATAGAGCAGCACTCCCGCCCCGCCGGCAAGCACCATTAGCACAAACGCAATGCGAACCAGTACCGGGTCCAGTTCGAAATAGTGGCCCAACCCGCCGGCAACTCCACCAATCACCTGGTCCTTCCTGCTCCGCCGCAACTTGCGAGGCGCCTCAGCCGTTCCAGTCGACTGGTCGGGATGGAATGTTTCATTCATGGCACAGTCCAATCTCTGCTGAAATTCCCTCACCCTCAGCATGTCGCACATGCCATAACAAACGCGACAACCCGAACACCCGGCTCGTTACAAAAACGCAACTACCCGGGTGCTCTGCAAGCGTTGGCGGATATCAGATGAAAGAGATCTGGCGGGAATTTGAGAGGAGACCTGTCATCCCGGGCGCAGTCGAGGGATCTCTTCACCGCCGGAGTGATGGCCAGTCACGTACGCTGCCAAGCAACGTCGCTACCCCAACCATACGCCACGGAGCCGAAACCCCTCAACCCGGGACGCCGAGCGACTGCTACACGACGATCTCGCCATCCTTCATGAACAGTTGGCCGTCGGCGGTAGCCTGGCCGCCCTGGCGGAGGTCGCAGATCATGTCCCAGTGGATGGCAGACTGGTTCTGGCTGCCGCTGTCGGGGTAGCCGGCACCAATGGCCATGTGGATTGTGCCGCCGATCTTCTCATCGAAGAGGATGTTGCGGGTGAACTTCTGGATGCCCATGTTCGTGCCGAATGCGAACTCACCGAGGCGGCGGGCTCCTTCGTCGGCGTCGAGCATCTGCTCGAGGTAGTCCTGATTCTTGGCGGCGGTTGCCTTGACCACCTTGCCACCCTCAAACCAGAGCTGGATATCCTCAACTTCCCGGCCCTGAACACTGCTTGGATAGGTGAACCGGACGGTTCCCTCAACCGAATCCTCGACCGGGCCGGTGAAAAGTTCACCATCCGGGAAGTTGCGTTTGCCATCGGCGTTGATCCAGGTGCGGCCGGCAACCGAGAGCTTGAGATCAGTATCCGGGCCGGTCAGGTGAATCTCGCTCTTGTCAGACAACCAGTCGATCAACCGCTGGTGTTCAGCGGAGACTCCCCGCCAGTGAGCAACCGGGTCTTCCAGATCAAGCCGGCAGGCATTGAAGACAAACTCGGTGTAATCATCCAGCGACATTTCGGCATCCTGGGCGTAGGCGTTGGTCGGGAAGAGCGTCACACACCACTTGAGGCTGTCTTCCGCCGAACGCTGGAGGTATTTGGCCATGATGTCGCGCCGGGCTGTCTGGGCGAGGCGCTGCTTGTTGGGATCGGCACCGGAAAGTGCCTTGGTGTTCTCCTCGGAAAGGACGTTCAGTACAGCGTCGGCCTCATCGACGACGAGGCGGTCACGGCTGGTCAGCCGGGTAAGTTGGGATTCGTTGCCGTGAGTGAACATGATCTCCTGAATACCGGGCAGACTGACATTCACCAGCGGATGCGCTCCCAGTTCAATGATCTTCCGGTAGGCGCTTACCAGGAGCGGCTGGGCAAGCGGGCTGCCCTGCAACACCACCACCTGGTCTGGCTGGACTTCCAGTGAATAGTTCACCAGCACATCAGCAAGCTTCTCGATTCGTGAATCAGCCAACCCCGGTCCCCTTCCTCGAATGCCGTCGCATTTCAACCGCACAAGGATACTCCGGGCAACAAAACAGGGAGTGCCATGCGACACTCCCTGAAGAATCCGGTTTCAGTTGCCGATCAATCGACCAGATAGGCTTTCGGTGTTTCGGCCTCAATGAACTGGTAATACTCGACGATGGTCTTGTTGTTGCCACTTAACTTGTAACTATCGGCGATGAACTGTCCCTCAAATACTTTGCCGTTACTAAATCCGGACATGACAACCGGGGACGATGGCAGATAGACAATGCCGCGGCTGATGGCAGAGGTGTAGCCGGTCCATTCAAACTCGGCAGTGTTATCGCGATCCGAATAGACAAACACCCCCGGAACATACCCCGGATAGATCTCGGTGGTTGGCGCGGTGAAGGCAAAGCCGGACATGCCATTCGAGCGCATGAATCCACCGTTCTTGTAGTAGAAGAACACGTTGGATGCCCGGATCTTCGAACTACCGGAAGCGGTGAAACTGCCACGGTCGAAGTAGTATTGGCCGCTCGGCATCACCATATCGCTATCGCCGGACATTGAAAGATTGGCGAAGTTGTTCTCAGTGCCGTAGAAGTACATCCTCGCGTAGGCTCCAGGATCGGAGGTAATCCGGGCGCTGCCACTGAAGGTAAAATCTGCTCCGTTCAGGAACCAGAACTCGTAGTTCCCCGGCGCAAAATGCAGCGTCGAGTTTCCTGAGAAGTTGATTCCAGTACCCCCATCAAAGACATAAACGCCGGGATAGAGCGTAACAGCGTTGTAACCGCCGGCAGTGATTCCTCCCCCTCCATGGAAGTAGAAGTTTCCGCCGATATGGTTGCCGTATGAGTTACCGCCAATATTGATCCTCGCACCGCCGGTAAACGAGTAATTGCCGGTGCGCATGTCGAGCGTGGTGGGATACCCGTTCAGGTTGATGCCCTGACCACCATTGAAGTTCCAGGTACCGCCGTTCAGGTAGACAACCTGGTCCTGATACCCAAGATTCAGACCGCCGCCGTTGAATCGCCAGTTCCCGCTCGGGAAGGTGAACGGTCCCTCATTTCGGCCAGTCACCGTGTAAGTACAGTTGTTGTAGGTGCCCGGCGTTGCGGTTGTGATGTAAACACCGGATGCCTCATACCATCCCGGATAGCTTGGACAGTTGTTAACAGTTGCAGGGTTCACGTTTGGAATTGTGTTCCCTGGCGACGAAGGCAAAACCGGTGGTTGCAGCATTTCCGCGAGCGGGTCCTCAACTTCGGCTGCACTCGGGTTCACTGTTGGTGCGTTTGTGATCACGGTGCCCGATCGCAAAATACCGTCATTGGCATTGATCTGATGGCTGGAAATAAGCGTGGTGTAGCCACTGCCATTGATGTTGTAGTTGGAAACGATGCTGCCGCCCTGCGCTTCCAGATACGTTGATCCACCGGTCTGGATACCACCGGAATCCGGATTCAACGCCAGAATCGCTGCATCCATGACGACTGCCTCAACAACGGCAACTGCCCGGGCCTGGACCTCCCACGGACCCTGATAGATAGCCCCGAGGAAGTAGCGTTCAACTTCCTTGGTAACCACCACCTCGATATAGGAACTATCACCTGCAAATCGCCCCTGGGTCGGCGGCTGGTTCACCTGGACATTCGCCAGCGGCACATCGGCATTCATGGCGCCATAGGCGCGGCCGGCGCTGACCGGAGAGAGACTCGCAAGGGTGGCGTTGGCAGCAGCCAGCGCACCGGCATCTGCTGCTGATTGCACCTGCCGGCGTTCGGCAAGCAACATGCCAACATCAACGGCGAGTGCCAGCATTCCCACCAGCACCAACGAAGCAAGTGCAAAGATGATGATGACCTGACCGCGTAGTCCCTCGCGGCGCTCAACAGACTGTTGTTGACGTTGCACGGCTTCCATCCCTGCCTCCGGCCCGGATGCACTACAGGACGGGTCGCAGACTGCGCCCGTCTACATCAGTCTATGGACAGGATGGCTATGCTCACCAGACCTGTTAGTACCGGAACTGACAGGGCCTGCGTACTGACAATTCGCCCAAACCTAGCTTTTCGCCAGCACCGATAATGCCCGGGACCAATGGACCTGTCGATAGCCCCGAAAAAACCTCCAGAATGCAGGAAACTACGGGCCGTGGGACGGAAACGTGACTATGGTCATCTCCCGGTCCCGGTTGGCTGATAGGACAATGGTTCGGGACGATTCCGGTCGTTGCAGGAAGGGATACCGGCAGCATGCTCCTCAGGAGCGTTCGCAACGCCATCACACAACACAGTTCCGGAACCCTGCGCAGCAAGTCGCGTGGGCAGAGCATCGTCGAGCTCGCGTTTGTTACGCCGCTCCTGCTGCTGATGCTCGTCATTGCCGGGGACCTGGGCCGCGCCTATACCGCCTATCTCACCGTTGGCAGTGCCGCCGGAGCGGGAGCCTCCTACGCCATCATCTCCGAAGATTTCGCCAACGATGCCGCTGCGATTGAAGCAGTCGCCCTGGCCGATGCCGGCACCATCTGGGGCGGCACGCCGACAGTAACCGTGAACAACGACCCCGGCAACATCGACCCAACCTTCAACTTTCGCTGGGTTGAGGTAACCGTCACCTACGAGTTTTCGCCTGTGTTCCGTTTCTGGCCAATTCCGTCTTCCATCCCGATGGAACGTACGGTGCGCATGCCGGTGCTTGGAACAGGAGGGTAACGAACGATGTTCCGCCCTGCCTACCGGAAGAAGTCTCGCGGCCAGGGGATGCTGGAATTTGCCATTGTTGGCCCGATCTTCTTTCTGATGCTCTTCGGTGTCATTGAACTGGGCCGGGCGATGTTTGTTACCCACCAGGTTGCCAATGGCGCCCGTGAAGGCGCACGCTGGGCGATGGTGCGTGGTGAGCTTTCCGGTGAGGCGATTGACGAATCAGATGTCCGCGACATCGTGCTGGAACGTACCAGCGGTCTCGACCCGGATGAACTGACCGTCAACGCAGACTGGCCGAACGGCATCGCGATTGGCAGTGTCGTCTCGGTCACTGTGACCTACAACTACACTCCCCTGATCAGCAATTTCTTCAGTACCGGATCCTTCACCATCACGCGTACCAGCGAGATGGCCATTCAATACTGACAACACATTCTTTCCGGTACATTTCGTCACATTCAAATCAGCGATGACCGGGCATACAAAAGCCGTTGTATCGGGTACGCTAGGCCTGTCTGGCGGAGACCCGGAGATTGGTACCGTACAAGGAAGGTGAGGTTCAACCGGTGAACATCGTGCGCTATCGGGCCAATGGTGAGGTTCATGTTGGAGTCATTGAAGACGGCCAGGTCCGTCAGGCGCAGGGCAGCATGTTTGACCGCCTGCAGATCGGTCCCGTCGTCGGGCCCGTCGAAGAAGTGGAACTACTCGCCCCCGTCGAACCGGGCAAACTGATCGCCATCGGTCTCAACTATCAGGACCACATCGACGAAGACGCCTTCGACTTCGCCCAACCGGAGAACCCGATTATCTTCCTGAAGCCACCATCCTCGATTGTCGGCCACAACGCAAACATCGTCCTGCCGCCAGGTGCCGAGAAGGTTGATGCAGAAGCAGAACTTTGTGTCGTCATCGGCAAGAAGTGCCGCCATGTCAAGGCAGAAGATGCCTACGATGTGATTCTCGGGTTCACCAACGGTAACGATGTTTCCGCCCGCGACTACCAGTTCAAGGACGGCCAGTGGGTTCGCGCCAAGGGGTTCGACACCTTTGCCCCGCTCGGGCCGGCTATTGTCACCGGCATCCGGGCAGATGACCTGACCATTGTTTCCCGGGTGAACGGGGAAACCCGGCAGTCCTCATCCACCCGCCACCTGATCTTCGATGTGCCCTATCTCATCGAGTTCATCAGCAACGTCATGACCCTGGAACCGGGCGATGTCATCATGACCGGCACTCCGGCCGGCCCGCCGCAACTCAACGACGGCGATATCTGCGAGATCGAAATCGCCGGACTGGGAACCCTCCGGAACCCGGTCGTGGCTGGTTAGTATCACCTATCAGGAGGGTCGCTCCACCGGAACGCCCCTCCTGAACACTCCAAACCAAATCCACGTACCAAACATCCATACCGACCACGACAAACCATCCTGTGCCGACCTGTCACCTTGCCGGAGTCGGGAGTGGTTCGTACACTCACTGGGTTATAGTCCTGTGTTTTCTGTGGGTGAAGTGGTAACGGGTACTCAACGGGTGACAAACTCCGGAAGATTCGGACGGCTTATTCTGGCGCTGGTGCTGCTTGCCGGCGTCATGCTTTCGACAGTGCCGGCGCAAGCTCAACCCGAGGCACCGCTCACCAACGCCGAAAACATCATCATCCTGTCCGATTTCAACGAAGTTCTCTACGAGCGCAACGCCTATCAGCGCATTCCGCTTGCATCCCTCACCAAGCTCATGACAGCAGTCGTGGTAATGCGCCACAGCAGCATAGATACCTGGACCACCATTGTTGAGGATGACCTCATCGGTGAGGCAACCATGGGCCTGGTCGCCGGCGACGACCTGACGCTGGGAGACCTGCTCTACGGCCTGCTCATTTCTTCCGGCAATGATGCAGCGATGGCTATCGCGCGCACGGTTGGCTGGCAACCGGGAGACACCTCCCACAGCCAGTCGGTGCAGCGGTTCGTCGACCTGATGAACCAGACGGCACGGGAGATCGGTCTGCGCGACACCCATTTCATGAATCCGCACGGGCTGGACGAGCCATATCACTACTCGACCGCTCATGACGTTGCCATCATGCTCCGGGCAGCCCTGAACTACCCGGAACTCCGGGTACGCATGACCACACCGGCTATCCGGGTTGGCCCGTACTACGACCTGTGGTCAAACAACCAGTTGCTGCAATACCGTGGCGACTACCTCGGCGGCAAGACCGGCCTGACCGACGGTGCGGGGTTCTGCCTGGCGGCTGCCGCCCGTTCCGATGGCCGGATGGTCATCGCTGTCGCAATGCGTGACGACTGGAACTGGTGGGACGATGTCGATGCGCTCCTCGACTACGGGCTGGAACTCGCCCACGAACGTGGCATCCCGGCCTATGCGTCTCCTGACCTGGTTGGCAGCCAACTCGACCAACCGCGTAATGTCCGCCTGACCGCCCTCCAGCCCACCACCGACGACGAGCCCTTCATCGGCCCCGTCCTCCCCGGCCACGGGGGGCGATAGGCCCGGAGTTCCCGTCACAGGAACGTCCACAGGATTTCAAATCAGCACAACACTGTCGCCGGATATGGAAGCTCCGGCCCGTCTTGTCATGATCGCCGTAGAAACCCGTGGATTTGATGGTGAGATGACTGCCGCGGGAGCGCCAGACCTGTTCGCAATGTATGCCCGGTTTGTGGAGCCGGCCACATGGCACCGGGTGGTCCGGAGCCATGTGGCGAGGCGGTTATCGGCCGCCCGTGAGGGGCGGCCATTGGGTCAGGCAGAAACCCCGAGGTAACTTCGCAGGAAGTAGATGATGAACGCCACACTGACGACGTACATCGCGGGGTGAATTTCGTTGAACTTGCCTCTGAAGATCTTGATGGCAGTCCAGACAATGAAGCCGGCACCAATACCGTTGGTGATGTTGTAGGTGAACGGCATCATGATCATGGTCACCAGCACCGGCAGACCGGTTTCGATGTTGGTGAAATCAACACCTTCAGACTTCACTATGCGGCCGTCGGACGTCACCGTCTCACGATCGGAGAGAACGCTGGTCATCATCCAGCCAACAACAATCAGTGCCGGTGCGGTTGCCGAGGTCGGAACAACCTCCACCAGCGGGGTGAACGGCATTGCCAACAGGAAGAGCACACCGGCGACAATTCCCACCAGTCCGGTGCGGCCCCCCTGACCAACGCCGGCGGCAGACTCGATATAGGTCGTTGCCGATGAGGAACTGGCAGCACCACCGGCCACAGCAGAGAGCGAGTCAACCAGCAGCGCCCGGTTGGCGTCCGGCAATTCGCCCTTCTCGTTGAGGTAGCCTGCCTGGCTGCCAACACCGACAAGCGTTCCCATGGTGTCGAAGAAGTCCGCCAGCATGATGGCGAGAATGGTCAGGATTGCGACCGTCAACCCCATTTCAGCAAAGAAGTTGAACGAAAAATCGCCGATTGTGCTGAAGTCCGGGGTCGCAACGATCGAACCCGGCATCTTTGCCTGGCCGGGAACAAACTGTCCCGTATCGGCGATCGCCTCGACGATGATGGCGAACACCGTTGAAACCAGAATACCGATCAGAATGGCCGCCTTGGTGCTTCGTGAAAGCAACGCCAGCGTTACGGCCAGACCAACAACCGTCACCAGCACCGGAGCCCCTCGCAGATCGCCCAGTGCGATCATCGTGCCCGGATCGGCAACAACAATTCCGCCATTAACCAGACCGATAAAGAGGATGAAGAGTCCGATACCAACCGAGATACCTTGCTTGAGTTCCAGCGGCACCGCATCCATCACATACTTGCGGACGCCGAAGATCACCAGCAGGGTGATCAGAATACCCTGGGCGACGATAACGCCCATTGCCTCCGGATAGGTCAACCCCTCCTGACCAACCAGAGTGAACGCAACAATCGCATTGAGACCCATGCCGGGCGCAATTGCGTAGGCCTTGTTGGTTACCAGCGCCATGATGATGGTCATGATGCCGGCCACCAGACAGGTTGCTGTGGTCGTAGCTGAAATCGCCAGACCCTGTCCATTCGCGTCCGGCGTCGACAGAATGATCGGGTTCACAAAGATGATGTAGGACATGACCACGAAGGTAGTCAGGCCCGCCAGCACCTCGGTTCGAACGTTCGTTCCGGCTTCCTTCAGTTTGAAGAAGCCCTCGAGGAATGCATCTGCACCAGTCGGTCTCGCCGTCTTTTGGGCCAAACGGTCCTCCCCTCGATACCTATGGCCACGTTATCCGTGACAACTGCACACACCACCCCCTTGGAAGACACCTCTCCTTTCCGCCTGTTTGTCCCTGATCATGGCGTTAGACTAAACGAACCCGCGCCTTCTGTCGACTTATTCAACCTGCAACCTTGCCATTCCGGCAACAACCCGTATCCATGTGCCAGAACAGCGTTTGCTACCGGTAAAGAAGGCTCCGTTCAAACGCGGGGGTTTGGGCCAACCCAAGCGCTTCCCGGGCCTCGGCAACGACATACAACGACCCGGTAATACAGACCATGCCGTCTGCCCCTGCTTCCTCGCGCGCGATGGCGATAGCGTCACTGGTGGCTTCTGTTGCGCTGGCCTGCAAGCCGGCCTCTGTCGCGAGGCGAACAATCTCTGCAGGTTCAACGGCACGCGGATTGTGCGAAGCGGTCGCAACTACATTCGCATCCAGACGGGCGAGCACCGAGATCATCCCGGCGAGGTCCTTGTCACGCGCAACGCCCAACACCACGACCAGGTTCCGGCCCTGACGCCGCTCATCAAGTGTTTCCACCAGACGCTCAATCGAATCAACGTTGTGGGCGCCATCCACGATGATCTCCGGGTCAACAGCAATCCGCTCAAACCGGCCCGGCCAGACCACCGAGCGTAGGCCTTCGCGCACAACTGCCTCGTTGCCGGCCAGTTCCTGGTCCAGTTGCCAGCACGCCATCAGTGCCAGCCCTGCATTTTCCACCTGATGCCGGCCTGCCAATGCAATCTCGACCTCAACCAGGTCTCCCCAGGGTCCGGCCAGTCGTACACGCTCACCTGCTTCGGATGTCCAGTCCCTGCCGGCGATAAACAGCGGTGCGCCGTGTTCGTTGGCAGTCCTGGCTACAACCGCAGCAGCATCAGGGTGCTGGGCTGCCGAGACGACGGGTTTGCCGGGTTTGATAATGCCGGCCTTTTCGCCAGCAATTTCCGCCAGACTGTTCCCGAGAATTGCCCCGTGGTCGAGCGAGATGCTGGCAATCACCGCAACATCCGGCGTCACGACGTTGGTGGCATCCAGACGTCCCCCCATGCCAACCTCGACCACTGCAAGGTCAACGCCGGCTTCGGCAAAACCGAGCAGGGCCATGGCGGTCACAATCTCGAATGCGGTCGGTGGGCCGATCTCCGGTTCCTCCCGCACCAGGCGCTCACATGCCTCAGCCATCTGTTCGGTCAATGCTGCGAACTGTTCCTCGGAAACGGGCACACCATCCAGAAGAATCCGCTCGCGAAACGTGTGCAGATGTGGCGTGGCATATACCCCGGTTTTCCAGCCATTCGCCTGCCCGATGGCAGCGATCATGGCGCTGGTCGATCCCTTGCCCTTGGTGCCGGCGACGTGGGCAATCCTGTACTTCCGGTCGGGTCGTCCAAGCCGCTCCAGCAGTCCTTCAGTCCGTTTCAGGCCGAGGGCGATTTCCTCATCCTCCAGAAACGGGTTGGCCACAAACCCTTTCTCATATCCATCTCGATCGATGATGTATGTAATGGCTTCTTCGTAGTTCATCCTTGCCACCTTTTATGTCATCCCCGACCGGCAACGCCGGTAGTGCAATGCCCAGTGTAATCCTTCGTATGCCAAATCCGGGGATGTTCCAGCCGCGTGCTATTCTGACAACACTGCGGAAATCTTCAACATGCTGACGGAATCTCGATGATCGCAGGGCGTGACCAGGAACTCAGGGCGATTGACTGGCTGTTTGGCAACCTCACCGCCGGACCAGCGGTAATGGTGCTTGCCGGCGAGGCCGGAATTGGCAAGACGACGCTCTGGCAGGTCGGAATTGACCGGGCAATGACGAACGGCTTCACGGCCCTGGTCTGCCGGCCAGCAACATCCGACCTTCGACTCAGCTATGCGGGGCTGTCCGACCTGCTGACTGACGTGTCACCAACCCGGCTTGACGTGCTGCCGGCACCCCAACGTCAGGCCATTGATGCTGCCCTGCTGAAAATCCTGACCTCCGGGGCTGAACCCGATCCACGAGCCGTGGCCACCGGGTTTCTGTCAATACTCCAGGGTCTTTCCCGAGACGGGCCGGTACTCCTGGCAATTGATGACCTTCAATGGCTGGATGAACCTTCCCGCCAGGTCGTGAACTTCGCTATCCGGCGCTGCAGGGGCCCTGTCGCCGTTCTTCTCACCCGACGAACAGGAGAAGGTCACGCTTCGGTAGAGGATCCGATGCCACACGATCCGCTCCGGTATCGGCTCATTGAACCTGGAGCCCTTTGCAGAAACGCTCTGCTGCAAATGCTGAACGATGTCGCGAAGCAGCCAATCCCGCGTTCGGAGTTCGCCCGGATTGCCCGGGTATCTGGCGGAAACCCGTTCTTCGCGCTGGAACTGCTTCGTAGTTCTACCGAAAGACATACCGGCGGAATCATCATTCCGGAGAGCCTGCAATCCCTTGTCCGTGACCGGATCGACAGGCTGGATCCGGATGTCCAGGAGGTCGTCCGGCTCGTCTCCGCCCTTGCACAGCCAACGATCAACATCGTGCAACGGGCGTTCCCGGACGTTGATGTTCGCTCATTGCTGGGCGTTGCCGAAGATCATGACGTTATCCGGATTGCGCCGCACGGCGAAATCCGGTTTTCTCACCCCCTGCTGGCAGCCGGCGCCTACGCCGGCGTCCAGCCGGCCGCGCAAAGGGAACTGCACCGTCAAATCAGCACGCTGGTCGACCATCCGGAAGAGCGTGCCCGGCATCTGGCACTCGCGACAATCGGGGCCGACCCCGATACACTCCATGCGCTGGCAAACGCAGCCGAACATGCCCGCCAGCGCGGCGCCCCGGCGACCTCCGCAGAGCTCCTCGAACTTGCCCTGCAACTCGGCGACAACGAACCGGAACGCATAGTTCAGGCTGCGCACGACCACTACAGCGCCAACAACCTGCAGCGTGCCCGGGAACTCCTGGAGCGGGCATTGAAAAACTCAGGGCCAGGCATACTCCGGGCAAGAGCGTTGGGCCTCCTGGGTACGATCCGGTTCGAAACCGACGCGGGCCGGGATGCCGCCGACCTGCTGGAGCAGGCAGTACGGGCTGCCGCCGGGCATGCTGACCTGCGAGCGTCACTCCGGATCGATCTGGCGTACGTGTTGTTTCTAAACGGCCGCATCCCTGAGAGTCTGCGACACATCAAAACAGCCATTGCCGAAGCCGAACTGGCGGATGATCCCGGTCTGCTTGCCGAAGCATTGGCTTCGTTCTGTATCGAACGATTCCTGGCGGCAGCCAGTACTGATGAGGAGACCCTGCAACGAGCGCTTGAACTCGAGGACCCAACCCGACGCACACCTGTCCGGCGCTGGCCCTCAACCATCGCTGCCCAGATCCTCCGCTGGACCTACCAGTTGGATGCGTCGCTTCTCCGCTTCGAAACTGTCAGGCAACGCTGTCTGGATCAAGGTTTGGAAAGTGATCTCTGGTTCGTCTCGCTCGGAGCAATTCCGGCGGCTTGCGGGGCGGGTGACATTGCAACAGCCAGATTGCTGGTTGCAGATACCCTGGATCGGGCCGGTATTGTCGCTTCGGATCATGCGTTGGGGATGGCGCATCTGTTCGAAACCCAACTCGCCGCCTGGACCGGTGATATCGCCACAGCACGTCAGGCAGCTGCAAGAGCCAACACCCATCTTGCAGCAGGTGGAGCCAGCACAATCAGTCTGGAAATTCCAGCTGCAATGGGACTGCTTGAACTGTCACGTGGAGATTATGAGGCAGCCGCAACCCATCTGGTCCCTGCCGCCAACGCCGCCATCAGAATGCGTTTCAGCGAGCCGGCCTCGGCCCAGTTTCTACCCGATACCGCCGAAACGTTGTTGGCTCTCGGACAGTATGATCAGGCAATCCCGATCATCGAGCTACTCGAAAGCAGTGCCAGGACTTCCGACCGGCATTGGGCACTGATGGTATCCAATCGATGCCGGGCATTGGCACTGGCGGCAGAAGGAGACCTCACCGGTGCTGCTTTGGCATTTGCCAGGGCACTCGATGCAGATGCATCACTACCAGCATTGCGCTACGACCGAGCCCGTACCCTGCTGGCACTTGCCGGGCTCCAGCGACGTCGCAACCAGCGCCGGGCTGCACTGGCGTCATTGCAGGAAGCGTCGGATCTATTTGCATCTGTGGGTGCAAACGGCTGGAAACGTCGCGCCGATGACGACATGACCCGACTCGGCCTGCAACCCGTGCCGGGCGATGACTTGACTCCCTCGGAGGAGCAGGTTGCACTTCTGGCTGCGTCGGGCATGACCAATCGCAAAATCGCCTCGGCCCTGTCCATCAGCCCCAAGACCGTCGAGGCGCATCTCACCCGAGCCTATCAAAAGCTTGGAATCCACTCCCGGGCGCAACTGGGATGGCGCATGGCCGAACGATCACAGCAATCGACCGGGACAGCATAGGGAATCACCCGATGCGATCAGTCCAGGCCTCCTGCATAGTGATTTCCACTGTCTCGATGCAACAGCAGTTCAGGAGGACTGAATGCAACTCTCGGCCCGCGACACGCTTTCACCGTTCGCCGCCCGGGCTTTCGGGCTGGCGCTCATTATTGCGCCACTGTTGTTACTGGCAAGCACGATTGCGTACATCACCGAAGGTGAGAAGATCAACCACGGGGTGCTGGGCGGCACAATCGGAGTCTGGTCTGTATTTGCAATCGGATTTGCCATGGTCGGCTTGTTCCGGATGTTGGAACCTCACGCTCCACGGGCGTCAATCATCCTGACGTTGATGATCGTCATGGTTGTTGCCGGCGGCACAGCGTTCAATATCCAGGGTATTTTCGTGGCCTTGTACGACGTCGATTTCATGAACGATACGGCCATCACCGGATCCGACACCATCGCGATTCTGGCATTCCTGCCGTGGGGACTGTTCATGCCAATTACGATGATCGCCACCGGCGTCGTCCTTTGGCGTACCCGGGCCGTTGCCCGGCCCGTTGCCATACTCTTCGCCGCCGCCGGAATCCTCTTCGTTGCCTCACGCCCTGAACAGATCAACGTGCTCGCCATTTTCTCCGACCTTGTGTTCCTCGCAGCAATGGCACCGCTTGGCTGGGCAGTGCTGAACGAAGGCCGGGCGCCACAGTCCGAATCAGTGCCGGAACCTGTTGCCTGATTCCAACACTGGTAGCATTTCCTTTCCCGAACGCCCTGCCAGATGTGATATTGTCTTCCGTTATGGCATCGCATCCGGGGAGGGAATGCTCAGGTGCTCTTTGGGACGGAATCCAACCTCGATCTGGCGCAGGCGCTGTTCGACCTGGGGGGCGTGCAGTTCGGGTCATTTGATCTCGCTGGCAGCGCCGGGGTTTCACCGATTTACATCAATCCGCGAGTCCTGATCAGCGAGCCGGCCATGTTACGCCGGATTGCCCGGCTGATTACCTCGCAGATTCGTGCTGACCAGAGCCGTCGACGGCCGCACCTTGGCAGTTTTGCCGCCGTGGCCGGGGTCCCGATGGGTGGACTGCATATCGCCACGGCCTTCGCGCTGGAAAGCGATACCCCGCTGATTTATCCACGGCCCTCGAGCGGAGTGCTGGATGACGACTCCCTGCAGGTTGAGGGACGCATCATCCCCGGGCAATCGGCACTGATTATCGACGACCTGATGACCGGTGGACGCTCGATCCTGACAACCGCCAGGCAACTTGCCCGTGCCGAAATGCGGGTGCGAGATGCGATTGTCCTGATTGACCGGGAGCAAGGTGGCGTCGAACGGTTGCATAGCTATGGCTACCACGTGATCCCGATTCTGCGGTTACGGACGATGCTCAACTTCTACCGTTCACAACGCATGATTGACGAACGCACCTTCCAGGAGACGATGGCTTATCTGGACGCCAAGGATGAGGAGCGCCGGACAGCCAAACCTGGTACTGGTGAGCCACTCCAGTAACGACATCCAACCTTGTCGCTGGCTATACTCGGGAACAGCGTAATCCGTACTCGAGATTGACTGGGAAAGATGCCGGAACGGCCGGGGGACGCACCGGAACCACAAACCACCGAAAAGTCCGGTCGCGGACGGCGCTCTGCCGCCCGCACAACACCACGCCCATACCCGGCAAACCAGCGTGACCGCGAAATTCGCGAACTACGGGCGCTGCTCCAGATCACCAAGGCGGCCTCGGCTTCTCTGGACATGGAGACAGTGCTCGAGCAAGGCTGCCGGCATTCGGCCCAGGGTTCCGATTGCTCCGGCGCGTTCATCCTCGAGTTTGACCGGCCCGGCAACCAGTTGCGTTGCACCGCACTCTGGGCTCCGGATCTGCCGCACACGGCCAGGGAACTGCTGCTGGCCACCCGCTACAACCTCACCAGCGATACCGGCATCGCGCTCCGGGCCGTTCGCTACGACCGTCCGATTGTCGTTGCCGACTCCCGCAACGAGCCCGATATGCATGATGTCTGGATCCGGACTGTTGGCCGCGGTTCGATGATTGCCTCACCGCTCCACGATGGCGACGGAGTCAGCGGGGCGCTGGTGCTGTTCGAACAGTTTCCGGACGACCTGTATCCCGGCGACACACCACCCCGGCATTTCACCGACGATGATGTCGCCTTCGTCACGGCCATCGCCGAACAGATTTCGCGGGCAATCAACAACGCCCGCCGCTACTACGAAACCGAGCGCGACCGCTCCCAGCGACTGGCTGAAATCGACGCGCTGGTCGAAACGATCTCCGAAGGAGTCATTCTCCTGGATACCCGTCAGCGAGTCGTCCGGGCCAACAAGACGCTGGAGCGGATGTTCGGCGGTGAGGTCAAGCCACGCACGCTGACAACCGAAGTCGCCGAAACCTTCAAATACTCAACCAACGACGGCCAACGCTATCCGACAGACCGGCTCCCCGGATTGCGTGCCTTGCAAGGTGAGACGATCCGCGATGCGGAAATCCTGATCCAGCGGCCTGATGGTTCACACGCGTTCCTCTCGGTGACAGCAAGCCCGATCCTGGATAGTGAAGGACGGATCGAGGGGGCCTTGCTGCTTTACCGCGACATTACCTTGCAGATTCACCGGGAGCGGCAAGCCGCCACATTCCAGACAATCTCCCAGCATCTGGCCAGTTCCGAACTGGATGTCGAGACGGTGGTCGATACGGTGGTCGACCGCATCGCGGAGAGCATCGAACCGAGTTTCATTTCGTTGATGCTTTATGACCCGGTGAAAAACAGCCTGCAATACGCTGCCGGACGGAACCTTCCCGAGGGCTGGCAGGATGCACCGCCGCTGGACCTTGAGGGGCCATCGCTGGCATCACTGGCGGCACGATTGCGTCTTACCGTGGCGGTGCCGGATTTCAACGAGTTGCCGGAGGGTATGAAACCCGGCCCGGAAGAAGCCCTCAGCGGGAGCGCCATCATCGTGCCGCTCATCGCCCGCAACGAACTGCTGGGCACGCTTGGCTACGGCCGCGCCACTCCCTACACCTTCAGCGATGCCGAGGTGTCCTTTCTCGAGATGATTGCTGCCCAGTGTGCGCTGACCATTCACAACGCCAAGCTCTACGAGCAGCGCAGCCAGCAGCAGGCGTTCCTCTCGGAAGTGGTCAATCAACTACCGGCAAGTCTGGCGGTGTTTGAACGCTTCCCGAACCCCGGCACGCCGACCGACTACCGCATATCCATGATCAACGCATCGGGACGTGAATTGCTCACGAAGTTGCTGGGCAATCAGCATGACGTGGGAACCGGCGCATCAATCCGCCGCACCATTCGCCGGCAACCGGCCCGTACACTGATCGAGATGCTCGATTCCGCATCGGTCGACGGGAATGTTCACCAGTTCAACGAGGTTTCGACCGAAGACCCGAGTGGTACACGCCGCTACTGGAGCGGCACCATCGTCCCGCTGAAGAGCCGGGTACAGACCGGTGAACTCCTGCTTCTGGCAACCGAGGTGACCGATGCGGTCAATACCCGCCGCCGGATTGAAAACCTGGTCCAGATCGCCGCAACTCACGCGGCAGAACTGGAAGCGACGGTCGGTGCCATTGCCGATGCCGTTCTGGTGTGTGACCCGGACGGAAAGATCACACTCGCCAACCATGTCGCTCTGGCATCGTACGGGGTGGATTCGCTTGCCGAACTGGAGAGTATCCGGAACATTACCGACCGGGCACTCTGGCGGAACACCAGCGGACAACGCATTGCTGTCGAGGACAACCCGTTGAGCCGAGCCCTTCGAGGCGAAACCAACCAGGACGATTACACCCAGTTCGACCACCGGCTTGGCCGCGATGTCTACCGCCGGGTCAGTGGCTCACCGGTTCACGACACCAACGGCAACATTATCGGTGCCGTGGCGCTGGCAACCGACATCACCAGTCTGGTGGAACTCGATCAACTCAAGGACGAATTCTTCACGGTCGTTACCCATGAATTACGTACGCCGCTGACGACGATCAAGGGCTACGGACAGATGCTCGCGCGGCAGATTGAAGCCGCCGGAGCGAGTCCGCCACGTGCCCTGACCGCGTTGCGAGAACAAAGCGACCGGATGGAGCGGCTCATCAACCAGTTGCTGGATGTCGCCAGGATCGACACCGACCAACTGATGCTCCGGCCGGCAGAAATGGACATCGTGCCACTCATTCGCCAGTTGGCGGCTGATATCGGCCGTGAGACCGACCACCACACCATCACGGTCTCCAGCGACGTGTCATCGATCCGTGGCGTCTGGGACAGTGACCGCCTGACCCAGGTCATCACCAACCTGCTCACCAATGCCGTCAATTACAGTCCAGACGGTGGAGAGATCAATGTGCGCATCTGGCAGGAGCAGGATGGCGGCGTCGGGTTCTCGGTACAGGACCAGGGAATCGGCATCCCGGCCGACCAGATCCCGCAGATCTTCGCCCGCTACCGCCGACTGCACGCCCGGCCAGGCCATATCACCAATGGACTCGGGGTGGGTCTCTACATTACACGCCGGATTATTGACGCTCACGGTGGGCGGATCGACGTCGAGAGCGAATACGGCCGCGGTACACGTTTCACGGTCCGCCTGCCGGCGAGAGTGCCCGAAGCTGCGCCCGAAGAGTAAAGGACCACACATGCACTTCGAATATACCCCGCAGCATCAGGAACTGATCGAGCGGACCCGGCAGATGTGTGCCCCGTTCGACCTCGAGTACTGGCGGGAACTTGACCGTACCGAGAGCTACCCGCACGAGTTCGTCCAGGCGTGTATCGACGCCGGCCTGCACGGACTGGTCATTCCAAAGGAATACGGGGGTGAGGGGCTCGGCGTAACCGAGGCAGCACTTGTGCTGGAGACAGTGTGCGCCAGTGGTGCCGGCACCAGCGGCGCGTCGCCCCTGCACCTGGCGATGTTCCCGCCATTGCCTATCCAGATGCACGGTTCGGAAGCATTGAAGGCCGGGTTTCTGCCGCGTCTGGCATCGGGTGAAATCAAGATGTCCTTCGGTGTGACGGAAGCCGAGGCAGGATCGGACACTTCCCGGATCAAGGTCCGGGCCGAGAAGATTCCGGGCGGATGGCGAATCAATGGCGAGAAGGCATGGCTCTCCAACGGCCAGCATGCGCAGTACGCGCTCATCCTCGCACGGACAGCCGACCGCAACCCGGAGAAACCCTTCCAGGGTCTGACCCTTTTCTTTATTGATCTCGACCCTGCTACCTGCAAACTGGAAATCGTCGACAAGACCGGACGCAACACGGTCGATTCAAATGTCCTCACCATGACCAATGTCGAGGTTTCCGATGATCGGGTCGTGGGAGAAGTCGGCCGGGGCTTCTACCACCTGTTGGATGGCCTCAACCCGGAACGGATCGTGATTGCGATGGAGGCAGTCGGAATCGGACGTTCGGCGTTGAAGATCGCAACGGATTACGCCCGTAAGCGGGAAGTATTCGGCCGGCCGATTGGCCAGAACCAGTCCATTGCCCACCCGCTCGCCCGTTGCTGGGCCGAACTGGAATCCGCCGAACTGCTGGCGATGAAAGCTGCCTGGTTGTTCGATCAGGGCAAGCCGTGCGGTGCCGAAGCCAACGCCGCCAAGTACCTCGCCTCCGAAGCCGGGTTCAGGGCGTGCGATGTCGCCATGCAAACACTCGGCGGCAGAGGTTACCGCAAGGACTACCACGTCGAACGGCTATGGCGAGAGGCTCGTCTCTACCAGATCGTGCCGATCTCGCAGGAGATGATTCTCAACTTCATTTCCCAGCATGTGCTGGACCTGCCGAAGTCGTACTAGACCGGCGAAGGACCGTCATAGGCGCTGCCGGAGACAACGTTCCAGGTGCGGATGGACCAACTGGTTACCAGGCCGTTCTGCACGTAAGGGTCGTTGTTGACGAATGATTCGGCCACCGAAATGTCGTCACCGCGGAAGATGATCATGGCCCCCTGCGAGGCATCCTCAAACGCACCGCCAAGCACCATGTCGCCACGCTCGGCGAACGAACGGGCCAGCGTCAGGTGTTCTTGCCGGTAGGCCGCCCTTCGCTCGACGTAGTCATCAACCACCTGATAGGTCACTACGAAATACACGGCGTTCTCCTTGGAACAGATCGACTATGGTACCCTCCCCCGGGTGGCAAGGGAACGTTGCTGGAAGGGTAAGACTGCCATGGACCGGACCGCGGAAGACCGGCGACGCCGGCGGCGATTCCTGATCGGATTACAAATCCTGCGATTCATCATCGCCGCCGTATTGATTGGTATCGCAATCTACTTCCGCGACCCGTTGCTCGTTATTCTTGCCATCGCGTTTGTTGGCGTCGGCATCATCACCACCCGTCTGCGCCTTAAGGCAGAAGAAGCCGACGAACTCCCGAACTAGCCAACCGGCGACGGTCACCGGGAGCGAACGCTAGATCCGCTTGAGCCTGGTTACGCGCTGGCCTTCGAGTACCTCACCAACGTACAGCGACCCTTCGGAATCCAGCCAGACCGAGTGCGGTGCAACAAAATATCCCGGTTCTGCCTTTGATTCTCCGCCAATCCGGGCAATGATCGCATCATCCGGATCAAGAATCGTCACCCGATGCTGCAACTCCCCGACGTAGCGGTAGCCTTCGTCATCGACCACCAGATCAACGGGTTGCTTGAATCCACTCAACTTGGTGATGTACTCACCATCAAGACTGAACACCTGGATGCGGTGGTTCTGCCGGTCGCATACATAGACTACCGGCTCACCACGTCGCTCGATCACCCGTGCAGCATGGACCAGGTTGAACTGACCCGGGCCAACCCCCGGTTCCCCCCAGGATCGAATCAGTTCGCCCTTTGCTGAATACTGGTGGACCCGCGAGTTGCCGTAGCCATCCGAAACATAGATATCGCCATTCGGGGCAATCCCGGCATCGGTCGGGCGATTGAACGGATCGCCGTTCTCACCCGCCACTCCCGGCGTGCCGGCCTGCCAGACAATCTCGCCGTCCAGTGTCGTCCGGGAAACCGTTTGTCCGAGACGATCAACGACGATGAAGTACTCGCCGTCGTCATCGCTTCCGATCGAGACGCCATGGATGTCCTCAAACGGGTTACCGTTCTCCCAGGTGCCCAGATAGTCGCCATCGGTGTTGAAGATCATCGGGGAAATCTCGCCCCGGTGGAAAATGAAGACCCGGTCGCTGGAGTCAACGACAATCTCAACCACCTGGCCCCATGAGGTTCCTTCCGGCATGGTTGGCCAGTTCTCGACAACCTCGTACTGACGGTTGCCGCTTCCCACAATCATGAGCCTTGCTCCTCACGCAATTCACTGGCGGATTGTTTGCTGGCAGTCTAGCACCGAATGTTGCGTTTTTTGGGACCATCGGGCGCTTGGTTCACCGGTTTGTCCTGCGTACCATCAACACTGGCGAGGTGTTACGTGAACGAACCGCAACCGGCGGGAAGGTTAGTTCTCAGCATGGCAGCATGGCGCACACCACCCCGGCCCGCATATCCCAACCCGCACGCCTCGGTAACGTCCATGATCATTTCGGACAACCTGCCGATGCGCAACGCACTGGCCGATACCATTGCCGGCGAAGGTGCTGCAATCGTCGCGCTGGATTCCATCGAGGAAGCAGTCGAACGGCTCAATATCGCCAGTTTTCCGCTCATCTTCGCACCGCGACGCCTGCCGGACATGAGCGGTAGCGACATCTGCCGGCGGTTGCGGGCAACGGCTCATGGCGATCAGGCCTGGATTATCGCGCTGCCCAACTTTGATCTGGCGACCCCGCAGCAGGTCATCACCAGCGGGTTTGACGGCTACATTCGTGCCCCGTTTGAACCGGGCGAAATCGCGTTGCTGCTCGCCGGTGCCTCCCGAAACCAACGATCCGCCGAACGCTTGCGCCAGGCTGAAACCCTGGCAGCAACACTTGGTGACCTGACTGCATCCCTGGCCGATTGCAACTCGCCCGAGGAGATTGGCTACCACCTGCTGGCAACGACCTGCCGGCAGATCCCGGGCAGCGGTGGAGCAGTCTGGCTCCGGGATACGGGGAGCAACATGCTCCACTGTGTTGCGACTGCCGGTCTTTCCGGCGATTACCCACTAACCGGTAGCCAGATTTTTGCCGGATACGGCGACGAACAATGGGCGAATCTTGCCCGGCAACCGGAATACATCAACACCACCACCGGCGCGCCGCGAGTATTTATCGACGTCGCTCGCTCCGAGGGGTATGTTGCATCGCTTTCGGTCGCTCTGTTCACCCCGGCAGGAGTGCTCGGTGTGCTGGTGATGTACCTGCATGACCATGCCCAACCGGCAGTCCACCAGGTTGCAATGCTCGAAACGTGTGCCGGCACGGCGTCACTGGCGTTCGACCGCCTGGCGGCCCGGCAGCAGACGGAAATGCTCCGAACCCTGATCGAACATCTGCCGGATGGCGTGTTTGTCAGTGACCTCAACGGCGAATTTGTCATGGTTAACCCGGCACTGGAAGAGATGACCGGGATGAGCCGGGCCATGCTCGAACAGCGCAATCTGTTCGACCTGCTGGTAGACGGAGTCTCCGGTGCCGGTGGAGCCGAGGTGCTGCGGACGATCCGGGCAATCGTCAATAACAGGACGGCTGTTCCCCGTCAGGAGTCACCTGTCGTCGAGGTGTTACAGCAAGACCGTCCACCAATCCGTGCCGAACTTCACCTGCGACCACTACCGGTCAGCGGCTGGCAGCACGACATCCTCATCCAGGGGGTGCTCCACGATGTCACCGAGCGCGAGCGCGCGCGTCTGGAACTCGATGTTCTGCGGGCCACTGCCGAAGCAACTTCTACGGCTACCAGTCTGGAGCAGATTACCCGAGCCGTTTGTTCCACGCTGCGAACGCAGGTCGGCTACAAGGACGTTGTCATCTGGTTGATGCACCGCAACGGGAAGGAACTGATTACCCGCCGGGAGCAAACCGGACTGTCAGAATCCATCCCGGTTGGTGAGGGCGCTCCGGGCAGGGCCGCGCAAACCGGTGAGACCGTCTTCCTTCGCGGGACGCACGGTCCATTCACTGTCGTCGGGCAACCACAGGATAGCCGGGTCTGCATTCCGCTGGTCAGCAACTCGCACGTGGTCGGGATTGTCGATGTGACCGGCGAACCGGGGCATCCGCTTGAAGACCAGGATGTCCGGTTCCTGACAGCCCTGACCACCCAGCTTTCCACCTCCTTCGAGCGCATCCAGTTGCATCAGGAACTGCGCCGCCGGGCAACCATCGACAGCGTGACCGGACTCGAAAACCGGGAGACATTCCTGCGTCGCCTTGAAGATGCAATCGCCAATACCGGCGACAGCCCGCTATCGCTGCTGATTGTTGGTGTCGACAGTTTCAAGGCGATCAACGATACCTATGGTCACCTGATCGCCGACAACTTGCTCAAGCAGGTCGCCGAGACGCTGAAGAGCCGGATCCGGCCGCCGCAAACCATTGCCCGCTATACCAGCGACCAGTTCGCCGTCATCCTGCCGGGAGTCAGCCGGGCCGACGCACCGGCAATCGGCGAGAATCTGCGAATCGGGGTTGGCACCCAACTCTTCATGGCTGCCGAACAGGTTGAACAGATGACTGTCAGTGTCGGAGCAGCCAGTTACCCGACCGATGCCGGCTCGCTTGACCAGTTGCTGCTGGCTGCCAGCCACGCCATGTACCTGGCAAAACAGGCTGGCCGCAATCAGGTGTATCAGTCCAATGAAGCCTTCGCCGAACTTGCGGCAGCCCATGGTCGCATCGTCGATCTGCTGCGGCAATCTCCGCAACAGACACTTTCCTTGCTGGTACGGGCTGTCGACCAACGCACCCCGGAACGTGCCGGGCACTCCCAACGAGTGGCCGATTACGCGCTGGCGCTGGCACGGACGCTCGGGATGGCCGAGGACGAACTCGCAGCCCTGCGGATCGCCGCGGTGATCCACGACATCGGCATGTTCTCGCTGCCGGATTCCCTGCTGCGCAAACCGGCGGGACTTTCCGATTCCGAACGGGAACTGCTCTACAGCATCCCGATCAACGCCCACCGCCTGCTCTCGCAAGTGCCACTACCGGCCAGCGTTCTGCCTGCGGTGATCCACCAGCATGAACACTGGGATGGATCGGGCTATCCGTCCGGCCTGCGCGGCGAGATGATCCCTCCGGGAGCACGGATCATCGCTGTTGCCGATGCGATCGACGCCATGACGTCGGAGCGCGCCCATCGTCACTCCCTGACGATGCAGGAAGCGCTCCAGGCACTCTCGGATCAGGCCGGCCAGCGCTACGACCCGGATGTCGTCCGCGCCGCCCACTCCCTGCTCGGCGAGTTCGACAACGTCCGCAGAATCCACCAACCGGACCTCGAATCCACCCTGGATGAGGCACTCTCGATCATCCCCGATCCCGAACGCGCGTCGGCATAGCGTACACTTCACGGCATGACAACAGCGGATCAGGCGTTTGAGCGATTTCTGCGAGACGGGAACACGCCGTTTGCCGGGTGGGATTTCGGGTATATCTCGAACACCGGGCGGATGGTCGAATCACCGCTACCGTGGAGTTATGCCAGTCTGGTCGTGCGATACCTTGCTGCTGCCAGATCATTGCTGGATATGGGAACCGGCGGCGGAGAGTTTCTCTCGCTGATGCGGCCACTACCGGATTACACCGCGGCAACCGAGGGTTATCCACCAAACTTCCCGATCGCTCGTGAACGTCTTGCACCGCTTGGTATTGAGGTACACACGGTCGAGGATGACGCCAGCCTGCCCTTCCCGGACAACAGTTTCGACCTGGTGATCAACCGGCACGAGTCCTACGCAGTTTCAGAGGTAGAGCGGATTCTCAAACCCGGCGGCCACTTCATTACCCAGCAGGTTGGTGGAGACAACGACAACGAACTGAACAGATTGCTCGGGGCGCCGGCCAATGATGAATACGCCCACTGGAACCTCGCCTACGCCGTCAACGAGTTCACCGGTAGCGATCTGGAAGTAATCTGGAGGGCCGAGTCGGAAGTGCCGACGCGCTTTTATGACATTGGCGCGGTGGTCTATTACCTCCAGGCTGTTCCCTGGCAGATTCCCGACTTTTCTGTCGATGCCTACCGGGACCATCTGCGTCACCTGCATGACATCATCCTGGCCGACGGTTACCTCGACATCCCGTCCAGCCGGTTTATCCTCATTGCCCGGAAGCCGGCCTGATCCGGCGTTTTGCTGCTGACCTCATCTCATTTCTGCAGGAACAGAATCAGGGCGACGCCAATGGCGTCGCCCTGTACATGAATCTCGCGGATTGCCGGGAGAATTACTGCTCGCCGGCGGCCCATTTGGTTGCACCGAGAACCAGTTGGGTGGTCAAGGCAAGGCCCTTGCCGATGGGAGAGATCTTGATGCGCTCCTTGACCGAGTGCGCGCCTTCACCCTCGCTGATGCCGACACAGACAGCCGGAATCCCGAAATTGATCGGGATATTCATATCGGTGCTGGACGACTCGAAGGTCGGGTCGAAACCAAGCGAACGCAGGATGTTGCCGGCCATTGCGACCAGTGGTGCATCCTCGGTCTGCTGTCCTGCCGGGCGGAACCCGAGGAGTTCGATATCGGTGGAAAGCCCCTCTCCGGCACGGGTCTCGACGATTTCCTGGACTGTCGCGACCAGCTTGTCGAGCTCCTCGGCGCTTTCCGAGCGCATATCGATAATGGCCGAGGCACGTTCGGCGATCGAGTTCACCGTGGTGCCGCCTTCAATGACACCAACATTGAACGTGGTCTTCGGGTCAGACGGAACCTTGAGGTCGGCGATCGCCGCGCCGATCCGGCAAAGTCCGTGGATCGCACTTGGCGCACCGAAGGCACCGAACGAGTGTCCACCAGGGCCGGAAACGGTCACCTTCCAGCGGACCGAACCGACGCCACTCATCGTGACCCGGCCAAGACCGCCATCCAGCACGACAACGCCGGCGAGTTCATCCCGGAACCGCTCCACCGCCTGCCGGGCACCCCGCAGGTTGCCCAGACCTTCTTCGCCGACATTGGCAACGGCGATAATGTCGACCGGAGTTTCGATGCCAAGTTCGTCGTAGATCTGGATCAGCGTCAGCATACCGGCGACATTCGAGGCGTTGTCACCAATGCCGGGGCCATACAGCCAGTCCCCTTCTCGGCGCATGTCCAGTTCGGTATGGGCCGGGAAGACGGTATCGGTGTGGGCCAGCAGCATAATCGCCTTGCCGCCCTTGTTGCCCCGGCGAACATAGACATTGTGAATATCGTCGATCTCCGGTTCGTAGCCGAGGTCTTTCCAGATACTGGCAACAAAGGCAGCGCGTTCGGCTTCGGACCCGGTCGGCGATGGTACCGAGGCAATCCGCAGGATCCGGTCGACGACCGTCTCTACATGCCCGGATGCTGCATCAATCAACGCTTGCATTGGCTCTCCCTCTCCCCTGGCTTTGCGTCTTGCGGCTACTTTCCGGTCAACTTCGCAACAATTGGAGCAAACTGCTCCATGACCGGCGGGCGCACAACATAGTATGAGAATCCGTACCGCTCACGCCGCTCGTACAGCGTTTCGATCATTGATTCCATCGTACCGAACAGCACATGCGGAGAATCGGCAATAACCTCTTCCGAAACATTCCAGGCGGCCGCCTTTTCGGCGATGGTACTGGCAGGATTATCGGTTACTTCCAGCGCCTGGTTAAGCATCTGCAGTTCGATCTGGTCAAACCGGTCGCCCGCCTCCGCCCGGAGATGATCGACCTGGCGCTGGACAGTCGCTGCGCCGATATCCATATCGATGCCGCCATCCTTGCCTGCCGGCGGGGCGATGCCGACGATATCCGCCATCTTTGCCGCAACCGAGAGCAGGCGCTTTCCACCCGCACCGATGAGGATCGGCGGATGTGGCTTCTGCACCGGCATCAGATTCAGACGGAAATCGACCATGTTGTAGTACTTGCCGGAGAAGTTGACCGGTTCACCACGCCAGGCCGTCTTCATGATCTCCAGACTCTCGACCAGACGCTCCACCCGCACACCGGGGCGATCAAACGGGATACCGGAGCGGGTGTAATCCTCGGGGTCCCACCCTGCGCCAATGCCCAGTTCAAAACGGCCATCGCTGATGATGTCGATGGTGTTGGCATCGGTAATGGTCAACGACGGCAGACGAAAGTCGTTATCCAGCACAAGTGTCCCGACGCGGAGTGAAGTGGTGGTTGCCACTGCCATCAGGGCCGGTGCCCAGCCAAAACGTCCACCGATGTGATCGGCTACCGACAGCGAGGTGTAGCCGAGGGCCTCAATCTTCTTTGCCTGTTCGAGCCATTCCCGGCCAGTCGGTGCCGGCGGCACCTGCACGCCAAAGCGAAACGGACGTGGGTGGGTCATAAATCCAGAATCCCTTCAAGAAGTTCACACGCCTGGAGCAACGCATCGTGAATCCTGTTCCGCTGGCGAATCAGCCGGGTCCAGAGGAACCGGTGTTCTGATGATTCAGGGGCCAGCACTGCCAGTTCACGCATTGGCGCCAATCCGGGCAAAATCGGCAATTGCAATGCCGGGTCAATTTCGTACGGTCCATCGATCGTAAACAGCGCCGGATTCACGATCCGCGTTAATCTCAGCACTGTCCGGTTGTACCGGTTCGGGTCGGTCACGCCGGAGGCGGCAAGATCACCGGCCAGTTCCCGGTACCGCTCAGCGGCGGCAATCGTATCCGATAGGTCAAGCAAATGACCGGCCACCTGCTGGAGAGCGCCCAGTTCGCTGACAAAGTCCTGGGCCGAGGGGACAAAGTTGTAAGGATGCTCTTCCGGCAGACACATCCGGGCCGCCATCGTGACGTAGATGCGGGTATCATCGGCCAGAATCGCCGCGTCGGCCTTGTCCAGAGTGTCTTCCGGCGAATGCCACCAGTAGGCACCGCCGCATCCGCCAACAGCCTTACGGTCCGGATGGTCCAGCGGCAGCATCCGGAAAGCTCCCATGCTGGGCAGCCCCACACCGAGGAACGACTGGTCCCCTGCCTTCAGCGGCCGGCGGATGTTTGGTTGCTGACCGGATAGCTGCTCGACCACCGCGCTGGTAATATGCTCGATCTCGCCCATGTTGTAGCGACAGTCCCAGATTTCGGTCTCCCGGACACCCGGGGAATCAATGTTGAGATACCCGAGGCAACGTTCACGCAGTTCGGCGAAGTGGGTATCGACGTACCAGGTCGAACCGGAGTAGCGCCCGGTGGAGTGTCCTGGCCACCAGCCAAAGCGCACCCCGTGCCGGAGGTGACCTCGCTGTTCACCCAGTACCCGTGCCATTTCAATCAGGGCAGCATCGCCGGTCGCGTTGTCGGTAATGCCCTCGTACCAGGAATCAATATGCGCGCCCACCAACAGGAAACGATCGCTCCCCTCGGCAGGAATATCAGCAATAACCAACGGTAACTGGCGCCAGGCGGTATCGACATTCGAAACCATCCGCACCCGGACTGTGCCGGCCGCGCAGCGTTCCTGCAGACAGGTGCCATCGGCATTGTTGACGCCCAGCACCGGAATGGTCGGCAGGCGTTTCGCCGATTCCGGAGTTGGCGTGCCCCAGACACTGGTGCCGATCATCTCGTGGATGACATGCTCATCCGATGGCCAGATGTGGATGTGCCCGGCTGCCCCACGTTCCTGTGCCCGGCGGATACCATCCGGCCCGCCATCCATGGTCACGACGATCTTGCCCGTGACATCCAGCCCGGTGTAATCGCCGGCCACGGCACGGTGACTGAAGATCATCGCCCCGGCTTCCGGTTGCTCGAACGGCACAAATACCAGTTCGGCTTCCACTCCGCCTTCAGGGGTCTGCGCGCCGAACGACCGGGTGCGAACAGGGATGTCTTCCAGGTCATTCCCGTCGGCATCGAGCAGTGTCAGGCGTCCCTCCAGGGGCCATGAGATAAGTGAGGTGAACTCGTGGATGGTTGCATCCACGCCGTACGCGGTCATGCAATCGCGGATATAGCGTGCCGCTTCCCACTCATCATCACTCCCGGAGTCCCGGAACAGCGAGTTGAACCGTTCGAGATGTTCCTGCAACCGTTCGGCTGAAACGGCAGACCGCAATTGTTCCTCAATGGTGCTGTGTTCGCTCATTGGCCCACCTCCCGTTTGTTCCGGAGACACCGGAGCATCATAACCTACCCTGGATACACGGAAGGGTCCGCCGGGAAT
This sequence comes from uncultured Thermomicrobiales bacterium, assembly GCA_964462545.1. Taxonomy (GTDB): domain Bacteria; phylum Chloroflexota; class Chloroflexia; order Thermomicrobiales; family CFX8; genus CAYWXR01. The sequence goes on from CAYWXR010000008.1 coordinate 94,364, forward strand.
AGTAGGCTTGAAAGGAACGAAACCGGCAATAACGGAGTTGCCGGTAGCTATAGACGGAAAGAATCCAGGAGGCTGAAGATGCCAACCTCGTGGCGACGGCTTACGCTGCTGGTGGCGGCAGTATTGCTGCTTTCAATGGGACTTGCGGCATGTGGCGACGATGATGACAGTGCCGACCCGACTGCAACCTTGTCCACATCAACCGAGGCAACCCAATCACCCGAAGATGAAGGTTCCGATGGTGATGTTCCTGATGGAGATGCGGCCGCTGGTGAGGCTATCTGGCAAGCCCAGTGCATGGCTTGCCACACCATCGACGGCAATGCAGGTGTCGGTCCCACCTGGCAGGGTCTCTGGATGTCCGAGGTTACCCTGACCGACGGCTCCACTGTCACCGCCGATGCGGATTACATTACCGAATCGATCGTTGAGCCAACTGCCAAGATTCACGAAGGTTTCGGCCCGAGCATGCCGAAGATGAACCTTACTGATGAGCAGATTGCCGATGTCATCGCCTTTATTGCGACGCTTGAATAGCCGGCGGTCTGCAAAAACAAATCACTGGATATATCGAGGGGCGCACCGGTTGCGCCCCTCGTCTCGTTCCAGTCCCTCTCACGCAAGAAGCGCAATTGCAGTACCGGAAGATGCTCATTTCCCACATCACAACCCAAAGATGGCTACACTTGAGGCGTTGGAACGCCGGGAGCGTTCCGTGTTGGGGTGCAGGAGAAAGCGCGTGCGATTCCATCCGGTCGTAATCGCCAGCATGATGTTCATGCTTCTGGTGTTCACCGCATGCGGTGGTGATGGCGACGCCACCAACGGCAACCCGGAACTTTCGGTGGAACCGACCGGGATAACCGTCGAGAACCCGTGGGTGCGTCCGGCCATCCTGCCGGCGGGTCATCCGTCATCGCACACTGACGAGGATGACAGCGACCACAGCCACCACGGTAGCGGTGTGATCAGTGCCATGTACCTGACTATTTCAAACGACCGCGGTCAGGCAGTGCAGTTGACAGCCGTCGAAACCTCGATCGCCGAAGTGATCGAGATCCACCAGACCGAGAACCAGAATGGACTGATGCGGATGCAGCCAGTTCAGGCCGTCGAGATCCCGGCCGGTGGAACGGTTGAATTTGCGCCGGGTGGCCATCACGTCATGCTGATTGACATTACCGAGCAACTTGACGCCGGCGACACCATTTCCGCAACGCTCGTCTTCAACACCGGCGAACGGATCGAACTGCCGGATGTCCCGGTTATCGACCAGTAAATCGCCCGTTTCCACAGAATGTATCGGACCAATGAACACTTCAAACGAACGCTCGCTGCTGGAACCAAGACGCGTCGGGCTGCTGGCCCTGATCGTCGCAGTGATCATCGGGACCATGGCGCTTGGATTGCCACGACTGGTGAACAGTGACGATGATGACATACCGGTTGCCGTTGAACGCCGGCAAACCATTGACCCGCCACGCGACCTGACCAACTTCACGCTGACGAACCAGCATGGCGAGGAGATGAGCCTGAGTGACCTGGCCGGGAAACCGGTGCTGCTCTTCTTCGGTTTCACTCACTGCCCGGATATCTGCCCCACGACGCTGGCAGAGTTCCGGGTCATCAAACGGGAACTTGGTAATCTCGGCGACCAGGCACACTTCGTGATGGTGAGCGTTGATGGCTCGAGAGACACCCCGGAAGTCATGCGCAATTACGTCGAGAAGTTTGATCCGACCTTCATCGGACTCACCGGAGACGAAGAAGTGATCCGCGCATTCAGTACGGATTATCACCTCTTCTTCAACCGCTCGGCAGGCACACCGACGGCTGCCGGTTACCTGGTCGACCACACCGCCTACAGCTATCTGATCGATCAGCAGGGGAAGCTGCGAACGATCTACCCCTTCCAGGCTCCGATCAACCTGGTCGTTGAGGATATGCGTGAACTGATCGGCAGCGCCCGCCAATAGGCGCTAATCTGTAACACAACGGCATCATGGGGCACGCGCCCCGTTATGTCCTGTCGAACCGCAAATCACTGAGAGGACGCGCAGCATGATCGGTGTGCTGATCCTGTTTGAGACCAATGGAGCACTCACGCTCGATGAGGCAATCGAGCGTTTCAACACTACCGCACCCAACTACCGCGGCCGCGACGGTCTGCATTCGAAGGCCTACATCTACGAAAACAACGGCCAGTCACTCGGCGGCTTCTATCTCTGGGAGTCCCGCGAGGCTGCCGACGCGATGTACACCGATGCCTGGAAAGAAAAGGCGACCTCGATCTACGGCGTGCCGCCGGTCATCCGGTACTTTGACGCCCCGGTGTACATCGACAACCACAGCAACTAACAGTCAGGTCGCCGGACTCCCGGCGACTATTTTCTTCCTGTCTGCACCAGCATCGAGCCTGCAGTCAGCGCAATGCCGTCTTCCAGCACAGCAAAGACCGGGTCGGGCATCCCGGTCCATTCCCCGAGTTGCTTCCGCACGTAATAACCGGCGTAGCTTCCGGCCATTGCCCCGGCACTGCCAATCACCGCACCAAGCGCGGCTGAACCTTCCAGACGGTTCGCCAGCAACCCGCCTGCCAGAGCGCCCATGGTCGCCCGGCCAAACAGCGACCCGGGGTTCAGACGACTGGGCGTGAACGGCATCTTGTCGATCACCAGTTCGGACCCGGCACCGAGATAGATGGCGCGCCGCACCAACGGGTGCGACAGCACTGGTTCTTTCGCTGTCCTGGCCAGAAATGCCAGCGGCAATTGGGAGCGTAACCCTGCGACGATACCGATTGCTGCGGCACGGGCGATCGCCGGCCCGCGTCGTTTCGATTTCCAGATCATCAGGTTCTCTCTTCCAATCTCCAGATGTCATGTTTCAGGCGACTAATTTCACTTGATCGTGCTAGAACATCCGTGCTATTCTACGACCAGAACAAATGTACGTACGCCGATTGAGGGGAGCAGGCATGGTTGCCGAGAAGGAGCGCCAGGGATGCCAGCGTGAGCGACTGGCCCCGGAGCAGTTCCGGCTTGCAGGACGCCGGGTGTTCGAGGAACGGGTTTCGACACTCGACCAGGAAGCCGGGGCATTCTCGATGGACGAACTGCGGTTGGCGCTCGGCGCGATCCGGCTCGCATTGAAAACTCTTACCTTCCATCTGCCGGAGCAGGCCTTCGACGATCAACCGGCAGATGCGGAAGGCAACGAAGTCTGGACCGCCGGGCAAATCATCAACCATCTCGGTGCAAGCCAGATCCTCATGGCCGGTTGGCTCAACACTGCGCTGAACATCGCGTTTGATCCGGAAGACCATCCGCTGATCAACCTTACCGATTCCGGCACACCGGGAATGCTCAGCCGGGAACAGGCATTGCACATGCTCGACGATGCCGAACCGGATCTGGAACAGTTGTTTGAATCTATTCCGGACAAACTGGATAGTGAAACCGGTGCCTTCCATCCCCTCTTCGGTGACGTGACGATTGCCGGCGGCGTGCTGGCAACGATCATCCACGAGCAGGTTCATCTCGAGCAGTTGCTCAATCTTCGTGAGACGTGCATGGGTGCTGTGGTGACAGGAGAAACGCGATGACCAAACACGAGATCGTCTGGATCGAAATACCGTCTTCAGACCGGAAACAATCCGCCGAGTTCTACGCGAAACTCTTTGGCTGGACCATCGACAACTCCCTGGAAGACATGGACTACACGATGTACAGCCCACCTGCCGGGCCGGGTGGCGGATTCCCCGAACTGCGAGACGGGTTCGAACCAGGCGATATTCTCATCTCGGTCAGCACCGATGACATCGATGCATCGCTCGCCCTCGCAGAATCGCTCGGCGGCAAGACAATCGTTCCCAAATCGGAGATACCGGGCATCGGCTGGTACGCTATCTTCGAAGACCCGACCGGAAACAATATCGGACTCGTCTCCAACGACTGAGCTGTTTGAACGATTCAGGAGATGGCCCCATGAACGATCTGTTGCAAGACCTCGTCGCACACAATGCCTGGGCAACCCGCACCCTGCTCGAGGCGTGCACTCCCCTGGATGAAACCCAACTGTCGGCTTCCATTCCGGGATCGTTTGGGGATATCCGCGAAACGTTCATGCATTTCGTCACAGCTGAACGGTGGTATCTCGCCCACCTAACCGGTGAGCATCCCGGACCTGAGTGGTATGAGGAAGAAGCCAACCTTGATTGGGTCAGCACCCGCTTTGCCGAACTGGATCCGGTCTGGCAACAGGTTCTGTCCGAACCCATAGATATTGAACGGGTGATCCGGGCATCTGACGATGATGGCGGAGCCTGGGAGTTCACTGCCGGGGTGGTGATTGCCCAGATCTTCAACCACGCCAACGAACACCGGGAGCAAATCTGCGCAATCATGACGGAAATCGGTATCCAGCCACCGGAAATTGATGGTTGGAACTACAGTGCTGCATCCGGCCGTGGCTGGCGTGTCGAGGCTTGACAAGGGGACCATGTGACCACACCAACCGATCTCCAGCCACTCCTCTCCCAGTACACATTCGGGGTTGAGCAACTTCTCGACCGCCTTGTGGGAATGTCCGACGAGGAGTATCTATGGGAGCCGGTTGAAGGATGCTGGAGTATCCGGCCGCGATCCGAGGCTCGTTCCAATGCCCCGGTCGGCGGGGACTGGATAATGGACCTCAGCCGTCCGGAGCCGGACCCGCCACCGTTGACGACCATCGCCTGGCGGATGACCCACCTTTCCTCAAGCCTCGCTGCCCGTGCAGACCACACGAATGGAACCCGGTCGGTTACCCGTGATGACCTGGTCATTGCTCGCACGGCAGAAGAGGCAATCGAGTACTTCCGGCTCGCCAGCAGTCAGTGGCAAGGCGCACTCGAAAGCGCCGGCGAGGAACGTGTCCACGAGGTTGGCTACAGCCAGCTACCGTGGGGACTCGATCCCCAATTGCCGTTCATCGAGATCGCCTGGTGGGTCAACAAGGAACTGATCCATCACGGAGCCGAAATTGCCTTGCTCCGCGATCTCTACCGGGCCAGCCAGCAGTCAGGTAGACGGTTTCTTTCCTGGCAGGTATCGTGACGGTACGAAACAGCCAATGCCGGAAGGAAACGTAAAGCCGTGAGCCACGAACCGAATCACCTGGACCTGCCTGAGGGACTACCGGAACCGGTGGATGATGGAGCCTGCGACCATCTGCCGGGGATGCAGGTCCCGCCGGTTACGCTCACAGCCACCACCGGCCAGCAGGTTTCGCTGACGGAACTTCCCGGACGGATTGTGATCTATTGCTATCCAAAGACCGGCAGACCGGACCGGCCCGTCTCGGATGAGTGGAACCAGATTCCCGGAGCACGAGGTTGCACGCCGCAATCGTGTTCGTTCCGCGACCACTACCGCGAACTGCAGAATCTCGGCGCAGACGTGTTCGGCCTGAGCAGTCAATCAACCGACTACCAGCAGGAAGCCGTCGAACGGCTTCACCTGCCGTTTGCGTTGCTCAGTGACGAGAACCTGGAGTTCCAGCAGGCGCTCCGGTTACCGACATTCGAATTCGAGGGTGAAACACTCATCCGGCGTCTGACCATGATCGTCCGCGATGGCACGATCGAACACGTCTTCTATCCGGTGTTTCCACCGGATGCCGATGCCAACCGGGTTATCGAGTGGTTATCGACGCATTCCTGACTGCGGAGTGACCTAGTACAACCCCTCGAAATTAACCAGCGCCGCATCCTCATCTACCGGGCCAACCACTTCCACCGGCCGGCCGCCGTGTGAGAGTACCTCACGGCAGGTAATCGCCAGCGATGTTGGCGGGTTACCGCGCAATGCCCTGCTGGTCGCTCCGCTCATGGCAAACACCACCCGCCCGATGCCGGCGTTGTAGAGCGCTGAGGTGCACATTGCACACGGTTCGGTGCTGGCATACATCGTGCAACCGGCAAGGAAGGTAGCGTCCCAGCGCTGGGCAGCGAGTTTCGCCACCTTCAACTCCGGATGGGCAGTGATGTCATTCTCGGAGACAGTCGTGTTCTCCTCCTCGAGGAGGACCCGCCCCTCGCCATCCACCAGCAGGGCGCCATATGGTGGATTGCCGTGCTCCCGTGCTCGCCCGGCAACCTCAATCACCTGTGCAACAAACTGGGCATCATCGGTTCTCATCCATCGGCTCCTGTTCTCTCCTGATGTACTCCCCCATACTCCCCAGTGTATCCCGAACAGCGCCGGTCATCCTGAACGATTGCCCAGTGTTTTTGCCTGATACCGGGGAAACCGGCACCACACGGATGATCCGGACGTGGCATCTTCACCATGCAATACGGAACGGGTGAACCAAACTGGCTGACAGTGCAACAAACAGGTTGATGATGAACGACGAAACGCTGATCGCAGCAGTCGCTGCCGGCGATCACATGGCACTGAAAACCCTGTTTGAACGGCATGCGCCCTGGCTGGCACGCAGGCTACGCCGGTCGCTGCCTGCCGATGTCGTTGAGGATGTGCTGCAGGAAACCTTCATCGCAGTCTGGCGTAATGCCGGGCGCTATCAGGGCAGAGCAGATGTTGGAGGTTGGGTCTGGGGCGTTGCCCGCAGGCAAACGGCCCTTTGGTACCGGAAGAACAACCGCCCGGTACCGGTACTCGACCAATTTGCTGATCCGGACCCCGCGACCGTCGCAACGATCCGGGCGGACATCAACACGGCAATGGCAACGCTCACCAGCCAGGATCAGCAACAACTTGCCCGGATGGTGTTCATCGAGGAACGGTCCATAGCGGAGATAGCCGAGGTATTTGACATCCCCCGGGGCACCGTCAAGAGCCGCGTTTTCCATCTTCGACGCAAGTTGCAACAGGCATTGGGAAGGGAATCATGAGCGTTCAGGAAGATATCGACCTTGAACGGGTCTGGACCGGCATCGCGGCCGAAGTGTGGGCCACCAAACCAGGCAGGATTGAGCAGATTGCCGGACGTCTCCTGCACTCTCCGGGGCTGGCAAGGGCCCTGGTGACCACACCATCGCTGGTAGGTTCGTGGCTGCTGGCAAGCATCGCCGTGCTGGCACTTGGGGCACTCTCTACCACCGGCAGCGAGGTGAACTGGGTCTCCCTGCTTGCTCCTGCGCTGGCAGGTGTTGCCATCTCCTTCGCATATGGCCCGGGCGTGGACCCGGCGTTCGAGCTATCGCAAACCATGGCAATTTCTGACCGGATGATCCTGCTGGTACGAGCGTCGGCGATCTTCGGGATCAACGCAATCCTGGGCAGCATTGCGTCACTTGCAACCCTTCCCGCCAGCGACCTCACCTTCGGATGGCTTGTCCCGATGACCGCAGTCTCCACCCTGGGACTTGCCATCGCCACCACCACCCGCTCATCTATCACCGGCGCAGCCGGCACGATCACGCTCTGGGCAGCCTGGGTGCTGGCGAACGCCTACCCCCACTGGGCAACAGGCTCCACCAGTTCTGCCAGCGCACTAAACAACGCGGTGTCATCCGGGCGGCTCCTGCCGGTCTATCTCCTTGCGACACTCCTGCTGGTCGGCATTGCTCTCTTCGCAACCCGTAGTTCACGAATGGAGACCTTCCGATGACATATGGTGTAGAGGTTCGCGGCCTGAAGCACTCGTTCGGGCGGCGTGTTGCCCTTGACGACATCGACCTCGAGATCGGCCAGGGAGTATTCGGATTACTCGGTCCAAACGGCGCCGGAAAGACGACATTCCTGCGGACACTGGCCACCATCATTACGCCAACTTCCGGAACCATCTCACTGCTCGGATACAATCCCCGGCATGGCAAGGAACGCCGTGAACTGCGCCGGAGACTCGGCTATCTGCCCCAGCAACTCGGGTACTATCCCAACTTCACCGTCTTCGAGTTCATCGAGTACTTTGCACTCCTCAAGGAGATGCCGGCGAACAGTGTCCGCCCGGCGGTGACAAACGCCATTGAGCGGGTTGGTCTTGAAGAGCGGGCCACCTCGAAACTTAAATCCCTGTCTGGCGGAATGTTGCGCCGGGTCGGCATTGCCCAGGCGATTGTCAATAATCCCGGTCTGCTACTCCTTGATGAACCTACGGCAGGGCTTGATCCTGAACAACGGGTAGGCTTCCGGGCTCTCTTGCGGGTACTCGGCCAGAGCAGCACAGTCATTGTCAGCACCCATCTAATCGAGGATGTAGCTACAGCCTGCACAGATGTCGCCTTGCTGGATGCCGGGAGGCTGATCTTCCGCGGCACTCCGGATGCACTCGTCGCATTGGGCGACCAGTCTGATGCCGGAGACTCACCGCTCGAGCGAGGTTACACCCGGGTGCTGACCGGAGCACGATCGTGAACAACACGCTGCACTTGATCCGGATAGAGACCAGACGCAACCCGGCCATCTGGCTGGTGCCGGTCATCGTCGCGGTAAGTTGGTGGATGCTCGGTTTCCAGTCATGGGCCGACTTCCTCTGGAGAAGCACGAACGAACTGTTGCAGACATCGACAGTACAGTTTGCGGCACCGGCATTAGCAGGAGCAGCAGCATGGGTAGCGAGCCGCGATCGGCGACATGGCATGCACGACCTGCTGGCCACCACCGCCGCGTCTCCCACCCGGAGATATCTGGCAATATGGTTTGCAACCAGCGCCTGGGGACTGATCGCCTACGCCATCTTTGCCATCTACATGCTGGGGATAACCGCGCGTGCGGCAGTAGTCGGTGGGCCTGACCCAAAGTCGATCGCGATCGTGGTACTGGCAATTCTGGCCCATGCACTCTGGGGATTGCACGCCGGACTGGTAATCCCCTCCCGCTTCACGGCCCCGATTGTGGCAATAGCCGCTCTGGGCATTCAGCAGTTTCTGGCGAGCCAGCAGGTAGCGTTCTCAGGAGGATTTGCGTCGACCTGGATCAACGAACTGGCCGCCCACAATGGACGGAACTGGTGGACGGCCGTCTTCTACGGCACGCTCATCGTCGCCGGGCTATCGGCCATCCTGACACTGGAACAACGGAACCGAAGGGCTGTCATGTCGCTTGCCGCAGCAGCGACCGGCGTGGTGTTCAGCATCGTTATGGTCTGGGGGACCTATCCGCAACTCTTTTCCGAAGGGTCGGAAATGCGGAACAACTTCGGACAGGTAATGAGCCTGCCTGCTTTCGATGCTGTTGCCGAAACGTGCAAGGGTTCCTCGGTGCAAGTCTGTGCTCCGAAAGAGTACGAACCAATTCTCGATCAGGCCGTCGCCGGCGCAACCAACATCTCCGCACCTCTCGCGGGGCTCGCTGGAGTTCCACAGACGCTACATGCGTTCGATCTCGGGCTCAGCACTGGCCCCGGACGGAAGTTTTCGCTCATCCTTACCCCCTGGGCCGACATACTTGTCGCCGATGAAGCCTCAATGATCGATAACCACCCTTCAAATGAAGCCCAGTTGGCAATCCGCGACTGGCTGTTACTTCGGGCTGGACATGAATCCGGTTGCCAATGGATTAGGGACAACGACTCACAAGACCCCTTCAACACAGGCTTCCCCACACAGGAAACCTGCGAAGCGTCCAGGCGGTTTCTCAACCTGCCCGAACACGAACAACGAACCTGGCTGGAAGCTAACTACACCGCTCTGCGGACGGGGAAACTGACGCTGGATGACCTGCCGTGAGAGCCGCACGACTCTTCCTGCAGTCACGTCGGACTGGCTGGACACTTCTCCTGATACTCGCCGCCGGTATCCTGGCAGGCGTGGTCTTCCGTCAGCTCAATACTGGTAGCGCCTTGCTCAACCAGGCGTTGATTGGGATCCCGCTCCTTCCGGCTGTCATCATCGGAATCTCAGTCCAGTCACCCTTCGGAGATGTTGAGCGGGCATCAGGGAACTGGTTGCTGCCATTCCGCTGGTTGCAACTCGGACTGCTTATCGTGCCAGCAGCATTGCTCCTGATAGTCTCCACGCTCAACACACCTTCCGAACCATCACTGGCACTGGTGCGCAACCTTGCCGGTCTCACTGGCATCGCTCTTGCCGGAAATCGAATTCTCGGCCCGTTGGCATCCTGGGTCGCGCCACTCGCCTTCGCTGTCGTCGCTCTGGTGATCGACCCACTCAGCCGTTGGGCATGGCTCACTAACCGGTCGGCCGAAGGCTGGTCGCTATGGATTGCATCAGGATTGCTGGTATCTGGATTGGTAGCAATCACGGTTGTCCGGGATCGGGAGATGGTTGCTGAAGGGGCTCAGGAGATGTCGACCTGGTGGAGGGGATAGTCACTTTGAATCGCGTTGCGGTATAGCGGTCCGTCCAGTGCCCAAAAAGGGGGCGGCAGCTACTCTCCAGGTGCAATGTACGCCGCATCCCGAAGTGGTCAATGCAACGACAACATGCGCATCGATAAAGGTGGCCAACTAACTGACGATCCAATCATCACGCTCATCGCGAATCTTCCTGAATATACGGCCAGGGCCGATTGGTTCAACACCCCTCTCCCGGATGGCTTCAGGCTCTCGCAGCGCTCGACACGTTCCTGAAGTGCTTTGAGGGTTTCGGCGTCGATCGGGATAGTGATTGTCTCTGTGTTTTCCATCCCGGCATTATGCCAACTTGTCGAGCGGCTCCTGTTCCTCTCCAAGCACGTTCATTGCCACCTCATAAACCAGATCAGGAAGCACGTCGAAGGCATATGGCGCGTACAGGCGCTCGTACTTCTGATGGAATTCGCGGCCCCAGGGGCCGAGGTTGATTGCGGGAAACGCCAGAGAACCGGGTGGAGGAACGTCGACCAGACGGGAGATCGGGGTGTTCTCAGAAACCACCTTGCCGCTGCCGGCAGCCAGCCCGAGGAAACTCATGTCGGAGATTCCCTGGAAGACCGGCTTCCAGGAGACCGGATGCTCAGGGTTCCGGTGCGGCGCCGAGAGGGCTGTCTCAACTGCCCGGAACAACGGGGATTCGGTATCAAGCTGTGCGGGTGGATAGTGCAGCCCGGCAAACCCGATCACTATCGCCGGACCGGTGAGACGGGCCACATCGACCAGCCATTCTGTCAAACGGCGTGAGACGACCAGCGGGTTATCAATCCGGTTCAGCGATTGCTCGGTTTCTGCATACTGCTGTTCGAATGTGTCTCCTTCTACCCGCGCCGCTTCAGCTCGCAACTCGCGGAATGTCAGCAAACGGAGATCTGCTGCGGCAGCCCCGACACTTCTCCCGAGTAGTGTGCTGTAGGCTGCTGCCTGGGTCGCAAAACGTTCAACAGCGCCGGCGGCTCCCTGCAAAACTTCGCTCCGAAACCGCTCGAACAATGCATCCGCCGTCATGGCGTGATAGAGCCAGTTGAAGGCCAGCCAGAAACGTTCCGGGGTGGTCACTTCGTATCCGTCACGCAGATCCTTTGCCTCAAGGCAGATCGGGGGTGGGGAAATATCACGCTCATCCTGATCTGCGAGCGACGCATTTCCTTCGAGGCGCGTCAGAATACCGGCAGCAATGGCCTGGGCGCTGACGCCTTCGAACGGATAGGCTGCGTGCGAGTTACGCCCGATCACCAGCGCAAATGGCAATAACTTCCCGATAGTGCCGGCGAAGACTGCCCGGCCCTCGCGGCCATCCCCCTGGTCTGATGTCACATCAAGGTTGATGGCTGCGGCAATCTCAAGGTCAAGATCACTGGCGATCGTGGGCAGCGCATCCCGGAACGATCGAATCCCGCGGCTTTCGCGTTCCTCATCCGGGGTCGCAACCAGCAACAGGTTCCCCTTGCGCTCCGGATCGGCCGCGAACTGCTCCAGGCAGGCAATGGCGATTGCCAGCCCGCTCTTCATGTCGAGCAAACCGCGGCCCGGCAGGAAATCACCGGTCAGGAGATCCGCGAGTGCCCGCTTCTCCTGCTCCGAGCGGTCCGGTCTTGCCGAAAGGCTTTCAATCAATGCGTCTTTCAACGCCAACGTGTCGCAGGCCAGATGCTGCATTTCGTGATAGTTGTCAATCGCTGCCGTGTCGAAATGCCCGACAAGCATGACCGTCTGCTTCCCGGTGCCCCGCACCAGGGCCACCACGCTACTGGTCAATGGATCGCCATGACTGGGCACAAGACGGATGAGATCAGGGTTATCACGGAAGCACGGCAAGTCCCTTAGCAGCGCTGCCAGTCGACCGGCAAAGGCTGCTTCCCCGGCAGTACCGGTTTCACTTGGCCAGCCGGTCATCGCAATCGCGAGGTCCCGAACCCGGTCACCATTGATCCTGCGCATACTACGTTCCACCTGTTCCTCGACGAACGACGTTCAGACGCCCTGATTTGCGTGACCTCTACCACGTTAGTACATTCCACATGTGAGGGTTGGCACAAAAGGTGTGCAGGCGTTCATTCTTATCATGAAAGAGGCTGGTAAGGTGGCGGAAGCAGAGACGGTCGCAACGACCGGGCCACAGACAGGTCGGGACACATCAACAGCGATCATTGCCGGGGCACTGATTATTGTGCTGGTGTCGATTGTGGTGGTTGTCTGGGCGATGTTGCGTACCTCCATGCCCGGTGACGATTCGGTCGAGGCAGGATTCGCCCGGGATATGGGCGAGCACCACCAGCAGGCAGTCGAGATGGCACTGATCATCAGCCAACGCACCGAGTTTGAAGATCTGCGCTTTATTGCCACCGACATGATGCTCGTCCAGCAGGCCCAGATTGGCCAGATGCGTGGATGGATGGATGTCTGGGGACTGCACCCGATGACCGGCAGCGTCAAAATGGCGTGGATGGACCACCCAACATCCGGTCGCATGCCCGGGATGGCCACTGCCGAAGAAATTGAACTGCTCAAAACCCTTCCGGTTCCGGAAGCCGAGGATCTCTTCCTGAAACTGATGATCATTCACCACCAGGCAGGCGTCGAAATGGCCGACGCTGCAATCGAACGATCCGACAACAAGGCGATGGTCACCCTTGCCCGGAACATCTCGGAAACCCAGGTGGCCGAAATCGAGAACCTTCAGCGCCTGCGCGAACGCCTGGGACTCGAGCGCGTGGTCGTCGAACAACAGATCCACAAACACTAGAACCGGAGCCACTACGTTTTGCCCGTAAATGCCCTGATCGAACATATCAACCGGACGCACGGCACCGATTACCGCCTGGCCTCCCGGTTTCCGGATGGTGAGCAGGGTGCGTTCCGCATCGAAAGCAGCCGCGGCCCGGCCGTCCTCAAACGTCAACCCGATGCCAGAGTAGTCAGGCGCTATCAGGATGTTGGCCGGCAACTGGAACGATTGCGGGCGGCAGGCTACCCCGCTCCACGCTACCTGCTAACCGGCACTGATGGAGAGATCAGCTATCTCATCCAGGAAGTGGTTCCCGGCAACGTTCCGGAATCCCTGACGCCTGTGCTGCTCAACCAACTGATCCGGATGAACCATCTCCAGCAACAAGCGGCGCCGGACAGGAATCCTGGTTGGCAGACACTCATCGTTGGCAGTGTGATTGAGGGAATGGGCGAATACTGCATTGTTGATACGCTCCGGAACCATTCTCCCGAAACGGCCAGCCTACTGGACGTTGCCCAGGCAGCAGTTCGCAACTGGGAAGGACAGCCTGTCCCCGAACAGGATATCGTCCACTTTGACTACCATCATCGTAATGTACTGGTTGAGGGCGAACAGGTCACCGGGGTTGTGGACTGGGACGGCATCATGGCCGGCGATTGCGTGTTCGATCTGGTCACGCTGCTGTTCTACACCCATGACCGGTTACTACGGAGCACGTTGCTGGACGAAATTTCCCGCCGTGCTACAGCGGAAACTGCCCTGGCCTATCTGGGGCATATGATCGTCCGGCAACTCGACTGGGTGATCCGGTTCTACAACGAGGAAATGGTGCAGCAGGTGATTGCGATGATCCGGATGAACCTGGACGATCTCACGCCCCCCGCGAGTGAATCACCTGCCCGGTAATCCATCCCCCTGCTTCACTGGCAAGAAACACTGCCAGACGTGCCGCGTCGGATGGCATTCCGACCCGACCGAACGCCATCGACGCAGCGATCTGTTCCCTGAGATCAGCGTCCATCCAGCCAGTGTCCGTCGCACCGGGGTCTATGGCATTGACGGTAATGCCCTTCGACGCAACAGCGGCAGCCAGTGAAATCGTGAACGCTTCAACTGCACCTTTCGACGTCGCATAGGCAAGTTCATCCGGCATCGGACCAACAGACTGCCCGGATGTCAGATTGATAATCCGTCCACCGCTTCCATCCTCAAACTGCCGGGCAAAGCCGGTCGAAAGCAGAGCCATTGCCCGGACATTCACCGCATGGTGAGCATCGAGTGATGCCGTGTCCAGGGTCCGGTAATCATCCAGCGTTGAGTGGGCAGCATTATTGACCAGGATGGCAGGCGGACCGAGCGTATCCCGGACACGGTCGAGAACCAGGGCAGCAGAATCCGGGTCAGCCAGGTCAACTTCCAGAGAACCGGACCGCACACCGAGGTCGCGAATCTGCTGCTCCAGCAACCCGGGACCGTCCAGGTCTTCGCCAATTCCGTCCGCGCGGTCATAGTGGTGCCAATATGTGAAGAACACATCAGCACCATGACTTGCCAGCGCCAGGCAGATTGCGGCCCCGATGCCCTGCCGACGGCCAGCCCCCGTCACCACGGACACCTTGCCGGCCAGGTCCAGCGAGACACGCAAATCTGCCGGCATCACCCCTCGTCAGACTCCTTGTATTGGGAGTAATCCACTCCCGGCCGGATCTCCTTGATGTGGAGGATATAGCTCTCGGTGACCTGCATACCGGCGCGGGAATAGAGCCGTGGAGCGCCGGTCGGGCTGTCGGCATCAACACTCAACCATGCCCTCCGGATACCCCGGTCAACAAACGCGCGGAAACTCTGGTTGAGGAGCGCCAGCCCCAATCCCCGTTTTCGCCAGGGCCGTCGCACGCCGAGTGTGCGCACCACGCCCTTGTCGCCATCAATCTCACAGATGGATACACCTGCAAGTTGATCGCCATCCTCTGCCAGAATCCAGAGTTCGGGATCAAAGCGCCCGGTGTTGAGCCGCTCCGTAAACTGCTCAAAGCTGACCTGTGGCCGGCCCCAGAGGTCACGGAAGCTATCTTCAACGGTCTCCCAGACGGCATACTCGTCCTGCCCGGGCTTGAAGGTGCGATACGTCACCCCTTCCGGCCAGTCAGGTTCCGGAAGCTCATCCGGAAGGTCCCGCTCCATCACATACGTTGTCCTGACCGGTTCGTACCCGGTCGAGGCAAGCAACCGGAGGCCAGCCTCATTGGTCGAGCGCATGAAGTGACGGGCTACCACCCGGGCATCTGCCGGTGCGCAATCAAGACGATCGCGAATCCACTGCTCGCCCCAATCAACCAGGGCACGACCGATCCCGCGGCCACGATGGTCCGGGTGGACAGCACCATAGACGGTGACCGAGGTGTAACCAAGGTTCACCACATCGACCAACCCGACGATGTCACCGGAAACTGTTTCGACCACTGCCGATTCCTCGGCAAGGGGAATCCCCGACCAGTCCTGCTGAACCACCTCTGTCGTGATATCGGTTGCACCGGTATCAGCCAGTTCCACTGCGGCCAGCATTGCGGCTACAGCAGGTGCATCTTCATTGCGGGTTGGACGTATCGAGTATCCGTCCGGCAGATTCATCGAACTCCGCCTTCAGCCGGTGGATGGCCAACAATCTCCTCATAGGCCCCGGGGTCGGTTGCCCCTTCGGTCACGAACAGCAGGACGCTGGTTGATTCGTCTATACCAAGAAACTCGCGTGCGGTCGTGGCTTCCGGCCCGGTCAGCAATTCGATCAGGCCACCAAGACCGGCAGCACCGGTTTCACCTGCCTCGACACCGGCACCGGCCAGCAGACGCATTCCCTCGCGAGCGCGTTCATCATCAATCTCGACAAACAGATCTGTCCCCGCAGAAACAACCGGCCAGGCCAGCAACGACGGCGTGCCGCAATTGAGACCAGCCATGATCGAGTCCTGCGGCCCGGGAATGGTAACCACCTCGCCTGCCCGCATCGATTCGATCATGCAGTTGGCAACGACCGGCTCAACACACACCAGCTTCGGGTTACGCTCCCGCGCAGGGTTGCGATAGTGGGCAACCACTGCCGAGGCGAGTGCGCCAACGCCGACCTGAACAACCACCACGTCCGGCTGGCGTTCCCCAAGGGCCGCAAGCTGTTCATCCACCTCGGCAACAATGGTCGAATACCCGTCAATCACATTTAGCGGCACATCCCGGTAGCCTTCCCAGGACGTGTCGGAGATAACCAGGCAACGTTCGCCGGCATCCTCGGCAGACCGGGCGACGGTGTCATCGTAGGTACCATCAACAACCTCAACCGACGCACCTTCGCTGGCAATGGCGTCGATGCGCGCCTGAGCAGTGCCGGCCGGCACGTAGATCTTCGCGTCAAATCCCAGCAGGGCGGCCATCCGTGCCACCGCCCGGCCGTGGTTGCCGTCAGTAGCCGCTGATAGCGTCATCGGGCGGATGGGGTCCAGCTTTGCGTTCAGTTCCTCGAGGGTGGTCCACCCATCGAGGTCCACCAGCTTTTCCAGTTCCCGGTAGACCGCCCACGAGGCGCCGAGAATCTTGAAAGCCGGAAGACCCAGCCGGCTGGATTCATCCTTCACCCAAACCCGCCCCACACCGAGGCTGCTCGCGATTCCTTCGGCATTCACCAATCGGGATGGCTCGTATCCGGGCAGACTCCGGTGGAAGGTACCCGGCGCCCCACCAGGCACTGATCCCACCCCGGAATGCTGCACAGCTTCATTCAGAAAAATATGCGAACTCACGCTTTTTCCAATCATCTCTGTTCGTTGTGGTCTGACCCGCCAACAGCATCTAGCTCTGTGGCAGGAACGCCCTGCCGGCAGAGGAACCACCATTGACCGACAACACATCACCGGTAATGAACTCTGCATAGCCGGAAGCAAGGAAGAGTGCTGCATTGGCGATATCTTCCGGCTGGCCAATCCGTCCCAGCGGAATCGAGTTCGCGAGCGTTGTCTTGTACACCTCGGATATCGGAGAGACTTCACCCTCGACATCAATCAGCCCGGGTGCAATGCAATTGACGTTGACTTTGTGTTGGGCGAGTTCGAGCGCAAGCACCTTGGTGAACATCACCACCGCAGCCTTGGAAGCACAGTAGTGCGACGCCCCAAGCCGGCCACTCTGGTAGGCACCGGACGAGATGGTGATGATCTTGCCCTGCGTCCCGTTGGCAATCATGCTGCGGGCAGCCGCCTGACAGGTAAGAAACACCCCACGCACGTTGGTTTCCATCACCCGGTCCCACTCGGCGACATCCATATCCACCACCAGGGTATTCGGGTAAATGCCGGCATTGGCCACAACAACGTTCAGCGGTCCGAATCGCTCTTCAGTCTTCGCGGCGAAATTCGCTACCGCGTCGGGGTCGCGGACATCGACAACCATCGGGAACACCCGATCCGGATTTCCCAACCGGTGAACCGAACGCTGCAGCGCATCCTCGCGGAAGTCACAGATCGCGACATTGGCGCCGGATTGCAGAAACCCTTCGGCGATTCCGTAGCCGATGCCTGCACCGGCTCCGGTGACCATAACGACCTGATCTTGATAATCGAACATCGCACTCCAACTTTCCTGCAATTCCCGGAAGGTATCCCGGCAGATAGTATCCACCAGATCCGGCATTTGCGGGAGCAACGCTGTAAATCAGGGATGTTCGATCAGCACACGCACCGGAGCCCAGCCACGCCGGCCACAGTTCGGACAGCGCAGGTACTTGCTGGGGCCACCCTTGCCCAGACCATTGGGGGAGATCACATTACGCCAGGGGCTGATCTCGAATTCATGGGAACAATGCCGGCACCGGTAGCCAAATGACCGGGTATGCCACCGCACCAGCCACCCGATCGAGAGCACCGAAATCACCAGCCAGATGATCCACCGGACAGGAAGGTTCCCGGAGGGCAACAGAATAATTGCGCCGACAACGACCAGCAGCACCACAACACCTACCCGGAGCAGCGTTGCGTTCCAGTCCCGTCGTTCCGGGGACTTCGTCTTCCGGGCCACCGGGCTACCCCACCTTCTGCCTTATCCCGAACCGTTGCGGAATTGTAACGCCTTACCAACAACTTATGTCTCGTCTGTGACGACGTACCCGGTAGTTTGTAGGTATCACGATGTCGGCAACAGGGTCGGCAGGACGATCCAACACAGCCAGGAGAGGAACTCCTCATGCCTACCTCAACGTCCAAACGGCCGGTTGCAGCATTTCCCGGGGTCGATACCGGCCCGATCATCGAGGCAACCGGTGTTGCGAAGACCTACGACACCGGGGAAGTGAAAGTTGAAGCTCTCCGCGACGTCAACCTGACCATCAACCGCGGAGAAATGGTCGCCGTTATGGGGCCATCCGGATGTGGCAAGACAACGCTGCTCAACTGCCTTTCCGGACTGGACACGATCGATGCCGGCGAGATCGTCATCGCCAATGAGAACCTTGCTGCACTCTCCGACGACAAACGAACAGCCTTCCGGGCACATCACATGGGATTCATCTTCCAGTTCTACAACCTGTTACCGGTGCTTGATGCCGTGGAAAACGTGGAACTGCCACTGCTCGTCAGCGGCGTCAGGCCTGGTGAGGCACGCAGGCGGGCATTGGACATGCTCGACCGGGTTGGCCTGAAAGAGTGGGCAAGCCACCGGCCCGGTGAACTGTCAGGCGGACAGCGCCAGCGGGTGACAATCGCCCGGGCTCTCGTCAACGAACCGGCAATTGTCTGGGGTGACGAACCAACCGGCGATCTGGACAGCAAGAACGCAAGGGAGATTCTCGACCTGTTGCGTGATCTGAACCTGCGTAACCGGCAGACGTTTGTCCTCGTCACTCACGACCCGAACATCGGTGCCATGTGCGACCGGATCATCCACATGCATGACGGGACAATCGTCAACCAGACCCGCAACAACATTGCGGCACGCGTGGATTGAAGGGAGCCGGGTCATGGAGAGCATTTTCGGCGTTTCAATCAACACTATCCTGACCATCTTGCTCAGCCTGCTCGCTATCTGTCTCGCATTCGGAGCCTGGATCGCCTTGCGCCACCGGGTGGTATTCAAAATGGGCATCCGTAACATCCCACGCCGGCCAGCCCAGACAATCCTGATCGTCATCGGCCTGATGCTGAGCACGCTGATCATCGCAGCGGCATTCACAACCGGCGACACGCTGAGCCACAGCATCCGGTCCGAGGTATATGAGATTCTCGGCAGAGTGGATCATCTTGTTGTCGTTGCGACCAGCGATGATGGTGAAGCGGCACGACCACAGGCCGGTCTCACTATCCCCGAACACCTCGCGGCAGACCTGACCCGCGATCTTGCAGGGAACGCAGATATCACCGGCATCATCCCGGTCCATTCCGAACGTGTGCCGGTTCTGAACACTCGTACCGGCCTGAGTGAGCCGACACTTTCCCTGGTCGGAGTGCCTGCAGAAGGGCTTGAACCGTTCGGGAATATCCTCGACCTGGACGGCAACATTGTCGATATTGCCGAACTCGGTACAAACGGGATCGTCCTCGGAGAAAAGCCGGCCAAGAACCTGGACGCCGAACCGGGCGACGTCCTGATAGCGTTCGTTTACAACCAGCCGCATGAACTCACCGTGGTCGCCATCAGCCCGGATTCGTTGCTCCTCGGATATCAGGATCCCGGCGATCCGGGCGGCTTCGCCATGCCGCTTGAGCGTGCCCAGACGATCTTTGAACGTCCCGGCGAGGTGAGCTACCTGGCAGTGGCGACCAGCGGTGGCATTCGCGACGGGGCGCACCTGAGCGAACCGGTCGCGACCGCCATCAACAACGCACTGGACGGCACGATATTCCGGGCGGTCCCGGTGAAACAGCAAGCGCTGGAAATCGCCGAAGAAACCGGAAGCATGTTCGTAACGCTCTTCCTGGCGTTCGGCATGTTCTCGATTGCTGTCGGCATCCTGCTGATTTTTCTCATCTTCGTCATGCTCGCTGCTGAACGCCAGCCAGAGATGGGCATGGCACGTGCAGTTGGCATGCGCCGGCGTCAACTCATCCAGATGTTCATTGCCGAAGGGCTCGGCTACGACCTGGCTTCAGCATTGGTTGGCGCACTGCTCGGCGTTGGCGTGGCATTCATCATGGTTGGTGTGCTGTCCAACATGTTCGGGGATTTCCTGAACATCAAGCCAACTGTCACCTGGAAGAGCCTGGCAGCCTCGTATGCACTTGGGGTAAGCGTGACGTTCCTGACGATCGTCATCTCATCCTGGCGTGTCAGCAAGCTCAACATCGTCGCGGCGATTCGCAATACTCCGGAGCCACCCCGGAAACGGGCGGGGCGGCGCACGATGGTCTACGGAATCCTCGGCATCGTAGCCGGTGTGCTGCTGGTTGCGCTGGGTATCTCCATGCATAAGGAATTCCCGTTCTCGATCGGTGTCTCGATCATTCCGTTCGGGATGGCCATCGCCCTGCGTCGCTTCGGCCTGCCTGCCCGTCTGGTCTATACGCTGGCCTCGCTCGTTGTCCTCGCCTACTGGCTCATGCCGGTAGGAGTGCAAGAGAACCTTCAGCCAGACCTGGAAGGTGACATCGAGATGTTCGTCGCCTCGGGTCTGATGCTGGTCGCAGCAACGACCATGCTGATCATCTGGAACGCGACGTTGGTCACCCGGCTCATCGTCTTGCTCGGACGACGATTCAGCCGTTGGTTGCCATCGGTGAAGATTGCCGTCGCCTACCCGCTGGCGAACCGGATGCGCACCGGCATGACCATTGCCATGTTCAGTCTTGTCGTCTTCTCGCTGGTGATGATCGCCGCGATCAGTTCCAATCTGGTCAATATGCTCACCGGAGAGAACGCTGGCGGTGGCTGGGATATCCACGCCATCCAGTCTCCCAGCAATCCGATTCCCGACCTGGTCCAGGCGCTTGACGAACAAGGCATGGATACCAGTGTCATCCTGGCAACCGGCCGATTGGACACAGTCACCGGTTCGCGGACTCAGGTTCGGCAGGCCGGCGATACCAACTGGTCTGAATACAACCTCAATGGCATGAACGTGGAGTTCATGCGCAACAGCGCCGCCGGATTCCAGACCCGGGCTGCCGGCTACGACAGCGATCAGGCCATCTGGGACGCGCTTGCCAACGATCCCCATCTTGCGGTTATCGACTCCTGGGCCTTGCCAACGGGCGGTGTCACCGTCTCCGAAGCATCAACACTCCGGCTCAGAGGTATCCGGCAAAACGATTCAGTCATGGATCCGATCCCGGTGGAAATCCGCGACCCCGCTTCCGGAAAAATGGAGACAGTCACGATCATCGGGATCATCGACAGTGAGGTTTCCGTCTTTGAAGGTTTGTTTATCTCCCTGGACATACTCAACGAGGTCTTTGCCGCGCCAGGTTACTCTGCCTTCGTCGTGGCGCTTGCCCCGGGAGCGGACCATGTAGCCGTCGCGAACGAGATCGAATCGCGACTGGTGAACAACGGTGTCCAGACAATCTCGATCAAGGAGATGCTGGAAGAGAGCGCCGCCAGTTCGCGTGCATCCCTGACTCTCTTCCAGGGGTTCATGGGACTCGGCCTGATCGTCGGCATCGCATCACTCGGCGTCATCTCGTTCCGTTCGGTGGTGGAACGTCGTCAACAGATCGGAATGCTCCGGGCGATCGGATTCAGCCGGAAGATTGTCGCTGCCAGTTTCATCATCGAATCGTCGATGATCACGCTCCTCGGTGTTGTCTCCGGCGCGATACTCGGCGTCTGGCTCTCCTGGAACCTGCTGACAAGCGACTACTTCCTGGGATCCGGCAGCCAGATGGACTTCAACGTCCCGTGGGGCACGGTCGGATTCTTCGTTGCACTATCGCTAGGCGCCTCACTGCTGATGGCCTATATCCCCGCACGCCAGGCATCGAGAGTTCCAATTTCGCATGCACTTCGCTACGAGTAGCGATGTTATGTCACCTCAGTCAACGGAGGATGGCTCCGCAATCACGATACGATGAAAGAGGATTCGAGACGCAATCAGACACGTACAGACCAGAGAAAGGAATCCCCATGACGAAGAAACTGGACGGGAAGGTCGCAATTATCACCGGCGCGGCATCCGGGATTGGCCGGGCAACGGCTCTACTCTTTTCCCGGGAGGGCGCAAAGGTCGTCGTTGCCGACATCTCGGCCGATGCCGGCGAAGCCGTAGCCGCCCGGATTCGTGAAGCGGGCGGCGAGGCCATCGCCATCAAGACAGATGTTGGCAACGAGGAAGAGGTCAAGGCACTGGTGGCGGCCACCGTCGGCAAGTATGGACGCCTTGATATCGCCTTCAACAACGCCGGTATTGGAGGTGACGCAGCCAAGGTTGCCGACTACAGCACCGAGATGTGGAACCGGGTGATCAATATCAACCTGACCTCGGTGTTTCTCTGCATGAAATATGAACTCGGCCCGATGCTTGAGCAAGGCAGCGGTTCGATCATCAACTGCTCCTCGATGCTCGGTACCGTGGCCTTTGCCACTGCTCCGGCCTACGTTGCCGCCAAGCATGGTGTCATCGGGCTCACCAAGACTGCTGCCCTGGAATATGCCGAAGAGGGCATCCGGGTAAACGCGATCTGCCCAGGGTTCGTCGCCACAGCACTGACAACTAACGAGGATGTCGACCCCAATGCAGAGCTGCATGCGTTCTATGCCGGCATTACCCCTCAAGGCCGGATGGGAACCTCGGAAGAGATCGCTGAAGCGGTCCTCTACCTTGCCAGCGACGCAGCCGGTTTCACCACCGGCATGGCCATGGTCGTCGATGGCGGATACACCGCCCGGTAAATACCCCTGCCCCCTTGCACGGGTGCGACTGGTTAGGCCCGTGCGAGGGGCGACTCATTCACAGAACCCTCCCTGCGTTTACAATGTGTCGCTGGGTCGAGGCATTGTGCCGGATGGGTATTCCTGCATTTGGCTCACAACAGGAAATCGGAGTGAGTCGGGGCAGTGGCAACCGCAAACGCAAACGTCAAACTGACACGGGCTGATTGGCTGATTATTGCCTCGCTCGCCATGGCCTCGATGCTCGGCACACTCAACAACGCCGCACTCAATCCCTTCCTTCCCGACGTTGCCCGCGACATGAACAGCAGTGTCCCGGTGCTTGGCCAGACCGTGACGATCATGTTCATCGTCAGCGGTTTGATTGGACTGGTCGCCGGTCCGATAGCCGATCACTACGGGCATCGGCGACTCCTGCTGATCGGTCTGGGCGCGTTGGTCATCAATGCATTCGGCACAGCGCTTGCGCCAGGCTTCGTCGCTCTCTTCATCATCCGGCTGGCTGGTGGTTTTGCCGGCGCGGTTCTCTCAGGAGTGGCGCTGGCCATTGCCGGCACACGCTTTCAGGGAGAAGTCCGGCGCAAGGCGGTCAGTCTTTCGGCAGCATCGATGGCCGGTGGACCAATTCTCGGCATCCCGTTGCTGACCTCGGTCGGGGGAACCTTTGGCTGGCGCTGGGCGTTTGCCGTCTTTGCCGTGGTGGCAGTATTCGGAATGCTCCTGATCAGCAAGGTCCTCACTCCGGACCCGTCACGTGATCCGTCTCCGTTCCAGCTTTCGAGTGTGCTCTCGGCCTACAAACCCATTTTCGAACACAGGCCGACGCTTGGGCTGATCAGTGCAACAGCCCTTCGGGCGCTTTCCTGGAATGGTGTTATCACCTACGCCGGCGCCTATTTCATTGCGGAACGAGGTCTTAGTACCGGCATGGCCGGGATCGTCTATGTCGCGGGTGGAACCGGCTTCCTGACCGGAAGTCTGGCGGCTGGTGGACCGCTGGGACGTTTCCCGCCGGTCCGGACAGTTGTCCTCACCACCGGAACGAGTGGCATCCTCTTCGGAATGCTCTTCGTGCTGCCGGGCATTCCGTTGCCGCTGGCGTCGCTGGCGATTGGCGGATTCATCGGTTCGTTCGGCTGGGTAGCGGCCACTACGCTACTTTCCAACACATCGCCCGCCGGAGCGGCGACGACAATGGTTCTCAACGGCAGCGGGACGAACCTTGGCTCGGCTGCCGGCGGCGCTATTGGTGGAGCGCTCATCGCCACAGCGGGATACACCACCGCCGGGCTGATCCTGCCTGCATTTGCGTTCGCATCCTCGCTGGTCATCTGGATCTCGTCCAGAAGGTGATCGTGGTTCTCCCCTATACTGGAAGTTGTTACCCGATCATCACCACCGGAAAGGCGGCCGCACCATGACCGCAACAACACCGCTTTCACTCCCCGACCACAGCGGGCTGAAGAGTCCGTTCGCCGCCCTGCATCATGTTGCCCTGGTAACCAACGACATGGAAAAGACGGTCGCGTTCTACCGCGATGTCCTCGGCAGCGAGATTGCAATGGCCCACCGGATGAACCGCGAAGGAGAAGAACGCCATTACTTCATCACCATGGCGCCAAATGTAGTGTTTGCGTTCTTCGAGTTCCCCGATGCCGAACTGCCCGAACCGCTCCCGGCAACCATGCCCAAGAGCGGGCGCTCGCTCGACCACATCTGTTTCCATGTCCCAAGCCTGGAGGACTGGCAGGAGTGGAAGTCCAGGCTTACCAACGCCGGAGTGGAAGTCCATGATGCGGGTGGCCGGGCGTCATTCTTCTTCAACGACCCGAACAACATCGTGATCGAGGTTGCAGTCGGAAGCACCAACCCCGGATTCCCGATCCACGACGATCCGAAACCGGCGTACTGATGCTTGCCTTTGCGGTCAGTGGAACCGGTCCACCGTTGCTTCTGGTACACGCCGGCATTGCCGACAGCCGTATGTGGAGACCGCAGCTGCCGGCGTTGACGCCACACTTCACGGTGGTGACCTGCGATCTGCGCGGATACGGTGTTTCGCCACCGCCGGAAGAACCGTTTGCCCACCATGAGGATCTCCGTGAGGTACTCGAGCACCTCGGGATCAGGTCAACCCACTTGCTTGGACTCTCGATGGGCGCGTCGGTTGCCATGGATTTCACGCTGATGTTTCCGGAGATGGTCGACCAGTTGGTACTTTGCGCAGCTCTCGGCCCACCGCCATTTTCTGAAACGCTCGTTGAGGGGTTCACCCGGGCCGAAGCCGTGTATCTGGCAGATGGGCTGGAAGCACTGAACGAGGTGGAGATGCAAATCTGGGTGGATGGGCCTCACCGTTCCCCGGACCAGGTCGATCCCGAGATCCGTGGGCTTGTGGCCAGGATGAACCTGCCGCTGTTGGCATCTGAAGAACAGGGCACCATCGCCCCTGCCAGCCTCGAGCCTCCGGCACACACCCGGTTGGGTGAAATTTCCGCGCCAACACTGGTTATCGCCGGCGACATCGACCAGCCGGACGTCCTCGATTATGCTTACCGGCTGTCTGCCGGGATTCCTGATGCACGTCTGGAAGTCATTCCCGGTGTCGCGCACATGATCAACCTGGAAGCCCCGGACCGGTTCAACGATCTGGTGCTGGACTTCCTGATCGGACAACCTGAAGGGATCGATCGATAGCATGGAGCTTCTGCACGAGATTGATGCCGGCCACGGCCCGGTCGGCGCGGTCGCGTTCTCTCCGGATGGACAGGCAATCCTGACCGGCGGCGGGGATTGCGTCATCAGAATCCGGTCGACTGGCACCATGCAGGCCAATGCCGAACTTACCGGCCACCAGAACTCCATTACCTGTCTGACCTTCTCACCGGATGGCACCCGGTTCGTCTCCGGTAGCGTGGATGCCACAATCCGGCTCTGGGAGTACCCCTCCGGCACCTTGGTCGCGACCATGATGGGACACGAGGAGACAGTCTCCGATCTCAACTTCTCACCGGATGGCAGCCAGATCGTCAGCGCCTCGTTCGACAAGACCGCCCGTCTCTGGTCGGCGGAACGTGCCGCCGAAGTTGGCATCAGGATGAAGCACCACAAGAACGTATCGGCTGCTCTCTTTTCCCCGGATGGCGGGGCACTGGTTACTGCCGGTATGGGTGAACAGATCTACCTCTGGCTATTGCCAACCGGTAGTTGGGCAGCGTTTCTGCGGACCAGTCAGGCTACCGATGTTCACCGGGTTGCCGTCGGGGCGCTGGAAATGTCGCCGTCCGGCGAGGTGATGGCGTCCGCCGGATGGGATGGCACTGTCGCGTTCTGGTCCTTCCCCGGCTGGGCACATATGAGGACTGCCCGGATCGAAAGTTCCGGCATCCACGCGCTGTCGTTCCATCCGAACAGCCGCTACCTTGCAGCCTGCAGTGAAAACGAAGTGATCATTGTTGATGTCGAGACCGGCGCGAAGGTCACCAGTTCAAAACAGGTTGCCAGGGGCATCAACAGCGTTCGCTTCTCGCCGGACGGCAACCTCGTCGCTGCCGGCTCCAACGACGGTACGCTCCGCGTCTGGAAGGTGAATCTGTAATCTCCTTGTAACACTACCGATTTTCGCTGTTGTGCATACGAAACGGCAGCCGACATAACCTGCTCCTGAACGGGATCTCGTGATCGAATTACGAGGAGAATTCCATGAAGTGCAGGATGTCACAGGGGTTGCTACTGTTTCTGGTGGTGCTGTTGACCGTCGGACCGCTGAACACGGCCGCAGCCCAACACCAACCGGAGGAAATCGACGCATTTGTCGCGGACCAGATGGAAAAGAACCGTATCCCCGGGATGGCGCTCACCATTCTCAAGGATGGCGAGGTCTACCACTCCACCGGCTACGGTCACACATCCGATGACAAACCGGTAACACCGCAAACACCGTTTGTCATTGGCTCAACCACCAAATCGATCACCGCGCTTGCCGTGATGCAACTCGTGGAAGCCGGCAAGATCGACCTCGACGCACCGGTCCGTCAATATCTCCCCTGGTTCACCCTCGCCGATACTGCCCGTTCCGATCGTCTCACCGTCCGCCACCTGCTGACGATGTCCAGCGGCATTTCACCACTCGCGGGTGGAGAGACTTTCCAGTCGACCATCAGCATGACACCCGAGGCAGCGGTCCGGTCGCTTGCCGGCGCATCGTTCATCTATGAACCGGGTGAACGATTTGAATATGTCAACGCCAACTACGCCATCCTGGGAGTGTTGATTGCTGAAGTCAGCGGGCAATCCTTCGGCGAGTACCTGCGGACGAATATCTTCGAACCGCTGGCGATGACCAACACATTCACCGATCCGGAAAGCGCCCGGGCTGCCGGCTTTGCCGATGGCCACCGCTACTGGTTCGGCTTCACCATCCCCTACGAAACACCCTATCTGGAGCAACTCGTGCCGGCCGGCTATGTCATCTCGACCTCCGAAGACCTCAGCCACTACCTCGAGATGTATCTCAACAATGGTGAGTACAACGGACGGCAGATCATCTCGCCCGAAGCTATTACCGAACTCCAGACTGGCGTCTTCAATTTCCCGATGGGCGACTGGGCCGGTGATGCGCCGACTACCTACGCCATGGGCTGGCTGATTGGCGGTCCGTGGGGTGATGAACCGACCATCTTTCACACTGGCGGTGCACCCTCGTTTATGTCCACCCTGTATTTGCAACCGGATCAGAATCTGGCCGTCGTTATGCTGGCCAATTCCGCCAACTACATCCCGCTGCCCGGAGCACACGAACAGTTGCGCCAGGTACATCGAGGCGTGATGGACCTGATGACTGGCCGTGTTCCGGTAGAAAATGCCGGTCTGAACCGCTTCTACCTGATCTTCAACGTCGTGCTGGTGGTTGTCGGTGCAGCATTGGTCGTTGGTCTTGCCCGCGTAATCCGCCGCGATTTCACTGCGGCCCTCAACCGCAACCACGGTCTGGTTCGGCAGTCGATCCCGCTGGTTTGGGAGTTCGGCGGGAGCATCGCCCTGCTGTTTGCCGTCAATGCCTTCACCGCCTGGCGTTACGCCCTGGTCTGGGTTCCTGACCTGTTGTTCGCGGTGATGGTTATTGCAGTCCTCTGGATTCTCACTGGCCTGATTCGCAGCGTGAAACTTGGGATGGCGCTCACCCGCCCCCACCAAATGGTTCCGCAAGCCTGATATGGAAAGGGGATCATCATGGCTACTTCATCATGGCAACCCGCTCGTCAGGTTCCCCTCATCACCAGTGTTCTGAACGATCGCAGGGCTGGCCTGGTTATCACGGTCGCAAGCGGGTTACTGGCAGGCACGATCATCGCATTGCTGATGCCTCGTGGGCCGATCACCACGCTGCATGTCATCACCGTCATGCTGGCCGGCCTGCTGGTGGGGTTCCTGTCCGGATTCACGATGCAAAGCAGGTGGGCCAAACTCCTGGCCCCACTCGCCTACATCGTGGCATTCGAACTCGGCACGATGAACACTGTCGGCCCAACCATGGACACCATTCGGTTCGATAACACCTTCGGCATCCTGGCGCTGATTCTCGGCCGGGGTGTCCATGGACTCTTCGCGTTGTTCCCGATGCTGGTTGGCGCTGCCTGGGGTACATTCTTCGCCAGGCGACATGCCGCTCAGGAACGTCCTGCCGAACGCGGCACGCGATTCTACCTGCGCCGGGCCATCCTGATCGTTGCGACACTCGCAGTCGCCCTTCTGGCGGTACTGGCACTCTGGCCGGCCAGCACCCCGGCCTTCACCGGCCCTGATGGCAAGCCACTGGAAGGCAGCATTGCCACCCTTGAGAAGGTGCGTATTGGCGGCACGGACCAGTGGATCATGATTCGCGGTCAGGATGCAGACAATCCTGTCCTGCTCTACCTCAGCGGTGGGCCCGGACAAAGTGACCTCGCCTTCCCACGGGTGCTCTTCGAAGACCTGACAGCAGATGTCACGATCGTCGGCTGGGACCAGCGCGGAACCGGCAAGTCGTATCCCGCGATTGAACCAACCAGTGCGGTGACGCTTGATCGTGCTGTTGCCGATACCATCGAATTGGCGGAGCACCTGACACAGCGCTTCGACGAGCAGAAAATCTACGTGCTTGGCGAGTCGTGGGGCACGATTCTGGGTATCCATGCCGTCCAGAGGCGGCCCGATCTCTTCCACGCATACATCGGCAGCGGGCAGATGGTTGCTCCGCTCGAAACCGATACCCGTATCCGTGCTGACCTGATCGACTATGCCACCCGTGAGGGCCGGCAGGACATACTCGACACGATGGAGAAGTACGGCACGCCGCCGTACAAGGATGTCCTTGCCTATGCTTACGTGGCGACCCACTACGACGCGATGGCCGGAGCCTATTCACCACCGCCCGCCTACGAGGAGCGCGGAACGTCATCCGGCGTTGGCCCGTGGGGCGTCCTCGCCAGCGAGTACTCCCTGATCGACAAGGTCAATGTGCTGCGCGGTCTGCTGGATGTCTTCGCCATTCTTTACCCGCAAATCCAGGAAGTTGACTTCCGGCGCGATGCCGC
>CAYWXR010000009.1:0-122881 GCA_964462545.1 uncultured Thermomicrobiales bacterium
GGGCCGTGTCTCAGTCCCCGTGTGGCTGATCATCCTCTCAGACCAGCTACCGATCATCGCCTTGGTAGGCCGTTACCCCACCAACCAGCTAATCGGCCGCAGCCCCCTCCATCAGCGCTCGAAAGCTTTCCTCAATTCCGTCCCCGAAACTGAACGTATGCGGTCTTAGCTCCGGTTTCCCGGAGTTATCCCCCACTGATGGGCAGGTTAGCCACGTGTTCCTCACCCGTCCGCCACGGTCGACCCCCGAAGGGGCTCCCGTCCGACTTGCATGCATTAGGCACGCCGCCAGCGTTTATCCTGAGCCAGGATCAAACTCTCCATCAAAGTACCCTTCCAAAGAAGGATAATTCTCATAAAGTTATTGACTGCTCATTACCCTCAAGCAATGAGCGGTTACCCTCACAGGTATAAATCACGTCTCAGTTGGTAAGGTGCTTCCGGATTTTCACCGGCGCCCGTTTCCTCCGGGCGGCTTATGATCCTACCAGCTCACCAGCGGACTGGTCAAGGGAAATCTGCGAGAAGTTTCTTGCGAGATTTCCTGGCCCGGCGTATCCTGAGCCATCCGGTAGTCGCGTGGCGGTGAACACCGTTCAAACCACCGTAGCGACTGCGAAGTATACGCGAGGAAAGAGGTTTGTCAAGATGTCCAGGAAGCCGGTTATCGGAATCACCCCGACCCCCGGAGACACCCACCGACCGCACGGCAGTTTCCACCACTATTCCATCTCCAGCACCTACACCGAAGCGGTCGAGGCAGCCGGGGGAATCCCGGTTGTTATCCCGCCCCAGAAGGGAAACATCGATCAGATTCTCGACCTGGTCGACGGCATCATCTTTAGTGGCGGTGGCGACATCGACCCGAAACTGTACGGCGACGAAGAGATGCACCCGACCACGGATGGCATCGACGCCGGCCGCGACGAACTCGAACTTCCTCTCCTCCGGGCAGCAGTCGAACGTGACATTCCCACATTCTGCATTTGCCGCGGCGTCCAGGTACTGAACGTTGCGCTTGGCGGCACGCTCTACCAGGATGTTGCCGATCAGTTCTCACCCGAAATCCAGCACCGGCAGCATGAGCAGAACATCTCGAAGGAACACCCGGGTCACACCGTTGCTGTCGAACCGGATTCCCTGCTTGCCAATACCTATGGTCAGGCAGAGATCGGCGTCAACTCCTTCCACCACCAGTCGCTGAAGGAAGTTGCCCCGGAACTGCGGGTGAACGCGGTCGCGCCCGACGGCACGATCGAAGGCGTCGAGCACACCGGCAAGACATTTGTGCTCGGGGTGCAGTGGCACCCGGAGATGATGTTCACCGCACACGATGAACACCTCAAGCCATTCGTTGCCCTGGTTGAGCAGGCAAAGAGCCGGCTGATGTCGGCCGTCTAGCAACCCCGCAACAGCAAAGCAGGAAAACGCCCGGTGAGTGATCACCGGGCGTTCTGTTTATCTGTCAGTTATTCGACAGGCGATCAGGCGCTCGCCGCAACTCGATCGTGAGTCTCGTTGGTGGTGTTGGAGGGCCGGGTTTCCAGCCCTTCGTGCCGCATTGAGAACTCTTCCGGCAGGGAGATCTGCAGGGCTTCGTCGATGGTATCAACCATGACGATCTTCAGTTCGTCCAGCAGGTTTTCCGGGATGTCATCCAGGTCCACCTCGTTGCGCCGCGGCATCATGAAGGTCTTGACCCCTGCCCGCTGGGCGGCCAGCGCCTTCTCCTTGATGCCACCCACCGGCAGTACCTGGCCACGCAAGGTGATCTCGCCAGTCATGGCGACGTCTTCCCGTGCCGGGATGCCGGTCAACAGTGAGACCAGTGCCGTCGTCAAGGCAACACCTGCCGATGGCCCATCCTTCGGCGTGGCACCTGCCGGCACGTGAACGTGGATATCGGTCTCCTTCAGCATATCCTGGTCGATGCCAAGATCTGCCGCCCGTGCCCGGACGAAGGACATCGCGGCCTGCGCCGATTCACGCATCACGTCACCGAGCTGACCGGTGATCGTGAGTCCACCCCGACCCGGGTACTTGCTGGTTTCGATGAACATGATGTCGCCACCAACCGCGGTGACACCGACACCGATCGCCACACCCGGATTCGAGGTACGGGTTGCCAGTTCCTCGAAGAAGTATCGCGGCCGGCCCAGGAACTCGCGAACCAGCGCCGGAGTGACCACCGAGGGCAGCTCCTCACCCGAGGCAACCTTCACTGCCAGCTTCCGGCAGACCGAACCGATCTCTCGCTCCAGGTTTCGCACACCGCTCTCGCGGGTGTAGCTCTGGATGATCGAGAGCACCGCATCGTCTTCCCACGAAACTTCATCAGCATGCAGGGCGTGTGCCTTGACCTGCTTCGGAATCAGGTAACGATGGGCGATGTTCAGCTTCTCCTCATCGGTGTACCCCGAGAGGTGGATGATCTCCATTCGGTCGCGCAACGGAGCCGGAATCGGATCCAGCAGGTTAGCCGTCGTGATGAACATCACCTTCGACAGGTCGAACGGGACATCCAGGTAATGATCCCGGAAGGTTCCGTTCTGCTCCGGATCGAGCACTTCGAGCAGTGCCGACGACGGGTCACCACGCCAGTCGTTGCCCATCTTGTCGATCTCGTCGAGCACGAACACCGGGTCATTTGCACCTGCGCGGCGAATGGCCTGGATGATCCGGCCCGGCATTGCGCCAACATAGGTGCGCCGGTGACCGCGAATTTCCGCTTCATCTCGCACACCACCCAGCGACATGCGGGTGAACTGCCGGCCAAGCGCCTCGGCAATGCCCTGGGCAAGCGAGGTCTTACCAACGCCCGGAGGGCCCACGAAGCAGAGAATCGGCTCACGGCCCTGAATCTCTTCGCCCGCCTCAACGCGCTCCTGTCGCAGCCGGCGAACAGCCAGGTACTCGAGGATGCGGTCCTTCGGCTTCTCCATGTCGTAGTGGTCGCGGTCAAGAATCTCCCGCGCCTTCTTCACATCAATCGAGGTCTCGGTCGATGTATTCCACGGCAGCGAGGTCAGCCAGTCGAGATAGGTCTTGATGACGCCGTACTCTGCAGCCGCCGGCGGCAGCTTGGACAGCCGGTCGAGTTCGCGTTGCGCTTCGCGCTCGGCTTCCTCCGGCATGCCGGAAGATGCGATCTTCTCGCGTAGTTCCTCGATCTCGGCTTCCTGACCATCAGTCTCGCCAAGCTCACGCTGAATGGCCTTCAACTGTTCGCGCAGGTAGTACTCGCGCTGGGTGCGGCCAACTTCCTCCTGCACATCGCCCTGGATCTTCTTGCCAAGCTCGAGCAAATCGAGTTCCTTGGTCATGAAGGCAGAAATCTTGTGCAGCTTCTCACGGACCGTATCCAGTTCCAGCAGTTCCTGGCGGGCTGTCGGCTCCATCCGGACATTGGTTGCGATCAGGTAGACCAACTGCAACGGGTCATCAACGTTCACCGCGGCAGTGACCAATTCGTCCGGCAGGTTGGAAACGAGGCTGACCAGTCGCTGGAAGAGTTCGAGCGTCGAGCGCATCAGCGCTTCAGTCTCGATGCTCTCGTCGTCGGCGATCTCCTCGGCATCCTCAATCACGGCCGTCAGATACGGCTCTTCGTCGCGCCACTCAACAATGCGAACGCGATTCAGACCCTGGACAGCGAGTCGGACAGAACCATCCGGCACCCGCATCATCTGGTGAATGGTTGCGAGTGTTCCGATCTCCCGGGTCTCGCCCGGACCAGCATTCTCTGATTCGGGGTCGTCCTGCATTACCAGAACGACAGACCGGTCACCGGATGCAACCGCGTCGATCAATCGCAGCGAACGAGGCTGCGCGGCAGCCAGCGGAACGACGGTCAGCGGCAGAACCACCGTGCCTCGCAACGGAAGCACCGGCAGAACGCGTTCTGTCTTTTCCGGTTGCTGCTCTTCCTGTTCAACCGGGTCGTTAACGACCTCGTCGTTGATATTCTGCTCATCCGCCATGTGGATGACTCCTTACTCTATTTCGTTCCGTTCGGGGAATCACAGATGCGATCAGGTGGTCTTCTGCAGGTTGATCGCTACTCTGGTCGGCTGAACACGCTGTAAACGGACGCGCAGCAGTCCGTTGTCATACGAGGCTTCAACGTGTTCGTAGTCAACGGCGAACGGCAGGTATACGTCTGCTGCGAATGGACCGTACAAAATGCCCATCTCGTGGATCGACCGGTGCGATTCGCCACACAATGGTGGTCGTTCTCCACGGATGGTCAGAATGCGATCATCGATTGCCAGCTCGATCTGGTCTTGATTGAGACCTGCAATCTCGGCAAGAACCCAAAGCGCATCCTCGGTTTCGTAGACCTCAATCGGTGGCCGCCAGGTAAGCGCCAGGCCGTTCGGTACCCTGCGCTGAACGCTTCGGGCATGGATAAACATGGAATGAAATATGTCTTCCATTTCGTTGCGAATGCGCTCGGGATCGCGGCTGCCCCGTTTGCGTGTAATGGACATGAACGTGGTCCTCCAGTTCGTCAACGGTAGGTTGTTTCGCTTGCTGATGTCGGCGGGGCGTCATCGCGACCATGCCGAACGTCGAAATGCTGAAACACACTGGTTATTATAACAAGCTGCTATAAAGTTGACAAGAACCGACTCAAGGTTCAGCTTGTCGTGTGCATCATGCCCAGGGACCGTAGAGGATAACGATCGCGGTCACTCCCCACAGAAAGACTGCCCCGAGCAGCGGGTAGTCCGAGAGGATCACCTGTTCCGGCGCTCCACCCTCCTGCTTTTGATGAACAAGATAGAGGTACCGGAATATTCCATAGAGGACGAACGGGATCGTCAACATCATGAGATGATTTTCCGGCAGATTCTCGGCGACAAAGGTATACAGCGAATATGCCATCACTGCTGCGCCGGCCGTAATCACGATGAACTGGTCCAGGAGGGGTGCGCTGTAATCATCCAGGTTACGGCGATGCCCACCGGCATTGTCGACCAGTACTTCGAGCTCGTTGCGCCGTTTGCCAAATCCGATAAAGAGCGCCAGCACGATGGTACAGACATACAGCCACGGGCTGATTGGCACCGCCAGCACGACCGCGCCGGCTGCTGCCCGCAATACAAACCCGCTCGAAATCGAGAACACGTCAATGATGACGAAGTGTTTCAGATAAAGCGAATACGAAATGTTGATCGCCACATAGACCAACAGCAACGCTGCGAAGTACGGGGTCAGCAGGAATCCGACCACCAACGACGTCACCCCGAGTACAACCGAGAGGATGGTTGCGTCCCGCGCCGGCACAAGCCCGGCAGCAATCGGCCGGTGCCGTTTGGTCGGATGCAGTGAATCAGACTCGCGGTCACGCAAGTCATTCAGCAGGTAGACCGCGCTACTGGCTCCACAGAAACAGAGAAACGCCACAAAGACTTCGAGGACTGCCCGGGCATCGGTGAGCTGATGCGAGAAGACGAGCGCGGCAAAGACAAGAACGTTCTTCGTCCACTGCTTTGGCCGCAGCGCGCGAAGGTAATCTTTCGCCGAGCCGCGGCCAGGTGCCATCGCCTGCATTCCGTTTCCCCTGGGTATCCGGCCCGGCCGGAACTGCAATCAGCAGCCCCGGCTATTCCGGACTAAAGGCCTCAACACTAAAGACATTGGCGGCGTTCCAGACCAGCCAGCCGGAGGCACCAAAGTCTTCGGACGCCTGAATCTGGGCCCGGAGTTCAGCAGCCCCGTACTCGATCCCTTCGCCATAGGAGAAGTCCTGCAACCACGGTCGGAACTTGTGGCTCTTGTTCCCGATTCGCTCGGCGCCACTCTGAAGGCTCCAAAGGATAACTTCGTATGGATGGTCGTTCGGCAGGTCAAATCCCATCGCGCCCGGATGGAAGTGAGATGGGTAAATCATCGGGTTGATGACATCAACAAACGGCTCAATCCGCTCCAGTTGCTGCCCGATCCCGCCATCGCTCTCTTCCCAGAGGGTAAACCCAAAGATATCCACGGCGAGGTAGGCCCCGGTCGGTGCGAGGGCAATCTGCATCTGCTCCAGGAACCCGGAGATTGCGTCGGCAGCCGTTTCGTTTCCGTATTCCTGGCCGTAATCGGCGTTATCGAGAATGCCGTCGGTCGGGAACCGGATGTAATCCAGTTGAATCTCGTCAAACCCGAGATTGGCTGCCTCAACGGCAATCTGGATGTTGTACTCCCAGACTTCCCGCTGGTGAGCATTCACCCAGGCAAGACCGTCCCACGTCGTCCAGAGTCCACCGGTGGTGTAGTCCTTGATCGCCAGTTCACGACGCTGGTCGGCGAGGATCGGATCTTCAAACACCACAACCCGGGCGATGCTGTAAATACCCCGGTCCTTCATATCCTTCAGGCGGGCCTGGATGTCGTAGTGAATCTCGACGGCACCGATATCGTGAGCCAACTGGACGTCGGTGTCATAGAAGATACGGCCACTCGAATCCTTGATATCGACAACAATCGCGTTGATCTCGGTGGTATCGGCAATAGTCAGGAGTTCATTCCAGACTTCATCGTTCCCGACGGTGAGTCCGGTAGCGTAGATCGACTTCACAACGAACGGTTCGAGGGATGCGTCGAACTTCATGTCCTCGGGAAGTTCAGCCACGACTTCGCGATAACCTGACTTCTTGATAACAACCTGGCCGTCAGCCGGCAGGCCGGTCAGGCGATAGGAGCCATCGGGACCGGTGGTTGTCTTGGCGGCACCAACATGCACCGTCGCATCCGCAAGTGGTTGGCCGGCGGTGTCGGTCACCACGCCGGTGAGCGAGTCGGTAACGATGGTGAGATCAAGGGTGCTGCTTTGGCCAACCGGGCTGGATGCCGCGGTAAAACCTTCATACTCCACGGTAACGGTGGCATTTCGCGGAACATTCGAGAGTTCGAACTTGCCGTCGTTGTCTGTGACGGCCGAAACAGTCGCACCACCATCACCGGTAGCGGTAACTGTTGCCCCGACAACCGGGTTTCCTGTGCGTTGGTTGGTGATTTTTCCGGTGAGGGTGTTGGGTCGAAGCTGGATGGCCATCGGGGTTTCGCTGGCGACAACGGCAACCTGGGTTGCCTCGTAGTGCTCCCGGCTAACCGAGATTTCGGTCGCGTTCCTGTCCGGGAGACTGAACTCGCCATTGCCGTTGGTGGTGGAAGACAAGCCGGATGCCGATATTTCCGCTCCGGAAAGTGGCTGACCGGTGTATGCGTCAAGCACCACACCATCGACACGGTCGAGACTATTGTCACCACCCGAAAAGGCGATCGTCAGCAGGAAACCGAGAATCGGCACAACCAGAATGAGGCTGTACCACCAGCTCACCCGGTCCCAGCGTCGGCGACGTTGCCGGGTGTTGAACTCGTGGTCTGGAATCACTCACGCCCTCCCCGAGCGCGGCGCATCATCTGCGCATTGCTCATGTAGCCGGGCCGTATTATCTGGTGGCCCATCGGCATTGCTGGCCATTCATAGGCATCCCGCGAACACTGGCAGGTTATGCAAACCAGTTAACACGCGATTGTACGCCGACTAAGTGTACATTGCGTATCCCACAACCAAACCTGGTACAGGTGTATACCTCAAACTGGCATTCCGGTATGGCCGCGATTGCACATGCTTCGTATAATCCGTCACAATTGT
This sequence comes from uncultured Thermomicrobiales bacterium, assembly GCA_964462545.1. Lineage (GTDB taxonomy): Bacteria > Chloroflexota > Chloroflexia > Thermomicrobiales > CFX8 > CAYWXR01. Next base: position 7,652 of record CAYWXR010000009.1, read on the forward strand.
GTTTGGCACGCTCTGCGGGGGATTGAATGAGCGTGCCGTTAGTTGCCTGCGTAGCACCGCGGATAGGAATGCACCTCGCGATGGAGTTCGCTGACGTTATCCGCGACCTGCGGCCTGATCTCGAAGCTGTTGAAGAGCGCCTGCGCACCTCGGCCGATCTTGGCTTCCCTGCGCTGGGCAACATCATTGATCAGCTAATCGGCGCGGGGGGCAAACGGTTACGGCCGGTAATGCTCCTGCTCTGCGCCAAGCCGTTCAACTATCAACTCGACAAACTGTTGTCGGCAGCCGCTGGCATCGAGATGCTGCATACAGCTTCGCTGGTTCACGATGACACCATCGACGGCGCAAAACTCCGCCGTGGCCAGCCAACACTCAACTCGATGTTTGACACCGGAACTGTCATCATGCTGGGCGACTACCTCTTCGCCAAGTCGGCCATGTTGGCCGCCGATACGATGAATCCGCGAGTGGTAGCTGTCTTTGCTTCCACGCTGGGCCACATCTGCGACGGACAGCTCCACGAAATCCTGACCTCGCACAACACCGACCAGACCCGGGAAGATTACGAGCGCCGCATTTTCGGCAAGACTGCCTCGCTGTTTGCCGGCGCTGCCGAGATGGGAGCGATCCTGGCGGATGCATCCGATCCCGACATCGAGGCGATGCGCGAATATGGTTCCGATGTTGGAATGGCCTTCCAGATCGTTGATGACGTGCTGGATCTGAGCGGTTCCACCGAGGAGATCGGCAAGCCGGCCGGGCTCGACCTGCGGCAAGGAACTGTCACTCTTCCGACCATGATCTTCATGGCTCGCGAAAAGGGCAGCAAGGTCGCCGCCGAGGTGAAGCAGATCGTGGACAGTGGCGAAGCCACCGACGATGAACTCCGCCACATCGCCCAACTGATCCGGGAATCTGGCGCGCTCGAGGAATCCGTGGATACCGCCCGGATGTTCGTCGACCGGGCGCTGAAGCGGATTGCCTTCATCGAAGACCAGCACGCAGTGATGGCCCTCAGCGCACTCGCTGAGTCAGCCTTGATCCGGACCCACTAGGTTTCAGACCGGCTACACCGCGACCAGATTTGCGCCGTAGAGATACCCGGAGAGTTTCTCCCAGGTTTCATGTCCGGCCTCGCCCCATCGCGATACATTCGCCTGCAACTCGTGTGGCGCATCCGGCGTCAGCATAATCGTTGCCAGCCTGCCCATATAGCGCGCCTCGATCGTTGCCATCAGATAGCGCACTTCGTGTACGTGCCGGAGCGAGATTCCGGAAATCACCAACAGTTCGTCGGTCACCATGCGGACCATGGTCTGCCGGGAAACTTTGGTAGCGATTTCCGCTTCCCGCTTGCGCTCGCCGGTGAGGGAACCATGATTGCCGGCAATCGATTGCAGTTCGACCTCAACCATGTAGGCCGTCAGGGAAAAGTCACGCCACGGGACGTAGAACCAGGTGTGTTCCGGAGGGCTCGTCATCTGTTGCTGGATAAAACGGACGATGTTTCCCGCCCGTCGTGGATTTGCATTGAAGATCAGCCAGCCTTCGCCGCTGCTGAGCCGGCTGTCCAGACCGTCGAAATAGTGGTTCATGCGCTGGAACAGGTCGCGGTCCTGAAGTGAGGACCGTTGTGCGTTCAAAAATGATCCACTCATCGATGTCCTTCCTTTCAGCTCTGCAATCCCAACCGTTCCAGAAAGAGGGCACGAAATGCTTCGACATCTACAGCAGTTGCAACACCGGAATCTCCGTCGCCGGTTGCGAGCCTTGTCTCACCCGGAGCACTATGTCCGGTCTCGACAAGAACCTGCCCGCTCGCGACAGTCACAAGATCAGGGAAAGCTGCTGCGGCGACCGCGAGAGGGTCATGCAGGAACGCCCGTGTCTGGCCACGGGTCGTAAACGCAAACCGTGTGACATTGTGGACCAGTTGCGCGTTGGCACTCTCCAACCCGTCAAGTTGTTGCCACTCCTCAACCGCGAGATAGGTCTGGTGTGTCACATCCAGGCCAATCCAGGTCGCAGGCAAACCTGATCGCGCTACCTGGTTGGCAGCTTCAGGGTCCACATAGATATTGAACTCGGCAAACTCGGTTTCATTCCCGGGTTTGTAGAAGGCACCGCCCATGATCGTTACCGAGCGAAACCAACCGGCGAGTTCCGGCTCCAGTGCGAGGGCAACAGCCAGATTGGTAAGCGGGCCAACGAAGACTGCGTCCAGTTCGCCCCGGTGTTCACGGGCGAGGCGCAGTATTGCTTCGGGCGCGGTTTCCTGCTCGGCAGCACGTCCACCGTCCGGGATTTCCCAACCACCAAGTCCATCGTTGCCGTGAAACCGGGTTGCTGTATGCAATGGCCGCACCAGCGGCCTGCTCATCCCGCGATAGACCGGCACGTCCGCACCGATCCACGAGAGCACCCGGAGCGAGTTGCGCGTCGCAACATCCAGCGGGACGTTGCCGGCAACGGTGGTGACCGCCACCAGTCGGTGATCCGGCAGGTTCGTTGCCAGTGCGATCGCAATCGCATCGTCGATACCGGTATCGACATCCAGGAGCATCGGTTTCGGCACGGACGTCTCCTTCCGGAGTTACCGGCGAGCAGCCTCGGCAGCAAGCCAGGCCGCCACCGGAGGCGTTTCGGTCAATGGCAGTTCAGAGACGATATCGACGAAGCACGGGCCTCCATCGGCCAGCGCAGCCTGCAGCGTCGATTCAAGATCGGCCGGATCTTTCACCTGCCACGAGCGCAGGCCGAATCCACGGGCAATCGTGGCATAGTCGACCGCATTGAAATCGACAGAGAAGTAGCGCTGCTCGTGGTAGAGGTGCTGCAGTTCCTTGATCCAGCCGAATGCACTGTTATTGAACTGAATGAGGACAATCGGCAGGTTGAGACGGCTGATTGTTTCCAGTTCTCCAACTGACATTCCAAACGAGCCATCGCCCATCAGGGCAACAGTTCGCCGGCTTCCGGCTGCGTGATATGCACCTACACATGCCGGCAGGGCGAAGCCCAGACCACCGTGTGCTCGCGGGATCACAGTGTATCGACCGGGTATTTCCAGTTCATACTGGGCACAAATGTATGGTGTTGGCGTTCCCGGATCGGCCACCAGGATCGTGTCGGGATCGATCAGCCGCTTGAGCGTCGCAATCACCCGCTGAGGCTTGATTGGCTGATGGTCCGATTCCATAAACGGAATCTGGCTCTGGAAATACTCAACCTTCGCTGCGGCGATCCCGGCAAGCCACTGCTTCCGGTCATCATCCACCGCAAGTTTGCCGAGCGCATCGGCAAGGTCTTCCAGCACCAGGCGTGCATCACCGACAAGCCCGACGTCGGTCTTGTAGTTGTTGCCGATCTGCCAGGGATCAACGTCGATATGAATAACGTTCGGGCCACCGTGCTTCTTCGGCAGCGTCCAGTTGAGGGTGGTCGTCGAGTCAGTCCGGGTACCCACCAGAATCAGCAGGTCGCACCCGGCCACCACATCGTTTGCATATGGCCGGGCACCGTTGCCGCCAACGACCCCGAGACTCAACGGGTGCTTCTCGACGATGCTGCCCTTGCCGTTGATCGAGGTCCCAACAGGAATCGAACCGAGTTCAGCCAGGCGGGTCAGGGCATTCCAGGCACGGGAGATGATCACGCCACCACCGGCCACAATCACCGGGCGGCTTGCATTCCTGATCAGGCGGGCCGCGGATTCTACCGCGTCAGCATCCGCTCGGGTTGGTGTCGCCGGCGCTGTGCTGAACTCCGGCACGCCGTAGACAGCCTGCGGATCCACCTCGGCCGCCAGCACGTCTGCCGGCATGGAGATCGCGACCGCTCCTGAACGGCCAGACGTCGCCAGCCGCAATGCTCGCCGGATCGTATCCGGAGCCGTATGAGCAGTCGTCAGACGGGTTGACCATTTGGAGACCGCCTCGAACAACCGGGGCTGGTCCAGTTCGGTCAGCACGCCCCGGTCCGCTTCCTTGATCGGCGTGTCCGAGGTCAGGCAGATGAGCGGAACCGATGAGCCGTGCGCTTCAGCAACACCCGGCACGATGTACGTTGCCCCGCCGCCACTCGGCCCCTCACAGATGCCAACCTTCCCGGAGACCCGTGCGTAGGCATCCGCCATAAACGATGCCGACCGCTCATCCCGGGTCAGGATGTGCTGGATGCGCCCTTCGTTGTGGTAGAGCGCATCGTAGAAGTCCATTCCGGTATCTCCCGGCAGACCGAAGATATGCTCCACGCCGCTTTCGGCAAGAATCGCGACGATTGCTTCGCTCACGTTCACGGGAGTGATGTCCTTTCAGTTCACCTTGTGTTGTTTCAGCAGAGAATACCCGTATTTCCGGTTACGGGAAAGGGTTACTCAATGATGCCAATCAGCAGGTCATTGACGTTGGTTCCTGTTGGGCCGGTTCCCCAGGCTGCACCATGTTGGTCCAACCAGGTCCACGAGTCGTTATCCGCCAGAGCAGCACGCGCCGCTGCGACGTCCTTCACCGTATCGCCATCGACAATTGCGCCGGCAACGCCGGTCTCGGCATCGTCACCATCGGTCGCCAGAAATCCGGCAGCAACGCCTGGTACGCCAGCCAACCTGACCGCAGCCGCAAGCGCCGCTTCGGTGTTCCGGCCACCTTTACCCGAGCCGCGCACGGTGACCGTCGTCTCACCACCAGCAATCAGACAGCTACCCGGGCCGAACGACGTCAACCCTCGCGTCGAATCCGCCAGCATCGAGGCGAATACCTCCCCCACAACCCCGGCTTCTCCGGTCAGCGTTCGCGAAAGCACGAACGGGGTCAACCCGGCATTGATGGCTTCCTGCGCTGCGGCATCAATTGCCACCGAAAGGCTTCCAACAATCAACGACCGTGGCTCGGCAAGGTTACCCTGTGGTTCTTCGGCGGGAAGGTCAGCTACGACACCAAACCGGTTCAGAACGTCTTCGGCCGCTTCTCTGGACTGGCGAGGAACCGTCGGCCCACTGGCAATAGTGGCCAGATCATCACCCAGCACATCAGAAATCACCAGATTGAACACCCGCTTGCCGGCCAGCGCCTGCAGCAAACCACCAGCCTTGAGGGCACTCAATCGGGCCCGGACGGTGTTGAGATCATGGATAGAGGCGCCAGCCTTCAGCAGGTCACGCGTCACCTGCTGCAACTGCTCCAGCGTCACGCCCTCCCGGAGTGATTCCATCAGTGCCGATCCGCCACCGGATATCAGGCAGAGCACCGTTGCACCGTCCGGGATATTGTCAGCGAACTGCAGGACCGCTGCTCCGGCGTCGAGCGAACGCTGGTCCGGCACCGGATGTGATCCCTGAACGATCCGAACGTTCGGATTGGTCAAAGCGGATGTCGATTTGACGACAGCGATTGCCCCGGAAAGCTGCATGCCTGGTATTGCCGCAACTGTTGCGGTCATTTCACCGGCTGCCTTGCCAAAGGCAATGACATAGACCGGGCACTGATCGAGGTCGATGGTCTCTCCGGCGATAGACAACCGGTTGCCCTCAACCGAAATCGCTTCCGGCAATACGGTTTGCGGCAAGACCGCGTTGACCGCCGACCGGTAGATAGTCTCGATCTTTGAAACAAGGTCTGAACTCATAGGCGCGATTCCAGTTCGGCCAGTACCCCCGCCAGGTCCGGCGGCAATGGTGATTCGAGGTCAAGCGGGTTGCCGTTTGGCAGTTCAAAAGCCAGACGCCGCGCGTGAAGAAACTGCCTCTGAAGCGGCAAATCCCGAACCGTCCCGCCATACAGGGCATCTCCTGCCACCGGGTGTCCGGTGAACTGACAGTGCACGCGGATTTGATGCGTACGCCCGGTTTCAATCGTTACGTCGAGCAATGTGTAGCCCGGGTAGCGACCGATCACCCGCAGACGGCTGACGGCCGGCCTGCCCGATGCCACCACTGCCATACGTTTGCGATTGTTCGGGTCTCGGCCAATCGGTGCATCGACGGTTGCCGAATCTTCGGGAAACCCGCCAACCACCAGCGTGGTGTACTGCTTCAACACCTTTCGCCCCTGCCAAAGTCTCAGCAAGTGCAGACGGGAGCCTTCATTCTTGGCCACCACGATCAGACCTGACGTGTCCTTGTCCAGACGATGAACCACACCCGGACGGGGACTTGAAGGGTCTACAGATTCCGGCCGCATCCAGCGCAACGCATTCACCAGCGTTCCACGCTCGTGCCCTGGCGCAGGATGCACTACCAGTCCGGCCGGCTTGTCGAAGACGATCAGGTCATCATCTTCATACACAACCGGAATGAGAATCTCGTCCGGCCTGATGTCTTCGGGAACCTCCGGTGGCGGAACGTTGGCTTCGATGTTGTCGCCGGCTGCCACCTTGTAACTCGGCCGCTGGGGACGACCGTTGACCAAAACGTCGCCGTTATCAATGAGGCGTTGCACCCAGGAACGGCTCGTATCCGCCAGGTGGTCAGTAATCACCCGGTCGAGTCGCGTACCTGCCTTCTCTTCCGGCACGACAAACTTCAGGACAAATGCAGCCCCGGACGTCAAGATTCATCTCCACTGGATTGCAACTGCCGTCCTGCGTCCGCTTCGGATTCCGGCAGGTTACGAAACAGCAACGAATACATCAGCAACACCACGCCAATCGTGATCGCGCTGTCTGCCACGTTGAATGTGGGAAATCGGGGAAAGTCGAGGAAATCAACAACGTAACCGTGGCGAAAACGGTCGACCAGATTGCCGAGCGCACCGCCAACCTGCATGCCAATTGCCACCCCGATCAGCCAGTCGTTGCGTCCATGCCGGTAGAAGTAGAACACCAGCACCGATACCGCAACGATCGCCAGGATCGAGATGATGGTCGATTGACCCTGGAACATACCGAATGAACTACCGGTGTTCCGGACGAACCGGAACTGGAAAAACCCGGGGATAATCTCGATCACTCTACGGCCGGCTTCCGGGCCAATGACCCGGATCATGATTTCCTTGGTGATCTGGTCCAGGGTGAACACCACCGCCACAATCACCGCAACGATGCCGGCGATCCGTGCCGGAGTCACGTCTTTCATGAATACCCTCGAGACCGCATCTGCGATCGGAACCCTGCTTCGCTATAGTTGTTCAAGTTTTGGTGTCCACCTGTGCGAAAGGCTGCGCATTGAGTTCTGAGTCTAGCACGCTGCGGGAGCAGGCTCCCTTCCGGGTTGTCATCGCCGGTGGCGGCACGGGGGGACACATTTCCCCGGCAGTTGCTGTCGCTGCAGAGCTGCAGGCCCGCGGCCCGGTCGATCTCCACTGGATCGGTTCGCGTAACGGGTTCGAACGCGATGCCGCCCGCGAACGAGAAATCCCCTTCTACCAGGTCCGAACCGGCAAACTCCGGCGCTATTTCGCGCTGGAAACAATTGGTGATGCGTTCCGCGTCCCGGCCGGCATCCTCGAAGCACGGCGCATTCTCAAGCGCCTGAAACCGGATGTCATCTTCTCGACCGGCGGGTTCGTCAGCACGCCAACTGTGATCGCCGGCCGTTCGCTGGGGATCCCCAGCCTCACCCACGAACAGACCGCCAGCCTGGGCCTTGCGACACGGATCAACGCCCGCTTCTGCGATACCGTTGCGCTCTCGTTTCCGAACCATGCAACCCTGAAGACCAGGCCGTCAGCGCGGGTTGTTGTCACTGGAAACCCGGTGCGACCGTGGATCCTCAACGGTGACCGGCATCGCTTCTGCTCACTGTTCGGTATTCCCCCGGAACTGCCGGTCGTGTACGTTACCGGTGGAGCACAGGGCGCACATGCGTTGAACACCGCCATCGGCGGGGCGTTGCCCGAGTTGCTGAAGACAACGGCCATCATCCACCAGTGCGGACCGCAATCAGGCAATGGTGATTTCCAGCGTCTCCTCGACCTTCGTCAGCAGCTCGATGCCGGGCTTCAGGATCGCTATGTCCCGGTTGAACGTGTTGGCGATGAACTGGCACACATCTATGCCAGCGCCACGCTGGTTGTTGGACGAGCCGGGGCGGGAACCGTTGCCGAACTCGCGGCGGTTGGGTTGCCGTCGATTCTTGTGCCACTCCCGGGGGCCGATGAGCAACGCCGTAATGCCGCTGTGCTGGAATCGGCTGGAGGCGCGGTCGTCATCGACGAGACAGACCTAACGCCAGGACGCCTGCTCGAAGAGGTTACCCGCATCACCGCCAATCCGGAACTGCGGGCACAAATGGCCAGGGCGGCGTGTTCATCTCGCGCAGAGGACCCTGCCGGCAAGCTCTGTGACGAACTGATCCGGCTCGCAAGGCAATAACACGGAAACAAGTCCTACCTGTCGCCAAGGGCGATATCGACCGCTTCAGAAAGGGAGCTGGCACGCAAGAGTTCGATGCCTTCCGGCGTCCGGGCGAGCCCTCGGCCCAGGGTGGCAGGAATCAGCATGCGTTTGAAGCCTAGCTTCATCGCTTCGCCGATTCTCCGGTCAACCTGGCTCACCGAGCGAAGTTCCCCGGACAGGCCAACCTCGCCGACAACTGCCAAACGGTTGTCGATCCGTCGTTCGCGGAAACTCGAGGCAACTGCCAGCGCAATCCCCAGATCGGCGGCGGGCTCTACCACCCGCAACCCGCCAACCACGTTGACGTAGATATCCTGGTCGCTAAGCGGCATGCCTACCCGCTTGGTTAGCACCGCTACCAGCATTTGCAGGCGGTTAAGATCAAATCCGTTGGCCGATCGCCTGGCATTTCCGTACGCCGCCGACGTTGTCAGCCCCTGAACCTCGACAAGGATGGGCCGCGTTCCCTCGATCGTCACAATGACCGTCGACCCGGCCGCATTCTGCGACCGTTCCTGGAGGAATGCCTCACTCGGGTTGTGAACCTCGCGGAGGCCGTTTTCGACCATCTCGAATACACCGATTTCATCGGTCGAGCCAAAGCGGTTCTTGACGGCGCGGAGAATACGGTATTGCTGGAAGCGCTCACCTTCGAGATAGAGCACCGCATCCACCATATGCTCAAGCACCCGCGGCCCGGCGATTGCGCCTTCTTTGGTGACATGCCCCACCAGAAACACGGTGACGTCCCGCGGCTTTGCGTGGGACATCAACCTGGCCGCACATTCCCGTACCTGGCTGACACTGCCGGCAGCGGAGGTAATCTCATCGACATAGACGGTCTGGATCGAGTCGACGATAAGCACCGATGGGTTCAGCACATCGGCCTGCTGCAGGATGGCATCCAGGCGAGTTTCCGCCATGATGTACAGATCATCGGCAGATAGCCCAAGCCGGTCGGCCCGCAATCGGACTTGCTGGGCGGATTCCTCACCGGTGACATAGAGCACCGGGCCGCCTGACTGGGCAATCCCGGCAGCGCACTGCAACAGCAGCGTGGATTTGCCGATGCCCGGATCGCCGCCAACCAGCACCAACGCACCGGGAACAGCACCGCCCCCGAGCACGCGAGAGAACTCTCGCATGGGAACCGGACGGCGGGCAACATCGGCGCTGGGCACGTCGCCCAGACGTCGTGGGGCCGCTGATGCTCCGGTCGGGGCAGAACGGTCGGAACCTTTCCGAGGTGGGGTCGATATGGTCTCGACCATCGACCCCCAGGCACCGCAATCCGGGCACCGGCCATAGTAGCCAGGGCTTTCAAGTCCACATTGTTGACAGACGTATTTGGTGCGCTGTTTGGACATTGCCGTCAACTTTCCGTTCCGGAGATAGAGACGAGGACGCCGGTTGGCGCCCTCGTTTCAATGCGAGCTTGTCGTGTCGTGGTTGCCGGGTTAGCTGATTGCAGCGAGGTCGCTTGAAACGATTCGCAGCAACCCGTCCTCGACATCCACCCGAACCGTCTGGCCCGGCGAGAAGCGTCCCGCCAGCAGCCCTTCGGCGATCGGGTCCTCGATCAGGTTCTGAATGATCCGGCGAAGCGGCCGTGCGCCGTACTGCCGGTCGTATCCGCGCTCGCCCAGCAGATCCATCGCCCCGACAGTGATGTCGAAGGTGATTTCCTGTTCTGCCAGTTGCTTGCGGATGCGCTCCAGTTCCAGGTCCACGATCTGACGGATCTGTTCTCCGGTCAGGGCGTGGAAGACCACCGTGCCGTCGATCCGGTTGATGAATTCCGGACGGAAGGTCTGCTTCAGCTGGGTCATCACCCGTTCCTTCATGGACTCGTAATCGGCCTTGGCCTTCGTTTCCGAATCTGCCACGCCACCGAATCCGAGAACGGTGTCCTTGGTGATCTGCTCGGCACCGATGTTCGACGTCATGATGATGATCGTGTTGCGGAAGTCCACCCGCCGCCCCTTGGCATCTGCCAGGTTGCCGTCTTCCAGAATCTGGAGAAGCATGTTGAATGCTTCCGGGTGCGCCTTCTCGATCTCGTCGAGCAGAATGACCGAGTAGCTCTTGCGGCGAACTGCTTCGGTAAGCTGACCGCCTTCTTCGTAGCCAACGTATCCCGGAGGTGCACCGACCAGTCGAGCGACTGCGTGACGTTCCATGAACTCACTCATGTCGATCTTGATCAGGGCATCCTCGGAGCCGAACATGAATTCGGCCAGCGTCCGCGCGACGTAGGTCTTACCCACACCAGTCGGGCCGAGGAAGATGAACGAGCCAATCGGCCGGCGCGGGTCTTTCAGACCGGCGCGGGCACGTCGCACTGCCTTCGCGATCTGGGTAATGGCCTCATCCTGCCCAACAACTCGCTCGTGCAGTGCTTCCTCCATCTGGAGGAGCCGTTCGGATTCTTCAGCGGCCAACCGGGTCAACGGGATACCGGTCCACATCGAGACGACCTGGGCGATATCCTCTTCACTCACTTCCGGCCGCTCGCTGGACTGTTCGTTCTTCCAGTCCTTCTCGAGCTCAGCAATTCGCATGCGCAGCTTGCGCTCGCGATCGCGAAGTTCTGCTGCCAGCTCGAATTCCTGACCGGTCACGGCTGCGTCCAGCTCGCGCTGCAGGCTTTCCAGCCCACGCATCGCTTCCTTCAGGCTCGGCGGTGAAACGGATCGATACATCCGCACCCGCGACGATGCCTCATCGATCAGGTCGATGGCCTTGTCCGGCATGAACCGGTCGGTCACATATCGTGCTGCCAACGTCGAGGCGGCGTGCAGCGCCTCGTCGGTGATGGTCAGCTTGTGATGTTCCTCGTATCGCGGGCGGATGCCGGTCAGGATCGAGATGGTTTCCTCGACTGTCGGCTCCGGCACCTGGATCGGCTGGAACCGCCGCTCCAGTGCTGCATCACGTTCGATGTACTTGCGATATTCATCAAGCGTCGTGGCGCCGATGGTCTGTACCTCGCCACGAGAGAGCGCCGGCTTCAGGATGTTGGCTGCATCAACAGCACCCTCGGCTGCACCTGCACCAACGAGCGTATGTAGCTCGTCGATGAACAGGATCGCGCCGGTCTCCTTCACCTCGCCGACGATCGTCTTGAGGCGTTCCTCAAACTCACCACGGTACTTCGTGCCAGCCACCAGAGCGCCGATATCCAGCGCCACCAGGCGCTTGTTCATCAACGGTTCCGGCACATCACCGGCGACGATCTTCTGGGCCAGCCCCTCAACGATTGCCGTCTTGCCAACGCCCGGCTCACCAATGAGCGCAGGGTTGTTCTTGGTGCGGCGCGAGAGGATCTGCATGACCCGTTCGATCTCGTTCTGCCGCCCGACAATCGGGTCCAGTTTGTTGGCCCGGGCTGCTTCAGTCAGGTCAAAGCCGAGTGCATCAAGATAAGGAGTCTTGGCTGCCTGTTTGCTTTGCTGGTAGCCAGCACTCTGGCTGACGACCTGCATAACCTGGGCGCGAACCTTCTCAAGGTTAACGCCGAGGCTCTCCAGCACACCCGCTGCAATACCTTCGCCCTCGCGAACGAGACCGAGAAGCAAGTGCTCAGTGCCGATGTAATGATGGTTCAGGTGTCGTGCTTCCTCGACAGCAAGCTCGATGACCTTCTTTGCCCGTGGGGTCAGTCCGATTTCACCGGACACCCCGGTGTCCCCCCGGCCAATGATGAACTCAACGGCCGAACGCACCTTGGGAAGCTGCACTCCCATATTGCTGAGGACTTTTGCGGCGACGCCATCGCCCTCACGGACCAGGCCAAGCAACAAGTGTTCGGTACCAATGTAGTTATGGTTGAACCGTTGGGCTTCTTCCTGTGCAAGCGTGAGGACCTTGCGTGCGCGTTCCGTAAATTTCTCGAACTTGTCTGCCATTTGGTCTCTCCAGCGATTCTCATGAGGCCCGTACATACAGTGTGCCATACGGTAGGCCCCATCAAAACCGGTGAGGTGAATATGCCCGCCTAAAATACTACATGGGACGACGCTGAATGGAGGGATTTTATTCCCTGGTCATTCGGCGTCGCCCCATGAGGAATCATTGGGATTCCTGCACTCGCGGGTACAGAAGATATTGTACCGGCTTGTTTGCCGGCGCTGTCGAAACCTTACTCTGCCGGGTCTGCGTCCGAGGTACCTTCAGCTTCTGATGCCTCTTCGGATGCAGCTTCTTCGCTCGCTGCTTCCTCGGCTGCTTCCAGTTCATCACTCAGGGACGCGAGCTGTTCTGCCATTGTCCCGGCCGGCTCGTCCTCTTCCACAACGGCTGCGATCACCTCTGCAACGCTCTCTTCAGCGTTGTCGGAGGATTCGCTGCTCTCTGCAGATTCGAACGATTCCTGCTCCGGCGCATCCGGATCCGGTTCGATCTCCATCTCCTGGAGGCGATGCTTCAGTTCAACCGCCTCAGGGCCGAGCGCCAACTCGACTTCTTCATCCGTGGCCTCGAGTCCACGTCGCAAGCTCAGGCCCATCCTGCGCCGCTGTGGATCGATGCGAATGATCCTCAGCAGAAGGTCCTGACCTTCAGACACGTACTGCCGCGGGTGGGAGATGCGTGCCTCGGAAAGCTCGGAGACGTGTACCAGACCCTCGATACCATCCTCGATACGGGCAAACGCACCGAAGTTGGCCAACTGGGTAACCCGACCGATAACGAGCTGGTTGACATCGTACTTGGTGTCGACCCAACTCCACGGCTCCGGCTGGGTGCGCTTGATCGACAGTGCGATCTTGCGTTCCTCGGCGTTGATGCCGAGCACATATACATCGACTTCCTGGCCGATCTGGAGCATTTCGCTTGGGTGGCGTACCCGGCTCCAGGAAAGTTCGGAGAGGTGGACCAGTCCGTCGGCACCGCCAACATCGACGAAGGCACCGAAGTCGCAGATGCTCGAAACACGACCGCGGCGAATCTCGCCCTCGGTGAGTTCCTCGATCAGCTTCTCCTTCATCTCGTCGCGCCGCTCCTGGAGAGCCTGGCGCTCGGAGAGAATGAGCCGGTTGCGATGGCGGTTGATTTCGATGATCTTCAGGTTCAGCTTGCGACCGATCAGGCGGGCCATGTCGGCCTGCTTCTGGGCGTCGTCGCCGCCACTGATTTCGGTAACCTGGGATGCCGGCACGAAGCCACGCACACCATCCAGGTTCACCAGCAGACCGCCCTTGTTGTAGTTGACAACCTCGGCCTCGATGACCTCGTTGGCGTCTGCCTTCTCCTGCAGGACGCGCCAGGATTTCTCCTGCCGGGCGCGGTCAATCGAAAGGATTGCTACGCCGTCCTGGTTTTCAGGCTGGGTGACGAATACGAGAACCGTATTGCCAACCTTGAGCGCCTGGCGTTCTTCTTCTGAAAGCGTCGAAAACTCACGCGCCGGTATGACGCCTTCAGATTTCGATCCGATATCGACCAGCAGCTCGTCGCGGTCAACCCGCATGAGCACACCATCGATAACGTCCCCGAACTGGGGAGACTTGTACTCGTGTGACGGGTCAGAGAGCAGCTGCTCCATCATCGCCCGTCCAGCATCGTCGGTTCCGGGAGCATCCGCTACGTTGAAATTACTTCCGGGCTGAGTGCCGGAACCACTAAATCCAATAAAACTCATATTCCACCCTCGCGCGTGAGATTTGCCGGCACGGAAAACTGTCCGGATGGCGCCGACACTCCATCCGTAGGATTATAGTCCGCACGCCGGTCAAGCGCAACAGAAAGACCGGGATGTGCCTGTTACCAAATCAACGGGGAAGCTCAAACTCGCCGCGTTTCTCCCCACCGCCGGTTCCGGGTCAGGGAAGCAATCGGTGTCTGGTGTTTCCGTGCAAGTACCGCAATTCCAACGACAGTCTACCCGCAAATACAGAGGCTGCCGGATGCCCGGCAGCCTCTTCACGCGCTTCAGTCTGAACACCGGGTGGGTTTCTATTCCTTCAACCACATGTTCCAGAACGGCAGGGTGAGCTGGGTCAGGTATTCGAACCCACCCACCTTGTCGGACATCGCAAGGACGCCGATGCCATCTCCAAGCTTGATGAACGGCACTTCGTTGTAGAAGTTCGTCTGGATCTGTTCCCAGATGTCATACCGCGCCTCAAAGTCGGATTCACTGCGGAACTCGTCCATCAGGCTCATGGTATCTTCGCTGCACCACCAGCCCGGGAAATTGCAGATTTGCATGGTGGCAAGCTGCGTCGGGTCGGGCTTGAACCCATCAGCGGTAGAGAAGACATCCCACTCCTCAGGGATAGCCCGCCGCTCGACAACCGTGGCCCAGTCAACAACGTCAAGCTCAACGACGAACCCGACTGCTTCAAGTTGCTGCTTGGCAACCACGGCCTCGTTGAAATAGTTCTGGTACTCCTGCGTCGTCAGGTACCGGACTGTTTCACCGTTATAGCTGGACTCCTCGAGCAGGCGCTTTGCCTTCTCGGCATCGTTCTGGTTGTAGAGTTCGGCTCCTGCATCCGATGCCCAGGCAGTTTCCCGCAGCATCAGGCTCGGATCAAGACGATAAAAACCTTCACCACGCCCTGCCTGCATGATCTCTTCATGGTTGAGTGCAGCCTGGAATGCCTGCCGGATCAGCGGGTCACTCATGATTGGCGATTCCCAGTTGAGGACGATCGTATCCCAACCGCTCGGAGGCAGTTTGTCAGCAAAGATGCCGTCACTGTCCCGAAGAATTTCAAAATCATCGCCGGAAACGCTGGTGAGATAGTGATAATCGCCTGCCTGCAGTCCTGCTGTACGAGCAGCAGCATCCGGAACAGGGACGAACTCGATCTCGTCGAGATATGCATATTTATGTCCGCCATAGCCGTTTGCCTCACCAGGAAGTGCAGCATAATCGTCGAACCGCGCTAGACGGATATAGGCATCGACCCGGCGATCGGAGACGACATATGGGCCGGTGCCCGAGAGACCCTGAGGCGCCATCTCCAGACCAACTTCGTCAATCTCCGACTTGGGATGGATTGCGCAACCCTGCCAGTTGAGAGCCAGTGTCGTTGAGAAGATACCGTAGGGCTCACTCAGTTCGAACTGGATCGTATGGTCATCAACTTCACGAATCTCTTCGACGACTTCCATGAGGCCGCGACCAAGCCCGCTCAACGCTCCCCATCGTTCGATAGACGCGATAACGTCCGCCGCAACCATCACCTCACCATTATGGAAGGGAACGCCTTCACGCAAGATGACGGTGATGGACAGACCGTCCTCGCTCACCTCGAAAGACTCTGCGAGCATTGGAATAACCTGGAAGTCCGCATCGTAACTGAAGAGCGTTTCATACATATGCCAGCCGATTTGCGATACGACGGCAGCAGTTGTCTGATGGACATCCAGTGTCGGTGGCTCACCGATGATCACGACCCGCATCCGGCCGCCATACACGCCCTCACCGGCCGAACCTGTCTCGTCATCGGTTGGCTCGTCGTCGGCTTCTGCTTCAGTGGGCTCGTCTTCAGGCTCGTCCTCAGTCGGCTCCTCATCAGCCTCGGATTCAGTCGATGTAGGGTCCGGATCACCGCCGGTTGAGGAATCAGAATCGAGATCGTCATCTTCGTCGCCACAGGCGGCCAGCAGCGACAGAACCGCCGGAACGCTAAGGCCCAATACTGCTGCACGGCGGAGCAGGCTGCGCCGGTCTTGAACGCTGTTCATCGCGCTATCCACCAAATGAGCAAACTCGTGATCCTGTGTCATGTCGTTCTCCCTGGTTCCTTTTCTGACGGCTCCGTGCTCCATACTGCACGGTGATTGCATCTGTTATGTCAATTCGATCAATCCAATACGCCTCATCCCTTCCGAATCCTTTGTCACCATGCCTGCGTGGCCGTTATGCCGGGACGCTGACATCGGATTACCTCTGTCAATCCCGTACAAACGCAAGGTATCGTTCGTTCGCAAACAATAGACCCGGCGTCACCGTGTGATTTCTGTTGTGAAACAACAGTTGCAGTTTTCTTGTCTCAATAGTTGCGCAGTGTCGCATAGAACGAATTTGTGCGCAACCGGGGTTGCACCGGCCACGAGTAGCGCCGGGGAGGGTGTCCAGGTCAGAAGCAATCCCCGTACGAGGGAATAGCGGCCCTGAACGGATTCGTGACATCGACGGCCTGACCGAATTGAGCGTTCACTGACAGAACGCGGCCGGAGCCTCGTCAGGGTAAAAACCTGTCAACCGGGGGAAGAGAATCGGTCTCGGTATGAAAAAGACCTCCAGGGTCATCTGCCTGGCGGTGCTTCAGCAGACTATCCGGGTGGTCTTCTTGCGCCACACCGGGATGATTGATCCCGGTGTGGCGAGGTTTCACATGTTCTGCGCGGTTACACGCCTATCTGGCGGCGCCAACCGGAATGTGTTCAAGGACATCGTCAAGAGCAGCAATCGTCCGCTCCAGTTCCGGATAATCCGACCAGCCCATATGGCCGATCCGGATAACCGATTCCTGCAGCTTCGCCTGACTGGTGGCGATGTGGATCCCGTGCCGGTCACGCATGGCCGCCACCACCTCGGGGGCAGTAATGCCTTCCGGTGTGTAGGCAGCAGTGACCGTCGGCGATTCGTAGCCCTCCTCGGAAACCAGCTTGAGGCCGAGCCGCTGCAGTTCCTTGCGCATGTACTCGCCCTGTTCGACATGACGCTGCAGGAAGGTCTCGTGGGATTCTTCCTCAATCATGTCGCAGGCGGCCTTGAGCGCGTACAAAAGGGTTAGCGGTGCAGTGGATGGCGTCGAGCCACGTGCCAGAGCATCGCGCATTCGCTTGAAGTCAAGGATGAACCGCGGCATGGTCGCCCGGTCTGCCTGCTCGAACACACGCGGACCAACGCCCATGATTGACAGACCCGGAGGGCACATGAAGGCCTTCTGGGAGGCGGTAAACACTACGTCACAGTTCCATGCATCCATGTCGAGCCGGGCGCCAGGCACACCCGAAACAGCATCGACAAAGAGCAACGCACCGTGATTTCGAACGACCTGGCCGATTTCATCGACCCGGTTCAGGACACCGGTTGAGGTTTCGTTCTGGGTCAACAGCACCGCCCGGACATCAGGGTGTTCCTTCAGCGCTGCTTCGACATCAGCCCCACGGGTTGCCTTACCCCACTCAACCTCGAGCCGCACAACGTTCATACCCAGAGCCTCGGCAACATCGCCGTAACGCACGCCGAAGTTGCCGTTGACGATCGCCAGCACCTTGTCGCCCGGCACCAGCGTGTTTACGATCGAAGCTTCAAATCCGATCGAGCCGGTTCCGGCCACCACGTAGACATCGCTCTCGGTCTTGAAAATGTCCTTCAGTTGCCGCTGCAAGCCGCTCATAAGGTCAGCCATGACCGGGCCGCGGTGCGGGACCATCGGCTGCTGCATTGCTTCCATTACTTGCGGTGGGACCGGAGTCGGTCCCGGAATCCTCAGGTCACGCGGGTCTCTCAGCATTTTCTGGATCAAACCTCGTCTTCTACCTGGCCGGTTCAGCCCTCAAGCGTTAACAGCGCAACATCAAGGCCGCTGTTGACAGAGACCATAGCAAATGTGTGCTGAGGCTGGTATCGCTTCTGGGTTGGCGAACCGGGGTTCAGCATCAGCAAACCATCTCGCTCGATGTATTCCGGCACGTGGCTGTGGCCATAGATCGCCAGATCCACAACTCCATGCATTCGTTGGAACGTGTGCTCTCTGGCCGTCAACGACGGGTGATGCCCGTGCATCAAACCGATCCGGAGATCACCCGCCTGGAAGAAAAGCTCCAACGGCAGGTCATTTCGAAGCGGCAATTCCTCATTGTTTCCAACCACAGCCCGAACCGGCGCGATTCGCTCCAGTTCCCGCAGCACCCATGGCGCATTGACATCACCGGCATGCAGGATCAGGTCGCAGCCTTCAAAGGCCTTGAGCATCACTGCCGGGAGTGCCCTCGGGTTCCGGCTGGAACGGTGAGTATCCGAGAGCACCCCAATCCGGATCGGAACATTCAGTTGCTCAAACGCGAGCAAGCAAACCTGCCCGCTCGAAAATGCCCTGGATGGCCGATCGCTCATCGGCGGTTGCCGGCAAGAGCGGTGGTCGCGGGTCACTGGTCTCCAGCCCGACCATCTCCATGGCAGCCTTCAGCCCGGCAATACCGAACTGGGTTGTCACCGCAGCATTCGGGGCCAGCAGGTTGAACTGGGCATTTCGGGCCTCTTCGTGCTTGCCTGCCAGGAAGAGGTCGCGGATTTCGCAGCACTCGCGCGGAGCAACATTCGCCAACGCAAGGATTCCACCCTTCGCGCCGAGGCAGTACGCCGGATAAAGGAAGTTGGCCGACCCTGCCAGCACCGAGAAGTCGTCCGAAGAATTGGCGACCATCTCGGCGAATTTCGGAGCGTTGCCGGCACTGTCCTTCACGCCGACGATGTTCGGATGCTGCGAAAGTTCCGCCACGATGCCGGAGGCGAGGTCGACGCCGGTGTAGGCGGTCATGATGTAGATCACCACCGGAATTGGAGACGCCTCGGCGACGGTCAGGAAATGCTTGATGAATGCAGCTTTGTCGTAGCGCGGCCGGTAGTAATAGGGCGTGATAACCAGCGCGTAGTCCACACCGAGTTCGGCGGCAGCCTTCGTAATCTTGATCGTGTTGATTGTGGATTCGACGCCGGTGCCGGCCAGAACCGTCTTCTTGCCATTGACGGCCGTAACGCCGGCCTCGATCAGTCGCAGCTTTTCATCGGTATCGAGCGAGGCATACTCGCCATTCGACCCCATGATGACAATGCCGTCGAGTGGTGTCGTCGTGTACCACTCGACGTTCTTGCGGTATTTGTCGAGGTCCAGTTCGCCTTCGCTGTCAAACAGCGTTGCAATCGGCGCGAAAACGCCTTCGAGTTGTCCTGCCATCAGTCAATCCTTTCGGGGGAAATATCACCCGTTCGGTCGGGCCATCTGTTGATCGCTACAATAAGCCCGGCAACGATCCAGAACAAGGCCGCCATATGTGGAAACCGGATATTGAAGAGGTAGTGGTCCACCAACCCGACCGTCAACATTCCGGCAAATGCCGCAGTCAGCGTCAACAGGAGATCCGACGTCTCTGTTTCGCGGGATCGTACCAGCCGAACCAATGCAGACAGCACTACCCACCCGGTCACCAGAAGAAACAATGCCAACCCGATCAACCCGGCAATCGACGCCACCGTCAGATAGGTACTGGAAACGCCTTCCTGCAAGTCAATCGCACCGGCATCGCCAAATCCCACGCCGAACAGGGGATGCCGGCGAATAATCGCCAGCGCGTTCTGGTATTCCTGCAGACGGAGCTTTGTGGCCGGGTCCTGAAGAGTGAATCCAAGCCAGAGTCGCTCGACAAACCCGGAGCCTAGCCCAAGCGCGATTCCCGCCATCCCGGCGAGGCCGAGCGGTGGCAACAGCCATCTACGCCTGAACAGGAGAATCAGGCCAATCCCGGCAGCCGCTCCAACCCATGCCCCACGGGAATACGTCAGCAGTACCGCGAGACCAGCCAGCCCACCCGCTGTACCGGATAGCCACCTGCTCACCACCGGTTTTCGGCTGAGAAACTGCCCGGCAGCCAGAATTAACCCGACCATCATCAGCCCACCGAAGGAGTTCGGGTCCACCCCCGTTCCGACGGCACGCATTGGTCTGGCCGGGTCATCCTCAATGTAGCGGACTATTCTGCTGCCCGGATAGCCATAGGGAACCAGGCGAACCAGCGCCCGTTCGGTAACACCCGGCCCGCCGGCATAGAGCATGACAGCCAACCCGCCGGCAAGGATTGACCCGGCCAGAAGCAACCTGAGCACTACCACCGCATCGGCCCGTCGACGGACGAGCACAAGCGTGACCAGGAACATCGCATATGCCAGGGCAAACTTGCCGAAATCGTGCATCGTTTGCGGCGTGTATCCCCGGCCATAGCCCAGCATGAATGCGAATACGAAAAAACCGCCGAAACCGAGCCAGGCAACGACTATCGGGCTCGATGGCAGGCTCATACGCCGGTCGCAGACAACAACGGCGAGCACAATCGCCAGGCTTCCGAAAGCAGCCACCTCGATCAGCGCGGGAGTCCCGGCGGGAGTCGAAAACGGGATAACTGCATACGGCAGCAGGAAGACCACACCGAGAACAGCGGCAAACGACACCCAGACCGAGCGAAGGTAGATCACCAGGCCAAGCGGCATTGCGACCAGAACCAACGCATGGAGAGGACCCATCCGGGCAAGCGTCAATCCGGCAAGTGCGCCGAAAGCCAGCGCCAGAAACGCAAGAAGCACCGCTCGCCCGAGGGCGTGAGCGGTGCCACGTTCTTCAGGTGCTGCCGGCATCAGATTCGACGAATGGGGCGCGGCTCTCCGTATCATGCCCCGTAGCCTATCACTGCCGGAAGAATCTATCGGCCCCGGACGTCCGTATCCCGTGCAACCAGGGCGTCCCGGATTTCACGCAGCAGAACAACTTCCTCGGCCGGAGCTGCCGGAGCTTCCTCTTCCTTCTTGCGGAAGCGCTCGGCGAACTTCACGATAATGAACAGGGCAAGTGCCACTTGCAGCAACACAACGACTGCTGTCAGGAATGCGCCATAACGAATTTCGCTGCCGTTCAATGTAAACGACAGTTCGGTGAAGTTTGCTTCGCCAAAAATGGCGGCGATGAGTTGCATGAGAATG
This sequence comes from uncultured Thermomicrobiales bacterium, assembly GCA_964462545.1. Classification (GTDB taxonomy): domain Bacteria; phylum Chloroflexota; class Chloroflexia; order Thermomicrobiales; family CFX8; genus CAYWXR01. Next base: position 28,704 of record CAYWXR010000009.1, read on the forward strand.
TCGTCGACAAACGAGGTAACCACTGCCGCGAACGCCACACCCATAACGAACGCGATTGCCAGATCAAGAACGTTGCCACGCATCAGAAAAGCTTTGAAATCTGCCCACATGACAATCTGCTCCCCTCCATAAAACGCCTCTCATCAAACAGTTCCTGCGCCGCCAACCTCCAATCTCTCACTGACCGGAACCACCAACGATTCCGGCATCTGATTCCGGAGCGGTAGGAGTCTTCTACCACCGATTCCCCGAATCCGGTGGCAGAACCTCAGGGGCGGATCGTAATGATCTGCCGCTGCGGTGTTGAGAGAAACTCACAACCGTCTGCTGTTACTACAATATCCTCTTCGAGCGAGATAAAGCCGTGCCCGTCGACTGGAGCGCCAATTTCCAGGGTGTACACCTCGTGCTCCTCGAGCAGACCATACGGGCGCTGACCGTAACGTTCCCAGCGTGGGCCCAGCACGGTGCCACCATCGTGACACGCCCGGCCCATCTGATGCCCGAGCGCAAACTGCCACTCCGGTAAACCCTCTTCGGCAAAGATATCGCGGGCTACCTTGTCCACTTCCCACCCTGCAACGCCCGGCCGGATAAACGCGGCGGCGGACTGGATACAGCGGTCGATGATGCTGAAGATGCGTTGTGCTTCGGCAGGTGGAGCCGATTCCCCCGGTTTGAGAATGTAGAACGTCCGCTGCATGTCCGAGGCATATTCATCCTCGTTCACGCCAAAGTCAATTGAAAGCAGGTGGCCTGGCTCCAGAACAATGTCAGTCGGCGCAACATGACCCACTGGCGACTCCGGGCCGGCGGTAACTGTCGGGCAATACTCCCAGGTCCACGATGAACCCAGGCGTCGCTCCTCAAGTTGGCCATGCATGAACTCACCAATCTGGCGCTCGGTGAGACCCGGGCGGATCATTCGTTCGGTTGCCTCCCAGATGCGTTCGGTGGTGCGGACCGCCTGCCGGATGCGCTCGATCTCGGACGCTGACTTACGTCCTCGTACCTTGCGCGGGATATCGCCGGCGGACACCAGGCGTTCCAGGTACGGTGTACCCTGCAGATGCTCGGTCAGCAGCAGGTACATCCCGTGAGTGAGACCATCGGCCATGCTGTCGTCGGTTGCGTAGTTCAGGGCGATGGTCTTCGGGTTGCGCTTCTCAATCTCGCGGACCAGGTCCTCGCTGATGCCCTGAACATAGCCAATTACCGCATCCCATGCTCCGGTTGACTTCACATTCGCAACGTCGCCGGTGCCGACAATGGCCACGTGGTCGCCGTTGCGGTCGATCAGGAAGGCAGACTCCCAGGTGACACTGGTCCCGACCACCAGCGGCAAACTGGGATCGCCCATGACATCGCTTTCCCGGGCGAGCAGCATCCAGAGATCAACATCAAGTTCGTTGAGAATCTCCTCAGCCTGGGCAATCTTTTCCCGGACGATATTGCCGGAACCTGCATCTCCCATAAACTGGTCCTACCTTCGCATCTTGATGACCTTGTAGGCCTCTGCCATCTCAAGCCCGCCGGCCTGTCCAACATCACGAGCCCGGGCCCGCATCCGCTCCTCCAGAGTCTCGGCGGTACCCACCTGGCTTTCATGCGCCTTCAAGGCGTGCACCTTGCGATGAAGTGTGGTGCTGATGTCGATGAACTTGTCCGGAGATTCCGAGCCATACAACCAGAGCTCAGCTACCTTGTGCGGCTCCAGCCCTGCTTCGAGGTGTTCCGGGAAATACAGCGGGTCACGGGCAGTCGGGTACACCGAGTCCACGGTTGCAGTGCCAACGGCCCGGTGGTCGGGATGCAGGGCATAGGGACGGAAGGGATCGTGGGAAATCACGATGTCCGGGCGGTATTTGCGGATCTGGCGGACGATCTTCTCGCGCAACGACAGGTCCGGAACCAGTTCGCCATCGGCGCAGCGAAGGAACTCGACTGTCTTGACGCCAAGACGCCTGGCAGCCTCGGACTCCTCGGCCTCGCGCAACGTCGCCAGATCCGCCGGGCTGATGTCCCGCCTCGAAGTGCCCTTGTCTCCGGACGTCACCTGCACAATGATGACGTCAAATCCCTCCTCGGTGAATCTGGCAATCGTGCCGGCCGATGAGAACTCGGCATCATCCGGGTGCGCCACCACCACCATGACCGTCTTGTATGACTCATCCACATCAAGTGGAGCAGGTTGAGGCTGTTCTGATGTTGCAGACATTGGAATGTCGCAATCCTTTCACAAGAATCCACACGCTCCGGACAGCATCCCTCGGTGCCACCCGGATTTCTCGTTCTGAACGCACGCTGCGTTTCTGTTGTTCCGACAAGATAGCACGTCACTGGCTGTTGGCGGCTAGAATAATTGACTGGACGGGGAATGGGGGACCGAATCGATACGCTCAACATCCTGATGATCGCACCAACATCCTTCTTCGCGGACTACGGCTGCCACGTACGCATCCTCGAGGAGGAACGGGCGCTCACCGCGCGGGGACACCGGGTGCGGATTGCGACCTATCACAACGGCGACAACCTGCCGGGAGTCGACATCCGCCGAACGGTCGGCTTGCCCTGGCGTACCCGCATCATGGTTGGTTCCTCGCGTCACAAGGTGTACCTCGATGCAATGCTCTTCTTCACTGTCCTGCGTCAGGCAATCCGGTTCAAGCCGGACATCATCCACGCCCACCTGCATGAAGGTGCGCTCATTGGCAGTGTTGTTGGCCGCCTGCTGCGTATTCCGGTGCTCTTTGATTACCAGGGTTCGCTAACAGAGGAAATGCTCGATCACCGGTTCATCCGGCCCGGCGGATTGCGCGAGCGGGTAATGCGCCGCCTTGAACGCATCATCGACCGGTTACCGGCAGTGATCGTTCCCAGTGGCACCGCGGCTCGCGATCACCTGCTGGACAAGGGATTCACTCACGAACGTGTCCGCCTGTTGGCCGACGCGGTAGATATCAACCGCTTCGATCCGGATCGACTCGCAGGGAAGCGCCTGGAAGTCCGGGAGAAGCTGGGTATTCCGGCAGATGCCAGGGTTCTGGTCTACCTGGGTTTGCTTGCCGAGTATCAGGGCACATCGCTCCTGATCGATGCTGCAGACCGTTTGCTCGAACGCCATCCCGACATGTGGGTGATCGTCGCCGGCTATCCCGGCGTCGACAAGTACGTAGCAATTGCGTCGAAGAGCAAGCATGCCCGGCGAATCCTCTTCCCCGGGCGCATCGCCTACAAGGATGCCCCCGCCCTGCTCGCTGCGGGAGATGTCGCCGCCGCTCCAAAACGTTCAACCACCGAGGGCAACGGCAAACTCTTCAACTACATGGCGATGGGATTGCCGACGGTCGCAATTGATACGCCAGCCAACCGGGCAATCCTCGGAGACCTGGGTCACCTCGTTCCGCCGGATTCGGTGGAAGCATTCGTCACAGCCGTCGAGGAAGCCTTTACCGCACCTCCCGAAGAGCGCACTGCCCTTCGCACCCGGGTCACCAACTACTTTTCCTGGCAGGAGCGCGTCCTCAGCCTCGAATCCATCTACGCCGGCATCCTCCGCCCCCGCAAGGGCGGCGAACACGCCCTCCAACCCGACTCCCCGCCAGCCGACTAGAACTCCGCCAGATCAATGCATCCCGCGGTCGCTTGCGGTCCCGACCACGCAGCAAGACCCGTCCCGTGCTTCACCGCACCAGACGCAGGCAAGCGCAATTCCGTCAAGACTGTCATCAAGATGTTTCGGACTGGCGCCGTTGTCATTGAACGCCATGGCCCAGCACGCTACATGGGCTACTCGGTCCCGCCCTGAATGGCAGCAACCAGCTTCGAGCGTTCAACCTCGACCTGGTCGCCGGAATCGAGGTTCTTCAGCGCCACGACACCACGCTCGAGTTCATCTGGCCCAAGAACAACCGCCCAGGGGATACTCTTGCGCCCGGCATAACGGAATTGCTGCCCCAATCCCTTGCCTGTCTCCAGGAACGTTTCGACTTTCAATCCTGCCTTGCGCAGTTCTGTCGAGAGAGACAGCGAGGCGGCGACCGTCGAGTCGTCGAACAGGGTTACCAGCACGTCGGAAACACTGCGGGAGATGTGCAGCAGATCCATCTCCTCGGCCAAAACGGTAATGCGCTCGATGCCCAGAGAGATACCGGTCGCGGCAAGCGGTTGCTTCGAGAAGCGGCTCACCAGCCCATCGTAGCGTCCGGCGCCGGCAACCGAGCCGATGTTACCTTCACGAACGGTAGCCTCATACACCGGGCCGGTGTAGTAACCCATCCCGCGAGCCAACGCCAGATCCAGTTCGTAGGTATCCGCCGGCACGCCGAGGGCACTGAGGTAGTCGAACAGGTCTGAGAGGTCATGAATAGCCTGACGGGCAATATCAATACTCTCAAGCTCCCCGGCGATCCGTGAGAGCATTTCATCCGGCTCACCGGAAATCGCCAGCATATCAATGATCTTGCCGGCAGTTGCCCCGTTCACACCGATACCTTCAAGCTCAGCGATCACGCCTTCCGGGCCAATCTTGTCGAGTTTGTCGATCGTCCGGTAAACCGAGCCGGCCTTCTCATCGCCAACCCCGGCATACCGGGCGAAGCTCTCCAGCAACTTGCGGTGATTGATCCGCACCACAAAGTTCGGCATGTTCACCGATTGCAACGCCTCGACGACAATCGAAACAACGTCGGCGTCAGCCAGCATCGACGACGTGCCGACAATATCGGCATCGCACTGCCAGAACTCCCGGAAACGCCCACGCTGAGGGCGGTCTGCCCGCCACACCGGAGCGATGTGATAGCGCTTGAACGGAAACACCAGTTCGTTGCGGTGCAATGCCACAAAGCGGGCAAGTGGTACCGTCAGGTCAAACCGCATCCCGACTTCACGACCGCCCTGGTCCTCAAAGTGGTAGATCAGCTTTTCGTCGTCGATGTTTCCGGTCAGGGTTTCGTAATACTCCAGCACCGGGGTATCAATCGGCTCGAACCCGTGATGTTCGAACACTCCGCGAAACCGGCTGATGATCTCCTGGCGGAGCAACATCTGCTCGGGCAGGAAATCTCGGAATCCTCGGAGAATCTGCGGGTTCTGCACGTTACGTTCCTTTGACTGACGTATACGACCTGTCGCGGGCTCGATGATACCAATGCAGGCGCCCTACTTCGTGACTTCGTAGACCAGATGCCCCAACTCATCGACAATCAGCTTGTCCATCGCCAGCGTCACCGCATTCGAGGAACCTGGCGTCGAAAATACCAGGCGCCCCCGGTATACTCCCGCAGTTGCGCGGGAAAGCATCGCCGCGGCCCCGATCTCATCCCAACTGAGCATCCGGAAAAGTTCACCGAACCCGACCAGTTCCTTCTCCAGTTTGCGGGCAATCACGTCGTAGGTCGTGTCCCGGCTGGAGATACCGGTACCGCCGTTGAACAGAATCGCCTGGCAATCCGGTTGATCGCAGAAATGGTCGAGCAGATCGGCGATCTCGGTCGGCTCATCCGGCACAATCCGGTATCCGATAATCCTGTGACCTGCCTGCTCCAGACGCTCGGTCATAATGCGGCCACTCTTGTCTGTCTCAAAGGTCCGTGTATCGCTAACAGTGATGACGGCGCAGCCAATCGAATCCGGCGCAGCGTTGCGGTGCTCCTCGGTCGATGCACTCATGGGGCCTCCTTCATTGCCTGGGTGTATTAGTCCAGTGTGAGGTTTTCGTACTGCCGGCAGGCAATGATTGCGCCGGCCCGGTTCAGCGTGATCGCAAAGAGATCGACCCGCCACCATGACTCAGCATACTCCGGATGCTGCTCGATGTAGCTCAACGCCGCGCTCATGATGCGTTCCAGTTTGCGCCGACCAACTGTTTCGTCGGCAACGCCAAACGACGTTCCGGTGCGGGCACGCACCTCGACGAAGACCAGTACATCACCATCCAGGGCCACAAGGTCAATCTCGCCATACCGTGTGCGGAAGTTTCGGTCGATCAGCGTCCAGCCACGGGAGACGATCTCATCAGCAATCGCCTGCTCGGCACGCGCCCCGCGAGATGCGCGGGGATCAGGCGCGCTCAAGTGCCTCGGCAACCGGCCGGAAGCTCCGCCGGTGATGCTCGCTGACGCCAAGTTCGAGGATCGCTCTCCGGTGGGCAACGGTGCCGTATCCCTTATGCGTCGCGAAACCATATCCCGGCAGTTGTGCATCGAGTTCGATCAGGATGTTGTCGCGGTGGACCTTGGCCACGATCGAGGCAAGGGCAATCGACAGACACTGACGGTCGCCACCAATTACCGGGTGACACCGGCAATCGAGGCCATTGACCGGGAAGGCATCGATCAGCGCATAGTCAACACCTGCCAAAGACCGGATGGCTCCGGCCAACGCCTGCTGATTGGCCTGGCCAACACCATGTAGGTCGATTTCGGCGACCGGTACCTCAACGATGGCATAGGTAATGCCAACAGAATCCAGCACGTTGCGGATTTCCAGGCGGTGTTGATGGGTGAGTTGCTTGCTGTCCCGGGGCGTGAGGCCATGACGATTGAGGGTGCGGGTGAGACGGCCGCGGATTACCGGATCCTGCGGCAAGACAAGCGCTGCGGCAACAAGAGGTCCAGCCCAAGCCCCCCGGCCCACTTCGTCCACGCCGGCAACAACAGCATGCCCGTCTTTCCAGGCTGCCTTCTCGAATCGCAGACCGGGAGAAGGCAACGAAGCCCGGCGCGCGGTTGGCACGCCGGGCTTCGGAATGGTCATGAGTAGTGCCGGCCTACTTGAGGACCGAACCGGCCGGTCGTCGTCGCTCGCGAATACGGGCGGCGCGGCCTGTGCGTCCTCGCAGGTAGTACAGCTTGGCGCGGCGGACACGGCCGTGGCGGAGCACTTCGATCCGGTCAACACGCGGGGAGTTCAACAGGAAGGTTCGCTCGACGCCGATTCCGTGGGAGGCAATCCGGCGAACAGTGAAGTTCTCGTTGATCCCGCCACCACGGCGGCGAATGACAACGCCTTCGAACGCCTGCAGACGTTCGCGGGTGCCTTCGACGACCTTGGCAAAGACGCGGACGTTATCTCCGGGTCCGAAGTCCGGAATGTCATCGCGAAGAAAACTGCTTTCGATTTCCCGAATTGTGTCCACCATTGCGATATTCCCCTGCCTGTCGCCCGGTTGCTGTAGGTCATCCATCGTGCATCAAATATCCCGCGCACGGCGGGAACACCGGATTCTAGCATATGCCGGCGCTACGGCAAAGATGCTGTCAATTCCCGGTGGGTCAAGGCGTCAAGAACCGACGCCGCCGTCTCGTAGCGCCCGAACGACGGCATGATGTACACCCCGTGCACCATGTCACGCGATTCCAGCAGCAGTTCCTGGGCAATCTTCACGCCCTCGGTCCTGCCCTGACTGCCGGCCTTGCGCATCCGTTCACGTGCCTGCTCGGTCGGCCGGATACCCGGAACCTCGTTGTAGAGGAACTCCGCGTGCCGGTGACTCTGTAGCGGCAGGATGCCGATCAGGATCGGAATCGGGATCGGACCGTATTTCCGCTCGTAGATGTCAACAAAGTTGGTCCAGGTTGCCATCTCGTAGATCGGCTGCGTCATGATGAAGTGCCCGCCCGCCGTAATCTTGCCGTGGAGACGATCGGCTTCCTCTTCGAGGTCAGTCCTCGTCGGATCGCAGGCCACAGCGATCGTGAAGCTCGCCTTACGTCCCAGCGGTGACCCGGCCGCATCGGTGCCCTCGTTCATCGCCCGGAGCACCTTCACCAGACCAATCGAGTCGATGTCGTACACCGGTGTGACGTTCGGGTAGTCGCCGAGACTGGGTGGATCACCGGTCAGCGCGATGATGTTGCGAACGCCCATCACGTGCGCGCCGATCAGGTCGGATTGCAGCCCCATCAGGTTCCGGTCGCGGGTCGTAAAGTGCAGGATCGTCTCGACGCCGATCTGCTGCTGGATCATGTAGCAGAGCGCCAGCGCGCTCATCCGGATGCGCGCCATCGGCGAATCTGCGACGTTGACCGCGTCGACTCCGGCGTCCTTTAGCAACTGGGCGCCGGCAAGCACCTTCTCCGGGTTGAGGCTACGGGGCGGATCGACTTCAATCGCCACCACGAACTTCTTGCCAAGTTTCTTGCCAAGTTCGGTCGGCTCATCCGGCGGCAGCAACTCCAGCGACTCACGCGGGGCGGTGATGGTGATCTCCCGCGGCTTTCGGTCGACACCGGTCTTGCGATCGAGAACACTGCGCATCGAGCGAATGTGCTCGGGCGTCGTTCCGCAGCAACCACCTACCAGGTTGACGCCGAGATCCAGTGCGTCCTCGGCAAACTTTGCCATGTAATCCGGCGACGAAGGGTAAATCAACCGGTCGCCGATCTGGGAGGGCCAACCGGCATTGGGCTGGCCGGAAATCAACATGTCATCGCCCAGCGTGCCACGATAGCCACGCAGCACCCGCAACACCCCGTGCGGACCGACGCTGCAGTTGACACCAACCACGTCGACCTTCAAATCACGCAACGTCTGGGCAACTTCCTCGATCCCTTGCCCGGCAACCGTCCGCCCGTCGGCCAGGAACGTCATCTGGGCCACAATCGGAAGATCGCTCACCTCGCGGGCTGCCTGGACTGCCTCAATCATCTCCTCCAGCGAGCCCATGGTTTCGATCATAAGCAGATCGACGCCGCCTTCAATGAGCGCCGAAATCTGCTCTCTGAATGCTGCCCGCACTTCACGTGGGTCCATCATTCCGACCGGTGGCAGCGTTCTACCGGTGGGTCCGACCGAACCGGCGACAAAGACCGACTGTCCGCTCACCTCGCGGGCATCACGGGCGTGCTTGGCGCCACGGAAATTGATATCCCGCACCCGGTCGCCGAGGCCGTGCTGTTCGAGTTTGAAAAAGTTTGCCCCGAAGGTGTTGGTCTCGATGATGTCTGCCCCGGCGGCAATGTATTCACGGTGAATGTCGATGACCATGTTCGGATCGGTAAGGTTGAGTTCATCGAAACAGCCGTCCATCGGGACGCCGCGTTCATATATGAATGTTCCGGTGGCCCCGTCACACAGCAACGGGCCGGATCTGATACGTTCAAGGAATGGGTGACTCACGGGGATTCTCCATGTGCTTACGTTGAGGACCTGGTGGACAGCACCATTCGCCGGATTGTAGCATCCGTGGTACCTTCTCGGGTTGAACGTCTGACGTCGCGTGCATTGCCACGCCGTGAGCACAACCTTTCGATCACTTGTTCGTTATAGTGATCGGAGGGCAGTGATGGAAAGGTCTGTCATGTCATCCGAAGAGGATGCATGGGTAAGCCGGGCGCGCGCAGGCGACCAGGCCGCCTTCGAGGCGATATTTCAACGCTACGAGAGACAGATCTACAGCTTTGCCTACCGCATGATGGGCAATGCTGATGATGCATACGACCTTACCCAGGAATGCTTCATCAAGGCCTACCGGAATCTGGAGAAGACAAGCGGCGATCTCAACGTCTCCGCATGGCTGCACCGAATCGCTTCGAACTCCTGCCTCGACGTACTCCGGCGACGTCAGCGTATCCGCTGGCTCCCATGGGAAAACGACCGGCACGAGACACTCCTTCCGGCATACACACCGGACGACCCCGAAGCGACGCTGGTCTCCTCCGAGACCCGCCAGGATGTGCAGGCCGTACTGAACGAGATGTCGCCCCGGAACCGGCTGGCACTCCTCCTCCGCGAGTTTGAAGGTATGTCCACAGAGGAGATCGGCGAGGTAATGGGCCTCTCACGGTCTGCCGTGAAATCGGTGTTGTTCCGGGCCAGAGAAGAGTTCCGGAAGGTGTACACCGCGAAGTATGGCGAGATGCGGTAATGGCTGGCGAACACGCTTGCAACAACTACAGGGAACACCTGTCAGCCTATCTCGATGGTGATCTGACATCATCCGAGCGAACCGAACTGCTCCAGCACCTGTCCGGGTGCGCGGAATGCCGCACGCTGCTCGAGCAATACCGGACTGTCGGAAGCAGAATCCGCGGATTGCCGCCGGTCATCGTGCCGGAGTCACTCACTGCTGCTGTCTACATGCACACCGTCGACGCTCCGCCACGACGGCTGCGAACGATCACCAACCGCATGGCCTACCCGGCCGCAGCCATCGCCGCCGTGCTGCTGGTCTTCGTCGTTGCTGCATTCCTGCTGATCGATGGTTATCAACGACGTATCGATCCAACGGTTATCGGGTCCACACCTGCCAACGGCGTCATGTGGCGCACCAGCGACCCGATTCGTATCTCCTTCAACAAGGAAATGAACAAGGCATCGGTCGAAGCTGCACTGGCAATCGTGCCAACCAGCGAACGCGACCGCCTTGAACTCACCTGGGACGGCAACACGCTGGTCATCGGACAAAACCGTCTGCTGAAGCCCGGCACTACCTACAGCGTTCGGATCACCACCGAAGCACGCGACAAGTGGGGCAACCGTCTGACCGAAAACTTCAGTCTGGGCTTTACCACCAGCATGGACGTCGCTACTACTGATGCGACCGTCCCGCCGACTGCAACGCCGTCACCGACGGCGACAGCTGAAGAGAACCGCCAGCCTGTCGTCCCGACGGCTACCGAAGGCAACCCTTCGCCGTCACCGGCAGTAACCAGTACACCGGAACCTGCCGGCGAGATTGATGAGGGACAGCAAGAGCAGGTAGAGCGTCCAACCCGGCCAAACAACCAGCAGGGATCGGTTGATCCCACCAACCAGGAGCAACCTCCGACCGCGACATCGACGCCTGAACCGGAACCGACTGTTCCACCGGCGACAGCAACACCGGAACCGGAGCCAACCCAGGAACCGACACCGACCACTCCTGTCGAGGAACCGACCGCGACGCCACCGCCGCCGACGGCCACACCAACAGTTGAGCCAACGCCGGTAGTGCCGACCGCGACACCGACGCAGGAACCGGAGCCAACACCGACGACTCCGGACACTGTCGGAGTGGCAGGGTCATTTGGCAACGTCTACTGGCGCAACGAGACTGTGCGCCAGCACCTCGGCGAGCCGACCGGACCAAGCAGCATAATCAGCGTTCAGGAACTTGACTTCCAGCACGGCAAGATGCTGCAGAACAGCGCCAACGGTCAGGTCTTCCTGATGGGCGTCAACCTGCGGTGGGAGTTTATGTACCACGCGTCCGGTGACACCCTGCCGGAGTTTGTCGAGGTTGATGACAGCGGCCTCTGGCAGCCAGGCGGTGTCTTTGGCGACATCTGGGCCAACGACCCGATCATTGCCGATATGCTGGGATATGCCGTAGCTGGCCAGATTTACGCCTACGAGTCGGAGATCCAGTACTTCGAGGGCGGCCAGATGATCTACAGCGGGGATGGCTATATCTACGTCCTGTATGACGACGGCACCTGGGAACTCTACCCGGACGCCGGCCCACTCGTCGACGACAGTTCGGGCTAACCAGCAATAATCCCGTCACCACGAGATACCTGTGCACCGACCGGACCCGGTCGTTGAAACCACTGCCGGAATAACAAACCCGCGTGCCCGGAGATGGCAACGCGGGTCTGGAGTGTCTGTGACTGGAATCCCGGTCTAGGTCAGGCTGGCGTTCACCAGGACCGCAATGAAGTTGTAAAGCATGTGGGTGATGATCGCCGTGGTGGTGTTGAAATACTTCCGCTCAAGGCCGAAGACCACGCCGGCAAAGAAGACACCCACCATCGCCAGGCTCAGCCCGTATTGCACGTGAAGCAGTGCGAACACCAGCGAGGTGAAGATGATGCCGAATCGCGGCTGAATACCGCCTCGCATCAGCACCTCTTCGCCAATGGCTGCGGTCACCGCAATCAGTGCTGCTGCCACCCAGACATTGAGATCGCCCGGAAGCTCAGTCAGCGTTTCCTGAAGGTCTTCGACCAGATGTGGCTGGAAGAGATCGACAAGGATAGTGGCGATTATTGAAGCAGCCAGCGCCGGGATAACGCAAAGCACGCCAATGAGCACCTGCTTGGGTGTGGGGCGCTCAAGTCCAAGGCGTTTGGTTGCATCTGCGAAACTGCGGTTCACCAGATATCCAACGCCCAGATAGGCAACCGAGACAAACGCCAGGGCGTTCACGATCATTGCACTGATCGAAATGGACGTCTCCGGCTCCGGGTTGAGCCATGCCAGTCCCACCAGGGCGATCGGCACCTGGAGGATGAACAGGAACGCGACCATTTCGGGGTAAGAGTTGCCATCAAAACCGATGATCCGGGCCAACGGCTTCCGCAATTGCGGAATAAGGGCCAGACCGGCAGCAACACCCAGTACCGTGAGCAATACCCGTCCACCGGGCAGATCATCCCCGGCTTGCCAGGCAGTGACTACACCGCTGAACCCAACCAGGAAGAGGATGAACCAGAGGAAGCCAAAGGTGAGATAGATGCCCATCTTGGCGGCACGACCATGCTCGGCCTGGGCACGATGCGCCCACATACTGATAAAGCCGGCCACAGCAACGTATCCGACAAGACCCAACAGGTCGGCTAGTACGTTTGTCAAGCAGATGTCTCCAATCGCGCACCGGCACAACGATGGGGCGTTCGGTGCTCACGATGGCAAAGTATAGCCATTGGCGCATGACTTGTGATGAATTGCACGTGAAACCGCAGAACGACCGGGCGGTATACTCGTCGTCGGGCTGTGGACTTGGGAGAGGAACCGAACGTTGGCCGACCGCAAACGTGGACTTGGTCGTGGGATTGAATCGCTGATTCCGGGCATGTCCGGTCAGCAGGCTCAGGCCGACGCACATTCGGTGGATATCGACGCGCTCGAGCCAAACCCGCACCAACCCCGCAGCCACTGGAGCGATGAAGACCTCGAAGCCCTGGCAGCCTCAATCCGCGAACACGGCATCATCCAGCCGATTATCGTCACCCGGGGAACCGGGTCGGCGGCATACCAGATAGTCGCCGGCGAACGACGCTGGAGGGCTGCACGCCGTGCAGGACTCACTTCAGTGCCGGTCCTCATTCGCGAGATTACTGGCGCCCAGGCACTGGAAGTTGCCCTTGTTGAAAACGTCCAGCGGGCAGACCTCAACCCGATTGAAGAGGCAATGGCCTATCGTCAGCTCGCAGACGAGTTTGGACTTACCCAGGCCGAGATTGCGTCGAGGGTCGGCAAGAGCCGCCCGGCAGTTGCGAATACCCTGCGATTGCTCGATGCGCCGCTGGAGATTCGCGAAGCTGTCATCAACGGGCGTATCTCTGCCGGACACGCACGAGCGTTGCTTTCAATTGACGATCCGGATCGCCAGAAGCAACTGCTGGCTCGCATCATCCTCGATGGGCTGTCGGTCCGCCAGGCGGAACGACTCGCAACCGAACCTCCCCCGGAAACTCCTGTGCGGATTCCGCAGATTGTCACCCCGGAAGAAAAAGCGGTCGAGGCTGAACTACGCCGGTATTTCGGCACAAAAGTAGATCTCCGCCGCGGCAAGCGCGGCGGGACCATTGTGCTGCACTGGTATTCCGATGAGGAACTCAATGCCATTCTTGGCAGGGTGTTCCGGCAGGAAGACGACGACCTGCTCTAGGCCATCTACCCCAGTCGCTCCTGAACGACATCGACCAGCTCATTGATCGCAACGCGGGTCTGCTCCATCGTGTCCCGGTCGCGGATCGTCACCGCATTGTCCTCGAGCGAATCGAAGTCGACGGTGACGCAGAGTGGCGTTCCGATCTCGTCCTGCCGGCGATATCGCCGGCCGATGGACTGGGTTTCGTCGTAGTCAGTTGCAAAGCGTTGCTGGAGTGAGCGGAAGACATCATCCGCAAGCCCCGAAAGCTCGGGCTTCTTCGAGAGAGGCAGCACCGCCACCTTGAACGGGGCGATCTTCGGATCAATCCGCAACACCACCCGGCTTGCCTCGGCTCCATTTGCGTCGACCGTCTTTTCCTCGTCGTACGCATCAACCAGCACCATCAGCATCAAGCGCTCGACACCGAATGTTGGCTCGATCACGTGCGGTACGAACTTCTGGTTGTTTGCCTGGTCGAAATAGGTCATGTCAACGCCGGAGACTTCCTGATGCCGGGTCAGGTCAAAGTCATAGCGATACGCCAGACCGGTCAGTTCCTTCCAGCCAAACGGGAACAGGTACTCGTAATCAACCGTTCGCCGGGAATAGTGAGAAAGCTCCTCGGGCGTGTGTTCACGCGCCTTGAGGTGCGCCTCGTTGATGCCAAGCGACAGCAGGAACTGCTTCTGGTCGTCCATCCACTGGTCAAACAGCGGTTCCCATTCGTCTCCGTCGATGAAGTACTCAATCTCCATCTGCTCGAGTTCGAGCACGCGGAAGATGAAATTCCCGGGAGTGATCTCGTTACGGAACGCCTTGCCTATCTGGGCAATGCCGAACGGTAGCTTGTTGCGGCTCGATTGCAGGACGTTGCGATACTGCATGAAGATCGACTGGGCGGTCTCCGGCCGCAGGTAGACAGTGGTTGCCGACTCATCAACCGGGCCGATCTGGGTACGGAACATCATGTTGAAGGCCCGCACCGGCGTCCAGTTGCTCTTGCCACAGTTCGGGCACTTGACCGCCTGCTCCTTGATGATCCTGTCCATCTCGGCCGGAGGCAGCCCTTCGATGGAAGTCGACAGCGCCTCCTCGACCAGCGTGTCCGCCCGGAAACGGCCACGGCACTCGCGGCAATCGACGAGTGGGTCGTTGAATTCATCAACGTGCCCGCTCGCCTCCCAGACCCTTGGGTTCATCAGGATGCCGCCATCAATGCCGACAATATCCCGGCGTTGGTGGACGAAGTTCTTCCACCACGCCTGCTTGATGTTATTGCGCAGTTCAACGCCAAGTGGCCCGTAATCCCAGGTATTGGCCAGACCGCCATAAATTTCGCTGCCGGGGAAGACAAACCCGCGCCGCTTGCAGAGCGACACCAGCGTATCCATCGTGACATTGGTAGCAACCGCGTCAGACACCTGAACCTCCGGAAAATACAAGGCCGGCCCGAAGGAATGGGCCGGCAAAGATGCGATGCAATCCCGTTCGCGTGCGAACGGCCTCTAGGCAGACCCTACCCGTTCGGGGACCCCGGCACCGGACAGGGCTTCGGCCCTGTCCGGAGAGGTACCGAGTTTCATGTCGCTGGCAAGCTGCGCATAGACCTGGGTGGTCGAAATCGAGACGTGTCCAAGCGCCTGCTGCACCTCGGCAAGATCCTTGCCATCCAGCAACTGGTGGGTCGCAAACGAGTGTCGCAAGGTATGTGGCGTGATGTCGTGGATACCGGCTTCTGCGGCGTACCCCTTGAGGATCAACCAGAACCCCTGCCGGGTCAGTCGCTGGCCCCGGTGGTTCAGGAACAGCGCATTCTCGGAATCCGACCGCCTGATAACCGGCCGTGCCCGCGTCACATAGGCGGCCAGCGTTGCTGCAACGTCGCCCCGTGTCTGGATGGTGCGTACCTTGCCCTGCCGCCCATGGCATCGGATGGTACCGGTATCCAGGTCGACATCCTCAACGTTCAGGCTCACCAGTTCGGTCACCCGCAGGCCGCTGGCATACAGGAGTTCAAGCATCGCCCGGTCCCGCATGCTTTCGGCATCGTCTGCAGCAGCCGGCTGTGCCAGCAGCGCATCCACCTCGTCGCGGGTCATGGCGCGCGGAACGGATTTATCCACCCGTGGAGATGGCAGCGCGGACGACGGATCGGCCCGCAGAATCTGCTGCTCCACCAGATAGCCACAGAACGACCGCACTGCTGCGGTCTTCCGGGCAACGGTCGAGTTTGCATACTTCCGCTCTCGAAGATGCAACTGAAATGCCTTCAACTGGCTTTCGCCCATTTCGCCCCAGGATTGCAGCCCGTGATCGTTCGTCATGAACGTCAGGAACTGGGTCAGGTCATTGCGGTATGCGGCGATCGTATTGGCTGAAAAGCCCTTTCCTGACTCCAGGTCGGCCAGGAATCGATCCACTCCCTCTCGCACGATTCAGTTTCCCATCAAACCCGCTTTGGCCCGACCTGTTCACAGTCGATCAGATCGTTGCTTCAAGCGGGACATATTCCAGGTCGAACGCATCGGCAACTGCCTGATATGTCACCTTACCATCATAGACGTTTACACCCTTCGCCAACACCGGGTCAGTCCGGAACGCATCGGTTCCGTTCTCGGCAAGGTAGAGGCCGTATGGCAACGTGACATTCGACAGCGCAATGGTGCTGGTTCGCGGAACCGCACCAGGCATGTTTGTCACACAATAGTGAACCACGCCGTCAACAATATAGGTCGGCTCGCTATGGCTTGTCGGCCGGGCCGTCTCGATACAACCACCCTGGTCGATGGCCACATCCACCACGACAGAACCATCCGGCATACTGGCAATCATCTCCGAACTAACCAGTTTCGGAGCCTTTGCACCCGGGATCAACACACCACCGATCAGCAGGTCGCAATTCTGCAGCGCTGCTGCAATGTTCGCCCGGCTGGAGAGGATGATGTTGATCCGGCCATGCAGAACCAGGTCAAGGTAGCGCAGCCGCTCCACCGAGATATCGAGCACCGTGACGTTTGCGCCAATTCCGAGTGCTATCTGTGCTGCGTTGGTGCCAACCACTCCGCCACCGATCACCACAACGTTGGCCGGCTTGACACCCGGAACGCCACCAACCAGCAATCCGCGTCCACCATTGGTCCGCTGGAGATAGGTCGCACCGACCTGGATCGCCATCCGGCCGGCAACCTCGCTCATCGGGGTCAGCAACGGGAGTGTCCGATTCGGCAGCTCAACGGTTTCATAGGCGATCGAGGTCACCTTTCGCTCGATAAGCGCCCTGGTGAGCTCTTCTTCAGCAGCCAGATGCAGGTAGGTGTAAAGAATCTGTCCTTCGCGGAGAAGGCCATACTCCGAGGCAATTGGTTCCTTCACCTTCACGATCATGTCTGCCCGGGCAAACACCTCGTCGTGAGTATCGACCATCGTTGCACCGGCAGCCTCGTACTCCGCATCGGAGAAACCACTGCCAACGCCGGCTGACCGCTCAACCAGCACCTGATGTCCGCGCAGAACGTATTCAGCAACTCCGTCGGGGGTAGTCGAGACCCTGTTTTCGTTGTCCTTGATTTCCTTTGGCACACCAACAAGCATCGTTCTCGCCATCCACTTCTTCGGTCGGGTCCATCAATCGTGGCACGGCCGGACTCATCCCCCGCGTGGCCCTGCGGCGAACCTGTAAAGGCATGTTTTCCGGTCAACCGAAAGGAGATTCTAACATAACCAAATCCGCCCGAAACGGCAGATTTTGGCACCTGGTGGCTAACCGAATCGTTGACGGTGTCTTTATCAGGTGAGTACCATTCATTGGTTGCCGGCAACTGTATCCGGAACAACCGACCCGGCAACGGTTATCGAAATGAGCACTTCCTTGCTGAACGCCCTCTTTATCGTCCCGATTCTCGCCTTTCTGATTCTGGTTCACGAACTCGGACACTACATGGCCGCCCGCAAGGCCGGCATGCGAGTCGAGGAGTTTGGTTTCGGCCTGCCGCCTCGTATCTGGGGCAAGCAGCGTGGCGACACAATCTGGTCAATCAACGCCATCCCGTTCGGTGGTTTTGTCCGTGTTCTCGGCGAAGACGGCAAGAACACCGAAGGCGAAAGCATGCAATCGAAATCGGCCGGCCAGCGGGCACTCTTCATTACCGCCGGTTCGATCATGAACTTCCTGACCGCATTCGTGCTGATAGCAGTCCTGATTGGTGCCCACGGGCAGCCATCTGCAACAGCAGTCATCGCTGCCGTCGTCCCCGACTCTCCGGCTGCAACTGCCGGTTGGCAACCAGGCGACCAGTTTGTCGAGGTTGAAGGCAAGCGGGTGAATGGTGCGGTCGAGGTCATCGACCGGGCCAACGACCACCTCGGTGAGGAGATCACCGTCATCATCAGCCGTGATGGTGAACTGATTACCACGCAAATCACCCCGCGGGAGAACCCGCCAGAGGGTCAGGGCCCGACCGGAATCCGGATTGTCAACACCTTCGACTCACCATTGCGTTTCGCCGAGGTCGAATCCGGCAGCGCAATTGAGGCAGCCGGCATCCAGGCCGGCGACAAGATCGTCTCCATCGGCGGCACACCGGTTCCGAACATTGTCGCTTACGACAAGGCGATTACCGGCAATGCCGGGCAGGCAACCGAGTTTGAACTGCTGCGTGGTTCGGAAACATTGAAAGTCACAGTCGACATTCCGGCCGGTGACAATCCTGATCCGGGCGCGGTGCTCGCCCAGGATGTCGTCTTTGAGCGGGTCGGTATCGTCCGCCTTATTCCGGAGACGGTCCGCTACTTCTTCTCCACCCTGCAGCGCATGGGTGAAGGTCTGATCATGCTGATCACCGGCGAGGTCAGCGTCCGCGATATGGCCGGGCCAATCGGCATGGGACAATTGACGTCGGAAGTCCTGACCGAGAGTGCCTCACCGACGTGGGTAACGCTCGCCAACATTACGATTCTTCTTTCGCTGAACCTGGCAGTACTGAACCTGCTGCCGCTGCCGGCGCTCGATGGCGGGCGTCTTGTCTTCGTGATTCTCGAAGTGCTGCGCCGTGGCAAGCGTGTCGCTCCCGAGAAGGAGGGGATGGTCCACTTCATCGGCCTGGTCGTCCTGCTTGGCCTGATGTTCGCCATCGCCTTTGTTGATATCGACCGCATCGTGAGCGGCGATTCCTTGCTACAGTAGCCCTACCGGTACAATCCGGTAGTGATCGGTCGTTCTCTTCGCATTCGGGAGGCCAGATTTGACACTGCTTGCACCACGACGTCTCACCCGTCCGGTCTATGTTGGAGACGTCCGGATCGGTGGCGGCGCACCAATCGTTGTCCAGTCGATGACGACGTCGGATACACGCGACCCCAAGGCGACGCTTCGCCAGATCGCTGAACTGGCCGATGCCGGTTGCGAGATCGTCCGCGTGGCAGTTCCGGACCGCGTTGCCGCTGCTGCCCTGCCGGAGATCGTGCCCTACTCGCCGGTTCCGCTGATCGCCGATATTCACTTCGAACACACACTCGCCCTCAAGGCGCTGGATGCCGGCATCCACGGCCTGCGACTCAACCCGGGCAACATCCGCAAGCCGGAAGATGTCCGCGAGGTCGTCAAGAAGGCCAAGGAACGTGGCGTGCCGATCCGGATCGGCGTGAACTTCGGTTCCGTGCCGCCAATGACCCAGGACTTCGTCGACGAGATGGCTGCCCAGAACGCGACCCAGGTCGAACTCATTGCCGAGCATATGGTTCGCACCGGTCTCGGACACATCAAGATTCTCGAAGACCTCGACTTCAACGACATCAAGATTTCTCTCAAGGCGTTTGAGGTCCCGGTGATGCTCGAGGCCTACACTCGCATGGCCAAGCGCAACCAGTACCCGCTGCACCTCGGCGTGACCGAAGCCGGCACACCACGCGCCGGTAGCGTCCGCTCGGCGGTGGGACTTGGCACGCTTTTGGCGCTCGGTATCGGCGATACCTTGCGCGTTTCGCTGACCACCGACCCGGTCGAGGAAGTCTTCGTTGGCTACGAAATCCTGAAAGCCCTCGAACTCCGGCAGAAGGGCGCGACGATGGTCGCTTGCCCGACCTGTGGCCGGGTGGAAGTGGATCTCTTCAAGATCGCCAATCAGGTCGATGAGTACCTGCAGTCGATCAAGGAACCGATCAAGGTTGCCGTCATGGGCTGTGTCGTCAATGGTCCCGGTGAGGCCCGCGACGCAGATATCGGCCTGGCCGCCGGCAAAGGGAAGGGCATTATCTTCCGCAAGGGTGAAATCATCCGCCGTGTGGACGAGGCCGAAATGTTCGATGCCCTGAAGTTCGAAATCGAGACCCTGATCCGGGAGCGGGAAGCCGAAGCGGTTACCGCCTAGACACCGCTAGCGGCCGGGCATCATCTCCTGCCGGGCCAGCGGAATGGCAATCCGGAATACTGACCCCTTACCGGGCTCGCTCCTGGCGTCCATGGAACCACCGTGGGCAAGCACGACGTGCTTGACAATCGCCAGGCCGAGCCCGGTTCCCTTGCCGGTCCGGGATCTGTCTCCGCGGAAGAACCGTTCCCAAACCCGTGGCAGATCGTCCGGGTGGATACCGACCCCGGTATCGCGAACCTCGAACACCGCAACCTGCTCCTCGGGAAACGCCACAATATCGACTCTGCCATCTGCCGGGGTGTTGGAAATTGCATTGGTCACCAGATTGATCAACGCCTGGGTGAGACGCTGCTCGTCTGCATGGACCAGTAGTCGATCATCCACTTCGTCCGCCCGGAGATGGACGCCGTGTCGCTCGGCAATTGGCTCCATCCGGGCCCGGACATCGCGTACCAGAACACCGACATCCACTGTCCTGAAGGACATGCGATGCTCCCGGCCTTCCAGACTGGCAAGGTCGAGCAGGTCGTTAACCAGCGAGGTCATGACATTCACTTCGTCGTTGATCCGGGAGATGAAGTGACTGGTGTCTTCGTCAGTTACGATCTCTTGCAAGGTCTCCGACATGATTTTGATCGCGGAGAGCGGGGTCCGGAGATCGTGCGAGACGTTGGCGACAAAATCCCTGCGAAGCATTTGCAGGCGGGTGACCTCGGTAATGTCCCGGAACACCACCAACGTCTGGGGCGGGGTGTCCGGAATCCGGGAAATGACCGCGTTGAAGATCTGGCTCGAGCCGGGCAGTTCGAAGGTGTGTTGCAGGTCTTCTCCGGTCGTGAGGTTGCGTTGGACCAGTTCGTTTAGTTCGTGGTCGCGGGTGACGGAGATAAACGACTGTCCGGTTGGATTCCGCCCGCGGAACACCGCTCCTGCAGCTACGTTGGCGTAGGTCACAATGCCATGACTATCAACCCGCATGATCCCGTCGGACATCATGTCGAGCAACTGGATTTGCCTGGAAAATGTACTGATCTGGTTCGCAACCTCGGCCTCGGCCGCCTGCCGGCGAGCTACCAGCCTCGCAAACAGGTCATCCAGTTCATCAGGTCTCGATTCGGGAGGCAACGCGTATGAGGCGTCCCCCTTTGAAAACAACGCGATACGCTGCAACAACCGACGTGACTGATACCAGGCAAGCAAGACACCGGCGATGCTGCCGACTACGACTCCGGCCAGCGCGTGACCAGCAAGATATCCTGCCAATGCGATCACTGCGGCGAGAATGACGGGAAGGATGTACTGCGCCGCTATGCCCCGCATCGACACCATCACCCCTCGAACCGGTAGCCAATGCCCCGTACCGTGACGATGCGCACCGGTTGGGATGAATCCTCCTCGATCGCCTCACGTAGCGCCCGGATGTGGACATCTACCGTCCGCTCATCCCCGACGAAGTCACTGCTCCAGGCGCCGTCCAACAATTGTCTTCGCGAAAGCGCCAAACCACGGTTCCGCATCAGGAACGACAGTAACTCGAATTCCCGGGGACGCAGCGGGACCTCGACATCACCGCGCCAGACACGACGGGCATCGACCGAGAGTTTCAGGTTTCCGGAGATCAGTATGTCTGCCGCCGGTTCGACATGGTTGGTAGTGTTTCCGCCACCTCGACGCAACAATGCCCGAACCCGTGCCTGAAACTCTCTGAGGCTGAACGGCTTGGTCAGGTAATCGTCGGCGCCGATTTCCAACCCCAGCACGCGGTCAACCTCTTCGCCACGGGCGGTCAGCATCATGATTGGAACATCCGAGGTCATCCGTATACGACGACAGACTTCGAAGCCATCAAGCCCGGGCAACATGACATCGAGAACAACAAGGTTCGGCCGGACTTCGTCGACGGCCGCCAGGGCGTCATACCCATTGCCCTTGACAGTGACTGTATACCCTTGGCGCTCCAGGTTGAACTGCAATGCACCCGCAAGGTTTTCCTCGTCCTCTACGACCAGAATGTGTTGACTCATGGCAGGCGGCACCCCCTCTTGTTCCGGATTCTACCGCCGGACGTGATACCGTTCACTTTCTGAAGAATCACGAACGTTGGCCAGCAAGGAGGATCGGTTCGATGCGTCGGGGAGTTGCGGCTCTTGGTCTGTGTTCATGGGATCGGTTCTTGATCGTCGATCGCTATCCCGATGCAGGCGGCTACGCAATCGTCGATCACCGGTTCGAACAGGCCGGAGGAACCACCGCGAACACCTGCGCAGCACTTGCCCGTCTGGGAGTTGAGGTCACCATTGCCTCGGCGGTCGGTGCCGATAGCGAAGGCGACGCCTGCATCGAGGCACTCGACGCCGCCGGCTGCGACACCAGCCTGATTTACCGCAAGGAGGATCAGGCCACCGACTCCGGCATTATCCTGGTCTCGGATTCCAATGGCACTCCGGAACGAACCATCCTCTGGATCAAAGGAGCCCAACCCCGGCACGGCGACAAACTGCCGGTCGAAATGCTCCTCGACCATCACTGGCTCTTTCTGGATGTAAACGATGATCTCCTTCGCAAGTTCATCCTGTCGCTTCCTGCCCACCTCAGCCCACGCACGAAGATTGCCGGAGCAATGACCTTTCTCGTTGATTCCGGACGCGAAACAGGGATGGATCATCTGCTTGAACACGACGTCATGTTCGGCAATCGTCGTGAACTGATGTATCTGACCGGAGCCGTAGACCTCGAAGACGCGATCCAGCGGGTGCAGCAACGCATGATCGGTTCAGCCTGCCAGGTCATCTACCTGACATTGGGAGACCGGGGATCGCTCGCAATCCGCCCGCACAGCGTCATCGCGGCGCCAGCCCACAAAGTGGACGTGGTGGACACCACCGGAGCCGGAGATGCGTTTGCCGGCGGCGCACTTTCCGGACTGGTCGAAGGGCTGGATGATGAAAGCATTCTCCGGCGGGCGAACGCAGTCGGTGCCCTTTGCTGCACAGCACTTGGGTCACGAGCAGGGCTGCCGGATATGGAAAGCGTCCGGAACATGATCGACCTGGAACTGGCGAGAGCAAGTGACCCATTCTCTTGATCGGGAAACCCTGGCGCAACTGGCCCTCGATGCTGGCCTCATGGTGAGCGGTGTTGCCTCGGCCAACCCGTTTCACCAGGCACGTGACTACGTAGTCGATCACATCGAGCGAGGTTACCTTTCCGGATTTACCTGGTTCACCAGCGAGCGGGCAAGGCAATCAGGAGAACCGCGAACACTGCACGAACATGTTCGCTCTATCGTCTCGGTAGCAATCCCCTACTGGAGCGGGGAGTACCCACTGCCTGATGACGAACTCCGGGGAAAGATCTCACGCTATGCGTGGGGCCGGGACTACCATAAGACGCTGAAAACCCGGATGAAGTCACTCCTTGCCGCCATTGGAAACCATATCGGGCGTGATCTTGACGCCAGAATACTCTCCGACACTGCCCGGGCGTTTGACCGCGCTATCGCCGCCCGTGCCGGAGTCGGCTGGTATGGCAAGAACAGCATGATTATCATCCCCGGTCACGGCTCCTGGGCAATGCTCGGAGAGATCTATCTCGACATCGAAATCGAACCCGATCAACCGCTCACCAACAACTGTGGTCGTTGCCGGTTTTGCATCGACAAATGTCCAACCGGCGCGATCGTCGAACCGTATCGGGTGGATGCAAACCGCTGCATCAGCTATCTCACTATCGAGGAGCGCGGACCGATCCCTCGTGAACTCCGCCCCCTGATGGGCAACTGGGTGTTCGGTTGTGATGTTTGTCAGGAAGTCTGCCCCTACACTGGCGCGGCGCAAATCGTTGATGATCCTGCGTTTCGCCCGGCAAGCCATGAGAATGTCTACCCGTCCCTTGCCTTCCTCATGACAATGTCCGAAGAACAATTCCGGGCAACCTATTCCGGCACGCCGGTAACCCGCACCAAACGGCGTGGAATGGCCCGTAACGCAGCTATTGCCCTCGGGAACTGTGCTGATGACCGGGCTGAGGAACTCTTGCTTGCCGGCCTGCACCATGACGAACCGCTGGTACGTGGACATGCAGCATGGGCATTGAAGCACCTGACTGGCGAGGACGCGAAAACGCCCCTGGCCAATGCGCTTTCCGGCGAACCTGACGATTGGGTTGCGGAAGAAATTCGCTGGGCTCTTGAGAACGCAACCCGGGTGCAACCGCCTTCCCGAACGCTTTCACTCACTCCTGTAGGCGATATCCCGACCGGTCCGCCGATCTACTGATTCGCTCCGAAAGGTCCGCAACCGGGCATATTCGTTTATACTTGCCGGGCACCAACTGGTACAGGTTGCCACGCCGGACTGATGGATCGGCTAGCGGGCCCAAAAATGAAAACCGGTTAACCCGAACAGCCTCCGCCACCCCGGCGGCGCTGGTTGGGCCCACAAGTCAACCCTTCCTCGTGGCATACCGTTTTGATGGTAGTCTGGAGGAACCTCGTGAAAACGTACCCGGTCGAACGCATCCGCAATGTTGGCCTGTTCTCACACGGTGGTGCCGGCAAGACGTCATTAAGCGAAGCCATGCTTTATTCCTCCAAGGCCATCTCCCGGCTCGGACGCGTAGAAGACGGCAACACCGTATCAGACTGGGACCCCGAAGAGGCCCGGCGTTCGATGTCGATCAGCACCTCGATTCTCCCGATCGAGTGGCGCGACCATAAGATCAATTTGCTTGACACACCCGGCTATGCCGATTTCGTTGGTGAGGTCAAATGCGCAATGCGCGTCGTTGACCTTGCGCTGATCCTGGTGGATGCCTCGGCCGGTGCCGAGGTCGGCACCGAGTACGCCTGGCGCTTTGCCGATGAGCGTTCGGTTCCACGGATCATCGTCATCAACAAGAACGACCGTGAAAATGCCAACTTCGAGGCGGCCCTGGATTCCTTGCAGGCAGCCTTTGGGCCGTCTGTCGTCCCGGCCTACCTGCCTGTCGGCCAGGAATCTTCCTTCCGGGGCGTCGTCGACCTGCTGTCGATGAAGGCATCCATGTTCAGCAACTCCACCGACGGCGCAGTCACCGAGGCAGACATCCCCGATGACATGCTCGACGCCGTCGAGACCTGGCGGTTGCAACTCGTCGAAAAGATTGCCGAGAACGACGAGGAATTGATGCTTCGGTATCTTGAAGATGAGGAAATCCCGGCCGAGGAACTTCGTGAGGCCATGAAGACCAGTATCGCCGAGGGTCTGATTGTTCCGGTACTCGCTACCGGAGCCTCGACCAACCGGGGCGTAGGCATTGTCCTCGACACGATTGTCGATCTCGGCCCGGCACCACAGCCAACCCGCGGAACCGATGCCAGCGGCAAGACCGTCGATGTCCTGCCCGATCCGGACGGGCCACTGGTCACGTTTGTCTGGAAAACGGTCGCCGACCCGTATGTTGGCAAGTTGAGCTATTTTGGTGTTATGTCAGGTACCATGAAATCGGATTCCCACGTCTGGAATGTCAGCAAGAATGCCGACGAACGCATCGGGCAACTGTTTGTTGTCCGCGGCAAGGAACAGATTCCTGTCACCGAAATTGTCGCCGGAGATATCGGCGCCGTCGCGAAACTTAACGTCACCACCAGTGGCGACACGCTGACAGACCAGTCGCACAAGGTCACGCTCGATGGCGTCACCTATCCCGACCCGCTCTTCTCGGCAGCCGTCACGCCTCGCACCAAGTCCGACCTCGACAAGATGAGCCAGGCGCTGAGCCGGCTTGTTGAGGAAGACCCGACCATTACCGTTCACCGGGACACCGAGACCGCCGAAACCATCATCAGCGGGCTGGGTGAATCACACGTCCAGATCGTTCTTGAGCGAATGTCGCGCAAGTTCGGCGTAAATGTTGACTTCGATCTGCCAACCGTCCCCTATCGCGAGACGATCACCAGTGCTGTCAAAGGCGTCGAATACAAGCACAAGAAGCAATCCGGCGGTCATGGTCAGTACGGGCATGTGTTCATCGATGTTGAACCATGTGAGGAAGGCTTCGAGTTTGCCGAGACGATCTTCGGTGGTTCGGTGCCGCGACAGTTCATCCCGGCCGTGGAGAAGGGCATCCGGGAGGCACTCGACGAAGGCGTGCTCGCCGGATTCCCGGTTATCAACGTCAAGGTAACCCTCACCGATGGCTCGTATCACACCGTCGACTCCTCGGAAATGGCATTCAAGCTGGCCGCATCCCAGGCGTTCAAGAAGGCGGCAAGTGCAGCCAACCCGGTTATCCTTGAACCGGTCAACGAACTTCGTGTGACCATCCCGGATACCTACACCGGCGATGTCATGGGTGACCTGACATCCAAGCGCGCTCATGTCACTGGTATGGTTCCGGAAGGCAACGGATACTCAACGATCGAGGCCCTCGTGCCGGCTGCCGAGGTGCAGCGATACGCGACCGACCTTCGCTCGATCACCCAGGGACGTGGCACATTTACGACAAAATTCCATAGCTACCAGCAAGTGCCGCCCCACATGACCGATGCGGTGGTGCAGGGTGTAAAGGCCAAACAAGAGGCAAAGGTGTAAATGTCAATTGACCCGGCGGGCGTTTCGGCTCCGCGCAAGGTGGACCCGGAACGTCCGTGGCACCTGTATATCGTGTTCGATGGTGGATCAAGGGGAAACCCTGGCCAGGGATATGGCAGCTTCGTCTACAAGGGAGTTGTTCAACAACCGGAACCAGTCGAAGTTGTCTATCCAGGTGTCACCACCAATAACCAGGCGGAATACCAGACCATGATCCGGGCGCTGGAAACAGCGCTCGGCGAAATTCAGGACGCGGGCTACGACACCGGCGAGTTGAAGGTCACGATCAAGACCGATTCCAAACTGGTGGTTGAGCAGACCTGTGGCCGGTGGAAGATCAAGAATGCAGAATTGCGCCCGCTTGTGCAGCGGGCGCAGAGCCTGCTGAACCGGTTCAAGTCATGGGAACTTACCTGGCATCCGCGTACTGAATCTGTCCGGATCCTCGGCCATTGACCCGCAACACACTTTCGCGACTGCAGGATGGATTACTGGCAGACTGGGAACCGCTGGCCTCGCTCGGGCTGGCAGGGCAACCCTTGCTGGTCATGTTCTATCGTGGCTACTGGTGCGAACACTGCCAGGCGCAGTTGCTGGATATCGTCGACCAGGCAGATGCCTTCCGGCGGCGGGGAATCGAGGTCGTTGCTATCTCGACTGACGAGAGCCACCATCCCCCGGTTGCGCTGCAACACGTCCCCGCCACCATCGCAGTTCTCTCCGACGTTGATGGCAGCCTGATCCGGAGTCTGGATCTCGTCGACCACAAGGAAACTCGCGAGAAACCGGTCGCTGTACCGGCAGTGTTTCTGCTGGATAGCGCCGGCGATGTACGCTTTCACTATATCGGGCAGTCGCCGGACGACCGGCCACGTACCGAGTTGTTACTTCTCGCGGCAGAGCATCTCACTGGCAGAAAGTAAGCATGATTCATCAATATCTCACCCTCCACGGAATGATCCTCGCCAATGCCCTCTCGACACCGTTGCTTTTCTGGAGGCGTGGGAACAACGAGGAGTTGCGACGGGAAGCCGTTTTTACCGCCGCCTACGACATCCTCGCCAACCTGTATGAAACGGCTGCCAACCTCAAACCGGAGTGGACCGAGGGTTGGGAACAGCGGCACACCCTGACCTTGCCCCCACGGTATCAGGAAAACACCCTCCTCCCGGATCGCACCATTCAGGCCATCAGGGAGACACGATTCGCCCGGTCGCTGTTGCAGCGGCATCGCTGGCGCTCGGTGCGGCAACCACTGTTCGAGACCTACGACCCGATCGCCTGGGCAGCGGTACAACGGACCATGCAACTCACCCCGGCCCAGCTCCTGGCGCTTGAGGACGAACATGCCGGCGCCATTTACCATGATGAAGTTGAATGGATTGCAAAGGCTGTCGAAGGCTTTGACCAGGCACGCTCATACCTGCGTTCATCCGAACGAACCGGTGAACCGGTGGATCGGCAAATTGCCAACGCCACCTATGTTTCCCTTCACCTCAGCCTGCAACTCTCCGACCGGTTCATCCAGCGGCAGAGTTTTGAATTGCTGAAAGACGTCTAGTTTCCTGCATTGCGCGGCGTGTCGAGTCGCGCTATACTTCGCCTGTTCAAGGCGATGGGCGGTTAGCTCAGCTGGTTAGAGCGCTACGTTGACATCGTAGAGGTCACTGGTTCGAGTCCAGTACCGCCCACCAAATCCTTGAACTGGCGACGACCGGGACGAGTACCCGATTACCGGCCATCAGAGACGCAAGGCCACCGGCTGAAAGCCCTGCGACAGGCACCGGAATCCGGAGAAAACCACCCGCGAGCCGGGTAGAGAACGCGCATGAAGCGCAAGTATCAACCCCCGACTGCCCTCGTTACCGGGCAACCCGAGCGGCACACATGGTGTGCCGGAAGCAGGGTGGAACCACGCCAGGCATCGCCTGCCGTCCCTTGAGGAGGCAGGTTTTTTTGTGTTCATCGAAAGGAGTGGCGTCATGACTACCGACGAAGCCTGCACCGCTACTCCAGCCATGCGTGCGTGGCATGGCGTGCTGGCATCTTGCTAAACCGGTTCACGTCGGCATTACCGGACAACACCGGATGCCGCGACACCCAATCGCCTATGCAAACACGAAATTGAAAGGTTTACCCCATGTCTGCAGATATTCAGGACAATCCGGATCTCCAGGTAAGTGACCAGCCCGAACTCGCCAGGATGCGTCACTCGGCTGCCCACGTCATGGCCGAGGCCATTCAGCAAATGTTCCCGGACGCCCGGTTCGCCATCGGCCCGGCCATCGAGGATGGTTTCTACTACGATCTCGAGTTGCCACGCTCGCTCTCGACGGATGACTTCCCGGAAATCGAATCCCGCATGAAGAAGATCGTCGAGAATGCCGAAGTTTTCGAGCGCAAGGAAGTATCGCGCGAGGAGGCGCTGGAGATCTTCGCCGACCAGCCCTACAAGGTTGAACTCATCCGGGACCTTCCGGAAGGCGAGACAATCACAACGTATCAGCAGGGCGAATTCCTCGACCTGTGCCGTGGTCCGCACGTTCATGACACAAGTCAGGTTGGCCCCTTCAAACTGCTCAGTGTTGCCGGTGCCTACTGGCGGGGCGACGAAAACCGCCCGATGCTCCAGCGACTGTACGCAACAGCCTGGCACTCCCAGGAAGAACTCGATGCCTACCTCGAGCAACTGGAAGAAGCCCGCAAGCGCGACCACCGCAAACTCGGCCGCGAACTCGGACTCTTCACGATCGCCGAGGAGGTCGGTGCCGGCATTCCGCTCTTCTTCCCGAAGGGCGAGATTCTGCGCTATCTGATGGAATCGTATGTCCGCGAGACGCAGACAAAGTACGGCTACCAGCACGTCTGGACGGGCCACCTCGCCCGCGAAAGTCTGTACGAGAAATCCGGGCACCTTGAGCATTATGGCGATGTCATGTTCCCGCCGATGGTCGACGAGGACATGCGCATGCGCCTCAAGCCGATGAACTGCCCGTCGCACATGACACTCTTCAACCAGCAGATGCACTCGTTCCGGGATTTGCCCTTGCGGTTCGCCGAGTTCGCAACGCTCTATCGCTATGAGAAGAGCGGGGAACTTTCCGGGTTGACGCGAGTGCGTTCATTGACGCAGGACGACTGCCACGTCTTCTGCTCGGAAGAGCAAGTTGGCCACGAGTTTGGACTTGCACTCGATCTGATCACGGAGATCCTCGATACGTACGGCCTCTCCGACTATCGCATCCGCCTCTCGCTTCGTTCTGAGGAAGGCAAGTTCGTCAAGGATGATGAGAAGTGGTCGAAGGCAGAGAAAGCCCTGCGTGACGCGCTCGACCAGAAGGGTGCCAACTACTTCGAGGCCGAAGGCGAAGCGGCATTCTATGGCCCCAAGGCCGACTTCATGGCAAAGGACGCGCTCGGCCGGGAATGGCAACTCTCGACAATCCAGGTCGACTTCGTCCAGCCGGAGCGGCTTGGCTGCACCTACATCGGCAGCGATGGTCAGCCCCACACGCCGGTGGTCATTCACCGCGCCGTTACGGGCACAACCGAGCGATTCCTCGGTGTTCTGATCGAGCACTACGGAGGTGCCTTCCCGGTCTGGTTGTCTCCGGTGCAGGCAGTCATTATCCCGATTGCTGACCGGCATCTGGAATACGCCGAATCCGTCGCAGCCCGCCTGCGGGATGCCGGCATCCGGGTTGAGGTCGATTCCGGCAGTGACCGCATGCAGAACAAGATCCGCAACGCCCAGTTGCAGAAGGTCCCCTACATGCTGGTAACGGGTGACCGTGAGGCCGAGGCCGATCAGGTTGCTGTTCGCCTGCGGACGAACGAAAACCTCGGCGCAATCGGAGTGAACGAGTTCATCGACAAGGTTACTGCAGTGGTCGAGAGCAAATCACGAGAGCTTTCCTGACAATTCGTGACGGCGAGGCGACGGTAGCGTTATCCTAGAGAGAACTGCCGTCGCCTAACGAACAGGGAAAGCGTTGGAAACACCGGGCAACCGCATATTACCGCCAGGAAATGAGCACGTGGATCTGCGCCGCGTGCTCATTATTGCAGTCCGGCTCTTGCTGGTGACCTTCACGATCATGGTGGTCGCCTGGGTGATCTGGGTCACCAGGGTTGCGCTGTCCCCGTTCCTGCTCGGCGGATTGATCTTCTACGTCCTCTTCCCCATCGTGAACCGCATAGAGAACATCATTCCCGATCGCGGCATTCTCCACCATGTGCGGCGCACAATAGCCGTCCTGACGGTCTACATCGTCGGGTTCATCATCTTCTTCGTCGTGCTGATGACGTTTGGCCCGGTGCTGTATCGAGAAATCATCGACCTTGGTGAAAGTATCCCCGACTACTGGGATACCTTACAGGTCGAAGGTGAATACTGGATCGACCGGTACGAACGGGATGTTCCCGAAAGCATCCGCGACCAGATCGAAAGCAACCTCGACCAGATTGGCTCGATGATTGCCGAGGCACTACGGACAACCCTGCTTGCAACGATTGGCACCGTCAGCCGGTTTATCGGTATCCTGCTCGGTCTCCTGATCCTGCCGTTGTGGGTCTTTTATGTCCTCAAGGACCAGCGCCAGGGAGCGAACGTCTTCTACAACATGTGGCCCGAACCGGCGCGCGCCGACGTGCGCAATATTGTCGGCATCATCGATTACGTGATGGGGCGCTATATTCGTGGGCAACTGTTCCTTGGACTGGTTGTCGGTCTGGTCTCCGGTATCGGCTTCTGGTTACTCGGGGTGCCGCAACCGGCAGCCCTCGGCGTGGTTGCAGGTTTGCTTGAAATGGTCCCGATCCTTGGGCCATGGATCACATTCTTTATCGCGGCGCTGGTCGTGATCGCCACGGACCCCTCGAAACTCGTCGCTGTTGCCATTCTCTGCTTCCTGGTGCAGCAGCTGGAAAATACCTTCCTGGTGCCAAGGGTCCAGGGAACGGCGGTTTCGATGCACCCGGCGATCATCATGGTATTGCTGGTCATTGGTGGTTCGATGGGCGGGCTGATCGGCATCATCGCGATTGTGCCGCTGGCGGCGGCCGGCCGGGATGTCTTCCTGTACCTGCACCGCCGCCTCTCCGGCCGGATTATCCTCGACGCGAAGACCGGACTGCCGATGCGAGTCGAGCCTCGGGTGTCGCCACCAGCACCACGCAACCCGGACCAATAAGCAGGTGCCGGTCACCGGCGGCCTCGCGGGCATCCTGAACCTGGACTTCCACCTCGGCATCACTCATCGTGGCAATACCATGCTCATCGATGCCAGCAACCATCGCCTTGCCGGGATATTTTGCCGCGACTTCGGCAATCGACGGGCCGACCAGGCGGTCGTGCCAGTTCACTGCGTGCCCTTCGTAACCGGCCAGCAGGTCGAAATAGGTGTTCTCGCCGTGAATGTGGATCATGGTAAAACGGCTACCACCATCGCGGATAGCATCCAGCACCGGCTGGTCGTAGCGAACGCCAAACTCGGCGTATTCGGCTTCGGTCACCATGTCAGACGTCGCACATTGTGAAGCAAAGAAGACGCCGTCTGCCCCACCGGCAAGCGAGGCGCGGGTAACCTCGACAGTCACATCGCGAATTGCCTCCAGAGCCGCGTGGACGGCCTCCGGATGCGTTCGAAGATGCTCTATGACCCGACCATCGGATAGCTTGTTTGCGATCGTCAGAGGGCTGAAAATCGTCTGCAGGACGGGAACATCATCTCCAAGAGCCTTGCGCACAAGTCCGCAGGCGGCGATCACCTCGGCATTGAAACCTGAGGTAACCGGAACGGGCCCGATCTTCTTCCAGTCTTCAACTGTCCTGATCGGATAGTGTGTGGTCTCCCGGGTTCCGCCCGGAGCGCCCTGATACTCGCTGGTCAGTCCCCAGTCGATACAGGCGTAATCACCGGGTGGCATGAGTTTGATGAAATCCAGATCGAGTTTGTTCTGCCAGGCAACGGTGGAGTTTGCGAGGTCTTCGGCGGTTTGATCCTTGTTGGGGAAATGACTCCACAGACTGATCGGGGGATGATCGACCTCATCTCCGTCCAGTGCAGCGGCAACCCGTTCCCATTTGGTCATATCTGCCAAGATGTCCCTCCTCCGGGTATGCTATTTGCGGCTCGACTCGTCCTTCCTGAAGAGCGCGGACATTTCGAGTACAAACCGCTCCTCGTCTTCAATTTCCAGGCGATAGGCGTCGTCTGTTACCCCAAGCGGGCTGTGGGGCATCACGATCCTTACCCATCCCTGGAGTGCCGCACGGCAAACCAGATCGGTTACTTCCGATTCGAATTTACTGTAACTGACTCCGGGATCGAGCGCGGCATAGTACCGCTCTCCCATGCCGTTCGCTGTCCAGATCATGCGAATCATCGTCCGGTGACGCGATGCAAGTCCGGATGCCACCAGCTCCTGGGCCATGACTCCACGGACAAATGCCGACATCCACCCGAGTTCACGCATCGACGACCGGCAGATCGGACAATGCCCGTCAGGGGCATCGTCATGTTCGAACGATCGCCGGCAGTCATCGCACCATAGATAGGTCTTTGCCACGCCTGACTACCCTGCACATTCCTTCGTGTCTGCCTTGATCATGGGCCGGCAAACCTGATAGTGTCTGCTGGGCATCGTTCACGCCCTGCCGGCTCCACAGAGAGGATAACCCCATCCGTGACTGCTTTGCATGCATCGATCTACACGATGACATTGCTGCTGACCGGTGGTCTCACCTTATGGGCCTTTTTCTTCATCGCCACCGGCAGGGTTGTTGACGGAGCCTTTCGCTCAACCTACCTCCTGACGGTCGGTGTCACGATCGTTCAGGGGTTGATTGGACTGATCATGGTCATCGAGAGCCTCCGGGCGGGCCAGAACATCCACTACCTCTATGGCATTAGCATCATCGTGTTCATGGGTGCCGGGTACGTCTTTGCTACCCGTGGCGACCAGGGGCGAGAAGCGCTCATCTTCGGATTCATGTCCGCCACCGCGTTCGGCCTCATCCTCCGCGCATCGGAAACTGCGTTCAGCTAACTATCTCTCGGTTCCACCAACCTGGCAGCCCTCTGGCTCATCTAGCGAATGCTGGGCTGGATCGCATTCCCGACTGCATTTGCGAATGGTGTGCCGTGCAGCACGAACACGCCATGCTGCGGTGTCTAACTCGGTGACTCCATACGAGCCGGCACTGGAACGTCTGAGTCAAGACACCAGGGAGCCCTACGCCCGTTCAGGAAACCAATAGCCCCGGCAGGAAAGACCTGCCGGGGCTATTCAAAATCGGGTTGCTGTTCGCTTCGGACTATTCCTCGCCGGCGGTCCGGTCGGACCAGCGCTGAAGCAGGTGGGTGAAGAGAACTCCAAGGATGAAGACCGTGAAGACGATCAGGAGCTCCATTGCCTCGCTGACAGTTCCGAAAACCATAGTCAGGACTCCTTTAGTGTCAGCCTATTCGAGGCCGAGCAAATACTCCACGACCAGCTCACGCTCTTCGTCCGACAACGGGACGGCCGGCATGATGGTGTCCGGCTTGATTGCCTTCGGGTCCTTGATCCACTCCGACAGCGCTTCGGCATTCACTTCGATGCCAACAACATCAGTCTGATCCTTCTGGCCAAGGCCGGTCAGATCCGGGCCGACCATGCCCCCGTTCGGGAAGTCGTTGGAAATGTGGCAGCTGGTGCAGTTCGCTTCAAACAATGCCATACCTGGATCGGCGTCCGGGTCCGGCGTTGGTGCCGGTGGCGGCGTTGCAGGAACGCCTCCGTGAAGTTCGAGATCAAGTTCATGCGTCAGGTCCCAGGCACCGGCGCGAATCAGATTCACCAGGTCCTCAACCTGCTGATGGTTGAGCGGACCACCGTGCTCATCGGACCAGGCCGGCATCACCTGTCCGCGACCGCGCTCGATGGTATCCCGGATGATTTCCTCGCGCTGCGGACCAAGAGCCGGATCGTCGGTCTGGTTCTGGGAAGTGTTCAGCGGCACACCGAGGCGGCCCTCTCCGGCCAGACCTTCACCACCGTGACAGGAAAGGCAGAAGTCGACGTAGAGTTCGGCTCCCCGGTGGATCGAGGTATCGAAGTGTCGTTCGGCGGCGGTGTCCCGACGATTTTCCTCATTGAGAAGGTAAACAACAACAATGCTGATGATGATCACCAGTCCCATTGCAACGATTGTTGCTTCTCGCTGTGCGGACCTCACTACACTGTTTCCTTCTCTACTCCGACGCGCTGCACCTGGTCAGTGCGAACGGCCGGCCCCTCTCCCGGAAATCCGTCTCTTACCTAAACAGGCGTTGCCTGCGATGGATCGTAACCCGACCGCTCGGAAATGTCGCCGGTGTTCACCAGCAAATTGCCATTACCATCCGGTGTAACTGTCATGAGGTCCATCGGTCGCGGTGCAGGACCGGAGGTCAGAACACCGGTGCGATCGTATACCGAGCCGTGGCACGGGCAGACAAACTGGTTCTCGCTATCCACCCACGGCACGGTGCAGCCAAGGTGCGGGCACTTCCAGTAGAGAGCGAGAACGCCATCCTCGTTGTTGATCAGGAAGAACTTGCCCGAGGAGTCCCGGTACGGTGCCTCACCGACACCCGGAACCATCGAACCCGGCACCAGGATCTCGGTGCCGAATGCACCCGTCTTCAGCGGCCAGAAGAAGGCGAGGAAGCCTCCGCCGACGGTTGCCAGACCGACACCAACGCTACCGAGAACCGTGTTCCTCACAAACGAGCGCCGCGAGAACTGCTTCGGCTGGTTGTGCTGGAATCGGCCCAGGAGGGTGTAAATCGCCCCCAGGGAGGCTGAGACCATCAGCCCGAATACCGTTCGAAGCACCATCTTCATAGTGAGAAACTCTCCCATCGAACCGTGCCGCTTTCAGAAGTAAAGGGCACGAGGCACGGATACCTAGTGAGCAGACTTCACATTCCACGGCCAGAACAGGTTCATACCTTCACCGCGGAACGCAGTACCAATAATCGTGAGAACGAAGAACGAAACGACAAACCCGGTGAAGAATGCGATAACCAGTTCACGTCGGGTCGGCTGGTAGCGCCGGGAAACGATCAGGCCCAGCAGCAGCGAAAGACCGATCATTACCGACACCGGGATAACCTGCTGGTACACCACTTCCGGCACCTTGCCGCGCAGCAGCGGTGTCACACCAACAAACTCATCGAAGAGCACCAGCCCGACCAGGAGGATGAAGGTGTAGATGCTGGTGAAGATTGCAATCTTCTTGCCCTTGTCCGAAGTAAACAGGACGCCTACACCCAGTGGCGAACGATCGATGAACGGAATCGCACCGATCAGCACCAGGGCCACTGTCGGCACAATCACGCCGGCGAGTGACGGGTGCATGTGCAGCAGGAGTTCCTGCAGGTTCAGGAAGTACCACGGCGCCTTCGACGGGTTCGGCGTCAGCGTCGGATTGGCCAGTTCAGCCAGCGGCGCATTCACCAGAATGGACGTGAGCAGCAACAGGAAGGTGAAAACCACCGCCGAGAGCGCTTCCACCACGACCAGGGATGGCCACACCATCACCTCGTCTTCGGCCAGGTCTGTCGGACGGGCAGCGGTTCGGCCGCGCACCAACTCGAGCAGACGCTCGCGCTTCTCGTCACTGATCGAACCGGCGGACCCGGATTGGGGCTGTACCAATTCAGCCACTGGTTGTACCTCTCTCCCGATTCACCGGCCTTCAGCCGGCGCCGGCATACGCCCTACAGCGGGCCGGAAATTCCGCCATCCTTGCGAATCCGCCAGAAGTGGACCGCCATCAGCACTGCTGCAGTGAGCGGCAGGAAGATGACATGCAGTGTGTAGAAGCGGATCAGCGTGTTCTGACCGATTTCGTAGTCACCGACCATCAGGAAGCGAGCCTGGTCACCGACGAGCGGTGCGGCGCCGGCCATTTCAGAACCCACCGTGATCGCCCAGTAAGCCAGCTGGTCCCACGGAAGCAGGTAGCCCGTGAAGGAGAGCAGGAAGGTGATCACCAGCAGGAACACACCTACGATCCAGTTGAACTCGCGCGGTGGCTTGTAGGAGCCCGTATAGAACACACGACACATATGCAGGAACACTGCAATAACCATGCCGTGAGCGGCATATCGGTGCATGTTGCGCATCAACATACCGAAGGTCACCGAGGATTCGATGTCGAGCATGTTTTGGTAGGCCTGGTCTGTTGATGGCACGTAGTAGAACATCAACAGCACACCGGTCATGGTGAGCACCAGAAACATGAAGAACGACAATCCACCCAGACAAAAGGTGTAGGTCACCTTCGTCGCGTATCGCTTGATCTTGACCGGGTGGAGATGCAGGAAGACGTTGGAAGCGATGACCAACGCCTGGTTACGCTGGGTATCTGGATACCCGTGGCGCACAATGGATCGCCATAGTGCACTACTAGTCACACGGTCAGCGATCGTGTGTTGTCGTCGCATCGTCTCCCCCGTCTTCGCGGTTCAGCAGACGCTGATTCGGTTCACCTGTCGCTGAGGCGCTGCTCATTCGATGTGTGGCAAACAACCACGGCGCCGGGTTATCAGTGACGGCACAACAACTTCCGGTTTCCCGGGTTTGCCGTTGTGCGGCGGTAAAAATGCGGGCTCGGGTTTGCCGATTCTCGACGGTCAGTTCCTCTAGCTGCCAGTCCGGATCCCCCTGTCCCCTTGCCACGCAAGGGAACCGCCGGACAGCAGCGCGAGTATAGCATAGCATCACGGGATTGTTGAAGGTTTCACAGACCTGCAACGACCAATATCGCTCCGTAGCACCGGCAGAAAGGCTCGCACGATGCAATCTCTTCCTCTTTACTCGAATCTGGACGATGTAGCGGCCGCAGCAAGCCAGTGCCGGGCCTGTGCGCGGGCCGAATCACGCCGCGTGGTCGTCTTCGGCCACGGCAATCCGAACGCCCGTCTGATGCTCGTCGGCGAAGCCCCGAGCGAAACCGACGACGCCACCGGCAAGCCCTATACCGGCCCTGCCGGTAACCTGCTCGATCAGGCGCTGGCGGCCGCAGGCATCCACCGCGATGAAATCTGGATCACCAACACGGTCCGCTGTTTTGCGGGCAGGGAACGGAATGGCCGGGTCGAAAACCGTCCGGCAACAGCCAGAGAAATCAGCGCCTGTCGCGTCTGGATGGACCTTGAATTGCAGATGGTCAATCCGAAGGTCATTCTGGCCGTCGGAGCGCCGGCCGCAAGAACACTGATCCACCCCGAGTTCAGACTGCAGGAACAACGAGGGCAACCACAAAAGCGGGCGGATGGTCGTATTGTCCTGGCAACCATCCAGCCCGCCTATGTCATGCGTCTCACGTCGCTTGTCGACCAGGCTGCGAGTGATGAAGCCCGGGCGCTCTTTGAAGCGGATATCAGCCTCGCGGTCGCATTGTCGGAAAAAGAATAACTTCCCGGATCGACTGCTGATCCGTCAGCAGCATCGTCAGCCGGTCAACACCAATGCCGAAACCACCGGTCGGTGGCATGCCGTACATCAGCGCCTGAATGTAATCCTCGTCGTAGGGCATGGCATCCATATCACCGGCTTCCCGATCAGCTACCTGCTCCTCAAACCGGGCCAGTTGATCCATCGGGTCATTCAGCTCGGTGTAGGCGTTGCACAGTTCCAGCCCACCGATGAAGACCTGGAAGCGCTCGACCGTCGTTGGCGAATTCGGAGAGCGCTTGGCGAGCGGCGATAACTCGACCGGATAGTCGATCAGGAATGTCGGCTGGATCAGGTTCGGGCGCACGAACGTCTTCATCAGTTCGTCAACAATGCGCGGCCAGACAGTATCCGGCTCTACATCGGCTCCGGCTTCCTTGGCCAGCTTGTACAGTTCCTGCTGGTCGCGCACCTTCTCGTAGTCGATGCCGGAAGCTTCGAAGATTGCCTCCGCCATAGGAATCCGCTTCCAGGGGCGGGAAAGGTCGATCTCGTGCCCGTTATAGGTGAACTGCAGCGTTCCGAGCACCTGTTCTGCAACGAAGCAGATCATCTCCTCGGCAAGCTCCATCACATGCCGGTAATCCGCATAGGCCATGTAGAACTCAAGCTGGGTGAATTCCGGATTATGTCGCGTATCGATGCCTTCGTTCCGGAAGTCCTTGCAGATCTCGTAGACCTTCTCGAAACCACCGACGATCAACCGCTTCAAATACAGTTCGTCGGCAATCCGTAAATAGAGCGTCTGGTCCAGGGCGTTGTGATAGGTGGTGAACGGATTGGCCGCCGCGCCACCGTAGACCGGTTGCAGGGTCGGCGTTTCGACCTCCATAAAGCCCTTGCTATCCAGGAAGGTCCGCAATGCCGTTATAATCCTGGTGCGCCGGCGGAAAATCTCCCGCACCTCTTCGTTGGCGATCAGGTCTGCATAGCGCTGCCGGTAGCGAATTTCGGTATCAGACAGACCGTGATACTTTTCCGGCGGCGGGGTAATCGCCTTGGCCAGCATCTTCCATTCAGTAACCTCGACCGAAACCTCGCCGGTGCGGGTCCGGAACACGTTGCCCTGCCCCTGAACAAAGTCACCCAGATCAACGTACTTCAGGAACGACTGGAACGACTCCTGCCCAACGGTGTTTGACCGCAGGTAGAGCTGAATCTTCCCCGAGCCGTCCTCAATGTGGGCGAAGACGGACTTCCCCATATGCCGGAACGAGACTACCCGCCCGGCGACGGTCACCGGAATCGGCTCCGGAGCGTCCCCGGCGCCGGACTCTGCTTCCTCGAACAGGGCAACTGCCTCGGCAGTCGTATGAGTGCGTTCTGATCGTGGTGGATATGGTTCAATGCCGGCCGCTCGAAGCTCCTCGACCTTTGACTGGCGAACGGACTGCTGTTCATTCAGTTCCATGTGGTCCCCTTCATGTCTGCATTTCGGGCAAGAAAATGCCGCGGTGTGCGTCCCACATCCGCGGCGATTCGGGTCTCGGAGCGGGCGTAACCAAAGCCCTTACTGTACGTCCCGAATGTGGAAGACAATGGTGCCGCCCGGTGCCTCAACGGTCACCGAATCGCCCTTGCGTTTACCGAGCAGCGCCTTCCCGACCGGCGAAACATTGGAAATCTTGCCGAGCCGGGCATTGGCCTCCTGCGGGCCGACGATTGTCCAGGTGTCCTGTTCGCCGCTCTCGTCCTCAACCGTTACTGTTGAACCGAACGAGATCGAACCGTCGGTATCCACATACTCGACGATCCGTGCATCATCCAGAATGTTCTGGATTTCGCGCACGCGGGCATCGAGCTGGATCAGCTCTTCC
Source organism: uncultured Thermomicrobiales bacterium (assembly GCA_964462545.1). Lineage (GTDB taxonomy): Bacteria > Chloroflexota > Chloroflexia > Thermomicrobiales > CFX8 > CAYWXR01. Next base: position 68,530 of record CAYWXR010000009.1, read on the forward strand.
TTTGCGTTGTCATAGTCAGTATCGTCGGATGCGTCCCCGGAAGATGACAGATCATTGATGCGATCAAGTATCTGCTTGCGCTTTACATCCCGCAGTGTCTTGAGCTCGTTTTCGAGTTCGAGCTTACCTTCCGGTGTGAGCAGTATGAGTTCGTCGGATGCCATGTTGACACTCTCCCGTCAGACGGTCAGAGCACGGGGGACCAAGATTTGGTTTCTCCCGGATATGAATGAGCGGCCGTGTTACCGGCCGCTCTTGTGGGCACGACTGGACTTGAACCAGTGACCTCACGGATGTGAACCGTGCGCTCTAACCAGCTGAGCTACGCGCCCGCTCCTGTTGCAGGAGTATAGCAGATTTTCCTGAATTTCTGTGCAACCCTGTCAATGGTTCAGGGAAGCATTTTCCTGCTCGTTCTAACCGCCGATTTCGGCAGTCGCCGCTCGGATTGCCGCTCTAGCCCGGTTGATGCTCCGCCGGAGTTTGTGGCTTGCTCCCCACTGTTCGTCGTCGGTCATCGCAATCACCGGCTTTTCTGGCCGCAACGACGGAACCGGCCTGCTGTTCAATGCCGGGTCATGTTCAAACTCGCCACTCACCGTGTAGTTCAGCGGCATCAGCAGTTTGCATGCTTCGATCAGTTGCCGGTTGAGTGTTGCCCCATCGCGCTCACCGCCGTCGATCCGGCGATGCAAAGCCTCAGCCGCGGCCGATAGCGCAGCGAGGTCTTCCCGCAACGCAGCGAAGCCGGCATCGTCATCACCGCCACCCGGCAGACCGGCCCAGAGCGGTTCGATCTCGTCCAGCGCCGTGGAAATCTCCCCGACAACCGCAGTCAGGTCATACGGCAACACTGTCGCAGTCGCCAGATGACCGACGACCTCAACATAGATGCGGATATCGCGCTTGAGGTGTTCGGGGTCAATCTTGTCCATCGTGTCTTCGGTGGTATGCCACCACCAGCCAAGCCCGCCACCCCGTGCGCCCTTACCGCCGAAAAGCATCGCCTGGGCAGCACTCACGCTGTCTGCCTCGCCCTGATGCGAGAGCGACATGAACAGCGCCGGTAAACCGATCCCCCAGAACGACTGGTCACCCGCACGTCCAAACCGTTCGTAGCCAAGCTCCTGGCCGGTCTGCCGCTGGATAACATCACGGGCAAACCCGAACGTCTCGGCCATGGTGTTGGCCCGGGTGAGGTCGGTCGCGCCGATCGCGCCCGTTGAATCGACGTTCACGTGGGCAACGCATCGCTCCCGCAGGTCAAACCAGTACCGGTCGGCAAACCAGGTGGACCCGGCGTAGCGTGCATGGGAGTGGCCCGACCAGAAGCAAAACCGGACGCCGCGCGTCAGTTCATCCCGGTGGCCAGCCAGTATCCTGGCAGTCTCGATCATCGTGGCATTTGCGGAGGCGTTGTCCATTGCCCCGTAATACCAGGAATCGATATGGCCGCTGAACATCACATAGTCGCGGTCATCCACATCCAGGTCAGCCACCAGGACCGGTATCGGCCGCCAGCCGGTGTCAACCTCGGTCACCACCCGGCAACGTTGCGGACCTTCCTCAAGCAGCGCCTTCAGGCGTTCACCCGGCTCGTTCTCAATTGAGACCATCGCCACATCAGGCATCAGATCGAGGGAGTCTGTCGTTGGAGAACCCCAGATCGGGGAAACGATCATCTCATGCACCGGCGTACCGGAAATGCAGATGACTGCCAATGCTCCGGCGCGGGTGGCGGAGAGCGCCTTGTCGGGTGTTGCCAACCCCTCGGTCAGCGCGATCTTTCCGGCAACCCCTGCCTTGCGGAGGTCATCCGCCGTGCCTGCGCCAGCGTAGACCAGTTCGCCGGCAACTCCTGCCGGGCCAGTCGAGGTCGCGTAGGCATGGGTAATACCGGTGATGGCAGGCTCATCGCCCACCTGAACAGAGCCGGAGAGCGGCAGGCTCACCAGGCAGGTTGGTTCGTGGATGGTCGTCTTCAGGCCGTAACCTTGCAGGATTCCGGCAACGTAGTCGAACGCCTTGCGCTCATCCTCGCTACCGCTCAACCGCACCCACCGGGCAATGCCGGCAGTGTGGGTCATTGCCTGTTCGATATCGACCTCTTCAACCCAGGAACCTGCCAAACCGGTTGCCATGCTGCTCTCCTTCGCTGTTGTTCGCCGGGTCTAGCTGCAGTCTGCGATGGCTTCGACTTCCACCCGAGCGCCAGCCGGCAGGGCAGCCACCTGGATCGTCGAGCGGGCCGGGCGATTGTCGCCCATGTACTTGCCATAGATTTCATTGAAGGTAGCGAAGTCGGCCAGGTCCACCAGGAAGCAGGTGGTCTTCACGACGCGGCCCAGTGAGGAACCGGCAGCCTCAAGGACGGCGGAGAGGTTCTTCATAACCTGCTCAGCCTGCGCAGCGACATCGCCCTCAACCAGCTTCATCGTTTCCGGATCCAGTGGAATCTGGCCGGCGGTGTACACGACACCGTTGAGCTTGATCGCCTGCGAATACGGCCCGATCGCTCCCGGTGCCTTGTCAGTTGCAACTACTTCAGCTCCCATGCTTGTGGAGCCTCCCCTCATGTTCATGACGTATGTCCCGGTGCACGTTGCACGGAACCTGTCTAGCATTCCAGATAATACCCGGTCAAACCGGCGACGTCCTGTACACTGGAATGGAAACGATCTGTCGCGATAGCCGGCAATTTTTCCGGCGTGAGGACCATGACCCTCCCGATTCCCGATGAGAACCTGATTCAACTCTCTGCCGCGATTCGCAGGATGATCCGCGTGCTCGGTGCCCAGCCGATGCATGCATCCCGCCCTGCCGAGGTGATTGCGGCTTCCAGACTGATGCAAAGCCGCCTGATCCGGGCCGGTATCGAGACCCGCTGGATCGAAGGTTCAACCGGCACGCCGTTGCTGGTCGCGGGCAACGGTCCGATTGCAATTGTCACCTACCTCGACGACAACCATCCCGGCGCCATTGCTATCCCTGAACGTCCACCGGACATCAGCGGAGACATGGTGCTCGGCGCCGCTCTGGAACGCAAGGCCGCCGCTATCGCGCATCTGGCGGCTGTCATTTCTCATCCTGACGTCGCTGGGATGGTCACCCTGATTGTCGAATCTGACCGGCAGGCGGGATCGCACACGTTGGAAGAGTGGTTGGCGGCGACCCGGCCGCGGTTTGCTGCGGCGGCATGGGAAGCAACCGATCTTCCGGTTACCCCGCCGGTGCTGATTCGCTCAGCCACCGGTACGGTCATTGTCCGCCTCACCCTGAATGCCAGCCGTCGTCGCACCGAACCGGTCTATGGAACGGTACTGCCCGATCTCGGTATCGCGATGTCCAACCTGCTGACATCGTTGAAGAGTGTCGATGACGAGGTACTTATTGATGGCTTCTATGACGGCATTGAATCACCGGACAGCGACGAACTTGATGTACTGATCAAGGTCGGTCCCGGCGTCAGCCGCTGGCTGGGAGCGGTTGCCGGCGAGGAGCGGGAACTCTCCACCTCTCACATGACGTTGGGCATGTTCTGTGCACCGTCAGCCGTGATCCGGGATATTTCCATGCAAAGCAGCGGCGATTACCTACCGGAATCAGCCTCAGCCATCGTCGAGTTCCAGATGCTTCCGGGTCAACTGGTTGATCGCACCCTGAAACTGCTGAAATCCAGACTAAACCCGGGGCCATTCTCCCTGACTGTCGAACCGTTGCTGGTTCGTCCGCCGGTGCCGGCATCCAATGTCCTGCAACTTCCGGACAACGCACCAACCCTGAGCATCGCGCCGGGCCTGACACCTGCGTCCTGTTTCGCCCGGGCAGGAGTCCCGACCGTCGGGTATGCATTGGTCGGGCGAAATGCAACCAGCGAACTTCCCGGCATCTCGATCTCCAACGTTGCCCGGGCAAGCCTGTTTCTGGAACGCCTCGTCGCGAAGCTCGCCTCCGGTATCGAGTCACGACGATGACCATCGAGGTAATCATCGTCAGTTACAACAGCGGCAACGTGTTGCCAACCTGCCTGGACGCCCTTCGCGTCCAGACCTGTAGGCACAGCGTTCAGATCATCGACAACGCGTCATCCGATGGTTCGGTCATGGAGATTCACCGCCGGTATCCGGAAGTAGCTATCCTGCCTTTGCGCCGGAACACCGGATTCGCGCGGGCCGTCAACATCGCAGCCAAACGGTCCACTGCCGACATCATCATCACGCTCAATCCGGACACCGTGCCATCGCCAGCGTTCATTGAAGAAATCACCAAACCTTTTAGCAGCAACAACAATGTCGCATCGGTCGCCGGGAGCATGCTTTTTGAAACCCAACCGGATGTCATCGCTTCCGCCGGTATTGCCATGCACGCTAACGGCGTCGCCATAGATGACCGTCTCGGAGACCCTTTCAATCCTTATGCGCCAACAGAGCCGGTCTTCGGGGCCTCCGGCGGTGCGGCGGCGTTCCGCCGCGAGGTATTTCTGGCCGCCGGCGGGTTTGCCGAACCCTTCTTTATGTATCTCGAAGACGTCGATCTGGCATGGCGTTTGCGGTTGCAGGGCTACGAAAGTGTCTGGAGTCCGGCCGCCAGCGTGCTGCACAGCTATTCGGCATCTGCCGGTGAGGGGTCTGCCTTCAAGCGGCGACTCCTGGCCCGCAATCGTATCTGGACTCTCATCCGTTCCCTGCCGGACGAAGCGTGGCGAGCAAATGCCGGACGGATTCTCGGATTTGATACCCTCGCACTGGGCTTTAGTGTGGCAACGTTAGACCGGGCAGCAGCGACAGGGAGAATCTCCGGAACCGCCGGTATCCTTCCCAGACTTGCTGAACGACGGCGAATCCAGGCAACACGCACTGCAGAATGGACCGACCTCGAACAATGGATTCGCCCACCGATATCACCATTCAGGCTGCGCTCACTACGCCAGCTCACCGGCAACCTGGCCGCAACTTCGGAATAGCAAGGATTTCTCGACATGGCATTTTCCGTCAGTAACCGTCAACTCATGATCGCGGGGCTGCTCTCCGGAGCGCTCATCGGAAGCTACACCACATGGAAAGCAATGCGCACCGCCGAGACCACGCCACGATCAACCGAACTGATCGACTGGAACCGGGCGCGGCGCATCGCAACCTCAATGAACCAGGAAGCAGCCCTTTCGGCCGGGCAACGCGCAGCACTCGACCGCGAATACCAGACACTGGTGGAACGCACAGTACCCCTGGTGGCGGCATATACCGGCGAGGAACTACCCTACCCCCTTGACCAGACGTTCGCCTTTGACCGGGTGGACTGGATCAACGCCAACATCGACTCGTTCAGGGCGATGTTCGACCCGATCGAGGGGCTGAACCTGAAACTGAACGACCGGGTTCCGGCCGCCATCGGCAATGCCTGGACCAGCCTGAACCAGACCGTGGTCAGTACCGAAATGGGCTTCATGCTCGGCTATCTCGCTCGCCGCGTCCTCGGGCAGTACGACCTTGCTCTACTCGGTCGTGAACCGATGGAGCGAAGCGGCAAGCTCTACTTTGTCCACCCCAACATCAGGAACATGGAGCGGCATCTCGGCGTACCGGCAGACCAGTTCCGTCTTTGGCTGGCGCTGCACGAGACGACTCACGCCTTCGAATTCGAGTGCCATCCCTGGCTGCGGGACTACATGAACAGCTTGCTCCAGGAGTACTTCACCTATCTCAGCAACGACCTGGAGTATCTGAAGCGTGGGATGGATGCCATCCGCATGTTCCGTGAACGGCTACGTCAGGGCTCGAGCGAATCCGGTTCGTGGATCGAAATGGTCATGACTCCGGAACAACGGCAACTCTTTGCCCGGATGCAGGCCATGATGTCGGTCGTCGAGGGGTACTCCAACCACGTCATGAACGCGGTCGGTCGCGACCTGATGCCTGACTACACGCTCATTGCGAAGAGGTTCGAGCAGCGCCAGGCCAACCGATCCTCTGCCGAACAACTCTTCGCCCGGTTAACCGGTCTCGACGTGAAGCTTGAGCAATATCGCATGGGCGAACGGTTTATCAACACGGTGGTGGATCAGCGCGGTCACGACTTTGCCCGCCGGGTATGGGAGGGTCCGGACTTCCTGCCGACACTCGAGGAAATCCGTAGTCCGGAACTCTGGATCCACCGGATCGACGCCGGACCGAATGTCTGATGCCACTCGATCTGGCTGCCATCATCCAGCAATTCGGGGAGATGGCCGGTGCGCTTGATCCCCGGGCCGGGCACGAGCGCCGTGCCGCAATGGAAGATGCCTGGCAGAACCTCGACAGCCAGGAGGCGGTACGAAGGGCCAACGACGCCGAGACCGTTTTCACACTGGCAAATGTCTTCGGGGACTACCGGGAACGTTCACCATTGCCGGCACTCCCGGAACGCTACGGTGTTGTGGCAACGGACGGTTCTTACATCCAGCCAGACCGTCACGGTCCTGCCCGCTACTACCTGCTGAATACCAGCATCGTCGCACTGGGATACGGTTCGCCCCCGGTCGCCAGCATCTCGGCAACTCCGGTGCTCTACCATCAACCGGAGGATCTGATTGTCCCCGACGATCCATTCCGGACACCGGTAGCCGGAGCGGTACTCGGTTTTCAACGCGCCATTGCCGAACTCGCTGCCGGTCTGGACGGCGCAACACACCTGGCAGATCGCCCAACCGTCGTCGTCCAGGACGGAACGATGGTGCTCTGGCAGTTGGAGAGTCAGCACGATCCGGTGAAGCGCTGGGTGTTGCCCCGTTTTCTGGACGCGCTGGATGCATACCGGCGCCGTAACATCCCGGTCTGCTCCTATATCTCATCTCCCGGTTCATCAGAACTCATGAATGCCCTGCGGGTGAGTGTTTGTGATTACCCGGACCTCGGTCTGAAGATTAATTGCCGCGAATGCCGGAGCAAACTGGACCGGACACCTGCCTGCGACATCCTGCCCTCAACTCCGGACCGGGTCTTGCTGGCCGAGATCGCGAAACTCCAACCCGGTGAGCGCACGGCCGTTTATCACAGCAAATCGTCGATCCTGAACGACTACGACCGAGACGGCACCGGTGACCAGCGAATCTGCTTCTTCTACATCAATGCCGGCCACGAAATTGGTCGGGTCGAACTGCCACGCTGGGTTGCCGCAGACCTCGACCTTCTGGATCGGGTGCACGCCGTGATTTACGATCAGGCAACGCTCGGTAACGGCTATCCCGTAGCGTTACAGGAGGCCCACGAGGCGGCCGTAGTGAACATGGCCGATCGCCGGACTGTCGAACACGCCATCGAACAAATGCTGGCGACAAAAGGCATCGTCTGGATGACGACAGGAAAGGATGGCAGCAAACGTGGCCGTTACGTCTGAATCCCGCCTTGGCGAAGTCATCGAGACCAGCACCAGCGAGTTCTGGGCCGAGAGCCTGCGCCTCAACGACCATCCGCCGTTCGGGTCGCTTGTCTCCGCCGAAATGCCGGACGGATCAACCACCTACGGTGTGGTCTCGTTTGGCCAGACCGGGGGCCTCGATCCCACACGGCGGGCTGTCCGTCGTGGTGGTGACGACCTCACCGATGAAGCCATCTACCAGCGCCACCCGCAACTGGAACTTGTCCTGCGTACAACCTTCCGGGTAACGTCGGTTGGCTACAGTGCGGAAGGACGAATTCGCCATATCGTGCCGCCTTCGCCGGTCCCCCTGCACTATTCGGTGGTCGCCTGCGACCGGAAGACGGTCGCCGAGTTCACCCGCCTGCCATCCTATTTTCCGGCACTCTTGCGGAATCACGGCGATATTGCCGGCGAGGACCTGGTGGCCGCCCATCTGATCTGGACCGATCGCCTGCTCGATGATAAGCATGCCTGGCTATCCATGGCCGTCCGTCAGATTGCGGCACTCCTGAAGCGAGATTACGATCGCCTTTCCGTCATCCTGAACAGCGTTGATCCCGGACCTTCTGTGGCCTTCTAGCCAACCTGCCCCTATTGCCAGTTTCGGGCAGATGCGTCAGAGTGTCTGCCATTGACAGGTATTGGGAAAGGTGAATACGTTGACCCTGGACACGCAATACGCATTGATGCGGGAACTGATGGAACTGCCCGGCCCGACGGGTCAGGAATCGCGGGTGATGGACTGGCTCCGCCAACGCTGGGAGGGCAAGGCAGATCGGGTCTGGACAGCCAAGAGCGGCAATGTGTACGCCCATGTAGGCGGCAACGGACCAATGTTGCTGGTCGAGGGACATGCTGACGAACTCAGTTTCATGGTTCGCGAGATCAGCCCGAATGGCTTCATCTGGCTGGCAAGCGGCCAAGCATCCCGGCCGGACCTTGCGCTCCGCTACCCGATCGGTCATCCCGGACTGATCGTCACGCGTACCGGAACAGTAGAAGGTGTCTTCGCCACCACAACCGGCCATATTCTGACCGATCAGCAGAAGCAGAACGTGCTGCTTGGCCCGTTTGACATGTTCCTGGACATTGGGGCCGAATCACGCGAGGAAGTGCTTGAACGCGGGGTTCGCATCGGGAACGCGATCATCTGGAATCCGCCAACACGACGCCTGGGCAACCGGGTCGTCGGCAAGGCAGTGGACGATCGGTTTGCCCTCGCGATCATGACCATGCTGATTGAGGAACTGGATCCGGCCGACCTCAAGTACGACCTCTACGTTGCCGCTACCATCCAGGAAGAGATCGGTCTGGTCGGTGCAAATTCGCTTCGCCGGGAGATTGATGCCGATCTCGGTATTGCGCTGGATAACGGTCCGGTTGGAGACATCCCGACCGTCGATCCACGACGCCTGCCCACGAAACTGGGTGGAGGACCCACGCTCGTTCATAAATCGGCATCCACCCATTACAACCAGGACCTCATCTGGAAACTGGACGACATCGCCACCGCCAACAACATCCCGGTGCAACACGCCGTCTGGGAGCAGATTGGTACCGACGGCGACGCCATGATGCGGGATGGTATTCCAACCGCACTGATTGGCCTCGCCACACGCTACACACACTCTCCGCTGGAGATGTATGACCTGCGTGACTTCGACTGGTCGTGGCAACTTCTCAAGGCGTTCGTAACGACCTGATTTCGCCACATGAATTCACCCCGGCGAACCTGGGAGACGCTCCCTGGATCACCGGGGTGTTGCGTTAGCCTCTAGAAGACGATGACCGACCGGAGCGTTTCGCCGCGCTTCATTGCCTCGAACGCTTCCTCGGTGTCTTCGAGTTTGATTTCGACTGTCACCAGTTCATCGAGCAGCAACCGGCCTTCCTTGTACCAGTCGGCCAGCATCGGGAAATCCCGGGTTGGCAAACAATCTCCGTACCAGGAAGGACGAATGTAGCCACCCATGTCGAAGAACTTCTGCAGGTCGAGATCCAGACGCGGTCCCGGACCCGGCACGCCGATGAACACGCACGTCCCGGCCAGGTCACGACACCAGAGCGCCTGCTCAAGCGTCGAGGGCAGGCCAACCGCTTCGAACGAGTAGTCAACGCCAAACCCGCCGGTAATGGCCTTGATTGCCTCAACCGGATCAGTTTCGCTGGCGTTCACCGTGTGGGTCGCACCGAACGTCTTCGCAATTTCCAGCTTCCGGGGATCGAGATCAACGGCAATGATCGTGGTCGCACCGGCGATCCTTGCGCCCTGGATAACGCTATCTCCCACGCCACCACAACCGAATACTGCTGCCGAGGTACCAGGCTTTACTCCTGCTGAGTACAGCGCTGCACCGACACCAGTCATCACGCCACAGCCGATCAGCGACATCTGGGGAGCAGGCAGATCCTTCGATACCGGGATCGCCTGTCGTTCATGGACGAGGGTGTGCGTGCAGAATGTGCCGATACCGAGTGCCGGGGACAAGGTTAGGCCGTCGTGGGTTGTCATCCGACGTTCCGCATTCAGGCTGGCAGCACACAGGTTCGGTTGGCCCCGTTTGCAGAACCGGCACTGACCGCAAGGCGCGCGCCAGGCGAGGATGACGTATTCACCCAACCGGCTTTCATCAACACCCGGGCCAATTGCTTCAATGATGCCGGCACCTTCATGTCCCAGCAGGAAGGGGAAACCATCCGTGCCGTAGGTACCGCTCTTGATGCCGAGGTCGGTGTGGCAGACACCGGATGCAATGATCCGGACCAGCACTTCGTTCGGCCCCGGATCGCCGATGTTGAATTCCTCGATCGAGACCGGATCGCCCGGCACACGTGCAATCGCGCCCCGCGCAGTGATTCCCATGCTCGAATCCTTCCCTGTTCAGTTGACGAGGTCATACAGGCATGTTCCCATGCCCGCATGACCTCGTCAACTTGCGCCCGTTGCGCCTTCGGGAAGGTAATTGAATTACGATGCGTACGACTTAGTGGCGGAAGTGGCGCTCGCCGGTGAACAGCATCGTTATGTTGTGTGCATCAGCCGCAGCGATACACTCCCCGTCACGAACCGAGCCGCCCGGCTGAACGATAGCCGTCACGCCGGCATCGGCAGCCGCTTCGATACCATCGGCAAACGGGAAGAAGGCGTCGCTGGCAAGCGCACTGCCAACCGCACGGTCTGCCGCGACCTGGGCAGCCAGGCGGACACTCTCCACCCGGTTTGGTTGACCGGCGCCCATGCCGACCAGATGGTCGCGCTTCGCCATAACGATTGCGTTCGACTTTACGAAAGGAATGACCCGCCAGGCAAAGGCCAGTGCCTCGAGTTCTTCCGGTGTTGGTCCTCTGCCGGTGACCACCCGCCAGGACGCAGGATTCACCGGAACCCGGTCCTCTTCCTGGATCAGAAAACCACCCGGCACGCCACGGATGTCCATCGACCGTGGTGGACGCTGTCCACCATCCTCGATAATCCGCAGGTTTCGGCGGCGGCTCAGCGTTTCAAAGGCTTCAGGTTCATAACCGGGGGCAATCATCACATCCAGACGCAGCTTGCCGATGGCGTCTACCATGCGGCTGGTTACTACCCGGTTGCAGGCCAGAATGCCACCAAACGCCGACACGGGGTCGCCGCTTAGCGCAAGGTTGAACGCTTCGGCAAGGTCATCGTTGGTGCCAATGCCGCATGGCAGGGTGTGTTTGACGATCACAACGGCCGGAGATTCGAACACACTGGCCGTCATCCACGCCGAGGATGCATCGAGGTAGTTGTTGAATGACAGCTCGGCGCCGCTGAGCAGTTTCCAGGAGCCGACTCCGCCGCTACGTGAGGTTGCGTATACCGCCGCGCGCTGATGCGGGTTCTCACCGTATCTGGTTTCGTGAAGTAACCGGCCACCGATTGTCAGCTCTTCCGGGAACAGGTTCTCCTCGCCGCGCAGGTACCCGGCAATCAGGCTGTCGTAGCGGGAGACGTGTCCGAAGGCGATTGCTGCCAGCGCCCGGCGCTGCTCCTTGCCGATGCTCTCGAGACCGCCGGTTTCGATGGCGCTGGCGATGTCATCGTAGTCAGAGGGCCGGGTAACAACCAGCACATCGGCGTGGGTCTTGGCTGCCGAGCGGATCATCGCCGGCCCGCCAATGTCAATGTTCTCGATAATTTCCTCATCGGACGCCGAACCGCTGGAAAGCACCGACTCAAATGGATAGAGATTGCCGACCAGCATATCGATCTGGCCAATACCAAGTTCCTCAAGGGTTGAAACGTGGGCCGGAATATCCCGCCGGGCCAGCAATCCGCCGTGGACAGCCGGATGGAGCGTCTTCACCCTGCCATCAAGGATTTCCGGGAATTGGGTTACCTCGCTGACATCCTTCACCGTCACTCCGCCATCGCGCAAGGCGGTTGCGGTTCCGCCGGTCGAGATGATCTCGAATCCGGCCTGTTCCAGACGTCTGGCCAGGTCCACGACACCTGTCTTGTCAAATACGCTGATCAACACACGAGGCAAGGTCACCACTCCCTGTTCATTACGGCTTGCTCAACCGGTTTCCAACTAGTGAATGCATACGACCCGGATGACATGATGACGACCGCTACGTTGCAACACGTCCGGAAACCGGCATCTTCAGTACCCGGACTCTGGAACAACTGGCTGGGTAGCGTGTCTCCGGCCGCTTCCGAAAGACACAAGTCGATCAAAATACCCTCTATCCGGACTCCGATGAATCCGGACAGAGGGTAATCCTACGGAAATAACGCCGGAATTGCCGGGCTAGAGCTTGTTGACGACCAGTTTGGAGATTGCCCGCAGCGTCTCGAAGACACCTTCACCGTTGATGGCAGATGCCTCGAAGCGCGGCACCTTGATGGTGTTGAGGTAGCGATCCAGCACCGGCGTCGGCAATGCCGTCGGCAGGTCCATCTTGTTGTATTGCATCACCAGCGGGAAATCGACCAACCGCTTGCCCTGGTTCTTCAGGTTGTGGGCAAGTTCGCGCAGGCTTTGCAGGTTATCGGCCAGACGGTCGCGTTGGGCATCAGCCACGAACACAACGCCGTCGGTGCCGTTCAGCACAGCAACTCGTGTGCGTTCGTAGAGAATCTGCCCGGGAACGGTGTAGAGGTGAAAACGGATCGAGAATCCGTGGACCTGACCAAGTTCGAGCGGCATAAAGTCGAAAAAGAGCGTCCGCTCGGTTTCGGTAGCAATCGACAGCAGATCACTCCGGCCATTCTGGGGGATCTTGGAGTGGATGACCTGCAGGTTAGTTGTCTTGCCACACAGCCCCGGGCCGTAGTAGACGATCTTGCCGTGAATCTCTCTGGCGGCGACGTTGATGAGTGCCATTAGCCCTGTTCCGTCGTCTGCTTCCGTGGCCGGAAGGCGTCATCTTTACCAAATATCAAGTCAATCGTATCCACCGCAGCCTTGGGGAACTCGCTTCCAAACTCCATCCGGCGAGCTTCGCTGCGTTCGACGGCGAGTTGGAGGATACCTGAAAGCGCCTGGGTGGCCCGCTTGGCCAGTACCTTCACCAGTCCGAGGTGAGCCTGATGGTCGAACACCACCACCAGCAACCAGCGGTCGTCCACCGTTTCGGTGAAGATCTTCTCGCGCTGCCCTTCCTGGACCATCACGCGAAAGTTATCCTCGCGAAGAATCCGGGCCATCTCGCGAGATGAGGCATAGGAACCAGCCAGCAAGGCTGCAAGGTGGGCCATTTCTCCCTGGTTGGCCTCACCGCTCCACGCCAGCACCTGACCTGCCCGATCCAGCACCATCGTATAGGTTGCACCGGTTTCGTCCATCAACCGGCTCAGGCAGCGTCCCATCAGCTCCGATTCCTCGGCGCCGACGATCAGGTTCGTGAGATCAGGGTCAAGCTGGCTATACATGCGCCCCGTCTCCGCTGGATTGGTTGACGACCCGGTGAAACACCTGTGTTACCGGTCCTCTCGTCATTCGCTCCTGCTCAGGCCAGTCATCACTGCCCGGCTTGCGTCATCTCCCGTACGGACAGAGCCGATCTCCATCAACCCGGGAACTGCCTGTTTCAACGTTGCGACATCTTCCGGCGATGCGATCACCACAAAGCCGATTCCCATGTTGAAGACCCGATAGGCCTCTGCCGGTGCGATGTTGCCGCGCTCCACTACATGTTCAAAAATCGGCGGCGGCGTCCAGGCGGTGGCGTCGATCTCTGCCACCAGTCCTTCGGGAATGACACGGCTGACATTGCCGGGCAATCCACCACCGGTGATATGCGCCATCCCCTTGACGACGCCGGTTTCAAGTCCGCCCAGCATGTCGGTGACATATGAACGGTGGGGCTGAAGCAACTCTTCAGCCAGGGTACGTCCCGGTTGGTAGCTCACTTCTGCGTGTAACCGGGATGCTGCAAGGTTCTCATCTTCATTAAGCCCCAGAGCAGCCCGAACGAGGGAGTACCCATTAGTATGAAATCCATCGGACTTCAGACCCAGTAATATGTCCCCGGCCCTGATTCCCGAACCGTCGATGATGGCATCCTGGTCGACCATTCCGACAATAAAGCCGGCCAGGTCGTAGTCGCCATCGGCGTAAATGCCCGGCATTTCGGCAGTTTCCCCGCCCAGCAGGGCAACCCCGGCATCGCGACAGGCATTGGCAATCGAGCCGATAACCGTTGCGGCCACCATCGGGTCGAGTTTTCCGGTTGCGAAATAGTCAAGGAAGAAAAGCGGCCGAGCTCCACAGGCGAGGATGTCGTTGCAGCAGTGGTTCACAATGTCGGCGCCAATATGGTCATGTATTCCAGCGAGGACAGCGACCTTCAGTTTGGTGCCAACACCGTCAGCACTGGCAACCAATGTGGCGCCTTGCCCCGTCTCGCCGATCCGGAAGAATCCCCCGAAGTGCCCCAGACCACGCAAGACCTGTGGGCCATGAGTGGCGGCAACGGACGATCCAATCGCACGAACCACGGCATCGCCGGCGTCGATATCGACTCCGGCCTTCTGATAGCTGAGTGATCCTGGATCAGCGGGCATCGAACTGCTCTCCTCGATACAGCCGTTCTCGTGTGCCTGAACGACCGTCATGCACCGAGCGGAATCACTCCGGAATTCCGCGTCGGACCGGCACCGGTGCAAGATGGGCACACCGGTGTGTGCCCATCTTGCACGATCTGTGCCTGCATTGCATTAGAGACTGATGAATCCCCGGTCTGGCAATGCTAGTACGCAGCCATGGCAGCGCCGAAAGCCTCACGAATGCGCTCACCGGAGCGGCGCATCATGATCCGGAGCTGACCAAGGTTTTGCGTCTTGCCGGAAGTCACCAGAATCAACAGGTTATCGGAATCCAGCGGAGAGAGCAGCACGGTGTGATTGCCGTATTCCAGCGTGGTCACCTCGGCAGCACCATCGCCGAGTTCCGCGCCAAGTTCGCTCATCATGAGCAACCCGTTGGCGGCAACCGCTGAAATCGCCTCGGCATCGCAATCGTGCGCCGCGGCAGACTCGATCATCAGTCCGTCTGCACCAGCCACTGCAATCAGCTTCAGGTTGTGCGCAGCCTGCAATTCCGAAAGCAGTCCCGAAAGGCCCGACTCCATTTGGGGTTTTCCTCTCCTGAGATGTCAACACTGCTGGGAGTATAGCGAACGTACACAACCAGCCGAAGGGACATTTATCCCAATTCGAAGGAACCGGTACCTATCGGCCAGAGGGTCTAGCCTGTCGTGCTGGCATGGGTGGCAAACGGCTCGAACCGTCCCGAGATTCTGGTCGGAATCAGCCCGGAAATCCGCGTGCCTGCCTCGACGAACTCCTCAACCTCAACCTGCCCTGCCCGGTGGAACAGATTCACCAGTTCGCTGCGGTCGTATGGAATACAGACTTCCATCCGCACACGGTCACGACTGGCTGCAACAGTCTCCTCGATGCGGGACAGCAGTACATCCAGGCCGATTCCGTCACGAGCCGAGATCATCACATAATCGTCCGGCAGATCCAGATCGCTGTTCGGCGTTGGCGAAACTTCGCCCTCAACCAGCGAATCGACCTTGTTCAGCGCCGTAATCGTTGGTTTGCCGGCGACACCAAGCTCTTCGAGGATCTTCCGGACGGTCTCCGCCTGTTCCGGTGCATTGGGATGGGTGATATCCAGCACATGCAACAGAACAGTAGCTTCCTCGATCTCTTCCAGCGTCGCACGGAAGGCTGCGATCAATGTCGTCGGCAGGTTGTTGATGAACCCCACTGTGTCGGTCAGCAGGATTGGGTCACCACCTGGCAGGCGAATCCGCCTGGTTGTCGGATCAAGCGTGGCGAACAGTTTGTCCTCTTCGAGCACCGTCGCATCGCTCAACCGGTTGAGCAAGGTTGATTTTCCCGCGTTGGTATAGCCAACCAGGGCGACAACGGGAACGTTGTTGCGTCGCCGGCGATCCCGGTAGAGCTCACGATGGCGGTGAACTTCAGCCAGTTGCGATTTCAGGAAACTGATCCGGGCACGCGCCAGACGGCGGTCCGTTTCCAGCTGGGTTTCACCCGGACCGCGAACACCAACACCACCGACGGACTGGCGCGAAAGGTGCGTCCACATCCGGGTCAGTCTTGGCAAGCGGTACTCAAGTTGAGCAAGTTCAACCTGGAGACGCCCCTCGTGGGTGAAAGCCCGTGAAGCAAAGATGTCCAGAATCAGCGTTGGCCGGTCGATGATCAACACTTCCAGCACGGACTCGATGTTGCGGAGTTGCCCCGGGGAAAGTTCATCATCAAAGACGATGACATCGGCCTTGAGTTCCACCCGCAAGTCATTGATCTCCGTCAGTTTGCCGGAGCCAACGTAGGTTTTCGAGTTGGGATGCTTGAGGTTTTGCGATACCGACCCGACAACTTCCAGACCGGCGGTCTCGCAGAGTCTTGCCAACTCTTCAAGCGAAGCGTCCGCCGTCCATTCATGGTTGTCGTAGTTGACGCTGACCAGCAGCGCCCTCTCTTTGCGGTAATAGGTAGGAAGTGGGGTTTGCTCTACGATGGGTGCCTCCTGTGTGATGCGTGTTTATGCGTGTTCGGTGTATCCAGAGTCTATCACCCGCGCGATGGCGACCCGTTCAGGAGACCAACCCGGCAACAGCTTCGTCCAGCCGGGATTGCGCCTCGGCGAGCGCCGCTCGCCGGCCGTCAAGCCAGGTTCGGTCCTCGCGCCGGTGGAAATGTTCGCGCTCCAGTTGCTCCCGGACGGATGACGGCGCCGGCCCGCCCGGAACAGCCCGTCGTTCGATAAACCGCTTGACGGACAGCGCCTTGCCGAGCGTTTCCGGTTCGATGCCGATCTCCCGCCCGACGACCTCAAGAGCCATCCGGTCAACCAGTTTGGTATCCATGGTCATGCCACCCAGCGCCAGGATCGATGCCTCGGCGGCAATCCGTTCGGCAAGCCGGTAGGCATCTGTGCGACCAAGTTGGCCGTCGACTGCCAACAGGTCTGCCAGTTCGGAGGCAGTCGCAAAGCCCTTGTGGGTCCGGTTGGCGGTCAGTGCCCGGTTCACTTCCAAAGTCGCCAGCACTCCGCCCAGCAACGATAGCGTTGCAATCGCAGAACGAACCGCAGCAACCACACGTGCAAGCATGGTGCTGTAGGCAACCCGACCCGGGAGCATCGAACGCTGGAATGCCTGCACCGGCAGTGTCGATCCCACCATCTGCTCGTCCATCAGACGCATGGCCAGGATCTCGAGCACCAGCGGGTCTCGCCGTTGGGGCTGGGCGCCGCCCAGGTGGACGTATTCTTCCGACGGCACAATCGTGCCGAAGTCATCCCTCGCCCATTCACTGAGTCCCGACACCAGCCGGGCTGCTTCCCGTGACAAACCGCTGACAATCGAAAGCACTTCAAACTCGACATCCAGCGACGCAAGCGAATCCAGAGTGTTGTCGATGAACCCGTCGAAGCCGAGCAGTTCTGCCTGGCGGTCACGGCGCAGCGTGATTGCCGTCGACACGCCGGAAACGGCACCAAGTGCCGAGCGGTTCAGGCGTTCCCAAACGTCCTGCCCGCGGTCAGCAGTTCGCTGGAGCGGGCCGAGAAATCCAGCCAGATAATGTGCGAGAGTGGTTGGTTGCACCATCTGGCCGTTCGCGGTCATGGTGACCGCTGTCGTCAGATGGCTGAGTGCCAGTTTGCCGAGGTCTTCCCGTAACGAAAGTACAGCCTCAAAGTAGTCAAGAAACGCTTCCCGGAGTGCCAGCCTGCCGGCAGTTGCCAGTACCTCTTCAGGTGCGCCGGCAAGTAACGCCTGACCGTTGGCCACCCCGGACAACAGGCGCGCAAGTCCATCAAGCGGAAGACTCCCCGGGGCGTCCTCCAGTGAAGCATCATCCAGCGCCCGCAGCGATTCTGCTGCTTCCGTGCGTCTGATCGTTCTCACTTCGGCAAGGTCGACGATACGCGCCTTCTGGATCGCCACTGCATGCGGAACGAGCAGACGATCCATTTCATTCCGCAATGGCTGCAGGAACGTCTCGTCATACGCCGGATTCGGAAATTCACGGCGAACGGGAGCCTGTCGCTTGATGATGTTGTGAAGAGGATTCTGACTCACTGGTACGTCCTGACTTCCAGGCAGCCAAGGTCTGCTGCGATAACCGGGCCGGTTACGACTCGCGCCGGAACCATTCCCTCAGCGATTTCGGCTCCGGCTCAAGGAACGTGATCGATTCGCGATTGACCGCAGGATGCGTTTCATCGACGCGGTCTGCATAGATGCCCCGGTATGCCGGCGGCAACAATTTGGCGATTTCGATCATCATCGCCTCGGCATGATCTTCGGCACGCCACCGATGGCCATCAGGTGAGACCCGGTCAAGATGGAACGGCTCACCAAATACCAGTGTGACCCGTGGCCAGATCCGGGTACGGCGCTGCTGCTTTCCACCGTTGCCCGGCAGATCACTGCTACCAACAATCCCGACCGGAATGACCGGTGCGTTGTTGTGCAAGGCAACCAGGCTCAAGCCGCGGAATGGTTCTTTCAATCCATTGGTGGACCGGGTTCCTTCCGGGAATCCTGCCACCAGCATGCCGTCCTTGAGTTTCTGACCCGCGGTGCGAAGCGCATCCCGGTCGGCTGTCCCCCGTTCAACGGGAAATGCTCCGGAAATGTCGGCGATGTTCCGCACTACCGGGACTTTCCAGAGTTCTTTCTTGGCCATAAACTGCACCGGACGCGAGCATCCGGCAACCACCAGAACGGGATCAGCATTGTGGACATGGTTGCACACCAGCAACGCACCGCCCCGCGGCGGGATGTTTTCCAACCCGTAGGATCGCAGACGGATGGTGACACGAAGGATTGGCAGGACGAAGAAACGAGCAACATGGTAAGCCAGCAACTTCACTCGCCGGCGCGGAGAAAGGCTCCGGTTGAAAACGTTCCGGATCAACCCGATTCCCTCGATTCGATCTTTCCTTTTTCGGGCGTGGCTCCCGAAAGAAACCGCTCAATAATCCGCTCGGCCACTTCCTCGGCCGTCAACAGATCGGTGTTGATAATCAACGCATCCTCGGCTGGCCGAAGCGGTGATGTCGCCCGTTCCAGGTCTGACTGGTCCCGACGCATCAGGGCCGCCAGGACGTCCTCAAGTGGCTGCTCGTTGGCAGAACCACGCACTTCCTCGTAGCGTCGCCTTGCCCGTTCCTGCGGGGACGCCTCGAGATAGACCTTGACCTCGGCTTCCGGGATGACAACCGTACCGATATCCCGCCCGACCATCACCACCCGGCCCGAACGGCCAATTCGCCGCTGTGGAGCAAGCAAGGCGGCCCGGACAGCCGGCAATGCCGAGATCGTCGATAGCACCCGGTCAACATCCGGGGAACGGATCTCCCAGGTGACATCCTGACCGCGAAGATAGACATCCAGCAGGCGGCCATCCGCGACAGACGCAGGGCGAATCTCAACATCAAGGTTCGCGGCAACATCGGCAAGCGCCTCGGCATCGTCGGGAGCGATGGAATCGAGAAGCGAAGCCAGCGCGACCGACCGGTACAGGATGCCGGTATCAAAAACGACGGCATCCAGTTGATCGGCCACCATCGCAGCAACCGTGCTCTTGCCGGACGCAGCAGGCCCATCTATCGCAATGGTAAATGTGCTGCTCACTGTGAACCGCGTGGCCCATCGTTTCGCCGGCGTTGTTGCGGTCGGGCCGGGCCACCCCGCTGTTGTCGCGCACGCCCCGGCTGAGCCGGACCACGACGCTGCTGCGGACGTCCCTGGGGCCGTGCCTGCCGCGGGTGCGGTTGTGCTGCGAAATGTGCTCGCCGTTCAGCCTGACGCTCGGCATGCTCAACAGATTCCTGAACGATGTCCTCGTCAGTCAGATGCAACGCCTCGCGCAATTGCTGTAGCTCTCCGTCGGTCAGTTCGCGCCAGCGGCCACGTGGGATGTTCCCCAGGTGCAGCGGCCCGATCCGGACTCGCCGGAGCTTCAAGACCGGGTAATTCACGCTCTCGAACATCCGCCGGACAATCCGGTTACGGCCCTCATGCAACGCAATCCGGACAATTGTGCCGTCGTCAGTAATACGGACCGGCTTGATCATGGTCGGTCTGGCCGGCTCGCCCTCGATGACAACACCACGCATCAATTTGTCGAGCACGGCACGCGGCGGATGGCCATCCAGCAGCGCTTCATACTCTTTCTCGATCCGGTAACGCGGGTGCATTACCCGGTGGGCGACATCTCCATCATTGGTAAGGAGCAACAAACCTTCGGTCAACCGGTCGAGACGGCCAACCGGAACCACCCGCTCGCCAACCTCAACCAGGTCCATCACAGTCCGCCGGTCGCGTTCATCAGACATTGTGGTGATATAGCCGGATGGCTTGTTCAGCATGATGTATCGCATCCGCTGGGTGGGAATGATCTTGCCATCCAGTTCGATTTTCTGGGTTAGCGGGTCGACCTTGACGCCCATCTCGGTGACGACGACGCCATCAACTCGTACCCGTCCATCCCGGATGAAATCTTCGGCACGGCGTCTCGACGCCAGACCACTGGCTGAAATCACCCGTTGCAATCGCTCCATGGAAGGGGCTCCTCACCCTTGTTGCTGCCCGAGCTGCTGCTATCCCTGCCGGTGGACAGGCAATCGCAGCAGTTCCCGCTGGCCGATAAGAAAGACGACAACCCCCGCACGACCAGCCGGCGATGGCTCGTTAGCTAACTCTAAACGATAGGAGAGGTTTTCTGCCTGCTCGCGGGTCATCATTCTGGTTGTACCCACCGGCATGAACAGCCCGCGGGATGCAAGATCTTCCTGAAGGCCGGGGAACCAGCCGGTCGATCCAAAATCGACAAACGAAATCCGTTGTTCCAGATCGTTCAGGATCTCCCAGGTATCGCCATACCGGTCCTGACTTCCCATGACGACGGTAACCAGCAAGTGTTCACCGCGGCGGACAATGTTCACCAGGCACTCACCAGCCAGGTCCTCGGTCCCGGTCTTGCCACCAATTGCATCGCCGGTCAACATCAACTGGTTGGTTGTCACCAGATACATCTCACGTGCATTCGGCCCGTCAACGTGCACGATCACTTCCGGCGTCGTGAACACACGTGCAAGCAGCGGGTCCTTGAGAATCTCCCGCACAAGGCGCACCAGGTCTCGCGCGGTAACAACGTGTCCATCGTCGTCAAACCCGACCGGGTTGGTGAAGTGCGAGTTGTACATCTGGTGCCGGGCCGCCCAGGTGTTCATCTCGGCGACAAACCGGCCCACCGGGTCACCGGTACCCGGCTCGAGCCGGTTTCCCGCTACCCGTGCCAGGGCAAGTGCCGCATCTGCGCCGGACGCCATCGTCGCCCCGTAAAACAGTGCCTCGACGCTCACCACATCGCCGGCCATCAGGCCCATTTGCGAGTAATCCTCGCCGAGGTAAAGGTCAGCGTCGGTAATCTCCACCAGTTCACCTGGCGAGAGAATACTTCGCGCCACGATAACGGTTGCCAGCTTCATCGTGCTCGCCGGCGGCACCGGGGTATCAGCATTGCTCGCGTACAACTGAAGGCCATTGGTAAGGTCAACGGCGATAGCTGCGGTTGCACCGATTTCCGCAATCTGGTGAACCGCAGGTGGGCCCGAAGTCAAACCGGCCGGTGATGCGAGAGATTCGGTAGGCGACAAGGTGGCGGCTAAAAGGCCACAACACAGGACAACAACCAGCAGCTTTATTGCTCGCATCAGAAGACTCAACACCTGCCCGTAACAGCCGGCCCCTGCCAACCGGTCACAAGTATAAAGGCCCGTTGCGACCGTCCGCGACCGGGTGTTACTCTATTCGGGCCCGGTAGTCTGAGCGCATCCGGAACCGAGAGGCAGGGAATGACCAACCAGTCCGGCGTCGAACGGCTTATTCGTCAGAAAATCAAGGATCTCACGCCATATCATCCGGTAGAGGCGCCACAGCATCTTGCCGAACGTCTGGGCATGCCGCTGGACCAGATCCTCAAACTCGACCAGAACGAAAACCCCTATGGATGCTCGCTTCTCGTACAGGAATCACTGGCAGCGTTTGACCGCTATCACCACTACCCCGATGCCGACGCCCGGCGTGTTCGCCAGCGGCTCGGTATCTATTGCGATGCAAATCCTGACCGGATCATTGTCGGGGCCGGCGCCGATGAGGTGATCGACGTCCTGCTCCAGACCCTGCTCGATCCGGACGATGAAGTCATTATCCCGACACCCACCTTCGGGTGGTACAAGGCACGCACCGATCTCTTCGGTGGAGTGGTCCGGGATATCCCGCGCGGGCCGAACTTTGAACTACCGACGGATGCCATTCTCGACAGCATCAACGACCGCACCAAGATGGTCTTTGTCACCTCACCGAACAATCCGACCGGCAACCTTGCCAGCAACCAGGACATAGTGCGCTTGCTGGAAACCGGGATTGTGGTCGTCGTCGATGAGGCGTATTACGAGTTCTCCGGCAAGACGGTCATGCCCCTTACACGAGAATTTGACAACCTGGTCGTCTTGAGAACGTTCTCGAAGTGGGCCGGGATTGCCGGATTGCGGTTCGGCTACGGTGTATTCCCGGAACTGCTTGCCGAGAATGCCATGAAGGTCAAGTCATCCTTCACCATTTCGACGGCCGCATTGATTGCCGTCGAAGCGTCGCTGGATGACCTCGAATATCTCCACCTGTCGGTGAACCGGATCCGCTCGGAACGCAACCGACTCTATCGCCGGCTCGGGTCGCTCGATTACATGGAACCGTACCCGAGTGTTGCGAACTATGTGCTGGTGCGAATTACGCGAGGCAGTGCTCAGGATGTCCACCAGCGACTAGAGGATAGGGGCATTATGGTGCGTCTCTACCGCGAACCGCGGCTGAAGGACTGCCTGCGCATCAGCGTCGGCAAGCCCGAGGATACTGACCGTCTGATGACCGCACTCCAGACAATTGGCGCCCGTGTCTAGCCGCAGCGCGTCAATCCGGCGCACGACGACCGAAACGAGCATCGTGCTCGATTTCTCGATTGACGGAACCGGTGTGTCCGATGTCGACACCGGCATCGGGGCATTCGATCACTTTCTGACCCTGTTCGCACGTCACGGCCAGTTTGACCTGACGTTGACCGTCCAGGGAGACCTGCACGTCGACGGGCATCACACGGTCGAGGATGCCGGTATCTGTCTGGGACAGGCGATCCGGGAGGCACTTGGCGACCACCGGGGAATCCGCAGGACAGCAGATGTTGCCGTCCCGATGGACGAAGCCCTGGCGCACGTCGCGGTTGACTGCGGTGGACGATCCTGGTTTGTCCAGAACGGAAACTTTACCGGGACCCACGTCGGGCAACTTGAAACCGATCTTGTGCGGCACTTCTTTGACTCCGTCGCCCGTGAGGCCCGGATGAACATCCACATCATCACGCTCTACGGCTGCAACGCACACCACGAAGTCGAAGCTGTGTTCAAGGCCTTCGCCCGCGCACTGGACGCCGCCACCACACTCGATCCTCGCCTTGGCGACCGCCTGCCCTCTACCAAGGAACACATCGAGGGGCGCTAAGCGCCGAGTCCCGGGTAAGTCAGGCCCGAACCGACAACGTTCAACTGTCATCCCTCCGTCGTCGGGATGACAGTTGAAGCTAGTCTGTACCAAACAAACACCGGATGACCTAGTCAGTCTTCAGAGCCTCGGACTGCAAGTCAAACAGTTGCCGGATACCGGTCTCGGCCAGGTCGAGCATGGCGTTCATCTGATCCCTGGAATACGGCTTGCCCTCAGCGCTGGCCTGCACCTCAATGAGGTGCCCGCGGGAATCCATAACCACATTGCAATCAACATCAGCGACAGAATCTTCGCGGTATTCAAGGTCCAGACGGGCTGTTCCGCTCACCATGCCGACACTGACCGCGGCGACCTTGGCGATGACCGGACTCGACTTCAACACCTTTGTCGCCACCAGATGCCGGCAAGCGAGTTCGACCGCCACATGTGCACCGGTGATGGCGGCTGTCCGCGTGCCTCCATCCGCCTGGAGAACGTCACAATCGACCACAATTTGCCGTGCGCCGAGCGCCTTGAGGTCAATCCCCGCCCGGAGAGACCGGCCAATCAGGCGGGAAATCTCCTGCGACCGTCCGGAGTTCGTTGCGCGGTCACGTCGCGTGCGGGTATGTGTCGCCCGAGGCAGCATCGAATATTCGGCAGTGACCCAACCCCGGCCCGAGCGCTCCAGCCAAGGCGGGACATCTTCTTCAACACTGGCGGTACACCAGACCCGGGTGTCGCCGAACGAGATCAGCGCCGAGCCTTCGGCGTACGGGGCGACGTTAATCTCGATCGTCACCGGTCGCAGGTCACTGTCTGCCCTGCTGGTTCGTGCTGTCGTCAGACTCACTTCTTCCCCTGTTCCTTGCGCTTGCGGGCCAGCAGTTCCCGCCGCTCTTCAATACGTTCCACCAGATGTCCCTCGAACCCGCGGCTCGTCGGCTCGAAGTACCGCCGACCGGCAAGGTTCTCCGGCAAGTCGTCCTGATCGACGACAGCATCCGGATCATCGTGTGCGTATTTGTAACCGGCACCGTAGCCCAGACCGCGCATCAACCCGGTGACGGCGTTTCTTAGGTGCATCGGCACCGGATCGTTGCGGGTCTTCTGGACATCTTCCCGGGCGGCAGCGTAGCCCTTGTAGAGGGCGTTACTCTTCGGCGCAAGGGCAATGTAGATCGCCGCTTCTGCAAGGGCGAGGTTACCTTCCGGGACACCGAGAAAATGGACAGCCTGCTGGGCCGCCATTGCCACCTGCAACGCTCTCGGGTCCGCCAGACCAACATCCTCGGTGGCTGCACGAACCAAACGCCGGGCAATGTAAAGCGGATCATCTCCGCCTTCCAGCATCCGGGCCAGCCAATACATGGTGGCGTCGGCATCGGAATCGCGGATGGATTTATGCAGCGCGGAAATGGTGTCGAAGTGCGCCTCGCCATCCTTGTCATACACGGCCGCCCGGCGCTGGGCTGCCTCGGCGACCATTTCGGCGGTAATCACCTGGTCACCGTCGGGTTCAACCGCGACGCTGGCCATTTCAAGCGTGTTCAGCGCAAACCGGGCATCACCGTTTGCAAGGTTCACCAGTAGCGCCAGGGCATCGTCGCTGATCGAGAGGCGTTCAGCGCCCAACCCACGCTCCTCATCGGCCAGCGCCCGCCGCAATATCTCGGCGATGTCATCGTCGGAGAGTGCCTTCAGCACCACCACACGCGAACGGGAGAGCAACGGAGCATTGACCTCGAACGACGGGTTCTCGGTCGTCGCGCCGACCAGGATCACCGTGCCGTCCTCGACGTACGGCAGAATCGCATCCTGCTGCGACTTGTTGAAACGATGGATCTCATCGATAAAAAGCAGTGTCCGTTGGCGATGCATCCCCAGACGCTCACCAGCACGCTTCACCGCGGCACGCAGGTCGGCAACGCCGGCCGAAACCGCGGAGAGTTGCTCGAAATGCGAGGCACTACCTTCAGCGAGCAACCGTGCCAGCGTCGTCTTTCCGACACCCGGAGGTCCCCAGAGTATCAGCGACGAAAGCCGGTCTTTCTCGATTGCCCGGCGCAGGACGCTCTTCGGCCCAAGCACCTGTTCCTGGCCGACGAACTCATCCAGCGTGCGCGGCCGCATGCGGGAGGCAAGCGGGCCACGCCGTGAAAGCTGCTCCTCGCGGGTGGCGTCAAACAGGTCCATCGTCATCCTGAATCTGCGCTTCGATTTCCCGGATGCGTTCGTCCAGTTCCTCGATCGTCGAAATCCCGAGCTCGGTGAGGTCTTCGCGGAGTTCGATCAGGATGTCCAGCGTCTCCATCAGTTCGTAGTCCGGATCCTGTTGACCGGATTTATTTGCCACAGATTCACCCTCCCAACCGGGTCAGCACGACAAATACAACCGAAGCAAGCATCGCCCCGACTATCACCTGAGGCTTTCGAACCCCGCCATCAAGCTGGAACTTCGCCATGCCGCCGAAGAACGCAAACGCAGTCAGCAGCAGCCCTGCTCCCGCCAGGTTGCTGATGTTCCAGAACGCCAGCGCCCAGTACAGCTCGGCCACCGCCGCGCCACCAATGAGCGCGTAGATTGCCCGCCGGAATGTCGTGATCTCCAACCCGTCGAACGCGGTCATCATCAGAAGTCCGGATGTCGCGAACAGCACCGGCATGGCATGGAGTCCTCGTGCCCGGAAGCCAAAAATCGTGAAGAATGCCAGACCGGCGACCAGAATCACCAGCACCTGGTAAACGCTTGCTGCCATTGCCGAAGTATCACCTGGAGTAGACAGCACCTCGTAACGCAACACCCGGCTGGCGAGAACCAATCCGCCTGCCACAAACGGAATGGCCAACTGAAGAATCAACCGGTCGTGGACTGCCATCAACGTGTACAGGGAAAACAGTCCGACTGCCGGCATCATCCATGCAGTCCGGGGAGCCGGCTGACGATAGCGATACAAACGTTCGCCATATGAATTGACAATACGGGCCGGGTCGTCTGTTTCCAGTGCACGGATCAGGACGGCGATCACGGCAACAAGAATCAGTGCGGCAAGGTAATAGGCCCGTCCATCCGGCGATACGAGCGGAAAACTGTCTGCCGCGGGTGCAGTGGAACGTGCGTAGAAGGTCAGGGGAATGCCAAGCGTGAGGGTGATTCCGGCCAAAGCAAACGCACGACTGAGGGCGAACCGCCGGGCATAATACCGGCTGTCATGTTCAGCCACCATTGCCTGCCGCACCAATCAGTTGAGCGCCCGATCCAGATCGTCAGGCGTTATCGCTCCCGCCCGCAGAATCTTCAACTCTGCTCCGGTCAAGTCAACCACGGTTGAGGGAACGCCGCCGCTCGATGGGCCACCATCCACCACCATCGCCAACCGGTCACCCAGCGCATTCCGGACTTCCTCAGCCCGTTTCGCTTCGGTGCGTCCCGAGAGGTTGGCACTTGTCACGGCCAGCCCCCCACCGGCAGCACGAATGATCGCCCTGGCAATCTCACTATCCGGAACCCGCAACCCGACCGTCCCGGCACCGCGATGCACGCCTTCGGGCACATCCGGAGACGCATCAAGTACGATCGTCAACGCGCCCGGCCAGAAGGCTTTCGCAAGAACAATGGCGCGTTCCGGGACATTCACCGCCCAGCGGTCAATGGCATCCGGACCGTCAAGAAGGACCGGTAACGCCTTCCCTGCCTCCCGGCCCTTGATCGCGTAGATCTCCTCCAGCGCAGCCGGATGATGTAGCGACGCGGCAAGTCCGTATACCGTATCAGTCGGGATCGCGATCACCTTGCCCTCGTTCAGCAGTGCCGCGGCACGCTGGATCAGGGTTGCATCTGGCGTTGTCACTTACAGGGTGGCCTTGATCTGTTCGGCCAGAGCCCGGCCAATTCCCTCTACCGAGGCAATCTGCTCGACTGACGCCTCGCGGATGCGTTTGACGCTGCCGAACTCCCGGATCAGCGCCTTCTTGCGCTTCGGACCGACTCCCGGCAGATCATCGAGCGCAGACTTGAAGGCAGTCTTGCCGCGCTTCTTGCGGTGGAAGGTCACCGCAAACCGGTGCGCTTCATCGCGAACCCGCTGGATCAGATAGAGCGCCTGCGAATCGCGCGGCAGGATAACCGGCATCGGTTGCCCCGGCAGGAAGAGTTCTTCGTTCTCCTTGGCAAGGCCGGCAATCGGCGGGTTGACGCCCAGCTCCTCAAGCACTGCGACAGCCGCGCTCAGTTGCCCCTTGCCACCGTCGACGATGACCAGATCGGGCATTGTCCGCCACGATTCAGTGGCGTCCTCGGCGGCAGCCCGCTTGAACCGGCGCCGGATCACCTCCTGCATGCTGGCGAAGTCGTTCTGCCCCTGGACGTCCTTGATGGCAAAACGCCGGTACTCTTTCTTGTTCGGCTTGCCATCGACAAAGACGACCATCGAGGCGACGGTGTTTGTGCCCTGTAGCGTCGAAATATCGAAGCACTCGATCCGGCGGGGAACCGACTGGAGCGACAACGCATCGGAGAGTTCCGAAAGTGCCGCGGTCAGTTTCTGCTCGTCGCTCAGCCAGCGCAAGCGATTCTGCTCCAGGTTCTCCTCGGCACTCTTGGCGACCATCTCTACCAGGCGGCGCTTGTCACCCCGCTGCGGGACAAACAGACGAACCGGTCCACCTCGCCTGCCGGAGAGGAACTCCTCGACCATCTGGGTATCTGGCAACGGATGCTGCAGGATCAACTCCCGGGGAACAACGGCGGCATCCTCATAGAACTGCCCGACGAAACTGGAAAGAATCTCGGCCGGATCGTCGTCAACCCGGGAGCCACCCATCAGGAAATGTTCGGACCCGAGGATCTTGCCGTTCCGGATAAACGCCACCTGGACACCGGCATCGCCGCCGGCCGACTGGGCAACCGCCAGTACATCGGCGTTGAACCCCTTGCCGGAGACGATCTTCTGCCGTTCGAGGACATGCTCGACGGCCTTGATCTCGTCCCGCAACCGGGCAGCCCGTTCGAAATCCAGCGCCTCGGCAGCCTCGTCCATCTGGCTCCTCAGTGCCGGCACCAGTTCCTCGCCACGTCCTTCAAGGAATAGCGCGACGCCCTCGATTGCCGCCAGGTAGTCAGCATGGTTTGCAGCACCGATACACGGCCCGAGACAGCGACCGATGTGATAGTAGAGACATGGCCGCGGTGCATCGCCGGTGATCTTGATATCGCAGGGACGGTAGGGGAACACCCGGTTCAGCAGGTCCAGCGTGACGTTTACCGATGAAGCTGAGGTAAACGGACCGAAATAGCGTGAACCATCCCGGATGATCTTCCGGGTGCTGATTACCCGTGGCCATTCCTCATTGGTAATCCGGATGTACGGGTAGGTCTTGCCGTCCTTGAGCATGACGTTGTACTTGGGCTGATAGCGTTTGATCAGCTCATTCTCAAGGATAAGCGCTTCGGCTGCGGTGTCGGTGCGGATGACCTCAAAGTCAACAATCTGCGAAACCAGTTCACGGGTTTTCGGATCCGGATGCCGGCCAGACTGGAAATACGAGCGCACGCGGTTACGCAGCGAGGCCGCCTTGCCAACGTAGAGGACTCCGCCGTACTGGTTCTTGAAGAGGTAGACACCGGGCTCGGCCGCAAGTGCGGAAAGACGCCCTGAAAACTGCTCCTGCATAGCCTTGAAATTCTATCATTCCGGGCCAGATCACCCGGATTCTCGTTGACACGCTGGCACTGTACGTGCATACTGTACGTACACCTTGCGTTGTGAGGTGCTGGTGCCGCATGGTTACCGATGGTGCATCGGATACACTTGCCACGCACTTTCACAACTGTAAGGCAGAAAGAGACAGGTTGCGATGAACAGCCGCGACATACGCCGGATATTCACAGAGTACTTCGAAGAGCACAACCATCTCCCGATGGCATCGTCTTCGCTGATCCCGCCGGATCCGACCGTGTTGCTGACCACAGCCGGCATGCAGCAGATGACGCCATTCTTTCTCGGGTTGGAAAAACCACCCCACTCGCGGCTGACCACCATCCAGAAGTCATTCCGCACCGTCGATATCGATGAAGTCGGCGACGAAAGTCACTGCACGTTTTTCGAGATGCTCGGCAACTTCTCGGTGGGCGACTATTTCAAGCGCGATGCCATCCACATGGCGTGGAACCTGATGACCGGGCCGTTCGGCATTGATCCCGAACGCCTCTGGGTCACCGTCCATCCGGACGATGAGGTTGCCCGCTCGCTCTGGCGCGACGAAATTGGCATCCCGAACGAACGCATTCAGAATGATCCGTCCAACACATGGGGCCCGGTCGGGGACACCGGTCCCTGGGGGCCGGACAGCGAAATCTACTACGACCGGGAGTACGTTCCGGGTGGCGATACCCAGGGCGGCCCCATGGGCGACAGCGGAGAACGCTACGTCGAGGTCTGGAACCTGGTCTTCATGGAGTTCTATCGCCACGAAGACGGCTCCAACACCCCCCTGCCGATGAAGAACGTCGATACCGGTATGGGCCTGGAACGCATCACGATGGTGCTGCAGGATGCCGGTTCGATTTACGAAACCGACCTCTACCAGCCGATCATCACCCGCGCGGCCGAACTTGCCGGCGTGAAATACAAGGATGATCCCGCGGTAGATCGCTCGCTGCGCATTATCGCCGACCATACCCGGGGCGTTGCCTTCCTGATTGCCGATGGCGTGCTGCCAGGCAATGAAGGTCGCGGCTACGTGCTGCGCCGGGTGCTCCGCAAGGCTGTGCGCCACGGACGCTCAATCGGCATCAACGAGAACTTCCTTGCCGGCCTGACCGATGTGGTCATCGAGAACTTCTCGGACCAGTATCCGGAGCTGGCCAACCGTCGCGAGCACATTCATCGCATCGTGAATGCCGAGGAAGAAGCATTCAGCCGGACACTGGCGACCGGCATGGCCCGGTTTGAATCGCTGACTGCCAACCTGAAGGAACGTGGCGAAACGGTCATCCCGGGTGACGAAGCCTTCCGGCTTCACGACACCTACGGGTTCCCGATTGACCTTACCGTCGAACTGGCCGAGGATGCGGGTTTCACCGTCGACCGCGAAGGATTCGAGGCAGAACTCGAAGCCCAGCGTGCCCGGAGCCGTGCCGAACTGCAGTCATTTGCCGACACCGCCCGGCTGCGGGCGCCACTCTACGCTGGCGCCAAGGGCCGGCCGGTTACGTTCCTGGGCTATTCGCAGGAAGCCGCAACGGCAACCGTTACCGACATTTTCGATGCCAGCAACTCGCTCGATCAGGCCGATGCCGGTGTTGCCTGTGAACTGGTGCTGAACCAGACCCCGTTCTACGGCGAGTCCGGCGGCCAGGTTGGCGATACAGGATTCATCCGCACCGAGACGGGCGTCTTCCGGGTGGATGATACCCAGCGGCCGGTGGCTGATCTGATTGTCCATATCGGCGAAGTCGTTGAGGGATTCATCACTACCGGCCAGAAAGCGACCGCCGAAATTGCGTCGCGCCGGCGGTCGGATATCCGCCGCAATCACACTGCCACTCACCTGCTTCACCGTGCGTTGCGGATTGTCCTCGGTGACGATACGCACCAGGCCGGCTCGCTTGTTGCACCGGATCGCCTGCGGTTCGACTTCACCAGTACCGAGGCGCTCGGCCCGGAACGCCTGCAACAGGTTAGTGAACTGGCCAATGCTGAAGTCATCGCCAACCTGCCGGTTGAGACCAGCATCATGGCCTACGACGCAGCCGTCGAGAAGGGCGCAATGGCGCTGTTCGGCGAAAAGTACGGCGATGAAGTCCGGGTCGTTGAGGTTCCGGGGTTTTCGACCGAGCTTTGTGGCGGCACGCACGTTTCTGCCACCGGTGAGATCGGGCCGATTGTGATCCTCAGTGAAGCGTCTATCGGTTCCGGTGTACGGCGCATTGAAGCGATCACCGGTCACGCTGCGCTTGCCTATCTCGGTCAACTTCACACCCGGACGAATGAACTCGCCCGTTCACTGCGTGTACCGGTCGACCAAATTGCTGCTGCCATTGAGGACCTCCAGGCGCAAGTCCGCGACCTGGAACGCCAGAACGAACAACTTCGTTTGCGGTTGGCAACCGGCAACATCGACGGATTGCTCCAGCTGGCCATCCAGGTTGATGGAGTTTCGGTGGTTGCCGCCCGAGTCGAGGTGGCAGACCGCGACACCCTGCTCCAGGTTGGAGACCGTGTTCGCGACCGGATTGGCTCCGGCGTGGTGGTGCTTGGCAGCACCATCCAGGAACAGCCTGCGCTGCTGGCAATGGTGACCAGCGACCAAACAACCAACGGCTTGCATGCCGGCAAGTTGATCCAGGAAATCGCGCCCATCGTTGGTGGCCGCGGCGGTGGACGTCCTGAAGTTGCCCAGGGAGGCGGGTCGGATCCCGCCCGTCTCGATGAAGCGCTGGCTGCGGTTGAATCCGCGGTCCGCCGACAAATCGCCGGTTAGCGACGCCTCACGGCCTTGCCGTGAACAGTTGAGCGTATCGCGCCGGCCGGAAACGGAATGGTTATGGTTGCGCGATACGCTCAGCGGTATCTGGTTTCTTCACGATCTGACCTGGTCATGGCACGCGAGGCGATTGCCTCGGGCAGTGAGCGTCTGCTGATCGAGGCAGCCCCGGATAGCCCGGTGCTGACCCGGATGGACGAGTTCCGTGACCTTGCATCGACTGTCTCCCAATCCGACGCCGAGGTTTCGTTCACCAGCGATGATCCGCTGCGAGTTGAACTTGCCCGCATAGCCGGCCTGACCGTGATTGCACCGGACCCGGTGACCAGCGGCGTCCGCCGTGCAATAGACAGTACAGAAGCAACTCGCAAGATCGACCGACCGCAACCCGAAACCCGCCCGATGCCGGAAGTCCGGAACAGCAAGGGGACGACCGCTGATATCACGGACGATGAGTCGTGGGCATCCTTCTCGTTCGTCGTCAATCCACCAGTACCTCGCCGGCCGGATCTTGCACAGAACACCTGGTATTACGATGGCGCCCTAATTCCGGTCACACAGCGACGTTCCGGGTCACATCATCGAGCCGGAAAAGCTGCCGGGATCGCGGCCGTCATTGTCATCATGTTGCTGCTCGTCAGCAGCGGATTGATGGCCGCCGTAGTGATTCCGCGGACCAACGTCACCCTGACACCAATCGTCGTGCCGGTCGAGGCGGGCCTGACCTACGGCGTTGCCGGCTATGCCAACGGCGTTGATGTCACCATCGACCCGGTATCCATCAGTAGCGAGATAACCTATAGCGCAACCATTCCGACCACCGGCATCCGCACCGAACCGGATGGCTTTGCGACCGGTGAACTGGCGCTGATGAACCCGTCTACCGTTGAGATCTTCCTGCCGGCGGGAACCGTGCTGTCCACCGTCGACGGTCTCTCCTTTGCAACGACCTGGGACATCACCATTCCGGCTGCTGACCCGTTTGGCAGCGGCGCAATGGGAACTGCAGTGGTTGAACTCCAGGCAACCACCGCCGGCCCGGACGCCAACATCCAGGCGTACGCACTCGAAGGCCAACTCGATAACGGTCTGTTCTTCCAGAATCGCGAGGCGTTCTCCGGTGGCACCGTCCGCGAGATTCCGACCGTGGCCGAAGCGGACCTGGAGACACTTCGCAGTCAGGCAGCAGCATCACTCGCCGGACGCCCGGAAGCCGAAATCGCACCACTCATCCCGGCCGGCTTTGAATTGATCGATGGTTCGCTGCAAACCGGAGATATGCAAACGGCGTTCAATCTGGAACCCGGCATGGATGCCACCGAACTGACGATCAACGTTGTCCTGCCGATCTCGGCGCAGGCATTCGATCCTGTTGCACTCCAGGAGATGGCCGAAGCTGAACTCGCGAACCGGCTTGCCGGTGCCGTCCCGGTTGATACCGAACTGCTGGAAAACTCCATCTCGATCGGTACGCCGGAAGTGACCGGACAGTACGCGTTTGAACTGGAAGCCGGTGCCAACGCCCGTGCCATCATCGATCCGCAGATCATCGAAGCCTTGCGGCATGACCTGATCGGTGCATCCGAGGAACAGGCAGCTGCTCAGGTTGTCCTGTTGGGGAATGTGGCAGGATTCGAGATCGAACATGGACCGGACTGGCTCCCGTTCGATTGGCCACCTCGACTGGAATCACGGATTGCGATCACCATTGACGACAGCACGACAACGACGCAAGCTCCGGGAACGACCGGGCCGTAAATTGCTCGGACTTGACCTGGGCGAACGCAGGGTTGGCATCGCTGTTTCCGATGATCTTGGCTCCATGTCTTTCCCGATTGGTGTCGTCGATCTGCGACACCAGACGTTGGAGGATGTTGCCCGGATTGCACGCGAACAGCAAGTGGACGGAATCGTCGCCGGATTGCCGACCACCCTCAGCGGTGAAGAGGGCTTTCAGGCTCGCCAGGCAAAGGCCATGGCCGCCGAACTCTCGGAAATGGTTGACTTGCGGATCGTCTTCTGGGATGAGCGGCTCACCTCCGCCATTGCTGACCGGCTGTTGGAAGCAAACGGTGGCAACCGGCGCAGGAACCGGGCCAGTGGAGATCGCGACGCTGTAGCGGCGTCTATCATGCTGCAAGGGTATCTGGATGCGAATCCCTACCGACGGGACTGATCTGCCGCTCGTCGCTTCTCCTCTTTCGACGATTACCTCATGGGCACTTGATCTGGTGGAACGCCTCGGCTATGCCGGGGTGGCTCTAGCAGTCGCCATGGAGAATGTCTTCCCGCCAATCCCGTCGGAAGCAATCCTGCCGATGGCCGGGTTTCTGGTTGGCCAGGGACGCTTTTCGTTTCCGGCTGTCCTGATTGCAGCGACAATCGGGTCGGTGGTTGGCGCGCTGTTGCTCTATGCGCTCGGATACTTCTTTGGCGAGCACAAACTGCGTGTTCTGTTCCGGCGCTTTGGCAGGTTTGCACTGCTTGACGAGCAGGACCTGAACACAGCGATCGAATGGTTTGGTCGTCACGGTACCAAGGCAGTGTTGATCTGCCGGGTGGTCCCGATTGTCCGTAGCCTCATTTCGGTGCCGGCTGGTCTGGTTAGGATGTCGCTGGGTACGTTCATTCTCTACACCGCCATTGGCAGCGGCGTCTGGAACACCCTGCTCATTTCTGCCGGGTGGGTGCTCGGCAACGAATGGGAGCGGGTCGAGGGATATATCAGCTACATCGAATACGCCACGATTGCGGGCATTCTCGCGCTTGTCATGACCTATATCTGGAAGCGGCGCAACCGGCTCTTCATCCGGGCCTGACCTGGATGATCAGGCGTCCATTCTGGATGGGCGGCCCTCACGACCCTGGTTGTAGCTTAGGGGCATCCCGGCAACCGATTCCATGTAGATGCGTGCCGAGGCGATCTTCTCGTCCTCGATTTCCATGATGATCACGCCGGCAACCGTCAGTGGACTATCGTCGGGCTGAACGCCACTCCAGTACCACTCGGTCCAGACGGTATCGCCGGTAATCGTGTAGCGCAGCAGATCGGCCCGGAACTCCTGGACGTTCTCGAAGATGCCGGTCCAGTTCCAGCGAAGATGAGCCTTTCCGGTATAGGACCAGTCGGGATGAACCGGTTGAACGCTCCGGTAGTCCTCGGCGTAGCAATCGACGTAGGCGTTCAGATCACGATCGTTCAACGCCCTCACCATCCGCTCCAGGACTCTCCCTGGACCACTATCCGGAAACCCGCTCATCTCAACTCCTCTTCATACCGGCTGACTCGATCAACATCACAAACTCGCTTCGATTTTTCGAGTGCACATCGTCGCGCAGATGGCCACGATTGACAAGTGCCGGTTCAGGACAGGGTACAGGCACAATTGACGCTGCCGCTGCCGGGTCTCTATAATGCGAACAGAGTTCCACGAACTGGAATGCCAGCACCCGGAAGAAGAGTGAGGCGAAATGAAGCTGATTATCACAGTGGTCCAGAACAAGGATGCGGACGAAGTCGTCGACGCACTCGTCTCGGCCGAGTTCCGCGCCACTCGTTTCGCCAGTACCGGCGGCTTCCTGCGACGTGGCAACACCACCATCATGATCGGTGTGCAGGACGACCAGGTTGAGCAGGTGCTGAACATCATCCGCGAAGAGGCACGCAACCGTGCGATGGCCGAGAGCGACGAAGAGAGCCAGACCGCCGCTGCCACCGTCTTCGTCCTCGACCTCGAAGAGTATCAGCGGCTCTAACGATCCGCGACACACCGACGAACCCGGCAACGGGCGGAAGGATCGCCCATGCCTCAACCCCGGCGAATCATGCTGTTTGGGCTACCGGTCCGTACTTCCTGGACATGGATGGCGGTTGCCGCGTGCATGACGCTGATCACGTTTTCCCAGCTCTCACCACCGCGGCCTGAATCGGCAGGCTGGTTTGCCGGGGCATTCATCATTCTCATCGGTGCAATTGCCTCGATCCTCCTGCATGAACTTGCCCATGTCCTGGCGGCACGGGGACTTGGCAGCAACCTTGCCTCGATCGAACCGTCCATTCTCGGCGCTCTGCCCGACACCAACTTCCCCGCGGTCAGTCCAAGGAAAGACCTGCAGGTCGCGTTGGCTGGCCCGCTGGCCAACCTGCCCATCGCCGTGTTGCTTTTCGGAATATGGCTGATATCCGGAGCGCCGGAGCATTTGCCCGGTGCTTCGTTGCTGCTGCTTGCCGGCTTCAACGCCGGTCTGGTCGCGATCGGCCTGCTACCCGGATATCCGTTCGACGGCGGACGCATCTTCCGGGCGTTCATCTGGTTCATCACCGGCGACATCATCCGCGCCACCCGAATCACGGCAATCTATGGACACGTCCTGCTGTTTCTGGGATTGCTCGGGGGTGTCGTATTGCTGTCGGTCGGTGAAAAGCAGGCAGTCTGGGGAACCTGGATTCTCATCCTCTGCTGGACGGTCAATCGCGCCCGGCACCAGGGCATTTCCCACCTGCTGTGGACCGAAGCAGGCAAGAACCTGCAAATCGACGACCTCTTTCAGGCCGGAGTCAACCGGGTGCCTGCAGGGATGTCGATTGACCAGAGTATCGAATCCCTGCTCGACAGCTTCCGTCGCGGCCCAACCCTTGTAACCGACCAGCAGGACGTCATTGGCATTGTCAGTTTGTCATCGGTAAAGCGTGTTCCTCGGGCTCGCTGGACGACAACGCCAATCGGTTCAATCATGACCACGCTCGAATCTCTCCCGGTTCTGCCTTCCGATGCGCCGGTTTCTGCACTGCTGGCCGAACTACCTCCCGGCTCCCCGGCGATTGTTTTGGTGGAAAAACAGGGGAAAATCGTTGCGGCAGCAGATCGGGACTTCGTTATGGACCGCATCGAAAGTTATATCCGCGCGGAACGCTTCAACCGGAGACAACGTAGAGCCCTGGATTGACCTTGTGTACGTACAGTGTGACTGATAGACTCAGGTCGTCATCACTTCAGCGTGTACGTTCACTATGACGAACCAACAAACGACCGGCACGGCACTGGCGATCAGCGAGGATCCATGTGAGGACCGGTCAGTCTGAATTGACAGGAAACTCCAGGGAGCAACTGGTTCATGCGGACACCTTTCCTCGTGTTGCTGATCGCCGCGTTCGTCCTCGCCACAACCTTCGGGATGCCCGGTATCCCGGCCAATGCAGAAGAAGTCGAACCGGAGATCGCGGCCTACAGCGGTATCCTCATCGATGCCGACACCCACGAGATCCTCTTCCAGAAACGGCCGTACGAACGCATCGCAATGGCCAGCCTTACCAAGATCTTCACAGCTTACTTTGCCCTTGAACTCGGTCAACTCGAGCAGCGTTTAACTGTCACCGAATCGGACCTGGTTGGCGAAGCGAGTGCCGGGCTTTCTGCCGGCAATAACCTCTCGCTCGAGACGTTGCTTCATGGCTTGATGCTGGCAAGCGGCAATGACGCAGCCATGACCATCGCTCGCAACCTCGGCCAGAACATGCCTGGATCGGTCGATGGACCTACCGGCTTCCTGGACTACTCCAATGCCCAGCTTCCGAAGCTCGGCATCTATGACACCCACCTGGCCAACCCGCATGGCCTCGACGAGAACGGTCACTTCTCAACTGCCTGGGATATTGCGCTGATGACCTCGCTGGCGTTGAAAAACCAGCCGGATTTTCTGCGAATCTCCGGATCGCCCGGTTTCTCCGGAGAAGGATTCTCATTTGCCCAGCGCAATCAGTTGATTGGCCAGTACCCGGGCGTCATCAGCGGCAAGACCGGTGTCACCGATGACGCGGGCTACTCCCTGATGACCGTTGCCCAACGTGATGGACGGACCCTGATCAGTGTCGTCCTCGGCAGCAACGATGCGCGCTGGTATGCAGATTCAATTGCCCTGCTGGAATACGGTTTCTCACTCCCGGCAAGCGCACCGCAGGCTACTGCCCAGGCGTCGACACTGGAGCAGGCGATTGCCCCGGTTGTAACCGGCCTCAGCGTCCATCAGGTCAACTCCGAGACACTGAGCGTTCGGCCCGACTCTGCAACAACGGCCTCTAACGCCTGGCGGGTAATCCGCTGGCCGATTGGCGCAATACTCGCAATGCTGGTGGCTTCGGTCACGATCGTCCAGACTCGCGCACTGATTCGACTCCACAAACTGCCGGCTGCCAAGGGGCGCCGACCTCGACCACGGCGCGCACCGGCAGCAGCACCCCGTCCGGTACGGCCAACGGTTACAGCTCCGGTGGCAGCGGTGTCACGGCGACGCGGTACGTCTCCACGCCGGCACCCACACCTTGCTCCTGCACCGGCACTGATCAACACCACCCAGCCGTTTGCAACGATCCAGCGGCGAGACATCCCGGTAAACCGGTGGGTGCAGGGCGATTAGCCAACCATCTGCCACTGCTTCAGTCCGCATTCGGATACCGGCGAAATCTGGCCTCAGGAAGACTGGCTCACCGTTGGAGGTAGAGCCAGTGTTATGTTGCCTCCACGCTACAACCCTGATATACTCTGTATCAATAATGCTAAGACTTTGCCTGCTATTGGAGGATCGATGCGCGACTCAGAAGGACTCTATGTCATCAGCGTGGCTTCCCGCCTGCTGCAACTGCATCCACAAACTCTCCGGAAGTATGAGCGCGTCGGATTTGTTGCCCCATCACGGACGACCGGAAACCTGCGCCTCTATTCCAGTGAGGACATTGCCCGGCTCCGCCAGATCAAACACCTGGTCGAGGAGCGTGGCGTGAACCTTGCCGGAGTCGAAATGGCGCTTGATGTTGCCAAGACAGTCCGCTCGATCCAGGAAGAACTCCGGTCGAGGAACCGCAGCGACTACGACGCCATCGCCAGAGCGCTGGATGACGTACTCCGCAAGATTTCTGCTGATCCTGCCCAATCATCAAGCGAGCCCGGACCGGGGAAAGGGAGGATGCAATGAACCCGAACCGCCTGACACAAAAAGCAACCGAGGCCATCGTGGCGGCCCAGAGGTTGGCTGAAGACCGAAACCATGCCACGCTCGACATTGACCATTTGCTGCATGCACTGGTTACCCAGGAAGGTGGCGTTGTGCCGCGTGTCCTGGAGGTGCTTGGCGTCCAGCCAATGGCCGTGCGAGCCGAAATCGAGCGCAATCTCGAAAACCATCCCAAACTGCAGTATTCCGCCCAGCCGAGCCTGAGTGGTCACTTCCGCAAGGCTCTCCAGAAAGCGGAAGATGAGATGTCCGGCTTTGGCGACCAGTACATCAGTGCCGAACATCTGCTGCTGGGGGCGCTGGATGCCAGCCAGAACCAGACCGTCAAGGGCTTGAAGACTCAGGGGATCGACCGCGACTCGGTCATGAGCGCCCTGACCCAGATTCGAGGATCACACCAGGTGACCGACCAGAACCCTGAATCCCAGTACGAAGCGCTGGAGAAATATGGCGTCGACCTGACCGAAGCTGCCCGGCAAGGCAAGCTCGACCCGGTCATTGGACGCGATGACGAAATCCGCCGGGTGATCCAGGTGCTGAGCCGGCGAACCAAGAACAATCCGGTGCTGATTGGTGAACCGGGCGTCGGTAAGACTGCCATTGTCGAAGGTCTTGCCCAGCGAATTGTTCGTGGTGACGTACCGGAAGGCCTTCGAGATCAGCGACTGATCGCTCTCGACTTCGCCGCCATGATCGCCGGCGCAAAGTATCGCGGTGAGTTCGAGGAGCGCCTGAAGGCTGTCCTCAAGGAAATCACCAGCGCCGAGGGCAAGATCATTGTGTTCATCGACGAGCTCCATACTGTCGTCGGTGCCGGTGCAGCCGAAGGTGCGATGGATGCCAGCAACATGCTCAAGCCGATGCTGGCCCGCGGCGAACTCCATGCGATTGGTGCCACCACCCTCGACGAGTTCCGCAAGCACATCGAGAAGGATGCGGCGCTGGA
Organism: uncultured Thermomicrobiales bacterium; assembly: GCA_964462545.1. Lineage (GTDB taxonomy): Bacteria > Chloroflexota > Chloroflexia > Thermomicrobiales > CFX8 > CAYWXR01. Next base: position 108,425 of record CAYWXR010000009.1, read on the forward strand.
ACGGCGCTTCCAGCAGGTATACGTCGGTGAGCCGACCGTTGAGGACACCATTTCGATCCTCCGCGGCCTGCGAGAGCGCTACGAGGTCCACCACAACGTCCGCATTCAGGACAATGCCCTGGTAGCAGCAGCGGTGCTTTCCAATCGCTACATTACCGGTCGCTTCTTGCCGGACAAGGCCATTGACCTTGTGGACGAGGCTGCATCACGTCTGCGCATGGAAATCACCTCGATGCCGGTTGAACTGGACGAACTCAATCGCCGGATCATGCAACTGGAAATCGAGCGCGAGGCACTCCGAAAGGAACGCGATGATGCCTCTCGCAAACGCCTGGAAGATCTCGAAGCAGAACTGGCCGACCGCAAGGAGGCCCGTGATGCCCTGACCGCCCAGTGGGAGCGCGAACGTTCAGTCATTGAGGAAATCACCAACCTGAAGTCCGAGATCGACCAGACACGTCTGGAGATCGAGCAGGCACAACGCGTCGCCGACTACCAGCGTGCTTCGGAACTCCAGTACGGCCGGTTGGTCGAACTGGAACAAAAACTCCGCAACCTGGAGAATCCGCTCGATGCTGACCAGTCGGTCCCTCGCCTGTTGAAGGAAGAAGTGGATGCCGACGACATCGCCGAGGTGGTTGCCCGCTGGACCGGTATCCCGGTGAGCCGGCTGATGGAAGCGGAAATCGAGAAACTGGTGCGGATGGAAGAGGGCCTGCACAAGCGTGTTGTCGGGCAGGATGAGGCCGTCACCGCTGTTGCGAACGCCATCCGTCGCGCCCGGGCCGGACTCTCCGATCCCAACCGCCCGCTTGGCTCGTTCATCTTCCTGGGCCCGACCGGCGTCGGTAAGACCGAACTTGCCCGCGCGCTGGCCGAGTTCCTGTTCGACGACGAGCAGGCAATGGTCCGGATCGACATGTCCGAATACATGGAACGGCACGCCGTCTCCCGGTTGATCGGTGCACCGCCAGGATACGTTGGCTATGACGAAGGCGGACAACTCTCGGAAGCCGTTCGCCGGCGCCCGTACGCGGTGGTGCTCTTCGATGAAATCGAGAAGGCACACCCGGAAGTCTTCAACATCCTCTTGCAGGTGCTGGATGACGGCCGGTTGACCGACAACCAGGGTCGCACGGTCGACTTCAGGAACACGGTCATTATCATGACCAGCAACCTGGGCTCGACCTACCTGACGCCAGGGGTCGACAACGGCGAGGCTCGCCAGCGGGTGATGGAAGCACTACGGGCCAACTTCCGGCCTGAGTTCCTGAACCGGATCGACGAAACGGTGATCTTCAAGCCGCTCAGCCGCGACCAGATCGGCGAAATCGTCGAAATCCAGCTGGAGATGGTTCGCAAGCGCCTGGCAGATCGCAACATCGAACTGATGCTGACCAGCGCCGCACGTGAGGTGATTGCGATCAAGGGCTACGACCCGGCCTACGGTGCACGGCCGCTGAAGCGGGTTATCCAGCGATACCTGCTCGACCCATTGGCACTGGAACTCCTGAATGGAAACATCCACGAGGGTGAGACAGTGGTCGTCGATGCAACGCCGGATGGCAAACTGACACTGAACGCATCATTGTCACAGGCAGCCGTCGTCGCCTAAAGTGCGTATAATCGGGGCGGTCCAGTAGGCCGCCCCGTTTCACGCATCTGGATCATGAACACGCGCACCAGTCAGAAACAGGAAGTGGCTATGGACGCTCTGGTCGAAATTGTCAAGGCAGTCGGCACCCTCGGCGTGATCTTCGCCATCCTGATCGCTATTCCGATCCTCATGGTCTTCATCTTCGAAATCGCCACCGGTATCGACGACCGCCTCTCGCGGTAGCATCACGACATCTCATCCAACCACCCGGGTTCGGGGCCGGTAGATTCGTGCCCCGTTTTCTTGTGCCTGCGTTCAGGGGAACCAATCCGCCAGCACTGACGTCTGACTAGCAGTCGGTCGACACACAGACAATGCGGGAATTGGTCGAGACTGAGAGGCAGGCTCCTCATGGGTTGGTTCAATCGGTATTCAGGCCGGTGGCTGTTCGCACTGCCGGTGTTCCTCCTCCTGGCATCCATGCTCCTTGCTGCCTGTGGGGGCGGCGATGATGACAACAACATTTCATCCAGCGTCGAGGCTCCTGTTCCGGGCATGTCCATCTATGGCGAAGAAGAATTCGCCACTGACGAGATGGAAGAGGCAGACGTGGACGACGCCGCTCCAGGCAACTGGAGTGGCGATACGTACCGGGTATCGAACCAGCCGGTGCTTTCACCAGACCGTCTGGTGATCCGCACGGCTACCATCACCCTGGCCGTCGAAAACACGGTCGAGGCGACCACCTCGGTGCGCAACCTGGCAACGACCAAGGGCGGCTTCGTCTTCTCATCGAACACCTACGTTGACCGGGGTTATGACTACGCTCAATTGACCATCCGCATTCCATCTGACCGGTTTGACGACACCATCTCGGAGTTGCGCTCGGCCGGTTGGGTTACCGAGGTCATTCGTGAAGAAAGCGGCTCGCAGGATGTGTCGGCCGAGTACGTTGACAATGAAAGCCGTCTGGCCGCACTGAAGGAGACCCAGCGCCGGTACATGGAACTGCTCGCCGATGCGAAGACTATCGACGAAATCCTGCGACTGGAATCGGAACTGACGAACATCCGGACCCAGATCGAGTCGATCCAGGGCCGTCAGAACTACCTGGCCGAGATGACCTCGTTCTCCACGATCTCCGTCAACCTGCGACCTGCTGAAGACACGGTCACCCCTGATCCGGTAGAAGACGACGATTCCCTCTGGGCCATCATGGAACGTGCCTGGGAACGTGCAACCGGGGCGCTCGCAGGCGTCGCCGAGGCGATCATTATCATCGCCATCTTCGCTGCCTTCTTCGCCCCGATCGGCTTCATCTTCTGGTTGATCTATCGCTACATCCGTCGCCGGCTACGGCGCGAGAGCGAACCGGTCGCTACTCTTCACCAAGGAGATTAAGGGCAAACAACGCATAGGCCCGGGTGGCTTCCATCACTTCGTCGACGCCAACCCACTCGTTCGGGACGTGGGCAAGCGAGAAGTCACCCGGTCCGTAGATCACCGTCGGAATACCGGCGGCCGCAAAATGCCGGCCGTCGGTTGCCATGTTGTAGCCAACCGGCGCCGGATCAAGACCCAGTGCAGCGTTGGCCGCCCCCATAGCCTTGACCAGTTCAGACTCCGGGTCACTCAAGGTAGCCGTCACACCGGACGGACCACTTACCTCAACGCTCATACCCGGGAACTGGGAAATCACCCGCTCGGCGATCTTGCGGATTTCGTCCACTGCACCGTCGGACGTTTCGCCAGGGATGATCCGCCGGTCGATGTACACCTCGCAGCGGTCCGGCACAACGTTCTGCTTTACGCCACCACTGATCATGCTGACAGTGTGGGTCGAAGGCGGGTCAAACAGCGGATGGCGGCGGGCATCCAGTTTTGGCCAGAGTTCATACTCCAGCGTTGCCAGAATCTTGACCATGCCATCGATAGCATTGATGCCTTCCCACGGCAGGGCCGCATGTGCAGCACGGCCGTGGACAACGATCGTCGTACCGGCGCCACCACGCTCGCCAACGCAGATCCGGTTCAATGTCTGTTCACCGGCCACCACCCAGTCGGGACGGCGGGTCATGTTCTCAACGGCATACCGCGCACCGCGCCGGCCCCCGGTTTCTTCATCACCATCAATGTTGACTACCAGTGCGCCCTTGATCGGCACGCCCGACCGCGCCACAGCGATGGCACCCATGACCTGGGCAGTCACGCTCGCCTTGTCGTCACCGGAACCGCGACCATATACCTTGCCATCAACCACCCGTCCCTCAAACGGCGGATAATCCCAGGCATCCAGCGTGCCGGTCGGCACCACATCAACATGGGCGTTGTAGAGCAACGTCGGACCATCACCACGGCTCAGCGTCGCGACGAGGACCGGCATGATCTCGTCCGGGACAAGGATCTCGCACTCAAAGCCCTCGGCCTCGAGTTTCTCCTTGCAAATACGAATCGACTCCCGGACATCTCCCGGCGGGTTCACCGAGGCTTCGTCCCGGATCAGCGCCTGCAGGAACTCGATGGTCTCCTGCTCGTTGATCTGATCAAGAATTTTCTGCTGGACTTCGGTTGTCATCCACATCCCGTTTCCTGCGTTTCGAGTGCCATTGAGCGGCATTGTAGCATCGAAGGATCCGGCGCCTTGATATGGTAGAGTCCGTCGGGAGATCTGGCGAATCGGGAGAATGACGGAGCAGGAATGAGCAGTTGCATACCGGCCTGGATGGCCGATATCCGGGGATATATTCTGGACATGGATGGCGTGCTCTACCGGGGAGATACAGTCATCCCTGGGGTGGCCGAGTTCCTTGCCGAGTTGGATGCCTCCGGCATCGCCTACACCATGGCCACCAACAACTCGACCAACAGCCAGATGGATTATGTCCGCAAACTGGAACGCATGGGCATTACCGTGCCGGTCGAGAGTATCTTCACCTCGGCTATCGCCACTGCCACCTACCTGCGCTCCACCTACCCGGAGGGCACCAGCATCTATGTTGTCGGTATGACCGCGTTGCGTGAGGCCATTTTCGGCGATGGCTATTTCCGCCCTGCGGAAACCGACGCCCAGGTGGTCGTTTCCGGTGCCGATTTCGAACTGCACTACAGTTCACTCCGGACCGCCTGTCTCGCAATCCGTGACGGCGCTGATTATGTCGCCACCAACGCCGACACGACCTTTCCCACCGAGGCTGGACTGATTCCTGGCTCTGGTGCGATTGTGGCCGCACTGGTAGCTGCCACCAACGTCAAGCCGACCGTCGTTGGCAAGCCCAGCCCGGTCCTGGTCGAAAGCTGCCTGACGGCAATGGGTCTCGAACCGGGTCAGGCGGTCATGCTTGGCGACCGTCTCGATACCGACATCCTGGCGGGACGCGATGCCGGTACCCGGACGGTCATGGTGCTCACCGGCGTCCACGGTCACACCGATATCACCGCATTTGGTATCGAACCGGAACTGGTGGTCCCGACCCTGGACGACCTGACCGCCTACCACGCAAGCCGCAGGGCAGCAGCAACGGCATGAGCAACTACAGCGTCGAGGACCCGGCCAAGATTCAGGGCCGCGATGAGGTCCACCCCAACGATCGCAACCTCGGTGCGATCCGCCTGGCTCGCACCATCGCCGCAATCCAGGAGACCTCCGGCCGGATTCTCCTGCTCGGTTGCGGTGCTGGACGCTATGCCCGTGCACTGGTGCGTGCCTTCCCGAACCGCACCGTCATCGGGGGAGATCTGAGCCAGGTCGCCCTGCGTGAAGCGCGCAGCATGGGCGGCGGCGCTCATTACCTTGCACTCGACGCCCAGCAACTGCCGTTTCCCGATGAAACGTTCGGCGCAGTGGTCTTTCTGGATTTGATGGAACACCTGCCCGACCCGGACGCAATGCTTGCCGAATGCCGGCGGGTACTGACACCGGGAGGAGTTCTGCATTACTTCGTGCCACTGGAAGATGAACCAGGCACGCTGTACCGGCTCTTCCGAAACGACCGGTTCGTTCCGATTCATCGCTGGAAAACTGACCATGTTGGCCACGTCCAGCGTTTCCGCCGGGGAGACGTGTTGCGACGCACCCATGCCGCCGGGCTACCGCCAGTGGATACCAGCTATTCGTTCCACCATATCGGTCAGGTACACGACATCATTGACTACTGGCACCGCGAGCGTACCCGCGGAGGCAAGGGCAGAGTTCCGGTTGCCTGGGTGGAGCGCATCACTCGCGTCGTCTTCCTCTTCACCTGGCGGCTCTCCTGGCTGGAAGGCCGTCTCTACTCCGGCCCCCGTTCCGCATCCGGCCTCCACGTCACCGCCCGCAAACCAGCCTGACACCGTCCGCTTTTAGTCAGTCGCTTGCCCCCATGCCGGTGAATTGATCCCCTGTCCGGCCAATCTGTCATCCCGAGCGAACTCGAGGGACCTCGCATTACGCACCGCCAACTCAAGGCGACCGACCCACGCCAGCATGAATGTGGCCCGCAACCTCGCTAGGTCACGGGCCAATCTCACGCCAACGGTTTGTGAATCGGGAAAACGCCGCTATCCGGCAACCGGCTTCTCGACGACAATCTCACCATCGATGATCGTGGCCAGCACCTCGATGTCCTTGATTGTCTCAGGCACAGCAACCGGATCCTCGGAGATGACAGCAAAATCCGCGACGAATCCCGGTGCGATCGTGCCCATGATGTTTTCCTGGAAAGCAAGGTAGGCGGCGTCCGGCCCAAAGCCGCGCAGTGCCTGCTCGACGCTGACCTTCTCTTCCTCGCCAATTGCCTGCCCGCTGGATGTCAACCGGTTCACTGCCAGCCAGATTCCGCGGAGCGGGTTCACCTCGGTCACCGGGCAGTCGGAGTGGAGGCCCCACTTGATGCCGGCCTTCGTCAATGAAGCCAGCGGCTCCATCCGGAGCGCCCGCTCCGGCCCGAGGAACCGCGAAAGGTGTCGGTCGCCGAACTGCCAGAGGTGGTTGATGAATACGCTGGACACCACTCCCAGCCGGGCCATCCGGTCAATCTGGTCCTGCCGGGCGAGCTGCAAGTGCTCGATCCGGTGCCGGTGGTTCTCCCGCGGATAGGCTTCCAGGGCAGCCTCATAGCCGTTCAGGATGTCATCAATCGCACTGTCACCATTACCGTGAATGGCAATCTGCCGGCCAGCCTTGTGATGCTCCAGGATCAACGCAGCCAGTTCTTCCGGGTCGTAGATCTTCACGCCATACTCATCCGGCTGGTCAAAATACGGCTGGGTGAGCGATGCCGTATACGCCTGAATCGCACCATCCTGGAAGAACTTTACCGGCCCGGCCACCAACCGGTTCGGTGGCAGACCGTAGGAAACCCCGATATCGCCGGATTGCCCTTCAAGATCGCCGTTATACAGGTCCGGATGGATCATCAGGTAGGCGCGCATTGGCAGTTCTCCGGAAGCCATTGCGGCGACGTAAGCGTCGATCTCATCACGGGAGTGGATCATCGCGTCATGCACTGTCGAGATACCAAGCGGCATGAACTCGTCACGAGCCAGCGCCAGTCCAGAGCGGAGCGTATCAACGGTCGCCTTCGGCACCAGGTCACGCACCGGGCGCATGGCTGGGCCTTCCAGAAGTACGCCGGTCGGCTCCCCGTGCTCGTCGCGCAGAATTTCCCCACCGGGAATGTGTGGGCTGTCAGCATTCAGGCCGGCCATCTTCAGGGCGACCGAGTTGGCCACCATCGCATGGCCGGAAATGTGGGTGATCATTGCCGGGTGGTCTGGCACCGCAGCATCAAGGTCATACCGGGTTGGATGCCGGTTCTCCTGGAGGAGTGTCTGGTCATATCCACGGCCGATCACCCAGCCACCTGCTGGTGTCTGGGCTGCACGCTCGCGAAGTTTGCGCTGCATCTCCGGAATGGAGTCGCAGTATTCGCCCCGCAGGTCAACATGAGCAAACGCCTGACCGGTTGACATGAAATGGTTATGGTTCTCAATGAATCCCGGCAGCAGCGTTGCCCCACCCAGATCGACCTCTTTTGTGTCGGCCGGTGCCTGGGCGCGCAAATCCGCCGTTGATCCGACAGCCACAATCTTGCCGTCGGAAACCAGCACCGCCTCGGCAACCGTGCCGGCATCGTCGAGCGTCCGTACCAGCGCGTTTGCGAATAAGGTGTTCCCCATGGTTGTTGTCCTCTTTCTTCCACCAGCCATGCTAGATTGCTGACTCTAGCACCTCGGCCGGCATGGTCGTCAACACCTGAAAGGACACCTGATCTTCATGTCTACCCTCTGGACCTACTTGCCTGCAGATGGCAACGCAATTCCGGTTGACCGGGAGTTCTACCAGCGATTGGCCGATACTACCGGGGCTCGCGAACAGGTTGATTCGTTCGTTATCCCGATCCGTTCCGGTCGTGCCTGGGCCGTAAAGGCAGGGCAAATCTGCCGGGTGAACATCATCGAGGGGCCACAGGTTGCCGACTTCAACGCCTGGAACCTGCACAACCCGCGTGAACGCTTCTGGGCAGCACGCACCAAGCAACTAGAGGCTTCCCACGTCACCACCGGAAATCGTCTCTGGTCGTGCCTGCCCTACCTGCGGCCGATGCTAACAATCATCAACGACACCATCGATTACGGCGTCGACGAGGATGGCGGCCGATGCCATGACTTGCTCGGCACCCGCTGCGATCCGTATGTCAACTCGGTACTGGGAACAGAAGAGACCGACGTCAGTTGCCATTCGAACCTGACCAGGGCGATTCTCCCGTGGGGACTCCACGAGTCAGACGTCCACGACGTACTGAACATCTTCCAGGTTACCGGACTGACGAAGGACACCGACCGCTACTTCATGAAGCCAAGCCCGGCCGTGAAAGGCGATTTCTTTGAGTTCTTCGCCGAGATTGACCTGCTCTGCGCAATCTCCACATGTCCCGGAGGAGACCTCTCCATCCCTCTCTGGGGCCCCGACGCCGCCGATCCGATCACGGTCTGTCGCCCCCTCGGAGTCGAAGTCTTCCAGCCTGATGCCAAATTGCTTGAAGGCTGGGAATCGCCCCCAACCGCCACCTACAAGGGCCTCCACGGCCTCCGAATGCCCGAGTCCTGAGCGCTCATCAGTGCATACTCGTTTCCGCCTATACCGGGTGTTTCGCGGTCCCCCTTCGGGGGACGAGAGGCAGCGATCGATTGTCATACCGAACGGTGTAAGGGCCGGTGCTTTCGGGGTTACGGCCCCCTCCTTCATCGGGATAACAGATACCCGGAGACTGGATCTGTCTGAACACCGCTGGCGTTTACGGTGGACGCATTGCCAGGTGCCCCTACGCGTCAGCGACATGCGTTTGTTCTGTCGAACAGTTGGCGTCTATTTGCCGGTGGCGGTGTCGTGGTCTGTCACGGACGCTGCCAGGGCCGCGTCGGTGGATGGTGCAATTCGTTGAGGGTGGGTGTAGATGTTGAAGCCGTTTTCCCGGGCGAAGCCGATGAGGGTGATGCCGAAGTTGTGGGCAAGGTCAACCGCCAGGCTGGACGGTGCGCCAACGGCAACCACCACCGGAATACGGGCAACCAATGCCTTCTGAAGCAACTCAAAACTGGCTCGACCACTCAGGACCAGGATCGTGTCGTCAAGACGCGAATGGCCGGCCATGAGTTCAGCGCCGACCACCTTGTCCATTGCATTGTGCCGGCCGACATCTTCCCGGAGGGTTCGTAGCGTTCCATCTCGCTCAAACAGTCCCGCAGCGTGGAGACCGCCGGTCTGCTCGAAGACGTCCTGGGATTGCCGGAGACGCGCAGGTAACTGCTGGATCAGGCCCGGATCGACGGAAAACGTTGGCTCAAGGTACTCGCAGCCCTGCACTTCAAGCGCCTCAAGCGTTGCCTTGCCACAGACACCACAACTTGACGTTGTATAAAAGTGGCGCTCCAGACGTGACGGGTCGAATTTCACCGCCGGCATCAACGTGACGCTAACCACGTTGAACTGCTGGTCCTCGCCAACATCCAGGCAATAACCAACCTCGAAGTAGTCGTCGCGCGATTGCAGGATACCTTCGGCAAAGAGAAACCCGGTAGCGAGTTCGAAATCCGCACCGGGTGTGCGCATGGTCACGGCAATGTTTTGCTCAACCAGTCCTTCGGGTTCCCAGAAACGCAGGCGTATCTCCAGCGGCTCTTCCACCGCCAGCATATCGGTCGCCCTGGTTTGCGATTGTCCGGAAACCCGAACAATTGGCAGTCGGGTCTGGGGAGTCCGGTTACGGGGTTCCACCCGGTTCCTCATTTCGGGCCGGCGTTTCTTCCCTGTTCTGGACGAACTGCCAGCCGAAGCGCCCCTTGATGCAGAGATTGCCACGTGTGACATCGTGTTCGATCGGCGACGTCACCTTGACAATCGTGTTGTCCTGAACGTGGAGTTCCAGCGTACAGCCAACGCCACAGTAGGGGCAAATGGTGTCGGTTACGGTCTGTTCCGCCTCGTTCCATGTGCCCGCCTCGCGCATGTCATGTTCGCTCTTGAACATCAGCGCACCGGTTGGGCAAACATTGATGCAGTTGCCGCAATAGACGCAGGCGGAATCCGGCAAGGTGGCATCAAACTCGGTCGAGATACGGATATCAAAGCCACGGCCCGCCACACCAATAGCAAAAGTGTTCTGGGCGTCCTCGCCGCAGGCCTCTACACACTTGTAACAGAGGATGCACTTCGAATAATCCCGGATGTAGAGATCGTTGTCGATCTTTGGTGGCTGGGCAACGGTTGCGGCATAACCATCGGGGGTAAACGAATGGTGGCCGGCATGGGCCGTATCGCGATGGGATGCCGGTGCCGGCGGTCCGAATCGTTCGGTATCCGCATCGTAGCGGTCGAAGTAGTTCTGAACCTTCGCCGGTGCGACCGAAAAGTCGACTGACGAACCCAGCAATTCCAGCACCATCTTGCGGCTGTGTCGCACGCGTTCGGTGTCTGTCTTCACGACCATGCCCGGCTCTGCCTTGCGGGAGCAGGAAGGAACCAGCGTGCGTGACCCTTCGACCTCAACCACACAGACGCGACAGGCATTGACCGGTGTCAGGGTCGGCCCATAGCAAAGAACCGGAGTGTCAATCCGGGCTTTCTCGCAAGCCTGGAGAATCGTCGATCCTTCAGGAACAGATACCTCCACGCCGTCAACAGTCAACTCGACGGTCCGGCGGGTCTGGAGATGAAGCGGGAAAACTGATGGTGCAGTGCTCACGACTGGCCTCCTGCCGCGTTGAACAGATGAAGTCTCCGGATGCCGGATTGCACGGCCAGCGAAGCGGTATGCCCTAATCCACAAATCGAAGCATCCTGCATTACCCGGGCCAGTTCATCAATCAGCAGAATCTCGTCCTCCATTGTTCCGCGGGTTGCGCCGTTCACCATCCGGCGGAGCGCTTCTTCCTGCCGTACCGTACCTACCCGGCAGGGAACGCACTGGCCGCATGATTCATCGCGGAAGAAGGCAGCAATCCGTAACAGGATGTCCTTCAGATCAACCGTATCATCAAACGGCATCACCACCGCCGAGCCGAGCGACGCACCGATTGCCCGGGTTCCCTCGAACGTCAACGGCACGTCCAGATGGTCCGGCGTTACGAAACTGCCGGCGACGCCGCCAAGCAAGACAGTCTGCAGCGGGCGTCCACCTCGAATGCCGCCGGCAACCGCGATTACCTCACGCAGGGTTGCGCCAAAGGGCAACTCATATACGCCAGGTCGTTCAACACAACCGGAAACGCAGAACACCTTGCTGCCGGTCGACATTTCGGTGCCGATGCTGGCAAACGCGGGGCCACCTTCCAGCATGATCAGCGGGAAATTCATCAGCGTTTCGACGTTGTTGACCATCGTCGGCTTGCCGAACAGGCCAACCTGGGTCGGAAACGGTGGTTTGTTACGTGGTTCGCCACGCTCGCCCTCAATCGAGTTGAAGAGCGCCGTTTCCTCGCCACAGATGTAGGCACCAGCCCCCTTCCGGATTTCGATCCGGAACGAGAAACCCTCATCCATAATGTTGTCGCCGAGGAATCCACGGCGGGTCGCCTGGTCGATGGCATTCTGAAGGCGTGCCAACGCCACCGGATACTCACCGCGTATGTAGATGTAGCCCAGTTCACAACCGGCGGCATAACCGGCGATGGTCATTGCCTCGACCAGCGCAAACGGGTCACCTTCCATCAGCACCCGGTCCTTGAAGGTGCCCGGCTCGGATTCGTCTGCGTTGCAGATCAGGTAGTGCGGTCGAGCCGGTGCGCGTGCGACATCCTCTAGCTTGCGGCCGGTCGGGAAGGCAGCACCGCCACGACCGAGCAGTTTTGAATCCTGAATTTCCCGGATGACGCCATTCGGTCCGACAGCAATGGCACGACGCAGCGCCTCGTAGCCACCACTTGCCCGGTAGGCATCCAGACTTTCCGGATCAACTGTGCCAATACGCCGCAACAATCGCAGCGAAGGCCGTGCATCGGGATCGCTGGTTTGCGGAGCATAGGGAGAACCAACAAGCGGACCGACTTCGATCTCCGGACTGGTGTCACGCCCAAGTGCCTCGATCACAGCGTCGATGCTGGTTGGAGCGAGCGATTCGTCCACGTTCTCCAGACCGGATCGTTGAATCAGGACTGCCGGCGCCCGGTCACACATACCCAGACACGGGCTACGCTTCCAGGTTGCCCGACCATCTGCTGACGGTTCACCTTCCGGTCCGACCTGCTCAGTCAGCAGTTGGCAAAGCGTCAAGCCACCATTGATCCGGCAGGCAATGTCATCGCAGACATGCGCTACCACCGGCGGAACCGGTGCAAGGTCGAACAGCGCGTAGAAGCTGGCGACCCCGTATGCTTCGGCCGGCGGCACATTAAGCCGCTGGCAGACGTAGTTCAGGCCACCAGGTGAGATATAGCCGGTCGCATCGCGGATGGCATGCAGGGCCGGCAGCAGATGATGGCGAAGACCTCGTGCATCCTGCCCGCCGGTTGCCGTGTGTCCACTGGCGTCAATGTGGGCAAACGCTCCTTGCGGGAGCGTCTGCGGAAGTCCTGGAAGGTTGTCAACAGCCTGGCGCTCAGCATCACTGGGCGTTGCGTTCTGGATCAGCCGAAGATCCACACTATGTCTCCCCACCAGCAGCCACGACAAGTTCCTCACGAGGTTTCGCGGCTGTCTCAAGTTTCTCGATCCGGATCGCAGCCGCCTTGAACTCGGCAGTTCCCGAACGCGGATCGGTCGCATCAATTGTCAGGATATTGGTGGCAATCTGGTCCTGGAAATGGAACGTCATGAATGCCAGTCCAGGACGCAGGGTCGGATCAAGCCGTACCGGCGCCGTGATGGCACCTCGCCGGGAAACTACCCGCACCACTTCGCCATCAGTCAGGCCCAGCGACTCAGCCGTTTGCGGGCTGATATCCAGAGACTCCGAGCGACGCAGCGGTGACTTGTAGCCGCCTGTCTGGACACCGGTGTTGAACGATTCCAGACGCCGGCCGGTTGTCAGGCGAATCGGGTATTCCTCGGTCAACGCCTCGATCGGTGGGGCATGCTCAACGACGTTGAACGGCGCCAGTGGTCCAATCACCGGATTCTCCCAGAGTCGGCCGTGCAGGAATGGACTATCCGGCTCATCCTCACCTGGGCATGGCCAGTGCAGTCCGTTTTCCGCCTCAAGCCGCTGGTAACTCATGCCGCGATGCCAGTCAGAGAGGCTCCGCAGTTCATCCCAGACCTGTTCCGAGGACTCGTAGTTCCAGGCAACACCCAGCTTGCCGGCAAGATCCATCAGGATGTCGATGTCATCCCGCGCACCAGGTGGCGGGTCGAGCGCCTTACGTGTCCGCTGGACGCGACGTTCCGAACTGGTAACCGTCCCTTCGGATTCACACCACGATGCCGCGGCCGGCAGCACGACGTCTGCCAGTTCGGCGGTCTTCGTCAGGAACATGTCCTGAACGACCAGTATGTCCAGTCCGGAAAGCAGGCCGATCACCTTGTCCATATCCGCTTCGGACTGGGCCGGGTTTTCTCCGATGACGTAGACCGCGGTCAGTTCGCCATGCTCCATGGCCTCGAACATTTCCGAGAGATGCTTTCCACGCTTGTTCGGGATATTGCAATTCCAGGCTCGCTCGAAGGGCAGCCGTTCCTCGTCGATTTCCATGTTGTTGCCGCCCGGCAAGCGGTTCGGGATGGCGCCCATATCGCCACCGCCCTGAACATTGTTCTGTCCGCGCAGCGGCACCAGCCCCGATCCCCAGCGGCCAACATGACCGGTCAACAGGGCAAGGTTGATCAACGCCAGCACGTTATCAACTGCGTTGTGGTGCTCGGTAATTCCCAGTGTCCAGCAGAGTTGAGCCCGGTCGGCTCGCGCATAGGTATGCGCCAGTTCGCGAATCGCCTCGGCCGGCACTCCGGTTTCCTTTTCGGCGTATTCGAGCGTATAGCTCTCGACGCTCTCCTTGTATGCCTCGAAGTTCAGCGTTGAGCGATTGACAAACTCGGTGTTCACCAGGCCGGCAGCGATGATCTCGCGGCCAACAGCATTTGCCAACGCAATATCCGACCCGACATCCAGCCCCAACCAGCGGTCAGCCCACTGAGCGGAGCTTGTCCGTCGCGGATCAACAACAAACAGGCGGGCACCATTGCGGATGCCCTTCAAGGCGTGCAGGAAGAAGATGGGGTGCGTCTCGCGCGCGTTCGATCCCCAGAGAATGATGACGTCAGTCTCTTCGACTTCCCGGTATGAACTTGTGCCGCCACCGGCTCCAAATACTGCCGTCAGACCGACGACACTTGGAGCGTGTCAGGTGCGGTTGCAGGAATCGACATTGTTCGTGCCGATCACCTGCCG
>CAYWXR010000010.1:0-117409 GCA_964462545.1 uncultured Thermomicrobiales bacterium
TAGCTGTATGGTAGCGCACTTGAGGGTTGATGTATCGTTTCAGCCTGATTTCTCCTGCGTATCGGAACAGGGACATTCATGCTGGTGCAGGTTGCAGGCCTCTCATACGCCCACGGCGGTAATGAAGTCTTCCACGATGTCAATTTCGAAATCGCAGAAGGCGACCGCATTGCCCTGATCGGCGAGAATGGCGCCGGCAAGAGTACGCTCTTTCGCCTGATCACCCGGCAGATTCATCCCGCCGGCGGTGAGATCACCTTGCGACGAAACACGCTCACCGGCATGTTGAGCCAGGAACCGGATTTCGAACGTGGGGCCACGATCCTCTCTGCCGTACGCGGCCAATCATCCGGCGACGACATCGAAGCGCGAATGCGCCATCTTGAACAGCGCATGACCGAAGCCGAAGGCGATGAGTTCGACGCGGTCCTCGAAGAGTACGCAGAACTCCAGGAACGTTTCGATGCCCAGGGTGGGTATGACGGCGGGTATCGTGCCGAGGAAGTCCTGACCGGACTTGGATTTCCGGAGGAACGTTGGCAGGAACCGGTCGCCCGGCTGAGCGGCGGCGAGAAGAAGTTGGTCGGGTTGGCACGCCTGCTCCTGGAACAGCCTGATGTCCTGCTGCTGGACGAACCGGACAACCACCTCGATTTCTCGGCCAAGAACTGGCTGCAGGAATACATCCGCAACTTCCGGGGGGCCGTCGCGATCATCTCCCATGACCGTTACTTTCTGGATCGCACGGTCAATAAACTGTTCGAACTCGAAGATGGCGTGATTCACGTGTACCCAACCTCGTACTCGGGGTTTCTCGAAGCCAAGCGGGAACGGCTCGAGCGTGAGGCTCAGCTCCGGGAACTTCGTGAACGGGAGTACAAGCAACTCAAGCGCACCGCCGAGCAGTTGACCGAGTGGGCACGACAAAACCCGAAGTTCGCTCGCCGGGCTGGCAACAAGCGCCGGCTGCTTGAAATCGAGCGTGAGGAACTGGAGAACAAGCCGAAACCGGTTGTCGAACGCCGGCGCGTCGATATCGACTTCGATGCGTCCCGCGGCTCACGCATCGTCCTCGACCTGCAGGGCGTCGGCAAATCGTTCGACGACCGCGAAATTCTCAAACCGTTCGACCTCACCGTCGAACACGGCGAATGTGTCGGTATTGTTGGCGACAACGGTAGCGGCAAGACGACGCTTTTCAGAATGATCGCCGGACTGGATGAGCAATCGACCGGGGTAATCAGGATCGGGCCGTCGATCAAACTGGGCTACTACAGCCAGGAGCAGGAGACGCTCGATCCGGACAAGACCCCGCTGGAGATTGTCCGCAGCATCAAGCCATTTACCGAACCTGCGGCCATGGGGTTCCTGACATCGCTCCTGTTTGACCGCAATGATGCGACCAACAAGGTCCGGAATCTGAGTGGCGGCGAGCGAAGCAGGCTGCAAATCGCCGTGCTGATGCTTCAGGAAGCGAACTTTCTGCTGCTGGATGAGCCAACAAACAACCTGGATATCCCCTCGTGTGAGGAACTTGAAGACGCACTGCTGGACTTCGACGGAACCATCGTTACCATCTCCCACGACCGGTACTTCCTCGATAAGCTGGCTACCCGAATCATCGAGCTGGAAGCCGGCGAGGTTCGCGAATACCGGGGTGATTTCACCTGGTATGACAGCCATCGAGGCAGCGGTACACTCCTGACCCGGGTTGAGCGACCACAGCGACGAACCCGTCCCCGAGCCTGAGCACCCGTTACAATCAGTGACGGGATCGGGAGGGATCGCACTGGTGACTGAAAATCCACGTTTCAAGATTCGCAGGTTCGTCGGCGGACCACTTCTCACAACCTGCTACGCGCTCATCGTGCAGGGCAAGGAAACGCTCATCATTGATGCACCGAAGAACGCCTGGAAAAGCGCGCTCGCGGTTGCTGAAGAGTTTGAGGCACCTGTCAGCCTGGTGATCGCCACCCATGGCCACTGGGACCATATCAGCGATCTCAGCAAACTGCAGGAACTGGGCATCCCGGTAGCAGGGCACCCCGCAGACAACTGGCTGTTCAACGATCCGATGGCATATCGCAGCGATCTGCCTTTCCAGATCGATCCGGTAACACTCGATAAACGCCTCGCCGATGGAGACAGGATCACGATCGGCGGTGTTACCACACAAATCCTGCACACGCCGGGACACTCACCCGGGTGTGTCTGCATCTGGATCGACGACGAGGCGGTGATGTTTACCGGGGATACACTGCTGAAAGGCGGTGCCGGATACCTCGAACGGCCGGAGTGCGACGAGGTAGCGCTCGCGGCATCAATCCGCCGTCTGGCTGATTTTCCTGCAGAAGCACGGATCTATCCCGGCCATGGGGCACCATCCACACTCGGCCAGGAAGACTGGCTGGATGATGCCCACGACCCGGAACTGATGATCAGTTACTGGCACGCCGGGCAGCGCCGGTGGAAACCACCGACGAAGAACGATGCAGCATAACCTCGAGTGTCTGCCCTAACCCAGCAGTGCCTGAATTGCACGGATGAAAAACGCTGCGTGGGCCAACTGGGCGATGCCCAGTGCAATAGCTGCCGGGCGAACTCCCACCCGGCCGACGTTATAGACCTGAACCGGAGCAAGCAGGCTGCCAACCACAGCCAGTTGGGCAAGGAGCGCGCCAACCAGCAATCGACCCGGCATGGCAGTTGCATACGCCAGGCTGACAATCAGCAACGTGATGCCGGCCGAGAACGCGATCTCAACCACCATCATCCACATCTGCCGCCGGCCATAACGATCCGCATGCGCGGATTCATCAGTGGTCGTCGCAACCCGCCGGACAGGAACAGACGAAGCCGGGCCAACAGAAGCACCGAATGCATGTGCCATCGAACGTATAGAAAGTAAAGCCAGTCCAAGCGCAATGGCGAGCGCTGCCCAGACGACCACGGATTGCCTCCATTCCGTACGCCAAAGGGGTACGGACCCTGTTCCCAGACCCTTCGGAAGAACACTCCTGCCGGAGTTCCCACGTCTTCCTTGTACATAAGACGAACGAAAAGCCAAATGGATGCGCGAAATCCTTGACTTCATTCGCACTCTCTTGCACGCTAGACGCCTGAAAACGACCTTTGTTATTCCGGGAGCAAACCATGACGCTTGCAGACTCCATCTCGACCTGGCTCGCAGACCGAATTTCCGATGCCGGTGCTACCGGGGCTGTCCTTGGACTCAGTGGAGGTATTGATTCCGCCGTCGTTGCGGGTCTTCTCGCCCGGGCTGTGGGCAAGGAGAATGTGCTCGGCATCATCATGCCGTGCCATTCCATCCCGGCTGATGTCGAGGATGCCCAACTTACGGCAAATGCCTTCGGGATCGAGTCCTCGATCGTCGATCTTTCCGGCATCTTCGATAACTTTGTTGCGCTCCTGCCGCCCGGCAAGGGACTGGCCGATGCCAATATCAAGCCTCGCCTGCGAATGATCACGCTCTATCACCATGCCAATACGCTGAACAGGATGGTAGTAGGTACTGGCAACCGGAGCGAACTCTCGATTGGCTACTTCACCAAGTACGGGGACGGAGGCGTCGACCTGCTGCCGATCGCCGGTCTCTACAAACATCAGGTGCGCGATCTCGCTCGCGAAATCGGCGTTCCGGACAAGATCATCGCCCGCAAACCTTCGGCTGGCCTTTGGGAGGGGCAAACCGACGAGGACGAAATGGGCATTACCTATGAAGTCCTGGATGCCACGCTCGATGCAATCGACCGGGGGGATACCGCAGCGGTTGCCCCCGAGGTGCTGGCCAAGGTGCAGCGCATGATTGCCACCAGCGCCCACAAGCGGTCTATCGCCCCGATGTTCGACCCCGCTTCTGTCTGAGCCAACGTCCGAGACGCGTTAGCCGGGGCAGGCTCTCGATAAACGCAACGACCTCACGATCGTACTCCCGGGTTTCGATCGTGAGGTCGGTTCGGCCATCTTCTGTTCGCGCCACTTCGACCCGAACGTGTCCAATACGGTTCTCCAGGCGGACGTGGAGCAACTGACGTTCAACCAGTTTCAGCCCGTGACCTGCCGGGCCGAACACCGCAATAGCCCTGGAGAGAACATCGGGTCCCGGCAGGTCGGTGATGGCGCCGTAACGCACCGGGCTATTCCGTCGTCGAGGCGATCTCCGCCAGTGAGATCAGGCGTGCCGGCGGACGAGCAGTCATCGGCACGATCTGTTCCAGGGGGACATCGGCTTCGACGTTGATCATATTGGCAATGGTGCCGGTGCAGAAAATGCCCTGACAAACGCCCATCCCGGCTCTGGTGCGACGTTTGACGTCATTAATCGTCGTCGCGCCGCCGGCAATTGCCTGTCGGATGGCATCTGCGCGAATCTCGTCACATCGGCAAACAACCACATCATCTGCCAAGCGACCGGCCGGTGAACCGGCAAGTGAAATCTCTTCAGCGGACGCGAGTGTTTCCTGTGCTGCTTCCAGATGCTTCGAGTTGCTGGCGGCACACCCGGCAACCGCACCTTCGGCTGCGGCCCGGGCAGTCCCCACGGCCCCGCCGACCGCAAACAACCCTGGCACCGATGTCTCGAAGACCTCGCTGCGTTCAGGCAAGTGCATTCCAAACGCTGGTGAGAACGCCGTCTTCACCTGCGCATGCAGGGCGAGTTCCACATCAGGTTGAACGCCGAGCGCAGTAATGACGACATCGACGGCCACCGGATCGCCGCCATCTGAAAGGAACTGAACGGCGCCATCGCCACTTGCAGCGGCCCTGCTTACCTCGGGCACATGTAACGCAACTTCAACTCCGGCAGCCTCCAGCGATGCGTTCAGCTCTGCCAGGTCAGGCCCGTCTCCCACAATTCCGGCCCGCTTCCCCGGAAGGACACGATGAACATTCATCGCAATCAACGCCGCACGAGCGGTCATGACGCCTGCAAGCTCATACCCGGCAAACGGGACCACGACATCGGTGCTGCCGGTCGCCAGGATGATCTTGTCCGCTTTCAACCGGTACGACGAGGTCGGGTTGCTGACACCAAGCACAAGGTCATCAAACAGCCCCCAGACAATCGACCGTCGCTGAACATTCACGCCCGAGTTATAGAGTTGCGTCCAGCAGGAATAGGCAATCTCGAAGCCCCGGCGCTCGTCATACTCTTTTTGCAGACCGTGTTCGGTGGAGATCGACCAGCGCAGATAACCGCCCACTTCGGGATGCTCGTCCAGCAGGGTTACACTCGCGCCGGCCTTGCGTGCAGCCAACGCAGCGGCTGATCCGGCAATGCCACCACCGACAACGACAATGTCTTCGCGTCGCATTACTCGTTGCCTTCCCAGGAGCCCAGTCCAGACTGGGTGCGAACGATCATGCCGGGGCGAACCGGTGTGGTGCATGCCATGACGTTCAACTCGCCATCAACCATCATCGCGCAATCGGGGCAACGTCCGACACCACAGAAATAGCCGCGAGCCACGCCGGTTCCGGCGGTGGTCCGGGAAGTCCGGATGCCGTTTGCCAGCAATGTTATGGCCAGCGGTTCGCCGATGTAGCCGTAGTATTCCTTGCCGTCCACGACAACCCGTGTCGTTTCGCGGGAAGCTGGTTCTTCAAGATACGGGTGATTGGCGATCCGGAACGCTCCGGTGTCGTGGTCGGTCATCATTTCCCCCTCTGCCTGTTCCCCGAACTTTGCTACTCCACGGTTCCGGCGTCAAGAGACACCGGCAATTGTGGTAGAAGTTGAGTAAGTCCGGAGAGGATCTCCGGTGCGGCTGGAAAGATATCCAATGGCATCACATTACCTGAAGGTCACCATAGATCCCCGGCGCTGCGTCACCTATGGCCGCTGTGCTGCCGTCGCTCCCGGTGTCTTCATGATCGACGAAGATACCAACAAGGCGTATTTCGACGAGAACGAAATCGAATCCACCACGGCCCAGAAGATTTTCGCGGCGGCACGCGCCTGCCCGACCCAGGCAATTCAGGTGGAGCAGTTCGGGCGGCGCGTCTACCCGCAGGTGTTAACACCGATGGCTGGTGCCTACCGTCCCGAGGAAGATCCGGAATCCGAACCTTCCCAGGATTAATCCAGGTCTGCAGCCACCAATGGCAATTGCTCCAGCACGAACGAGCGGATCTCACGGGCGGTTGGCACCGGATTGACCAGCCGTCCGCGCTCGACCTGCGGAACCAACATTTCCACCAGTCCTTCGCCCGGAGACCCGGCTTCCAACGGAACAACCTTGTCAAGCAATGTCGCAGGATCACGCCAGACCTGTTTGGCTCCGCTCATCTTCCCGCGCTTGCCCGTGGGCTTGCCTTCGATTTCGATAATGTCCATCGAGAAGTCAATGGTGCCGGCGTTGGCAATTGACGTACCCACACCAAACCCGTCCACCAGCGGCCGCAGCTTGCGGACATCGTCCTCATCCAGACCACCGCTCACGACAATCTTGACATGGTTGAACCCGCGCAGATCGAGCTCCCAGCGCACTTCCTCGATGATCGCGGCAAAGTCGCCCCGGCGAGAACCGGGTGTATCCAGCCGCACACCGTAGAGTTTGTCCCCGAGCGCCTCGGCAACGCGGATGGCCTCGAACTTCTCGTCGATGAACGTATCGATCAGGGCAATCCGGTTGGCAGATGGATCAATGATCTTGTCGTAGAGCAGCATCGATTCTACGGTGTCGCCCACCAGCAGCATCAGAGCGTGCGGTGTGGTGCCGGTCGGGTCCTCACCGAGCAGTTCCGCGCTTTTCACCACACTGACGGCATCGCAGCCACCGATAAACGCTGCCCGTTCGATGACCGGTGCCACAGACGGGTGCATTCTCCGGGCACCGAAACTGGCCAGCAACTTGTCGCCGGCAGCAATGCGGGTGCGGGCGGCTGTCGTGGCGACGCCGGACGCCTGGCAAAGCAGACCGAGAATCGCCGTCTCCAGGATGGCAAAGGAAAGATAGTTCCCGCGAATCTCCATCACCGGTTCGAATGGCCGGATGATCGTGCCTTCCGGGACGCCACGGATGTCCAGGTCAATGCCGTCGAGCAGGGCGAACACTTCTTCGAGGCCGGTGAACACTGCCCACGGCATCCCGCCCGGCAGACGCTTCACCGAAAACTCCGCCCGGACCTCGCGGTCAAGGCCAGCCTCCTCAATGATCTGCACGGTTCGCTGGAAGTAGACGTCAGTCGTCCGGCCACTCCGGATTTCATCAACTTCCGCCTGATAGAACCTGGGAACTCTTGTCTCATCGCCCATACGAATCTTCGATCTTTCTGTTGCCATCCGACGCCACAGAGAACCAATGAGTGCTCCCTAGATCATATGGCACAGCTTGACCCCTTGCATCCCGGCTGGGTAGAGTGTGTACGTACACAACGAAAGGTGGCGACGTTGGAATTTTCGGGTGGCAGCGTTCTCAACAGACAACACATCGAACAACTTCTGGAGGCTGACCCGCCGTTGCTGGCCGGTATGCCGGACCCCGAAAACCAGATTCAGCCAAACGGAGTCGATATCACCCTTGAAGCCGTATCCAGGTTTGAGGGTGCCGGAACCATTGCCGTCACCAATGCAGGAAGGGTGCTGCCCGGCACGTTCGACATGCCGTTCGACAACTCCGGCTTTATCCACCTGACACCTGGCCCGTGGCACGTCCGCTTCAACGAGGTTGTTTCGCTCCCCGACTGGCTGATGGCCTACGCCCGGCCACGGTCCAGCCTGCTCCGGTCTGGAGTCGCGCTGCACACTGCTGTTTGGGACGCCGGGTATTCGGGCCGTGGCGCATCATTGCTGGTTGTCTATAACCCGGAAGGGTTCCGGCTCCAGGTCAACGCGCGGATCGCCCAACTGGTTTTCCACCGGCTTTCGGGCGCAACATCCGAAACCTACACCGGTGCCTACCAGCACGAAGGCAAAGCCTCGAACTAGGCATCAGAGCTGACGTTCAATCGGGTCACGTCCTGCCTGGGCGGACATTCGCTGCAGCAGTTCTACTGTTCGCCCGGCGCGAGACCCCCAGTCTTCCAGGACATCCAACGACTCACGGCGATACGATGCTCGCTGTGCTTCCACTTCGCTGATCAGCGCTTCTATCAACTCGCCAACCTTGTTGTCGAGCGCCGCAGCCCGGAAAAGTTGCTCGATAGCCATCCGTCGGCTGTGGGCGAAGACCTGCAAACCGGCAGCCTGACCAACTCGCTGCAGATCAGGCACGGTGAGGTACACCCCGGAAAGCGCCGGCACAGTCAGAAATCGGATGATCTCCCGCAGGCTGTCCGGTTGAGATAAATCGGCGCCCGGCTCCACCATCAGGCAATCCCCTGCCGGAACGCCCAGGCAGCGGCCTGGGTACGCGATTGACTGTCGATCTTCATGAACGTGTTGGTGAGGTGCCGGGCGACGGTCTTCTCACTGATGAAGAGTTCATCGGCAATCTCCCGGTTCGTCTTCCCCGCTGCCACAAGACGGAGCACCTGGACCTCACGGGCAGTCAGACCGCCCGGATTGGCTGTCTTGCCACCGGATGGAACTGCCGGCTCCAGCAGTCCCAGACGGCGCGCGGTTTCCCGTGCTTCGACAGCCGCCGGCGACTGCTCCTCAAAGGTCTTCCGCAGCGCCGGGTCCAGCATCCGCGAACTGATGAGCGACACCGTCTCAAGCGCCCGTCCTGCGTCTTCCTCGGCCTCGGTCATCGCTCCGCGTGCCTCATGAATCCTGCTTCGGAGCGTCCACGTCTCGATCCAGAGCCACTTCAGCTTGATGTCACGTGCTTCGATCCGCGATGCTGCCGCGGTCGCGTGATTCAGTGCGCTGGCCAGATCGCCCTCCTGAAGCCAGATGCGAGCAAGGACATTGTGGGCGCGGACATCCCAGGAAATCGCGCCGGGCAATTGCCGGCAGCGATTGATTACCGACTGGGCATACTGGAGCGCAAGGTCAGCGCCACCGGGAGTACCCGCCAGCAACTCGGCGAGCGTCACTTCGCCATCAAGGACTGCCGTATCCCTCCCTCGTTCCAGCGACTGACGATACTGGTTTGTGGCCAGTTCCACTGCCTGCTCATGGTTGCCCAGATGCCCATGGGCACGGGCCAGGGCAAGCGAAACCGGACCTCGCTGGGATTCCAGCGCCACACCGGCGTCGGGGCGTGCATCAATCAACGCCGCGCCGTGTTCGGCATGGTCGAGTGCCCTTCCCGGGCGGCCCAGCAACAACTCAGTCTCACTCAACCCGAGACGTGAAAGGACGGCAATCCTCGGCTGCCGCGCTGTGTTCGCCCATTCCAGCGCCTGAACTGCGCGGTCCAACGCGACCTCGTACCATCCCTCAGTACGGCAGAACACGTGAATCGACAGCAACGACAGCGCCTCAAGACGGGGTCGGTCGGATTCCTTTGCCAGCAGGTGTTCGGTCTTCCGGAGGCGCCGGATTTCCTCCAGGAACGCCACATAGGTCCCCTGAATCGGCGCCGGTGCCGGGGTTGCTTCATACGGACGACGATAGGCAAGCGAGATCAGCGCAGTGACCTCGCCCTTGCGGTTCCCGGCTTCCCGAAAACCGTCAAGCGCTTCCAGCAGGAAAGTCCGGGCAAGACTGCGTCCGGAGCTATCCTCCTCGTCGGAGAGTTCCCAGAGTACATTGCCGAGTTCCTGGGTGATCCATGCATGGGCAACCCGATCGCCAAGACGGTCAGCACACTCACGGGCAGTGGTCAGATGCTTTGTCGCCTCGATCAGGGCCGCCTTCGGCCGTTCAATCCGCGATGGTTCACCGGATTCACGGCCAATCAGTGCTTCGGCAGCGGTCCATGCCGACTGCAGAAGCGCCCGCTCATCCAGCGTTCGGGCTATCTCGATTGCCTTCATGGCCGGTTCAGTCGCTTGCGAGATCTGCCCGGCATCGAGGTAGAAACTCGATGCCCGCATCAATGCCTGCATGCATCGCCGCGGGTCTTCACGCTCAGGCGATAGCTCAAGCAACCGCCGAATGCCCTCCGCCCGCTCGGCATGCATTCCGAGTGCTCGCAACGCCCGGTCACGTCCGATCAGCAGCCCGCTCACAACCTCAGGTTCCTGGTCATCCAGCGAGGTCAACGTGCGAATCTCAAGTGCGGTATCGAAAAAGCGCACTGCGTCCTCATAGGCACGAACCCGAAGTGCCTCCTCCCCGGCGAGGCGGGTATAGCGTGCTGCCCGATCCATATCTTCGCCGTTGCTGAAGTGATAACTGAGACGTGCGGCCTCGCGCGAGGGATCAGCCAGACTCGCTTCCAGTTGCCGGCCGATCATTTCGTGCAGCGTTCGCCGGCGAATAGCATTCATGCCGCGATAGAGCACTTCGCGAATCTGTTCGTGAGCGAACTGGTATCGGGGCCCGGCCAGAACGCTCTCCGGATACCGCTCGACGATCAGGCGCATGTTCACCCCGGCGTCGATCGCGTCTACCAGGCCGTCCTGAAACTGGGGCAAGCGATGCCTGATGACCCGGTCCAGTAGTTCAACCTGAAAATCCCGGCCAATCACCGAAGCGACGGCAAGGATTTCCCGGGCCTCATCCGATAGCCGGGCCAACCGGTGACCAACGACGCTTCGAACGCCCGGCGGAATGAACACCTCGCCGCCGTCCTGCATCGTCCAGGTGCCGGTAGCATCCGGAACCAGTCGCCCTTCGTCCCGCAAATGAAAAACCAGTTCCCGGATGAAAAACGGGACGCCTTCCGACGACTGGTGCACCCGCTCGGCAACCATCCGGGAAACGCTTCCCGTCGATGTTCCGAGAACAGTGGCAATCACCGCCCGGGTTTCGTTGACACCAAGTCGTCGCAGGAGCAGGTGAGAGGCAAGCCCTTCGCGTTGCAAGTCACGCAGTACTCCCTCAAAAGGCACATTCGGGTCAACATCGGTGTCCCTGTAGGTACCGAAGATGGTCACACGTGCTTCCCGGAGTTCCCGAACCAGGAATCGAAGCAGGCCTGCGGCCGGTTCATCGGCCCAGTGAAGATCATCCAGCAGAATCGCCACTGGCCGGCGTGTGCTGGCCGCCGCGAATGCCCTGACGCAACTGTCAAAATAGATCGTGCGATCCTGCGCACCGAGTGGTTCGCTTACGGCTTCGGCCTGCCGGATATCCGGTGCCCGTTCCGGAAGAATCCAACTCAGGTCGATGCCGTCAGGAAGTTCCCTCGCCGGCAATCCGCGCAACACTTCGACAAAGGGGCCGAATGGACCACCGGTACTTTCTTCGTAGCAGTTACCTCGCAGCACAAGGCCACCCCGGGCGACAATCTCCTCTTCGAGGAATTCGAGAAGATGGCTCTTGCCAATGCCAGGCTCACCACCAAGAAAACAGGCATGCTCACTACCGGCAAAGACTGCCAGCAGCCTCCGGGCTTCCTGCTCCCGTCCGGTTGGTGGCCGGGTCACTCGGCTGGTCACGGATACATCTGCTCCCCGTCATCCGATTCCAGCACAATTGCCTCGGTCGGGCACATCTCAGCCGCCAGAAACAGGACATCCTCGTCCACACTTCCGGCATCGATCAACCGTGCCTTGTTCTCCGAGTCGAGAAGAAACACGGTCGGGGCTGTCACGACGCAGTTTCCGGCAGAAACACACTTCTCCCGGTCGATACGAACACGCATGCAATCGTCCTCTCTTCCAGCCATTCAAGAATACCTGTAAACGTCAGGTATGGACTTTCTGGTGATCGTTGCGAAGATTGACGGGTGCTAGCGTTCAGGTAACGAAAGTACCACTGGTTTGCTGTCCTTAAGATTCCAGGTTCCAAATGTATGGAGTGTCGCCGAAAATGTACTGCGAGTCGCCCGGCCCCCACAGCGAAGAATCATTGCGTGCTGATCAGCCGAGGCTGGTCGGACGCAGAAGCTTCCTGAAACGAACCGCTATTCTGGGTCTGTCCATTCCGTCGATCAGCCTCATGCTGGCAGCTTGCGGCGACGACGACGAACCAACCGGTAACGCAACTCCCACTGCTACTCCGACAGCCGAACCGGCAGGGGAAGAGGAAGAATCCACCGAGACTCCGGTTGAAGAAGACGACGAACCGGAAGAGACTTCTCCTCCAGTCGTGGGTGGTGGAGTCCTCAACCTGCCGATCCAGACAGGCGACAGCGGCATCGGCAATCCCATCTTGGCCAGTTCTACTCAGGGTATCCCCTGGTACGTCTTCAACCGGCTAATGACCTACGTCGACGTCGGCGACCTCGTCCCGGACCTGGCGACTTCCTGGGAGTTCTCCGCAGACAACCTCCAGCTCACGCTTAACCTGGCCGAAGCAACCTGGCACGATGGGGAACCATTCGACGCCGGAGACGTTATCTTCACCTTCGATACGATCCTCAACGAAGCGACCGAGACGCCGCTTCGCAGCCGTCTCCAGGTCGCTGGCGAGACCATCTCCTGGGAATCACCCGATCCAAGGACGGTTGTTCTGACCATTCCAACGGCCTTTGCTCCGTTGCTCTACAACATCAACGAGATCCCGATCATTCCCCGGCACCTGCTTGAGGGCTCGGCAGATATCAACACCGACCCGTTCAACAAGCAACCAATCGGCACTGGTCCGTTCCGGTTGGCCGAGTGGGTCCCCGACCAGTTCATGCGGCTGGAACGGTACGAGAATTACTTCCAGGGTCCGGCTCTGGCCGAAGGCATTACCTACCTGTTCCTTCCGGACGCGATGTCTGCCCGGGCTGCGCTGGAATCCGGCGAGGTTGACATGATCGGTCTGGCTCCGGAAGACCAGGCAGCGTTCATGGACCATGAAGATTTCAATCTGCACCGGTTTGTCTACTTCACGCCGATTACGCTTGCGTTCAACCACAAGCATCCAATCCTTCAGGATCTCACCGTCCGGAAGGCCATCGAACTTGCGATCGACAAGGCGTCACTCAGCGACACTGTGACCCGCGGGCTCGGTATCGTGGCCCATAACCAGTTCGCCGAAGGTGGACCGCTCGACCGGTACAACGATTATGACAACGTACAGCCGAGTGTCTTTGATATCGATGAAGCCAACCGGATGCTGGACGAAGCTGGGTACACCATGGGATCGGATGGCATCCGCGTTTCTCCGGATGGCATGAAGCTTTCGTTCCCGATCCTGAGCTACTCGGGATTCGACGAATATGCCAACGGCCAGGTTGTCCTGCAGGATATGCTCATCCAGATCGGCATCGACCTCATTCCGACAATCGTCGAATACGCAACGCTCGAGAGCATGTGGGCCGATCCTGATAATGATCCGCTCGAGCGGGCGATGGAACTGCAGGAATGGCCGCATCCGTTCGAGTTCGATCCTGATCTTTTCAACGAACTGCACTCCAGCAACCACTCGCCTGGAGACAATTACATGTGGTTCGCAGATGATGAGGTAGACGAATTGATCGAGCGTGGCCGAACCGAAACAGACCCGGCGGCGCGTGTCGAAATCTACCGGCAACTGGACGTCCGCCGTAGTGAAGTGATCCCGGCCATCCCGCTCTACCTTGCCGTGGATGCCTGGGTGACATCGAAACATGTCCTCGGCCCGGACGGCGAAGAGATTTCTTCCCCCTACTTCCGCCGGGCAGTCCAGACTGCCGCCCACCAGTGGTGGAAACAAGGCTAGACGCTTCTCAAGCCCGGTTGCGTGATCGCAACCGGGCTTGACGTTGTTCCCGCCCCCTGCCTAGAATCCCTCAACTCGACCGAACCAAACACGATCGAAGAATGCGGAGGAAACCCGCATGAGTTCAAGGATCTTTGTGGACCCCGGTTCGCACAGCAATGTGCTGAACAGCCCGGCGTTCACGCTTGCCTCCGTCAGTTCTGGCGGCAGATAGCACCGCCAGGGCGTATCGGGCCGTATATCTGGAAGGAGACAGCGTTTCGATAGCGTGAAAGGAGCCGTGTAGCCCGGTCAGAGTACAGCCTTGCCGTGTTACGCCGGAACCTGAATGTGTACGAGGAGGAAGACCTGAATGATTGACGAGCGTCTGACCCGATTCCTGGATGACACCCGTACCTCCACCCTCAACCGGCGACAAATCCTGAAACGAGCTGCTGGGGCCGGGTTTGCAGTCCCCACATTGAGCTTGCTCCTCGCCGCCTGCGGCGATGACGATGACGACCCGACTGCTACCACAGCACCTTCGCAACCAGACCCGACCGCCACCTCTGCCCCGGAAGACGAATCAACTGAGGAAGAGGAAGAAGAAACTCCGGAAGAAGCCGACGGCGAGACACCGGACGCCGAACCAACCGCTACTGAAGAAGCCGAGGAAGAGGAAACAGAGGAAGAAGAGGATGAGCCAACCGCCACCACTGATTCCGGCGGCGCGGGCGGCGGCATTATTACTATCCCGGTAACGACAGGCGATAGCGGCATCGGGAACCCGATCCTTCCGGGCCGGGTTATCCCGATTCGCACACAGGTCTTCAGCCGGCTCCTCTATTTCGATGACCTGGGCTCGCTTCAGCCAGACCTGGCTGAATCATGGGAGTTTTCCAGCGATAGCAAGGAACTCACCCTCAACCTGGCAAACGCCACCTGGCACGACGGCGAACCATTCGACGCCGACGACGTGATCTTCACCTTCGATACCATCGTTGATGAGAACACCCAGTCGGACCTTGCCAGCCGTTTGCAGGTTGCCGGCGAGACGATGACCTGGGAAGCGGTCGATTCCAGCACCATCCGCATGACCATGGTTGAGCCATTCGCGCCGATGCTGTTCGCTCTCAGCCTCATTCCGATCGTACCGGAACATCTCCTTGCCGACTCGGAAGACTTCAACACAGACGATTTCACCCGCAACCCGGTCGGCACCGGCCCGTTTATGATCGAGGAGTGGGTGTCCGATCAGTTCCTGCGGTTGATCCCGTTCGAGCAATATCACCGCGGACGCCCGATGTCGGATGGGCTGACCTACGTCTTCCTGGCGGACTCGACTGCTGCTCGCGCCGCATTTGAAGCCGGCGAGATCGATATGTTCTTTACCCCGCCGGAAGCCCAGGCCCCCTTCATGGATCATCCGGATTACGACCTGCAACGCTACGTCTATTTCACAACGATCACCCTCTCCTTCAACCACAGCCACCCGATCCTTCAGGACCTCACTGTCCGCAAGGCGATCGAAATGGCAATCGACAAGGACTCCCTGACCGAGAGCGTCACCCGTGGTCTTGGCATCGTCTCACACAACCAGTTTGCTGAAACCGGCCCGCTTGACCGGTATAACGACTACGACAACGTGCCGATCCCGACCTACGACCCGGAAGAAGCAAACCGGATGCTCGACGAGGCCGGATACGCCATGGGGCCCGACGGCATCCGCACGAGTCCGGACGGAGAGCCATTCTCCTTCCCGGTGCTGACCTACTCGGGTTTCGACGAATACGCCAACGCGCAGGTCATCCTCCAGGAGATGCTCGCCGAAATCGGCATCGACCTCATCCCGACAGTGGTCGAATACACCACACTCGAAGGGATGTGGACCGACCCCAACGCCGATCCTCGGGAACGGGCAATGGAAGTCCAGGAGTGGCCGCACCCGAACGAGTTCGACCCGGACGTCTTCGACGAACTGCACTCCTCCAACCTCCCACCGGGACGCAACTATGGTTGGTTCGTGGATGAGGAGGTCGACCGCCTGATCGAGGCCGGACGCACGGAGACTGATCCGGATGCCCGGGTCGAGATCTACCGCCAGCTGGACGTACGGCGCTCGGAAACGCTGCCGGCAATCCCGCTCTATCTCGCGGTGGACGCATGGGTAACCAACCGGCAGGTGCTGAACCGGGATGGCGATCCGATCAGTTCACCGTACTTCCGGCAGTATGTTGTGACTGATCCGTGGAACTGGTGGAAACAGACCTAGAATGAGACGGAGGTGGCGCACCCAAATGCGCCACCTCTGCCGATATAATCGGCCCGATGTAATTCCCCGGAGGCGTTTCGCCCATGGTGGCCTATATTATCCGTCGATTGATGTGGATGGTTCCTCTCCTCATCGGAGTCTCAATCATCTGCTTTGCCCTGCTGAAACAGGCACCCGGTGACCCTGTGTCTGCCATTCTGGCTGCGGGGCGCGAATCCGGTGCCCAGGTTTCCGCCCAGGATCGCGACCGGCTTCGAGAGCAGATGGGCCTGAACCGACCGGTCTATGTCCAGTACGTCGAGTGGCTCCGCGAAGCAGCCCGGGGCAACTTCGGGCACTCCACCCGTATGCGGCAACCGGTGTTCGACGTCATCATGGCGAGGTTGCCCAACACCATGAAACTGGCCGGTGTCGGACTCTTCTTTACGCTGATCATCGCACTGCCGCTGGGCATCATCTCCGCCGTCCGGCAGTACTCGCCTCTGGACTATGGACTGACATTCTTCAGTTTCCTCGGCATTTCGATCCCGCAGTTCTGGCTGGCCTTGATGCTGCTGTATACGTTCGGGGTCTGGTTAGGTTGGTTGCCCGTGCGCGGCATCCAGAGTACCCATGTGGAACCCGGGCTCTGGAACAGCGTCTGGGACACCATTTCCCACTACATCCTGCCGGTAACATCGGTGACCCTGGTTGGCCTTGCCGGGTATATGCGGTATCAACGCGCAGCAATGCTGGAAGTTATCCGCCAGGACTACATCCGTACCGCCCGGTCCAAGGGACTCTCCGAGCGCAAGGTCATCTTCAAGCACGCCTGGCGCAACGCGCTTATTCCGATCATCACCCTGATGGGGTACATCTTTGTGATCCTCGTCGAGGGTTCGGTGGTTGTCGAGAACATCTTCAGTTGGCCGGGAATGGGGCAACTGGCAGTCTCCTCGTTGAACCAGCGCGACTACCCGGTAATGATGGGGATCGTCCTGCTTTCATCAGTGTTGATCCTCATCGGCACACTGATATCCGACATTCTCTACGCGATTGTTGACCCGAGAGTGCGCTATGACTAACCGGGACCGGAGGGCGTCATGAGCGCAGACGCAGAAGTCATTCTTGCCAGTGAGGCTGCCATCGGTGTGGCAGACGAGGCACAGGGACAACTAACGATCTTCTGGAAGCGGTTTCGCCGGCACAAACTGGCCGTTATCAGTGCGGTGGTGCTGATCATCATCTTCCTGATCGCAATCTTCGCGCCGGTCCTTGCTCCATATGACCCGAACTTGCAGGACCGTCAGCTAGCCCGGTTCGGCCAACCGGCACCGCCTTCGATGTCCCATCCGTTCGGTAGCGACCACCTCGGACGGGACCTGCTCTCACGCATCATGCACGGTGCACGCATTTCCCTCGTGGTCGGCTTCGTTGCGACCGGCACTGCCATTATGTTCGGGGCGATTATGGGTGCCATTGCCGGCTACACCGGGCGCTGGGTTGACATGGTCATCATGCGACTCTCGGATGTCATGCTCGCCTTCCCGCCGCTCCTCTTCCTGATGGCCATGCTGGCATCCGTCACCCGGCCGGGGATTCTCCATATTTCAATGGCAGTTGCCGTGATCGGTTGGATGAACGTCGCCCGGTTGGTGCGTGGCGAGTTCCTGGTACTGCGAACCCGCGAATACACCGAAGCAGCCCGTGCGGTCGGGGCATCAGCTCCGTCAATCATTTTCCGGGAACTGTTGCCAAACGCGATCGGGCCGATCATCGTTGCCGCGACGCTTGGCATTCCTGCGGCCATCCTGACCGAATCGACACTCTCGTTCCTGGGGTTCGGCATCCAGCCACCACGGGCATCGTGGGGCAACATGCTCCAGGATTCGTTTGTCTACATGCGTGATTTCAACGCCTGGTGGATGGGAGTCTTCCCGGGCTTGATGATCGGCTTGACGGTGCTTTCATTCAACTTCCTTGGTGATGGCCTGCGCGATGCGCTCGACCCACGGTCACGTATCGACTAGCCACGCGGAAAGGTCTGGAATCTTGACCGAACCAACCCGGAACGACTTGCTGCTTCAGGTAGAAAACCTGCAGACCTTCTTCTTCTCCGAGGACCGGATTGTCCGGGCTGTCGATGATATCTCCTACGACCTGCGGGCCGGCGAAGTGCTGGGGATTGTTGGGGAATCCGGCAGCGGCAAGAGCGTCAGCGCGTTGTCACTGGTGAGGTTGATCGATAGCCCACCGGGCCGCATCGTCGGGGGCAAGGTCCTCTTCGATGGCGACGACATTCTCCAGATGAGCGAGACCGAAATCCGCAGCATTCGGGGCAACGACATTTCGATCATCTTCCAGGAACCACTAACCGCCCTCAACCCGGTGTACTCGATTGGTGATCAGTTGATGGAGCCGCTGATCGAACATCGCGGCATGGCAAAACGGGAAGCAGAAAGCGAAGCAATCCGTCTCCTGACCCAGGTAGGCGTTCCCTCTCCACAGGACCGAATCAAGGCCTACCCGCATCAACTCTCAGGCGGAATGCGACAGCGGGCAATGATTGCCATGGCACTGTCCTGCCAACCGCGCCTGCTGATAGCCGATGAGCCGACAACTGCGCTCGACGTCTCGATCCAGGCGCAGATTCTGGACCTGATGCGCACCATCCAGGCCGAGCAACAGTCATCCATGATTTTCATCACCCACGACCTTGCGGTCGTCAACGAGATGTGTGACTGGGTGAACGTGATGTACGCCGGACGGATTGTCGAGCGGGCATCCAAACGCACACTCTTTACCAGCCCGAAACACCCGTACACATGGGGACTGTTCGACTGCTTGCCACGCATCGAGGAGAAGCAAGGCGTTCGCCTCATTCCGATCCACGGGTCTCCCCCGAACCTCGCAAACCTGCCGCAAGGCTGCAAGTTCCAGGCTCGTTGCCCTTACGCCTTCGACCACTGCATGGTTGAGGAACCACCGCTATTTGACCTGCCCGATGGTCAGTCGGTTCGTTGCTGGCTCTACGAACAGGACCAACCAGGCGAGTCAGCACGGGTTGAAACGATCCGGGAAACCAATGAGGTCACCTCGCGAGAAGATCCACCAGTTATTCTCGAGGTGGATAACCTGCAAAAGTACTTCCCGATCACCCGCGGCATTTTCCAGCGCACGGTCGGACATGTGAAGGCGGTTGATGGTGTCAGCTTCCAGTTGCGAGAAGGCGAAACGCTGGGGCTGGTCGGAGAATCCGGTTGTGGCAAGAGCACTGCCGGTCGAACGATTCTCAGGCTGATTGACCCAACCGGCGGTACAGTCTCGTTCCGGGGCACAGACCTGACCTCGCTCAACAAGCAACAACTCCGCGAAATGCGCAAGCGCATGCAGATCATCTTCCAGGACCCGTTCTCGTCGCTCAATCCCCGTCGGACAGTTGGCTCAATCATCTCCCAGCCGCTCAAGATCCATGGCTTGGCAAGCGGTTCGGAAATGACCGACCGGGTCAGCGATATCCTGACCAAGGTTGGCCTGAATCCCGACCATGCCGGCCGCTACCCGCATGAGTTTTCCGGTGGGCAGCGCCAACGTATTGGCATCGCCCGGGCGATCGCTGCCAATCCCGATTTCATCATCGCCGACGAACCGGTTTCAGCTCTGGATGTCTCGATTCAGGCGCAGATCGTAAACCTCATGCAGGACCTCCAGCAGGAGCTCGGCCTCTCGTACGTGTTCATTGCCCACGACCTCTCGGTCGTTCGATCCGTGTCAAACCGGGTGGCAGTGATGTATCTCGGGCAAATCGTGGAGATGGGTGCAAACGAGGACCTGTATGAGGATCCGTTGCATCCTTACACCAGGGCATTGCTGTCGGCAGTACCGTCAATCGACCCTGACGGCAAGTCCGCTTCTAAGCGCATCATCCTCCAGGGTGATGTTCCAAGTCCGATAAATCCACCCAGCGGTTGCCGGTTCCATACCCGCTGCCCGTACCGGTTCGACACCTGCAGCACACATGAACCTGAACTGCTTGATGTCGGCAACGAGCACCTGGTGAAGTGCCACCTCTACAACCCGGACTTCGCCTCCAACGCACCGTCCTCGGCAGCATCACTGGTCAATCGTGGACGTGAACTACACCCGCGTTCCACCGGTTAACGATTCCCGGACTGGCTTACGTTCGTGCAGAATCAACTACCGGTCGGTCGGGTTGATTACGACGGATGAAGCTGGCTCTTCAACCTGCCATATCCGGTGGAAGCGGCCCTCGAGGAAGTCCGCCACCTGGTCGCGATAGTTGCGCTTCCACGGCGTACCTTGCTGACCCAGAGTGTTGACACCCCAGGAAAGTTCCGGACGGCGCATATCCATCACCAGTCGCATCGATGGGCCACCTACCACCGTAAAATCGTCACTGCTCTTCCAGGCCGTTGGCCAGACGGTTGTCCTGTCACCACCAACCGGATATGGGCCGGG
Source organism: uncultured Thermomicrobiales bacterium (assembly GCA_964462545.1). Classification (GTDB taxonomy): domain Bacteria; phylum Chloroflexota; class Chloroflexia; order Thermomicrobiales; family CFX8; genus CAYWXR01. Next base: position 20,361 of record CAYWXR010000010.1, read on the forward strand.
GTTGACCCGGCGTTGTTGCGGGCCACCGATCATGCCGAGCGGATGCCGGAAGGTGATGGTGTTCAGGCTACCCCAGGTCCAGCTCTCCCTGTCCGGGCCAAGTTGCTCTTCGAGCCATACAAGTGCAGCATCCATCGCGACCCGGGCGAGCTCGCGGCGGACGCGATCATCATTGCCAAACCACGCAGGGTAGTCGCCGGTCAGCAACTTGTCGCAGAAGTCACGTGGTACCGCCCCGGCACCGGCAGAAAGGAGGTCATCCAGAATCGTCTCGTCGTGGAACTGATGCTGCAACGAAACGCGCATCCAGCGGGTGTAAAAGGTCTCAAAAATCGCCGTCGGACGGCTGTGGGTTTCAGCGATGAAGTTCCAGCCTGCCAGATCATCCAGCACCCACTTCTGCGGGTAATCCCTGAGTACATCCAGCATCACCGGCACAAGTTCGGACGCATGCAGCGAATACCGGTCCAGTTGCAGATCCTTCATGTCCGCCAGTGAGTGACGCTTCCGTGACTCCAGAACAGACGAGATTCGCCGCATCCGGTGAGGCGGTTCCCAGAACCCGAACATCGGATAGAGGTAATCCTCACCAACCAGGCGGGTGTTTGCCCCTGCAACCCATCCCCGGGATGGGTTGATCTCCATGGGGCGCTCATCAACCGGAATGTATTGCGGGGGAAACTCCGAGACGTCCAGCAAACCGGCACGAGGTTTCCTGACCGGAATCTTGCCGACCACGACCTGTGCGATGTTGCCCTCCGAGTCGGCAACACTCGCGTTGTAACAGGGCACTCCGGAGAACCGGCGGGCATAGGCCGTGTCGTGCACGGATTTCGCAGTGTTGAGTGCCAGTAACAGATCCGGCTCGGTTGTGGGCTCCATCCCGGTCCAGTGGAGGCTCACCGGTTCATCCGTCAATGTGGTTTCGAGGTCCGAGATCAGTGGCCCACGAGGTGTCCGGCGGATGTCCAGGGTCTCCTGCTCGCCGCCTTTCACCAGGATGGTGTGGCGGTCAATCACGAGGTCAACCCACTTGTCACCATCACGAACGCGGGTGCCCGTCTCATCCAGTTCCTCACGATACAGGAAACTCTGAACGATCATGCCGGCCGTTTCACCCCAGGCAATGTGGAGGTTGCGGCCTGCGCCGATTCCAGGTAACCCCGGAAGTGTCATCCCGGCAACATGGAAGTCCGGAGCATCCAGCATCGCCTCGTACCAGATCGACGGGTTGCTGTACTCAAGGTGTGGGTCAAAGGCAAGCAATGGCTTGCCAGTCCAGGATCGTTTTCCGGATACCGCCCACGAATTGCTGAATCCGGACATCGGGAATATCGTGGACGCCTCATCACCCTGCCGGATCAACGGGCCGTTGTATTGCTCCCGGATAGATGGCGGAGCCTCGGTCATACGTCCATGGAACATGGCATCGGTCCACTCATCGCCAATGACCCTCCGGCATCGCTCGGCAAAAAGATCAACCCGGTACATATGGCCGCCAAGGGACCAACCCATCAGCAACATCACAGCGATGGAATCTGCCGGTCGCCAGGGTTCCGGACGATAGCCGGCCAGAACAAACTCCTTCGGCACCGGATGATTGGTCATGAAGTGGTTCACGCCGGCCGCGAAGGACTCCAGCGCTGACAGCGCATCCGGGGAGCAGTGGTCGACGCTCTTCGCGGCCGAGACGGCGATCCCGGCGTAGCGCATCATGCGGTCGGAATGGAGTTCGGATGGTCCGGCGATTTCTGCCAGACGGCCATACGCCTTTCGACGGATCAGGTCCATCTGCCAGAGCCGGTCGGATGCTACGGCATACCCCAGACCAAACAGGGCGTCGTTTCGGGACGAGGCAACGATTCGCGGGATTCCCAGACGATTTCTGCCGATGGTAACCGGACCATCCAGGCCGTCCGCCTTTGCCACCCGACGGTCGAGACGACGCTGTACAGCAATTCGCCCGACAACAGCACTACCGACGATTCCGGCCAATACGCCTGCGGCAATCCGGCGCATACTGGAGGGCTCGTGAACATTTCGCTTCATAGAAGTTCCTGATTCAGTACCTTATACTCCACTACTGGCGCCATGCGGGCGTCCGGACAAGAAAGGAACATCGACGGAGATGTTGGAATTCGGCAACCGGCTGCGACTGGCCCTGACCATACTGCTTCTCGTCACCATGATCGTAGCCTGTGGTGATGATGAACCAGAAGCCACCGCAACAGTCACTCCTGAGGCCCTTACCTCTATCACCGTCGGTAACATCCCGGTTCTGATCTACGCCCCGGTCATGGTTGCTCTTGAAAAAGGATACTTTGAAGAACAGGGTCTCAGGGTCAACCTCGAGAACCTCGCCGGCGGTGCTGACATGGTGACCGCAACCGCAACCGGCCAGTTCGACATTGGCATCGGTGGAGCAGGCCCGGCATTCTTCAACGCTATCGACCGTGGTGTCGAACTGAAGATCGTGGCTCCACTGCACTTTGAACGCCCACCGCAGGCGACCCCGCTGGTCGTCTCCACCGAACGCTACGAAAGCGGTGAACTCACCACGACTGCTGACCTCGAGGGGCTGAAGGTATCGGTCAATGCGCGAGGCGCAACCGAATACTGGCTTGACCAGGCGCTGCGCAAGGCGGGCCTGACCATCGAGGACATCGACTTGCAAACCCTGCCGTTCCCGGATGTACCGGCCGCACTCGCCTCCGGTGCGCTTGATGGCGCAATGCTCGGCGAACCACTGGCAACACGGGCCATCCAGGCAGGTCTGGTTACGATCCTGGACGACGAGTTCATCTCTGATTTCCAGCCAACCTTCGTCTGGGTCAGCCCGGCCTTTGCCGAGGAGAATCCGGACCTTGTCGTTGCCTTCCTCAAGGGCTTCCTGATGGGTGTCCGCGACATGGTTGGGGATGATTGGGATTCTGCCGAGAACATGGAAATTCTCGAACAGTACACCGGCGTCCCGGCAGACCTGATCCGCGAAGCATCCCGTAGCTATTGGGAACCGAACGGATTCCTCCGGGTGGAAGATCTCACAGCCTTGCAGGAATTCTTCGGGGCACGCGGCCTGCTGGAATACGATGAACCGATTGATCCGGAAGAAATCGTCGACCGTTCGTTCGTCGAGGATGCGCTCGCAGACATCGGCGAGGTCGACGACTAACAGTTTGCCGCGTTTGAGGTTATCTGATGACGGCGACCGAACAGACAAAACTCCACGTTGACGGCGTCACCGTCCAGTATCCGCTGGGACGTCAGGTAGTGACGGCGCTGGACAACATCTCGTTCCGGATCAACCGTGGTGAGTTCTGTGCCGTTGTCGGCCCGTCGGGATGTGGCAAGAGTACCCTCCTCCGGGTGATCTCCGGACTGATCGAACCAACCGGAGGATCGGTCAACATCGTACCGGGAGATACCGGGAACCCGCTTCAGGCAATGGTATTCCAGGGTAATTCGGTGTTCCCCTGGATGACGGTCCTGCAGAATGCCGCCTACGGGCTGGAAATGCGCGGGGTTTCCCAACCTGAACGCGAACAGATTGCCGAGCAATTGCTTCATCAGGTCGGGCTGGGCGAGTTCCTGACAGCATATCCATCCCAACTCTCCGAAGGTATGCGTCAACGGGTGGCTATTGCACGGGCATTCGCCGTTGATCCGGAACTGTTGCTGATGGACGAACCCTTTGGAGCACTTGATGAGCAGACCCGGATTATCCTGCAAGACGAGTTGCTGCGTATCTGGGACGCTACTGGCAAGACCGTGATCTTTGTTACCCACTCCATCGACGAAGCGATCATCCTGGCCGATCGGATCATTGTCCTGAGTGCCCGGCCCGGGACGATACGGGAAGAAATTCGCGTGCCATTCTCGCGGCCCCGGTCGGTTGAGACTGCCCGTTCGGACCCTGAGTTCAGCCAACTCTTCCTGCACATCTGGTCGTTGCTGCGCGACGATGCTGCCTCGGCAGTGGGAGCAAGCCGATGAGTGCCGGTTCCCGCCGCTGGTTGACATTCCTGCTCGCCCTCGCCGGGCCATTGATTGTGCTCGGCATCTGGGAGGCGCTTTCACGAGCCGAGGTCATAAACCCGCTCTTCTTCCCACCACCAACAACCCTGAACGAAACCGCCAGGGAATTGATTTCCAGCGGGCAACTCTGGGACGACCTGCGGGCAAGCCTCGCGCGAATCGGGGCCGGCTTCCTGATCGCTGCGGTGCCCGGTGTCGTTCTCGGGCTCCTGATGGGGCTGTGGTGGCCACTTCGAGCAATGCTGAACCCGATCGCAGCGGCGTTTTTCGCTATCCCGAAGATCGCCATTCTCCCCCTGGTGATCATCATCTTCGGCATTGGTGAAACCTCGAAGATTGCCATGGTCGCTGTCAGCGTCTTCTTCCTCGTAGTGCTGAGCACAATGAGCGCTGTTCTGGAAGTGGATCAACGTTATTTCGATGTTGCTCGCAACTCGGGTGCTTCCTGGATGCAGCAGGTCCGGACTGTTGCCCTGCCGGGTGCACTGCCGGGTATCTTCAGCGGGCTACGGCTGGCCGTCGGGTTCTCGTTGCTGGTAATTGTCGGAACAGAATTTCTGGCGGCGAAGAACGGCATCGGCTATCTGATCTGGAACTCCTACCAGACCTTCGCCATCGAGAAGATGTACGTCGGCCTGATCGTTACTGCGCTGCTTGGTTGGTTGCTAAACGTGGTGATGGATGAGGTCGAGCGGGTCGCCATTCCCTGGCGCCGCGAGGCCGGTGCCGGTCTGCGTCTGCCGATCCCGGAATCGCTGCACAACTGGTACATGGCAACCCGTCCCTTCTCGTTCACTGCCTCAATTGTCCCGGTTCTGGTGGGCACGTTCCTGGCGGCCCACGAGGGCACGTTCGATACCGTACTCTTCATCCTGGTCATCGTTGCCTCGGTGCTGGTGCATGCCGGCAGCAACCTGGTGAATGACTACTATGACCACATCAACGGCGCCGATGCGCCGCACCAACTGGGGCGTGGCGGCATGATCCAGCGAGGGCTGATCAGCCCCAAGGGTATTCTCACCTTTGGTCTGGTGCTGTTTGCAGCCGCGACGGTCATTGGCCTCGCGATTGTCTACCTCGTTGGATGGCCGGTGCTGCTCTTCGCGTTGCCCAGCCTGGCAGCTGCTTACCTTTACACCGGTGGCCCGAAGCCGTTGGCGTACGTGGCGCTCGGTGAAGTTACGGTATTCATCTTCATGGGTCCGATGCTGGTGGTGGGCAGCTATTACGTCCAGACCGGGGCCGTTAGCTGGACAGCATTCCTGATCTCGATCCCGATTGGCCTGTTGGTCACAGCCATTCTGCAGGCCAATAACATCCGCGACATCCCGGACGACACGGCTGCCGGCAAGCGAACCCTGGCAACTTATATCGGCCGCACCTGGGCTGTCCGTGAGTACATCGTCCTGGTAGCCAGCGCCTACATCACCCTGGCGGCAATTGCCTTGTGGGGACTGCTGCCGGTCGGGTTGATCATCGTTTTCCTGACGGTACCGCGGGCCATCGAACTGGTTCGGATTGTCTCGCAACGACATGAATCACGTGCGCTGAACTCCGTCCTGCGCCGCACTGCTGGTCTGCACTTGCAGTTCGGGTTGCTTGTTTCGGGCGTTCTGCTGGCTTCGGCCGTCTTCGTTTCCTGATTCGGCACGAGGTCAGTTACCGGCCATACCGGCCCGGTGCCAGTTCGAACGAAAAATCCCCAAACCGGAAGATGTCGCGGTTATCGAGGCGTTCATCCGGTGCCTTTCCTGCCCAGATCTCCTCATAGGCATGGTGGATTTCCACGACACGTTCCGGAGTAATCGGAACCTCATTGTGGGACGGGAATACCGTGGTTGAGCGTCCGGCATATTCCGCCAGACGCCGGAGTGACTCACGATAGACGACAGGATCGGACGTATCCCGGAACGCGAACATTGGACCGAGATAGACCGCATCTCCCGGAAACAGTGCGCCGGATGTCGGGTCAAACAGGCTGATGCCACCCGGCGAGTGTCCCGGCGTGTGGATCACCTCGATTTCCCGGTTTCCAATATTGATCCGGTCTCCATCTGCAACAAATCCCGTTGCGTTCGCCCCAGGAATGTGAGCGCTGTCCGGGTCGAATCCGTCCGGCAGCGGGATGTCATTCAGGTACTTCGGATCAAACCAGGTCCGGAATCGCTCGTTCGGGTACCCGGCCCGGAGGTCGTCTGCTTCCGCCTCGTGGACCAACACCTGATCAAACAGTGCGCTGGCTCCGATATGGTCAAAATGGGCATGGGACTGGACAACCACCACGGGAAGGCTGGTCAGCATGTCAACCAGTGCCTTGAAGTCGCCGACTCCCATGCCGGTATCCAGCAAGAGAGCCCGCTCACTGCCCTCGATCAGGAACGACCTGACATCTTCATAGTGTCCTGGTTCAGCAATGACGGTAATTCCGCCCGGATGCCGGGTAACCTCGAACCAGTTTCCGCTCATTATCTGCCTCCAAGTTCCTGTCGCATCTGCATGAACCGCAGCAGGTCACTGCGGGAAACGAGTCCGACGAGTTGACTGCCCCGCATCACCGGCATCTGGTGCAGGTCATGTAACGCCATCATCCGGAGTATCTCGGCTACCGGTGTTGACTCCGTGACCGTGTGCAAATTCGCTGCAGGCGTCATCAGGTCGGCGACGGTCAACGACGGCCAACGATCGGATGGAACCGGCTTGATATCGGACAAGGTGATGATACCGACCAACCGGTCACCGGAACAGACCGGGAGTCCACGAACGTTCTGGCCCAGGATGTAGTGGCTCACCACCGCCTGAATCGGCACATCCGGCGAAACCGTGATTGGCTGATGCTGCATCAGATTGACTGCAGTGACACCGGCAAACCAGTCCTCTTCCTCAACCAGGCGCCGGCCCTGGCTGGCTGCATTCTGGAGAAACCAGCCGATTGCCAGCATGTAGATACCGTTGATCGGATTGCCCATCAGGATCATCGCGATACCCAGGGCAAAGAGCCCCATCCCGCAAAGAGTGCCGATGACCGAGACGATCCGGGTTGAAGTGCGCTGGCTACCGGTAGCCTTCCACAGAATCGCCCGCAATACCCGTCCGCCGTCGAGCGGAAACCCGGGGATCATGTTGAAGATAGCCAGGATGAAGTTGACGATTGCGATGTAGCCCAGTAACGCCGAGACTTGCTCGTTCCAGTCACCCAGGATGACCCAGAGCGAACCAAAGGAAAGACCGGTCAGCACACTAACGATTGGTCCGGCAATGGCGATCTTGAACTCATCACCGGCAGACTCTGCCTCTTTCGAGATGGTGGCGACGCCGCCGAAGATAAACAGCGTGATGTTCACCACCGGAATCCCGAGACGTTGGGCAGTGATCGCGTGGCCAAACTCATGCAACAAGACAGAGAAAAAGAGTAGCAGTACCGAGAGAACTGCCACAGACCAGTACTGGAGCGTCGTCCAGCCAGGCCAAAGGTTCGGATACTGGCTGGTGGCCAGAAGAGCGCTAAATCCGAAAAAGACAATAAACCAGCTGTAATGCACGCCGACCGGGATGTTCCTGATCGTCGCCAGGCGAATCGACGCTTCCATATCGTTCCTGTCGCTCTTGGTGGTGTTCTCACCGCTCAAATGGCTTTTGCCAATCCTATCCCGAAATCCGGTTCCACTTGCAACCGCGTTTGGCTACACTGCCCGGCAAACCTGTATTGGTGCACTGGAAGGAATGAGAATGCCTACCCCGACGCCGATGTTTGATCTGGTCAAGACGCTGACAGAGATTCCCGGCCCGACCGGCCAGGAAGACCGGGTCCACACTTGGTGTGCAAACCACTGGTCGGGATTTGCCGAGCACGTCGAGATCACCCGCGTTGGAAATGTTCTGGCCCGTGTTGGTGGCGAAGGCCCCAGCATCATCCTGCTGGCACACGGTGATGAACTCGGGCTGATCGTCAAGTCGATCACGGAAAACGGTCTCCTGCACATCTGGCCCACCGGCCGGATCGCATCCAACCGCCCGCCGCACTGGTATACGCCGATCAACAGCCCCGTGCTGATCCTGGCAGATAACGGTGACGTCGACGGACAGCTCTGTTACGCCAGCGGCCACGTCATTGGTGGCGGCACCGGGAAGGATCACTTCGTCTGGGACGACTGGTTTGTTGATATCGGTGTTGCTACCCGTCAGCAGGCAGAGGATCTGGGAATCCATCCCGGCACGCGACTGGTTGTGAACAATCCGACCCGCCGTGTCGGTGACACCATCGTCGGCAAGGCAATGGACAACCGGGCCGCACTTTCAATCGCCACATCGGTCGCGGAGAAGGCCGAGCTCACCAAAATCAAGTACCAGCTCTGGATTGGCTCGACGATCCAGGAAGAGAATGGCCTGATTGGTGCCTCGAGCATCATCGAGTCCCACCCGTTCGAATACGGCGTTGCTCTAGACGTCGGCCTTTGCGGCGATGTTCCGGGTACCTCGAAGGCTGCCCACCCTGCCGAACTTCGCAAGGGTCCGATCGTCGTCCATCAGGATTCGTCAGTGAACTATTCGCAGCGCATGACGATGGCACTGGTCAACGCCGGGCGCGAGACCGGCATTAACGTCCAGCAAGCCGTCTTCCAGAACTACGGGAGCGACGGCGCTGAACTGACACGCCGTGGCGTCGAGACGGTGCTGCTCACCATGCCTACCCGCTACACCCACTCGCCAAACGAGATGGTCACCGAAGCAGACCTCAACGCCTGCGTCGACCTGCTCCTCGCGTTCCTCGAACGCGATCCTCTCCCACCGCGCTGGGGATAGCAGCATCAGAAGGCGGGTGATCCTGTAATCACCCGCCTTTTCGTTCACACTTCAGCAGCAGAAAGTCCTCAACCTTCAGCAGTCGGAGCGGAACGCGTACCAGACGCGGAACCGGTGACCGGGTCGGATCGTGGATGACTTCCGGACTGCCAGCCCGGACAGACTTCTTCCGATACTCCAACGTACAGCCACCGGCAGCAAGCACATTGCGTACCCACTGCGTCGTTGGGCCATAGGTCAGGGCAATGGCAAACAAGTCCGGGCCGCCGAATACCAGAATCGGTGTCCGGTAGCTATTCCCACTCCTGTAACCGGTGTGATGCACCAACGCGAACCCGGGGAACCAGCGGACGACCGGCCAGAGAATCCTGTTGGTCACCCGCTTGTTCATCCTGGCTATCCAGCGCGGCGCCGGCATTATGACTCCAGGTTCGGTCGGCGGTCAGCCCACGGCTGGAGTTCCTCCCAGGCAGCCGCAGCCTTGAGCACTGAAAGGTCGTCCTGCCAGCGTCCGATAATCTGTAATCCAACCGGCAAACCATTACTGTCAAAGCCAACCGGCACGGTCGCCGCCGGTTGCCCGGTCAGGTTGAACGGGTAGGAAAACCCTGTCCAGCCCAGATAGGTTGCCGGTTGACCATTGATAGTTTCCGGGTAGTCCTCACCGGCTCCAAATGCAGTAATCGGCAGTGCCGGGGTAAGTAGCAGATCAAAATCATTCATAAATTCGCGGAACGCGTGGTAGAGACCCTGGCGATCGGCCATCGCCCGGGCGACATCTACGCCGCTCAATTGCCGTCCCCGCTCCACCAGTTTCAACCGCCCCGGATCAATCAGGTCACGCACCTCGTCCAGGTTGTGCATATGGCCGGCTGCTTGCGATGCGATCCAGAGAGTATCGGTAATCGGGAAGGAATCAGGATGATCCGGCGTCGCTTCGACCACCTCGCACCCGAGTTCGGCAAATCGCTTCGCTGCCGCTTCAGTAAGAGCAGCGACTTCCGGTTCAACCGGTGAGTAGCCCAGGTCCGGCGACCAGGCGACGCGCATTCCGGCGATCCCGCCTTCCAGACCTTCCAGGAAACTGCCCTCGGTTTCATAGCTGTAGCGATCGACTGTATCCAGCCCGGCCATCACGTCCAGCATCATGGCAGCATCACGCACCGTGCGGGTGATTGGCCCGGCGTGGGCGGTCAGCATTGCGCCGGCAGTGGGATAGGCGATTCTGGCGAACGATGGCTTGTGGCCAAAGCAGCCACAGAACGCCGCCGGTATCCGGATCGACCCTGCCCCGTCGCCGCCCTGAGCCAGCGGTCCCAACCCGGAGGTGACCGCAGCGGCAGCGCCACCACTCGAGCCACCGGAGGTGCGGCCATGTTTCCACGGGTTCCGGGTCGGCCCGATTATCAGGTTCCCGGAGTCACCTTTCCAGCCATGTTCCGGGGTGTTGGTCTTCCCGAGCATCACTATGCCCGCGTTGTACAGGCGGTCAACAAGCGGCGCGTTCCTTGTTGGGACCACATCACGGGTCAGCAACGAACCGCTGGTTGTGCGAATGCCCGCTGTTGCGACGAGGTCCTTGATGGACGTAGGAATCCCTTCAAGCGGGCCGGCAGTTCCGTCTCTCCAGGCAGCCTCGGACTTCCGGGCATCATCCATGGCCCGTTCCGGAGTCGGCGTGATGAACGCCTTGAGTGTCGGGTTGAGCCGGTCCATCCGTTCCAGTATCGCCGTGGTGACCTCGACCGGCGAGAGCGTGCCCGCCTGATAGTGTTTGCGCAGTTCCAGCGCGGAGAGGAAGCAGAGTTCCTCGCTACTCACGACGACACCTCCTGTTCCAGCGCCGGTCGGTCATTTGACCAGGGCGCGATCTGTTCAAATGCAGCGGCAGCGTTCAACACGGTCTGATCGTCCCGCATACGACCAACAATCTGCAGACCAATAGGGAGCCCGTTGCGGTCAAACCCGCACGGGACCGATGCGGCAGGCTGCCCGGTAATGTTGAACGGATAGGCAAACGCCGTCCAACCCAGGAAGGTTGTCGGTTTGCCGCAAATCTCGCCCGGATGGTCCTTGCCGGCATCGAACGCCGTTGTCGGCAGAGTCGGAGTCAGCAGCAGATCGTAATCCTGCATAAACGCATGCATCTGCTGGTAATAGGCAGCCCGGCGGTTGTGTGCGGCTGCTACCTCGGCTCCGGTGAAGGACATGCCCAGGTTGATGACCTCCAGCATTCCCGGATCGAGCAAGTCTCCAACGTCGTCCAGTTTGTCTGCCCAGGCAGCGGCCAGCGCCGAACTCCAGATGATTTCAACCAGTTCCCACTGGTCTGGAGCATCCGGAGTCGCCTCTACCACTTCGCACCCCAGGTCGACGAACGAGTTGGCTGCGGCCTCGGTCGTGGCACGGACATCCGGTTCAACACGGGCATAGCCCAGATCAGGAGACCAGGCGACTCTGAGCCCGGATACATCCGGTTTCAGGTTTGCGAAGTAATCCATGCCACTCGACCAGGAAAATCGGTCGCGAGCATCAGCTCCGGCCATGACCGTTAACATCAGGGCAGCGTCTCCGACCGTACGGGTCATTGGGCCAACATGGGCAAACAGTTCCATCGGACTTGCCGGATACTGCGGCACCAGGCCGAATGTCGGTTTCAGGCCAAAAATGCCAGCAAAGGATGATGGAATGCGAATTGAGCCTGCCCCGTCACTGCCTTGCGCCAACTGGCCCATACCGGCCGCGATTGCTGCCGAAGCCCCACCACTCGAACCTCCGGGAGTCTTTTCCGGATTCCAGGGGTTACATGTCGTCCCATTGATCTTGTTGGTTGTCTCACCTTTCCATCCGAACTCGGGAGTGCTTGTCTTGCCGAGCATCACGATGCCGGCTTGATACAGGCGCTCGACCAATGGAGGATCGGAATCCGGCACGACATCTTTCATCACCAGCGACCCACGGGTGGTCCTGATGCCCCTGGTCGCAGTCAGATCCTTGATCGATGTCGGGACCCCTGCCAGTGGCCCTGCCGTTCCATCTCGCCAGGCAGCCTCGGCCGCTGCTGCATGCTCCAGTGCCAGGTCAGGTGTTGGTGTGGTGAATGCATTGATGGTGGGCTCCAAACGGTCCATCCTCGCGAGGACAGCCCGGGTTACCTCAACCGGCGAAAGCGCCCCGGACCGGTACTGGTCCAGCAGTTCCGTCGCAGACAGATAACAGACCTCGGTTTCATTCATTTCACCCCCCGGTCACGCGTGGTTCCATGTTTCTCTCACGAGGCACGTTAGCACAAAAACAGCCGTGTTCCCGGGCCTCTGCTATATTGCCCGGCAACAACCAGCGGAACAGTTTGAAGGGGAGCAACCTATGACTGAAACGACCTGGACCGAACGCCAGGAGCGGGTACTGAAGGCTATCGAGGCCGCTTCCACCGCAACCCGGAAGACCGCAGATTTCATTTATTCAAATCCGGAAACCGCGATGAAGGAGTACAAATCCTCGGCAGCGCTGGCCGACCTGATGGAAGAGTTCGGCTTCGAGGTCGAACGAGGTGCCGGCGGTGTCGAAACAGCGTTTGTTGCCAAGCGTGGCTCAGGTGGTCCAGTAATCGGCTTTCTGGCGGAGTATGACGCGCTGCCAGGGGTCGACCACGGTTGTGGCCACAATCTCATTGCCGGCTCGAATGCTGTCGCCGGCATTGGCCTCGCAGCTGCACTGGAGGACCTGCCCGGCACAGTCATTGTGTATGGCTGCCCGGCCGAAGAATCCATTGGCGGCAAGGTCTACATGGCGCAGGCAGGAGTCTTCGACGGGCTGGATATTGCCCTGACTACTCACCCCGGTGCCGGAGGACAGACTGCAAATGCAGTTGATGAAGGCAGCGGTGGTTCGCTCGCCTGGCAGGAAATCGTCATCGAGTTCCACGGCCAGTCATCACACGCTGCAGCAGACCCGGAAAACGGCCGCAACGCACTGAATGCCCTGCTGTATGTCTTCCGCGGCATCGACGGTTTGCGGCAACACGTCCGCTCGTCGGCACGCATGCATGGCGTCATTACGCACGGTGGCGAGGTACCCAACGTCACGCCTGATTACACCCGGGGACACTTCTTTGTCCGGGCCGAGACACTTGCCGAAACCGCAGACCTGGCGGAGAAGGTCCGCAAGATCGCCGAAGGTGCTGCCAGCATGAGCCTGTGCGAGGTTACCTTTACCCTGCCGCATCCGCCCTATGCTGACAGGGTTCCCAATTACACACTGGCACGGCGAATCAAGGAGCATCTCGATAACCTGGGAATGAAACTGCCGAATCAGAAACCGGGACCAGGACGCGGCTCTACCGACGTCGGCAACGTCTCCTACCTTGCCCCGACCGCCTGCGCCCGGTTCCCGATCACCGAGGGTGTCGTGCCGTGGCACTCGCGGATCGTCCATGAAGCATCCGGCACGGATGCTGCCTATGACGCGATGTTTATCGCAGCCCGGTCAATTGCCCTCACCGGCCTTGAGTGCCTGGAAGATCCTTCTCTGGTAGAGGCGGCACGCAAGGAATGGGAAGAAAAGGTCGCGGCCCGCACCTGACGCTAGAGCCGGTACGAATCACCCTCGGCGGCGATCGAGAATCCACGACGAAGTACCTCGTTGAACGCATCGCTACCGGGGGTGAGCACCGGATTGGAATGGTTGATATGGGTGAACACGATCTCCGTCCGTCCTCCGGTCAGGTGCTCCAGACGATCCATTGTTTCAGTGATCGGCGGGTGCGGTACACCGGCACGCGGTGGAGCAACCCAGAAGCAACCATCAAGCATGACGACATCAAATTGCCGGACCGTGGTCTCAAGATCACGGTCCCATTCATCCCAGCGATCAATATCGGGAAGATATAACAGCGACCGCTCCGGGCCGCGGATCGCCAGTGCAGCCGTGTCTGTCCCCCACTCCGAACGATGCGGGACCTGGATCAGCGTTACTTCAACATCCGGCAGGAGCGTGAAGGCGACATCGAACGTACCAGGCTCGAACCGAATGTGGCCCTCGTGCTCGATTGCCTTCCATGGCTCATTTTGCTGAAGCATCCGGATAGTATCCGGCGGGCCGGTAACGGTCACCGACTTCGCGGCCAGCACCGAACGATCAAGTTGCCAGATTCCGGTGTAATGACCGACATGCGCGTGGGTCAGCACAATCGCTTCCGGCGCCGGAAAACGTTCCGCCTCGAAGGTCTTGCTCGATGGATTGCGCTCCCAGAGCATCGCAAGTTGTTCCTCGAAGCCGCTGGTGGCATCCACCATTGCCATCCGCTCACCGGAAATGATGCCGAGTGACACCGGAGGGTGCCGCCGGGCAGGATCCTTGCGGGCAGCACGGCAATTGGTACACAGGCAGCCTGCATGCGGGACGCCGCCATCCTGTGCGACGCCGAGAACGATCACTTCACTCATGTATGTCTTCCAGAATCCTGTCGGCAAGATAGGTCAGGGCCGGCCCTGCCGGAACGTGCAACAAGGCATCTGCCTGATCATCGAGGGCCGTTTCCCCCTGGTTGAGGATCGCCAGATAGGCCCCGCTCCTGCGGGCTATCGCCGGAATACGCGCGGCCGGATTCACTGCCAACGTTGAGCCGACTACCAGCATGACGCCGGTTTCCTGAGCGGCCGCGATCGCCGTCTGCAGGGGCGCTTCCGGCATTGGCTCACCGAACGCAACCGACGCTGATTTCAGGATCCCACCGCAGACCGGGCAAGGTGGAGGATCTTCCTGCCACTCACGTAGTTCCAGAAATTTGACGATCGGAAAGACCCGCTTGCAGTTGGTGCAACGAATCCGGCGGGTGTTACCATGGAGTTCAACCACCCGTTCCTCTTCAGAACCGGCATCCTGGTGCAGACCATCAATGTTCTGGGTGATCGTCAACGCCAGAACATTGGCTCGTTCCAGACGGACAAGTGCCCGGTGACCTTCATTTGGTTGATGTTTGCTTGCCCGTTCAATTCGCTCGGGAAGATTCAACCACCACTGGCGGCGAACCTCTTCATTGGACATGAAGTCCTGATACATCACCGGCGAAGCAGCGCCGCTGGTCCACAAACCGTTTGGCCCCCGGTAGTCCGGGATTCCTGAATCCGTCGAGATGCCGGCGCCGGTAAAGGCAACCAGGGGCCGGCGGGAACGGATAACCTCCGTGAGTTCATCCAGCATGGAAATGTCGCCTGCGCCAAGCGTTGCGCTCGCCAAATGTGTCGCTCCTGTTAGTAGGTTCTGTTGCCGTTGATTCGGATAATGGTACGTCAGAAGTGCCCAATGTTGAAATCGACCGTCATCATTTATGCTGTACGGCAGTTGAACACGCGCCGGACCATTGTTATCTCGCACCAGCGCTATCAGCCTGCGCACCGGCGGACCTTGCGATGTAGCAGACATGTTCGTATTGAACAGGTAACGAACGGGAATTCCGATGACCGAGGCGATCCCTACTCCGGAATCAGTGCTTGGCTACCAGATGGGCACTGCCCGCAAACTGCCGGACTGGCACGAAATTGTTGACTACTTCCAGAAACTTGCCGCTGCTTCCGACCGGGTTCACTATGAGGAACTTGGAACGTCAACAGACGGGTTGCCATATATCGCAATCAGTATCTCCTCGCCGGAAAACCTTTCGCGCCGCGATGACCTTCGGTCGATTCTGGCCCGGTTGAATGATCCACGAACGCTGGAACCCGACGAGATCGAACCGCTGGTCAATCAGGGCATACCGACAGCGTTCCTCCTCTGCACCCAACATTCCAACGAAATTGGTGCCGCGCTAATGACCCTTGAACTGGCAGCGAGACTAGCCGGGCAGGATGATCCGGACACCATCGAGGTGCTGGAAAACGTCATGACCGTCATCATTCCCAGCCACAATCCGGATGGTCACCAGATGATCGTGGAGTGGTACAAACGCTGGCTCGGCACCGACTACGAAGGTGTCGAAATGCCTTGGCTTTACCATTCCTACGTGGGGCACGATAACAACCGCGACTGGTTTATGTTGACCCAAAAGGAAACCAGGCTCTATGCCGCCCTTCACAACCGGGAGCATCCCCAACTGGTGTTTGACATGCACCAGATGTACCGGGACGGTGCCCGGTTCATGGTCCCACCATTTATCGATCCGCTCGATCCCAACCAGGATCCGGTTATCCAGCAGGGGTTTGCCGACCTGGGCACGGCCATCGCCACCCGGCTCACGGCAGCCGGCAAGGCAGGTGTCGCCACCAACATCATCTTTGACAACTACTCGCCCTCACTCGCCTACGGAAACTACCACGGTAGTGTCGACCTCCTTTCGGAAGCAGCAAGCTGTCGACTGGCGACACCGGTCACTGTCGACGAAGACGACCTTCGAAAGAGTGACGGGTTCGATCCCAAACAACGGACCTGGAATCATCCGCTTCCCTGGAAGGGTGGCGAATGGACGCTCCGTGACATCGTCGAATACGACCTGCTCGCAGCGCTGGCATTTCTCGAACACGCCGCACGCAATCGCCGCCAGTGGCTTCGTAACTATGCCGGCATCATGCAGCGGACAATCGAACGCGACGAGGACAGCAGCTATGCATTCCTGCTCCCTCAGGCGCAGGACGATACCTGGTCTGCCTATGAACTGCGCCAGATACTCTCTCTCGGCGCGGTCGAGATCGAGCAGGCGACCGCGCCATTCACCGCAGACGGCGTGGAGTATCCGGCCGGAACCTCGGTCATCCGCCTCGCCCAACCGGCCGGAAACTACGCCAAAACATTGCTGGAGATCCAGCAGTATCCCGATCTGCGACGTTGGCCTGATGGTCCCCCGGCTCCACCATATGACATCACTGGCCACACGTTGCCGCTGCAAATGGGCGTCCACTCGATAGAAGTCCGCAAGCCGTTTGAAGCGTCCCTCCAGCCCGAACCGCTACAACCACCGACCGGTGCCGTGACCGGCGAAGGAGACCTCGGCTACGCAATACCGGTGTCGACCAATCGCTCGGCGCTCCTGCTGAACCGGCTCCTTGCCGAGGGTGTGGATGTTTACCGCCTGAAGTCCTCAACCGCTGACCTGGCAGCGGGAACCATGATCATCCCGTCGGGTTCGGGCGCAGATGACATTGTCGAGGCCCTGGCCACCGAACTCGGAATTGATATCCAGCGTGTCGGTGAACCTCTTGACGTCGACGGGTTCGCCCAGCGAGCGCCGCGCATCGGCATCTATGCGTCATGGAACCCGAGCATCGATGAAGGCTGGACCCGCTGGATTCTTGAGGAGTACGGGTTCCCCTACTCCCGGCTGTATACCCCGGATATCCGCCAGGGCAGTCTTGCGGCACGCTTCGACACGATTATCCTTCCCCAGCACTCGCCAAAGGCGATCATGGAAGGCATGCCCGAGAAGAACCGCTGGAAGGAACCCTACCCGCCTGAATACACCGGCGGGTTGGGTCCGGTCGGGGTCGATGCGCTGACCCGGTTTGTTGATGATGGTGGCACACTCGTGGCTCTCGATACCGCCTGCGATTTTGTTATGCAGCAGCTGTATCTCCCGGTCCGGAACGTGGTTGCTGGTTTGAAAAACGACGAGTTCTACTGCCCCGGTTCGCTGCTGCGGATACTGGTTGACCCGGAACACCCGCTGGGATTCGGTCTTCGACGCAACCAGGTTGCATTATTCTCCGGCTCGCCGGTGTTCGAACTCTCAGGGGGTGGAGGATCGGTTGCTGCACGGTATCCCCTGCACAACCATTCAGTCAGCGGCTGGATTCTGGGAGAGGACAAACTCTCGGGCAAGGCGGCGCTGGTGGAGATTCCCTTTGGCAAGGGGCGGGTGGTGCTGATCGGATTTCGTGCACAGTTCCGGGCCCAGGCGCGTGGCACCTACCGGGTTCTGTTCAACGCGATCATGCGCGGGGGCCAAATCGCGGATCGGGTACGATTGGGCGGATAAGTCGCAATCGCATAGCACAGACGCACGGGCATGCCCTCGGCGTACCATGCGTTTTTCAGGTTTAGGGACTTTTTTCATCTGTCTATGGATACGAGGATCCCTCGATAATCCAGAAAGCAGGCTCTTCCTGCCTGCAAGTGGCGTGAGTTGTTCCGGTGGCCCGTCGTCGGGGTTCGGACGTAAAGGCGTTAGCAGTCAGGTATGACTACCAGGTTGTCCATTGAGAAATCCGGCGCCCCCGCGGATGATCTGTGTCTCTGGTTGCTGAACAGTTCCGCGATCATTGCTGAACAACCGTCTGTCGGACAACTTCTGGACGCCATTATCGATGCATTGGAAGCTATCGGTGTTGCCGCCATCCAAATCGAACGGGATCGCACCGATACCCTACCGCCCAACTTCACAGCACCACTCTTCTGGTATCCGGCCGAGAATGGAACCAGCCGGCGAGGCCTCTGTATCCAGCGCGCTCATTCGGATGAGGCTGTCATTGCGCTCCGTGAGTTGCTACGTGTAGCCGAGGCAACCCTGCAACAACTCCCACCTGAATCGGTGGAATGTGACCGCAACGAAACACCAACCACCCGAGATCACCGGATGCTGAACGCGCTCAATGATGTCATCATCGCAGCGAACTCGGGTCACACGCCGCAACAGGTCTACGTGGCGATTCGACAGGCGATTGCCCGGCACGTGCCGGCAGATGTCATGTTGCTATCCGCAAGCCCGGACGGTTCTGACCGGATTGTTACGGTATACCGGGCTGAAGAAGGAAACTCCTGGTTCGTCCAGACTGCATTGTCCCAATCCTTTCAGGCTGCGATCAAATTTGGCCGGCCATTTATCGTCGACGATATTCCGCCTCAACTTTCATCGCCGACCTACCGGTGGGGGAACCTCAACAAGCCGGTGAAATCGCTGGCCGGCGCCCCGATCATGATCGACGACAAGGTAACCGGGTTGATCGTTGTCCAGAGCTATCAACGCGCTGCCTATACCGTCGACGATACTGACCTGCTGGCCGAAATCGGCAAGAGCATTGCCAGACCGCTCGAACGCACACACCTGATTGACCGGCTCAACACCCATTCAAGACGTGAAGCGGCATTGCGTAATCTGACGGGCAAGCTATCTGCCACCTTTGACGCCCAGATGGTCCTGCAATCCACAACGCATGGGTTCGCTGACATCTTCGACGATGCGCTGATCCTGGCAACCGCCCACGATGCCAGCAGAGGACCAAACCGCCACTTCATCTCGATCAACGGTCCTCAGGACTTGCGCGATGTACTGGGTATTACAGCCGACGACACGCTGATGCTGGGAGGTCTGGCCAGCACTGCGATTGAGGCGGACGAAGCCAGGTCAGAAGTTATCGACGGCGTGGCCATTGCAACCATTCCACTGCTGGATGGCGAGGAGGCCATCGGCTCAATTCTGATTGCACGGCGCTCACCGGTCACCTTCTCCGAAGACGCCTGGTCAGTCTTTGACATTCTCTCAGGTATCGTTGTCGGCGCACTTCGCAACGCGTTCATGTACCGCCATCGATCCCGGAACGATGACGACCTGATGGAAGTCAGCCGCATCAGCCGCCTTGTTGCTTCCAGCCTCGATCCGGATGCTGTCGTCCGGGAGATCATCGCCACCATGCCGGAACTGTTCCAGTCTGAAGGGTGTTCGATTCGGATCATTGAGGGCGACATGCTGGTGCCGCTCGCTGAATATGGCGAGATTGTCCAGTCGTTCTCCGAGCGCATCCCGATCGCCACCAGCCTGGCGGGAACCATCGTCCGCGACAAGCACCTGCTCGCCGTCCACGATCTCCATCACCACCCTGCGACCGGGTATCACGCTCGCAAGAACGGCATCAAGGTACGTGGCTGGATGGCCGCCCCGATGCTGGACGACAACAACGAAGTCATCGGCATCCTCTCGGTCCATAGTGACTATCCACGGCGCTGGACAGAGCGTGACCAGGCACTGCTGCAAACTGTGGTGAAATCAACCGCCATCGCAATCCAGAATGCGTGGCGTTTCTCACGTACCCGCGATACCCTGATGGCATCAGTCGAAAGCCTCGCAAACGCCGTCGATGCAAAGGACCCCACCACCCTTTACCACTCACGTGGTGTTGCCACCTACGCCCGGATTCTTGCCGAGGCGTTGGAACTGCCACCCGAGGAAGTTGAGATGGTGGCACTGGCGGGACTGCTCCACGACGTCGGCAAAATCGGTATTCCCGACCGTATTCTCCAGAAGCCGGATGTCCTCGATGACAACGAGTGGGAGCAGATGAAGACCCACCCGGTCATCGGCGAACAAATCCTTGCCGGCAACGTCCATCTTCAACCGGTGCTACCGATCGTCCGCCATCATCATGAGCGCTGGGATGGTCATGGTTATCCGGACGAACTTGCCGGAACAGATATCCCGGTGGGTGCGACGATTGTTGCCCTTGCGGACGCCATCGACACCATGGCCTCAAACCGGCCATATCGCAAGGCTCTCTCCTGGGCACACATCACCAGCGTCATCCAGGCCGAATCCGGCAAACAGTTCAATCCGGATGTGGTGAATGCCTTCCTGAAACTTGTCGAACGGGGCACGCTACCAACCAGGATCACGACCAACGCTGAAAAGCCCGCACGACCGGGAGTCCAGCCACAGGGGCTGTCGCTGGACGCACGCGCACTGATGATCTTCCATGGTGTCGCCCGGGAAATTCGGGCGCTGACCGACCTGGATACGTTTATTTCCAACATTACCGGCGTCATTGCCAGTGTCATGGAAGTATCCGATGTCCGCGTTTACCTGGCGGACGAACAGTCCGGAGATATCGTGTTCCTGCCGGCCGGCAAGGAACCAAAGGGCCGCCTGACCGGGTCAGCTTCCAGCATTACGCAGGGAGTGCTTGAGTGGGTAGTCGAACATCGCCAGCCACTTGTCATCGCTGATACTCGCTCCGATGCACGCTCCAGAATGGCATTCAGGGCAGGCGTCCGTTCGATTCTCGCCGTGCCTCTGGTTGTTGAAGACCAGGCTATTGGTGCGCTCAATGTGAAATCCGAACGTGTGTCTGCGTTTGGCGAGTCTGATGTCCGCCTGCTGACAGCGACTGCGGCCCAGATTGCCCAGACCGTTGAGGTAGCCCGGTTGCACAACCGGTTCAAACAACTTGCATCGACCGACGCATTGACCGGGTTGGCCAACCACCGAGCCTTCTACGATCGGCTGGAAGAAGAAATCCGGCACGCTTCAGTCACCGGAAGCCCGTTAACGCTGGTCGTGATGGACCTCGACAACTTCAAAATGGTGAACGACACACACGGACACCTTGCCGGCGACGCAGTCCTTCGCGAAATCGCACGGCAACTACGCATCCTGTTGCGGAAGTCGGATTTCATCGCCCGCTATGGTGGAGACGAGTTTGCCTTCATCATGGCAGATACCGATCAGACCGATGCGTCCGCGGCATTCTCCAGCCTGGTGTCAACCCTCTCGACAGTCAGGATCAACGTTGATGGCACGATGCTTCGGCTATCAACCGGCGCCTGGGGAATGGCCAGTTATCCGGAAGACGGGGTACGCCCGGCGGAACTGGTGCGGGTTGCAGACCAGCGTATGTACAGCCGTAAACAGCTTTCCCACCTGGAGCGTGGCAGTGCTCCCTCACTGAACCTGGTGGCAGGGTCCGACGGATGAAGCGATGCAACACGGCGGAGCAAGCATAGTGTCGATAATCGAGGATGAACTTCGAACCAGTCGAACTTCAGAAGACTGGCTGATCACATCAGGCAAGTATGTCGCTTCAATTGTTCAGGCGACGACCTCCATCGAGGCACTGCGGGCAACAGTCGAAGCGATCTGCGATGTCTGCGGCATTGCCTCGGCCTGGGTGGAAGTCTCTCAACAGGATGAGTATCCATCTCTGGTCATCGCAGCCGCCGGTGAAGACCCCAAGGATGTAGACAAGGAACTGGGGCGAGCTTCCTACCCGCTGAACATCCAGATGCCCGGGTGGAGAACTGCCCGTCTGGTAGTCAGGCAGTCTGCCGACCATCTCCGTTCCAGTAGCCGTTCATCCCGACTTGCCGCTCTCCTTTCCATCCTTGACCAGACTATCTCCCGAATCAGTGAAACAGACAGCCTGATTCAGGCTACGCCGGACGAACCCCACCACCTTGAGGCTGAGGAAACCCGGTTCCTTGAAGATCTCCAGCACCTTACATCCGGAGTTTCAACCGCGACCAACCTTGCGCACCTCTGCGAAATGGTTCACGAGACACTGGTGCGATTTGTCCCTGCGGAACGTGTGGTGATCCAGGCGAACCTTCGGTTCGCGCCGGATGCTGATGTGTTCGTCTGGGGAGAAATCCCGGATGGCAAGCCGGTACAAACCATCGAATCAGAAATGACGTCGAACGACGGCCTTGTTGGACGCATCCGAGCCCAGCGCGTAGCCAAGCCCGGGTTTGACTTCCACCATCAGGCAATCATGGACACCATCGCCCAGAGCATCTGCGGTGCCTTCGAACGGCAGATGCTACTGGATTGGGCGGCCCTGCAGACCCGCCAGGAAACAGCCCTGCGTACTGCTGCAGTCCAGTTCAACCAGACGTTTGACCAGCAAGACCTGCTGAACATTGCTGCTGATATCGTCTACAAAGCGATTTCAGCAGACACATTGCTGGTTGTGCTGGTGGAGTCAACTACCTGCAGTCCTTTCCAACGCGTCGCACGGTTCCGCACGGTTCAACGCGAGCTACCGCCGCCTCATACACCACTCCCCAGGGAATCGATGGTGTACCAGTCACTGCAAGACATGCAGACGGTAACGATCTTTGACGCTATTGACAGGGACTACCCAACGTTCCGGCGGGAGCCGTGGAAGCATTTCGTTGCCGCAGCCTCAACCCCGTTCATGGTAAACGAGTCCACCTCCGGGTTCATCCTGACCTGTTACACCGAGCGCTCGGAGATGCTCGATACCGATGTTGCCTTCGCCGAACAGGTCAGCGCCATGCTTGCGACCGCTCTGGCAAGCGCACAGGCACATGCCGAACGCATCCGCCACACCCAGGATCTGGGAGAGCTTCAGCGCCTCGGCGCGAAGATCTCCGAGCCGCTGGACCTGAACCAGAGCCTCGATGCAATCGTTGAATCAGCCGTAAACCTCGTACAGGCCGATGGCGGTGCCATTGGTATGAACATTGACGGGCATGTTTTCACCAGAGCCGAAGCAGGCTCGGTTCGTGGGAAGTTGCCACCGGCATTCCGAATCTCCGGCACCATCGTTGAAGAGATCATTTCGACCGGTAAACCTGTCATTATGAACGACCTGCCTGCACTATGGAGTTCAATCAGCCCCGGAACCACCTCGGCCCCGCCGGCTGCTTCTGCGATGGTTGTGCCGCTTATTGACAATGACGACGAAGAGGTTGGCGCTATCGCAGTCTTTTCGTCCCAGCCGCGAATCTGGACCGAGCGTGAGGCGACGCTGCTCACGGCGTTAAGCGCCACCGCCGCGATTGCTATCAAGAATGCCCGGCAATTTGAACGCACCCGCGATCTGTTGCGCGCATCGATTGAGAGCCTTGCCGCAGCAGTGGAAGCCAAGGACCCCGGAACCAGAAACCACTCGCGCAATGTGGCGAACTACGCCCGGATCATTGCCAACGAAATGAACCTGTACCCGGAAGTGGTAGACAGCATCGAACTGGCGGCCCTGCTCCATGATGTCGGGAAAATCGGTATCCCGGATACCGTACTTAATAAACCTGGCAAACTGGATTCCGCCGACTGGGCGGCGATTCAGCTTCACCCGGTCATTGGTGAGCAGATACTTTCCGGGAACCCCGAACTCGAGCACCTGCTTCCAATGGTTCGTCATCACCACGAACGCTGGGACGGGCATGGGTACCCTGATCGAATCGCAGGCCGGCAGATTCCGATTGGTGCCGCTGTGATCGCTGTCGCAGAGACCCTTGATGCGCTGACCACTGCCCGCCCGTATCAGGAACCGATCTCCTGGCGGGATGCGTTTGAGGAGATTCGCGCCGAGCGTGGTTCCCAGTTCGCCCCGATGGTGGTGGATGCGTTCATCTCTGCCTATCGTGCCGCCAAGTTCCCGGTTGTGCCGCACGAGGTAAACACAGGGTCACTGCAACGTCCGGTACGCGAACGAAATCGCGCACCGTCGCTGGATGTCCGGGCATTACGTATCTTCGAGTCGGTCGCGCTTCAGATCCGGGGAGGACAGGACCTCCGGTCGTTCCTGGACAACGTTGTCAATGCGCTTCGCGAGATTCTTGGCTTTGGATATATCTCGATCTTCACCCTGGAAAGCGAAGACGCCTCGCTCGAACTGATGGCTTCGTATCCACCGGTTCCGGACGAGGAAGCATTCATGAAGCCCATTCGCGAAGGTCTGGGCAATGTGAACTGGGTTGCCCGCACCGGGCAAACCGTCAACATTGCCGACGTGAGCAAGGACTCGCGTTATCTGGACGGCGCAATGTTCCCCGGCGGGTCCGAGCTATGCGTTCCGTTGCTCGCCGATGGCCGGGTAGTCGGTGTCCTGAATCTCGAATCCGAGCGGTTGAATGCGTTTTCGGAAGCAGAAGAACGGCTGATGGTCTCGGCATCCGACTACATTGCAACCGCGATCAACGTGGTCCAGTTGCACGAACGGCTCAAGACCCGTTCGACCACTGATGCGCTCACCGGCCTGGCAAACCACCGTGTCTTCTACGACCAACTCGTCGCCGAGACACGGCGCTCCCAAATGGACGGCACCAGCCTGAGCGTCGCTATTCTTGACATTGACAACCTGAAGGCAATCAATGACAGCTATGGTCATCTCGTCGGAGATGCCGCACTCCGGGCAGTTGCCGAAGTCTTGCACCGGCATTGCCGCCCGGACGATCTTCTCTCGCGGTATGGAGGTGATGAATTCGCGGTCATCATGCCGCGGACATCACGCGACGAGGCATGGGACCTGGTCGAGTCAATTGCCTCGGCACTGGAATCCGAACAGTTCGAAACCGAAAACATCATCCTGCCGCTGCCGACCGCCTCCTGGGGAGTGGCAACCGCTCCATCGGATGGGCAGCGCTCGATTGAACTCCTCGCGGTGGCCGATGAGCGGATGTATACCCACAAGAACCAGGGGCGTTCCTGATAGTCGAATCCGGTTCCCCTAGAAGCCATGTCCAAAATCAGTGGAGAAGGTGTACTCATCCGGGCTCCAGGGCGTGCGCCACTCGTCGGTCGCAAAGCGCTCCAGACGGAAGGGCGAAAGGTCCAGCGTGGACGACTGCCCATGGACGATCAGTTCGGCAAGACACTGCCCGGCAGCCGGCCCCTTTTTGAACCCGGCACCACTGAACCCCAGCATCAGGGCAAGCCCATCAATTTCGTGAGCCATGCCAATGATCGGGTGGGCATCCGGTGTCATGTCATACAAGCCTGAGTATCCGTAGAGGAACGACGCTTCGGACATTGCCGGCATCCGGCGTGCAAGATAGCTGATGATGGTCTTCTCAAAACCCGGATTGATGCGCTCATCGTAGTTGAACGGATCCACCGTATCGTGGAATTCGCCACCGCCGACCCCAACCAGCGTCCGGTTTGGCCCGAAGTTCCGGCAAAAGATTCCGGCTGCGGTATCGACATAGGTGAAGGTTCCCTCGACCGGCATCGACAGTGGGCGTGCCACAATCGCGACCTGCACCCGCTGCGCTTCCAGGGGCACGGCAATTCCGAGCGGCGCAAGTAGCGGTAGAGACCATGGGCCAGCCGCACAAACCACGACATCGGCAGCGATCGACCCGTCAGGCGTCTCCACACCGGTCACCCGTCCACCACTGGTGGTGATTCCGGTGACTGTGCAACCTTCCCGGATTGTTGCACCGCCCCGGATTGCGGCTTCAGCCATTGATCTGGTCGAGGCAACGGCATCGACAAACCCGGATTCGGGTTCATAGGCAGCCACTTCAATATCGTCGACGTTGGTGAATGGTTGCAGCTCCTTCAGTTCGGCAGCAGTGATCACCCGTGATGCGATACCGACCCGGTTTTGCATCTCAACGTTGCGATACATGCGCTCGATATTTGCGCTGTTTTCACCATAGGTGGCAACAGTTGCAATCAGACCGGTGCGTTCATAACCGCACGAACCGCCAACCACGTCGTTCCAGTTTGCGTAGGTGAGGTGACTCAGGTGGACAAGTGTCGCTTCCGGTACGTTGGAATAGTGCTGCCGAAGCAGTGCACCGGAACGTCCGCTTGCACCGGACGCCAGCGAACCGCGCTCCAGCAGGGTAACGTCCTTTACGCCCTGTTGGGTCAATGCCCATGCCAGACTGGTACCCATGATGCCGCCGCCAATGATGACCACCGAACTACCGTTGCTCATCCTGCTATGTTCTCCTTCTCCCCCACCAACGCCGATTGCGGAAGAGTGACTCCGGAGTTGACGCCAGTGCAATGCCGGCCAGAATCAACGTTCCGCCAACGACCGTTACCGGCCCGGGTTTTTCACCGAGCAGGATAACACTGGCGATCAGACCAACAACCGGAACCAGGTTCAGAAACAGACCGGATCGCGAGGCCTGGCCACGGACAAGTCCAACATTCCAAAGCACCGGTGCTGCAACGCTCGCACCAAACGCCAGCAGTGCCACGGCCAGCCACCCGGCCAACGAGAGTTCTCCCAGGCCTTCGGTATAACCATCCAGCCCAAGCGGAAGGACCAACGGGAAGCCCAGTAGCGTTCCGATCATCGCGACGCTTGGCGCCGGAAGGTTTGGACCGAGGTGCGGTTTTGCAACCACCGCATAGCTGGACCAGAGAAATGCCGCGGACAACACCAGTCCACAACCAAGCAAATAGCGACCATCCAGAGATAGACCACCACCCGATGCAAGGGCAATGACCATACTCCCGAACATTGCAATACCGAGCCCCATGATCATCGGAAATGGAATGCGTTCCTTCAGGAAGATGCCTGCCAGCGTCGCGATAAAGATGGGCTGCATCCCGACCAGAAGGGCCGCAGTTCCCGCCTCGATGATGTTGATTCCGTAGGCAATCGGCACATTGAAACTCAGCGAGGCATACAGGCCGAGCGCGATGGCCTTCGGCAACTGCCGGCGCGACGGCATTGGTGGACGCCACACAAGAAACAGGAAAAGCACCAGCGCGCCGCCAAACGAGAAGCGGACGAGCAGGATATTTTCGGGGGAAAAGGTATCGGTCAGGTAGCGGGTTGCTGTCGGGACAAAGCCCCAGAACAGCACTGCCCCAAGCAGCGCGAGTGGTCCAATCCAGTGGTCTCGGGTCTGCAACCGCTGCTCCCTGACTGCCGTCCATCAACAAGGCCCGGTACGAATACCGGGCCTACCTTACTGGTTCGCATTGTAGACGACGAATGGAAAGGTGCGACTGCCTACGGCTTCTTCAACCAACCCTGCTCGACCATCAGGTCGGTAAGCACCGGGATCTCGACATAGTCGCCCTTGGTGTAGACGAGGTAGGCGTAGTAGAGCAGCAGGAACCACGGTACAAAGAAGACAGGGAACAGCAGACAGCCAATGAAACCTGAAATGCTCGAAATGACGCAATAGAAGATGCCGATGCCCATGAGCACGACCCAGACAGCAGCATTTGCGCCAAGTGCCTGGATTGCGTGATATCGCGTAAATGGCCGATCCTTCGGTCCTTCGAGGAACAGGCAAATAAGCGCCACAATCCAGAACGGATATCCGAGCGCTGCAAGCAGACGATCATTCGAGTTCGGAGCAGGTCCCGGCTGCATCCCTGGCTGCCGTACCGGCGGCATGTTATCCACCGTCTCCCCTTTCATGCTGAATCCCGGACCACTTGCTCACCCCGCCGGTCCGAGATCCGGCCCCACTACCCTGAACAGGCAATTGCCAGTCTGTTGGATATCGCCATTCTCACATCAGATTGCGTGAATTGCAATAGCCCTTGCCTACTCACCATTCACCGCAACATGGGCAGCGTTGAGGTCGTAGTTCGGGAACTGGTAATCACAGATTGCATCGATTACGAAGATGCGATCGCTGGCGAATCCGCGTTCAAGAGCTTCGGCCATTTGTTCCGGGGTTTCAACCCGCATGCCATCTCCCCCGAAGGCACGGGCGTAGGCAACGAAATCCGGGCCGGTAAGTGCTGTCTCGCTCTTGCGGCCATACATCCGTTCCTGCATGCCGACGATCATGCCGTATTGCCGGTCATTCAGAATCAGGATCACCGGATTAATCCCGTACTCAACAGCGGTACTGAAATCCGCGCTGGCCATCAGGAAGCAGCCATCACCGGTGACGGTGAGTACCTTCTTCTCCGGATAGACCAGTTTGGCCGTGATAGCCGCCGGTAGCCCATAGCCCATCGCGCCCCAGAAGCCCTCGGGAATGTAGGTGTTGCGATTCATCGATTGCACCAGCATTCGCGTCCACTGGTTATGGGTGCCGATATCACCCATGCAGATAATGTCCTCGTCGATGACGTCCAACAGGGCATCGAGGGCCATCCCGTAATGCATTGGCGAGGACCGGCCATACTCGGCCCGTACCTGCTCCCGGACATATGAGCGAACACCATCACGTCCCCTGGCAATCCGCTCCCGGAGCGCCTCGTCCACCGGGCGCTGCTGGTCGCCCAGAGCCTCTATCAACTGGTTCAGCCCTGCCCGGATATCAGCCACGTCTCCTGCCACCGAACGCACGTCGGCAACTTCGCCATCGTTGCCCAGCCACAGTCCGACCACCGGAGCATGTGTCGCCTGAAAAAGTCCATCTGCATGGACGGTTCCACCCCGCTCACCAACAGCAACCACCAGGTCAGCTTCCGCCGCCAGTTCAAGGTGCAGCGGTGAACGCTGGTAGAGGTTGTGCTGGCCGGTCGAAAGCGGGTGGGTATCAGGGAGCGCGCCGGCAGCATCACCGGACAGGATGACCGGCGCTTCCAGAAGTTCCGCCAGTTCCGCCAATCCTTCGGAGGAAAACGTCGCCTTGACGCCCTTGCCAGCCCAGATCACCGGACGCTGGCTTTCCTTCACCTTCGCGACGACTGCATCCAGCGCCTCGCGAGAAAGAAGTTTCGGCGCAGTCTCCTCGCGGACGTACTCCGGAATCTCGACCGGCTTGTGCAGCAGGACATCCTGCGGAATCTCGATATGCACCGGCCCTGGCCGGTCACTGGTTGCGATGGCGAACGCCTTTGCAAAGACCGCCGGAATATCTTCCGGACGCTGGATGGTGACGCTCCACTTCGTCACCTCAGCGAACATCGGGACCAGAAAACTTTCGCCATCAACACCGTGGAAGGACTCCTTGCTTGCACCCCGTGGAACAGCACCGCTGATGTGGATGAGCGGAGATGCAGCCATATATGCCTGGGCAACACCGGTAAGCGAGTTGGTCGCACCCGGCCCGGCAGTCACAAGCACCACGCCGGGCTTGCCGGTCAAACGGCCATAGGCGTCAGCCATGACCGCTGCATTATTCTCGTGCTTGCAGGTGATGTGCCTGATCGAGGGGGCATCGTGTAGCGCATCGTAGATTTCCAGCACATGCGAGCCCACCAATCCGAAGATGTATTCGACACCCTCGCCAACCAACGCCTCGACAATGGCCGTCCCCGACCGCTTTGCTGTGGCGGTCACATTCGAAATTGCCATGCTCCCTGTTCCTTCCCCACCGTCGTGTCTGCATCTGTCATTTGTCCCGCTAGAATAGCAGGACAAACTCTCAACTCAATAAAGGGAGGAACAACCTGGTGAAAGTGCTGATTTCAGCCGATATGGAAGGTACCTGCGGCGTCGTCAACTGGGTACAGGTTATGCCGCCGGATGTCGTGGGGACCAGCCGGCCATCATCAACCGTCGAGTACGAGCGTGCACGTTTGCGGATGACCCACGAGGTCAACGCAGCGATTGAGGGAGCGCTGGCTGCCGGTGCTGACGAAGTCATCGTGAACGAATCACACGATGGCATGCGCAACCTCATCCCGGAAGAACTGCACAAGGAAAGTAAACTGATCACCGGCTTCGACAAGCCGCTACTGATGATGCAGGGTGTCGACGAACCGGACATTGCCGCAGTCTTTTTCACCGGCTATCACGCCCGTGCCGGTACTCCTGCCGCTCCCCTCGCCCATTCGTTCACCGGTTGGGTACAGGATATTCGGGTGAACGGCACATCGCTTGGAGAATATGGCATCAACGCGTTGATCGGCGGTCACTTTGGCGTCCCGGTCGCGCTGGTCACTGGCGATGACAAGGCCGTCACCCAGACACGGGAACTTCTTGGAGATGCAGTCGTTGGCGTCGAGGTGAAGCGTGGACTCTCAACGACCGCAGCAATCCACCTGCACCCCGAGCGTGCCCGTGAACTGATCCGCGAAGGTGCAGAACAAGCAATTCGCAACCTCGGTTCGATGAAGCCGTATCAACTGCCGGAGAACGCCGTCGTTGAGGTGGAACTCGACCATCAGTCCCGCGCCGATGCAGCCAGTTATCTCCCGGCCGTCGAGCGCACCGGTTGGCGAACGGTGACCTTTCACCCGGCTGATGGCCTTGAACTGGCCAGGACGTTCCGCGCAATTATCACCGCTGCCGGTACCGGAGGATAGCCACGTTTGTTGTGCCATCCGGGCGTGGGGATTACCTCGCCCGGATGGCACAGACCTAACTGCTGGTGAACAGCCTCCAGACACCCTCGGAAATAACCTCAATCTGGCCATCTACCACCTTGATGCCTGTCTCGTCGTCAATGGCGTACACCGTATGGTTCATGCGGGGCGCCTCGCGCTCGGCGTCGGCCATGGTGTTGTGCGGGAGAGCAGGATGATCCATGTGAGGGAAGATCGAAAAATCCACCACACCCAGCGTCGTATCGTCGCCAGATGGCTGTCGCCAGCCAACGAAGTATTCGCCGATTTTCGGGGTCATGATCATACTGCCGGCGCTGAGGCCAACGTACACCAGGTTTTCGAGCGAAGAGAGGACCCTGGCGACACCTGACTCGCGCATCCAGTGGCCAAGAAACAGCGGGTCCCCACCGTTCACCAGCAGCACATCTGCCGCTTCAAGTGCAGGGCGCCAGCGGCTCTCATCGAGACTCGGCAGCGCCGTAAGTTCCAGCACGCCGACCGATTTCCAGCCAAGCTCAACCATCGGCGTTTCAGTCCGCTGACCGCTCAGGAAATTCCATGCCAGGAATGGACCGCGTGATTGAGCGTAACTTCCGGTAGTAATTGCCAGTGCGTTGCATTCCTCAATCGGTTTGCCAAGCAAATCGAGCAACGCAGCGTGCAGTGACGGGTTCCGGATTCCGGCAGACGTTAGCAGCAGGCGCATAGTCCATATCCTCAATGAGACAAGACCCGCGCCACAACACGAGGCGGCGCGATCCGGTCACAACACATTCGAAAAGTAGATCAAACGTTCTGCTGACAGTGTAACGATGCCTTTGTCCGTCGTCAATCCCCGGACTAGGGAAGGACGTAGGTCCATTCAGGGTTGGTGAACTTCTCGCGCACCAACTCCTCTGCCTCTGCCCGTTCTTCGGGTTTGACCGAGCCGATGGTTGCGCCGGTCAGTTCAATAAACGACGAAGTAAAGGTCTCGACAATATCGGTGCGGGGGATATTCTTCTGCATTCTCAGTGGGGCCACCCGCTTTGCTGCGCTGGTCAATCCCTTGTCGCTCAGTTTCTCCTGACCGATCCGGAGAACATTCATCAAGAGGTCCACGTCCATGTCATACGCCATGGTAGTGTGATGAAGCACCGCGCCAAACCTGCGGGCCTGGGCGGCGCCGCCAATCTTGCCTTCGCTTGAGGTGATGTCGTTCAGCGGCTGATACCAGGCGTCAATGCCCATGTCGCGCAGCGCCCTGACAATCCATCCATCCATGAATGCATAGGATTCGGCAAACGAGAGATCGCGCACGAACTCCGGTGGGACGTAGAGCGAATAGGTAATCGCACCTTCAGGCTGCACCAGCATGGCCCCGCCGCCGCTTATCCGCCGAACGATACTCACGTCGTACGTTGCAGCGTTCTCAATCTGAACTTCGTTCTTGACCGACTGAAACCGACCGAGAATGACTGCCTGGCTCGCCCATGCCCAGAATCGCAGGGTTGGGCCCCGCTCTCCACGGCCGACAGCCTTGGTCATCACCTCATCGAGGGCAACGTTCATTGCCGGCGTCTCGGGAATTTCCGGAATGAGTTCCCACTCGAGGTCGCGCCAGCGTTGATCCACTTCCGGTGGATAGAGCGCTTTTGCAGGTCTCATTGCAACCCCCTCTGAACCGCCGTCACCACAGCTTCCGGTGAGAATCCAAACATTTCAGTTCCGGCCGGAATGGCAGCTTCCAGTCGCTGTACCAGTTCCTGCTCACTGCTGTCTGCCGGGGCTTGTTCCAATGCCTGGCTGATCGACTCCAGCGCCTCTTCCGGGTACAGGAAGAAATCGCCGGATACGACAACATTGGCGAAGCGTCCATGTTCAAGATCAAAGTCGACTACTACCAGTTTGCCGCCTGGTGTCTTGTATTCTCCGTGCATCGCCTTCCAGTCCAATCACGACAACAGGTCGTATCCCAATTCTGCCATGCTACCTGTTTCCGCCTCCCTTCTCAGACAGTTCGAGCCGCGCTATGATGCCCAAAATTCGAGGCGTAACTGATCTCACTTGAGGAGGGTCTACATGTCGATCACGCTGGATTCCGCAGCCTGGGAAGCAGCGATTCCGGATATGTCATCCCCTGTCACCATAGACGGGATCGATAGCACCATCCGGATTTGGCGCGACCAGTACGGCATTCCCCATGTCAAGGCATCCAGCCGGCATGACGCCTTTTTCGGGCAGGGGTTCGTCCATGCCCAGGACCGGCTTTGGCAGATGGAGTGGGACCGTCGTCGAGCCTATGGCCGCACCGCCGAACTCGTTGGCAAGGCGGGGTTGGTCAATGACCGCTTCGCTCGAAGGATGGTCCTCGGCGATAGTGCCCGGGCAGATTTCGAGAATTTCAATGCCGATACCCGCGGCATCCTTGAGAGCTACGCGGCCGGGGTCAATGCCTTCATCAACAGCGGTGCCCCGCTGCCGGTCGAATTCGGAATTGCCGGCATCACACCGGAACCCTGGCAACCGTGGGATGGTTGCGCCATTTACAAGATTCGCCACGTCCTGATGGCAACCGGCATGGGCAAACTCTGGAAAGCCCGGATTTACCGGGCATTGGGGCCGGAAATGGCTACCATGCTCCGCTCCGAGGGCCAGGGTGACGAGGTTCTGGTTGTTCCGCCCGGTGCTGAGCATGTAGGCGGACTGAAGGACCTCTCCGAACTCGACGCCGGCATCGAAGCGCTGGCTCACCTGTTTGACATGGACGGCGGCAGCAACAACTGGGCAATCGACGGCACTCGCACGGCATCCGGCAAGCCACTCATGGCCGGCGACCCGCACCGCGCACTCGATGTTCCCAGCGTCTACTACCAGAACCACGTTGCCTGCCCGGAGTTTGATGTCGTGGGCATGTCCTTTACCGGGGTCCCCGGGTTCCCCCACTTCGGCCACAACGAACACGTTGCCTGGTGTATCACCCACGCTACTGCTGACTACCAGGATGTCTACGTCGAGAAATTCGACCGGAACGACCCCACCCGCTACGAGTACAAGGGCGAACTGCACCAGGCCGAGCACCGCGTCGAGTCAATCCAGGTCAAGGACGGCGACCCGGAAGATGTCACCATCACAATCACCCGTAACGGGCCGGTCATCATCGGTGAGCCCTCCAATGGTTACGCCATTTCGCTGCGTTACAGCGCGACTGACAAGCCAAACGAGTGCTTCCACGCCCTCCTGCCGATGCTCAGCACCAAAACGGTCGACGAGTTCGAGGAGACGATGCGTTGCTGGGTCGACCCGGCAAACAACCTGATCACGATTGATACTGCCGGATCAATCTCCTACCTGACCCGTGGGCGTATCCCGGTTCGCGATATTTCCAACGCCTGGCTCCCGGTGCCGGGCTGGACCGGCGACCATGACTGGAAAGGCGACATCCCGTTCGAGGAACTGCCCCGCTCCCGCAACCCGGAGACCGGGTATGTGGCAACTGCCAACAACCGGATTGTTGGCAAGGATTACCCGCACTACATCGCGCTGGATTTCGCGCCTCCCGGACGTGCGCGACGGATCGTAAACCGTCTGAAGGAAATCCGAAACGCCACGGTCGAGGACATGGAGGCAATTCACGCCGACCGTGTCTCGATTATCTCCCGCTTCTTCGTCGATCTGTTTGCCGCCGTCGACACCGATGACCCGGCAGAGCGCGAAGCCATCGAAATGCTGAAGGCATGGGACGGCAGCATGGACATGGATTCGGTCGAAGCGTCAATCTATACAGCCATCCGCGATGCCATTGTCCGGATCGTTATCGACCAGCCACCGATGGCGCCGCTCAAGACTACCCCGTTCGAAGGAGAACCGGTCGGCATTACGCTTGGTGTCCTGCTCTGGTGGCAGATTCCCGGCGTGATCCGTGAGAACGACACGACGATGCTCGGTGAGGGCGTGACCTGGGACGATGTTGTCCGCCAGGCAATTACCCAGGGGCTCGCCCGTCTGACCGAACTTGCCGGCCCGGACAAGTCCAACTGGATCTGGGGCTCAATTCACCGAACCGCGCCGCTTCATCCGCTTGCCGGCGCGTATCCTGAACTCCGGGACAAACTCAACCCACCCTCGACCGGCATCGGCGGGGATGGAGATACCCCGCAGGCAGCATCGATCCTTCCGGCTGCCCATTTCAACGTGGCCGCAACGTCGGTCGCTCGCTACGTGTTTGATGCTTCAGACTGGAACAACTGCCGCTGGATCGTCCCGGTGGGAGCATCCGGTCACCCGGGCAGCCCGCACTGGGCCGACCAGGTTGAGCACTGGGCAAATGTACGAACTATCCCGATGCTCTATGACTGGGATGAAATCGCAGCGAGCGCCGAAACCTCACAGGAACTGCTGCCCAAGGAATAACCAGCGCCAGGAGCAGCACCGTATCCGAAGACGAAAACAGGGTCCGTTCATTAGAACGGACCCTGTATCTGACTGTCTGGAATGACCTACAGACTGATGCCAACAGCCTCGCGCACCTGGGCCATCTTCGGAATGGTCACCTCACGGGCACGCTCGGTGCCACGGTGAAGGATGCGCTCCAGCTCGGCCGGGTCAGCGATCAGTTCATTCATCCGGCGCTGGATTGGTTCGAGATGATCGGCAAGGGCATCTCCGAGTTCGCGCTTGAACTGGCCGTAACCGGCGCCTTCAAAACGTGCTTCCAGTTCCGGAATCGGCGTATCGGTAATCAGGGAGAAGATCGTCAGCAGGTTGGTCAGCGCCGGCTTGTCTTCCCGGGCAACAATCTCGCTGCCAGAGTCGGTGACCGCCCGGTTGATCTTGCGCCGGATCACGTCCGGGCTATCGGACAGGGCGATGTAGTTCGCAGGGGTCGATGCGCTCTTGCTCATCTTCTTGGTCGGGTCGTCCAGCCCCATGATCCGGGCACCATCGGTCTTGATGTCCGCTTCCGGAATCTTGAAGGTCTCTCCGAAGGTGGCATTGAAGCGCACCGCAACATCCCTGGTCAGTTCAATGTGCTGGCGCTGGTCCTCACCCACCGGGACAAGGTCAGCGTCATAGATCAGAATGTCTGCCGCCTGGAGCACCGGATAGAAGAACAGTGCAGAACTCACCTTCTCCTCGGCCTGGTTCGCACGCTTTTCCTTGAACTGGATCATGCGCCCCAGTTCGCCGTACATCGTCTGCGAGCAGAGTACCCACATCAGTTCGGTATGCTCAGGCACCTGCGACTGGACGAAGACAACCGAAACTTCCGGATCAAGACCGCAGGAAATCAACCCTGCAGCAAGCTCAAGCGTCCGCCGGCGCAGGACAGCTGGATCGTAGGGCAGGCTCATGGCGTGCAGGTTCACAATTGGGTGGAAGCTCTGGAAATCGTGCTGCTGTCGCACCCAGTTGCGAATGGCGCCAAGATAATTCCCAAGCGTGAGATCACCACTTGGCTGGATTCCTGAGAGAATACGCTTCTTCTCACCGGTACCT
The DNA here is from genome assembly GCA_964462545.1 of uncultured Thermomicrobiales bacterium. Classification (GTDB taxonomy): domain Bacteria; phylum Chloroflexota; class Chloroflexia; order Thermomicrobiales; family CFX8; genus CAYWXR01. The sequence goes on from CAYWXR010000010.1 coordinate 56,320, forward strand.
GACACCGGCTGTGCTTGCGTCTGCGGCTCTGCAACTGTTGCCACCACTGGTAGCCTCCAATGAACTAAACCGATGAACCAACAACAAAAAAACCTCCTGTCCCGCACAGGGACGGAGGCTCTACAAACGCTTCCGCGGTACCACCCTTGTTGACCGTCAACGACGGCCCACTCATGGATCACCCCAACACCTGTCCCGGTGTTCGGGTTCCGGCTCCGGGATAACGGTGGAGCAGTCCGGCGCGGCCTACGGGGCAACCTACCCGTTCGGGGCGCGACTCACGGATCCATTCCCTGCCTGCTGGTTACCGGCTTTTCAGCATTCTGCCGGCTCTCTGCAACCTGGCCATGGTCAGGTACTTGTTCCGATCACGGTCGATGCCATGCTCGATTAGCCATGATCCTATCGACCGTCCGGCCCTTCTGTCAAGCCACCCCGAGGCATGCTCACCCGCGTTTCGTTACCATTCCTGCAACGAACTGAATATGGAGCGCTAGGAGCACAAATGAGCGTCGAATCCTGCGATCTGCTGATCGTCGGGGGCCGGGTGGTAGATGGAACCGGTAACCCGTGGATCTATGCCGATGTTGCAATCACCGGAGACAGGATTGCCGGGGTCTTCCCTCCGGGAAGTGTCGACCGGTCGAGGGCCAGCGAAGTGGTTGATGCTGCCGGGCATGTTGTCTGCCCAGGCTTCATTGACATCCAGAGCCACTCGATCATTCCGCTGATGATCGATGGCCGTTGCCTTTCCAAGATCACCCAGGGAGTGACCACCGAGGTCATGGGTGAAGCATGGACCCCTGCGCCATTCGGTGGCCGGATTCCCGAACCGATGCGCAGCAGCCTGATCGGCGATTCCTACCCCGAGTGGGGCGAACGCGCGAAGCAGTGGACCCGTTTCCGCGACTGGCTCGAGGCGATGATCGACCACGGAGTCTCGCCGAACATCGGATCGTTCCTCGGTGGTGGCACGCTGCGACGCTACGCGAAGAACATGGACATGGGGCCGGCTAACGCAGAAGAACTGGCCACCATGAAGCGGGTAATGCAGGAGTCAATGGAAGACGGCGCGTTCGGCGTCTCCTTCGCCCTGATCTACCCGCCGGACGCCTATATGGACATCGATGAGATCGTCGAGGTCTGCAAGGTTGTGGCGGAAAACAATGGCGTCTATATCACGCACGTTCGCTCCGAGGCAAACCAGTTGATCGAAGGTATCGCCGAGGCGATCGAGATCGGCCGCCGTTCAGGAGTTGCCGTCGAGATCTACCACCTCAAGGCTGCCGGCATCGCCAACTGGTCGAAGATGCCCCGAGTGATCGAGATGATCAACGAGGCACGGGCTGAAGGCATCGACGTGACGGTCGACATGTACCCCTATGTCGCCAGTGGCACCGGCCTGACATCCTGTCTGCCACCGTGGGCCGACGAAGGCGGCAAACTCTACGACAACCTGGCTGATCCCGAGATGCGCGCGAAGATCCGTGCAGAAGTGCTGAACCCGAGCGGTGACTGGGAAGCAATGGCCCATGAAGCCGGCCCGGAAGGTGTGCTGCCGGTTGGCTTCGAGCAGGAAGAAAACAAGAAGTACATCGGCATGCGCCTCCACGAGATCGCCGAGGCTCGAGGCGAAGAGTGGGTTGATACGATCATGAACCTGCTGCTTTCCGAGCGGCAGCGCATCTTCACCATGTACTTCGGGATGAGCGAGGAGAATACCGCACTCCAGCTCCAGCAGCCGTGGATCAAGGTCAGCACCGATGCCGGCGGCATCGACCCGGAGTGGGCTGCGAAACGGGGACCAACACACCCACGCGCCTATGGAACCTATCCTCGCGTGCTGGGCAAGTATGTCCGTGACGAAGGTGTTCTGACGCTTGAGGATGCCATTCGCAAAATGACCTCATCGGTGGCAGACCGGCTGGGCTTGCGAGACCGGGGCCTGCTGCGTACCGGTTGCCTGGCTGACGTGGTCATCTTTGACCCGGAAACCATTGCCGACCGCTCGACCTTCGAGGAACCGCATCAGTTGTCGGTTGGTGTGCGCGATGTCTGGGTAAACGGTACCCGCGTGCTGAACAACGGTGAACACACCGGGGCAAAGCCAGGTCGAATTGTGGACGGACCGGGCCGCGTCTCCTAGGTGAACCTGCCGGGGCTACCTGTTCATGCCTGCCTGGCGTTGCAGGTAGTTCCGGCCATAACTCTGGTCGAACACCACGTAGGTCAACTGGTCCCCGGCGCTACCCCGCTCCCAGCCGACAACATGGAAATGGTTTATCCCCTCAACAATGGCGATGTTTGCAGCATACCGGGCATCGAGTTCTGCCCCCAGGGTTCTGAACATCGCTTCGTAGGAGGACGGGGAGGGTGGAACCGGGTTCCGCACCATACCGGCCTGAAAATCTTCCGGAACTACCTCGGTCATCAGCATTGCTGACGTCTGCTGGTCGTTTCCCCGGACAATGTAATTTCCAAACACCTCGACGATCGACACCGAACGGCAGCCTGACGAGTCCAGTTGTCGGCCAATACAACCAAGCCGGCCAACATAGGTGTTGGGGACGGCTTCCAGCAGAAACGGAGCGGTATCTCGTTTCGGTCGTTGAAATATTGGCACCTGGATTATGCTCCCTGATTCCCTGCTGCCCGCCCGCGTTGCTGGAATGCTTCGTCCAGCACCTTCTGGATGGTCTCCATCGAGAGGCGGTAATCCACTGGCCTCGGTCGTGCTCCGGAGCAGTCATCGCCGGCCAGCACGAGTCCATCTCGCAGTTCGGCAATCACGATACGTTCGAGTTTGCGCAGGTCTGCCTGGCGGCCAACCGCACGCAAGAGGTCTTCATACCCGGTTGGCGCAATTGGCGAAGCCTTCTCCCGGCGTTCTCCGGCTCCACGGGACTCCGTTGCCTGGATCATTCGCTCGGGATAAGTCGAATCCGCAAACTCGAGCAACTCTATGTCACGATCCTGCCGCCTGACTGTGCGGACGACGAAACCGCCTTCAACCTCCAGAATGATCATCGTACGGTAGCCCCCGAGATCCAGGGAACGACCAATCGAACGTAACCGGTTCTGGTAGTTCAACCTGAGCAGTTCAGGAGCAAGCTTGCGTGGTGCGCCATCCTGCCGCTCAGGGGCCGGTTCCGGGAAGGTCCGTCGTTCGCCTGTATCCATGTTCCGCACCTGCCAGTGAAATGCGCCTGTGAGACACAGACACGAGACAGACCGCACAACTGCATGTTCGCACCATCAGTTTACCGCGACGACAAGGGGGTTCGGGTACAATCCGCCCGGAACCTGCACGACGTGATCAGAGGAAAGGTCACCATGCCGGAGAATAACCCCGGGGATACTAACCAGCCAGAACCGGTCAAGGAGCCGCCGGTCCCCCAACTCGCGGATGTGCCCGAAGAAGAGTGGGAATACTCCAACAGCCAGGCGTTTGCAGGTTGTGGTGTTGTCGGTGCCGTGGTGCTGGCCATCATCCTGCCGATCCTGCTCGGTCTTTTCATGAACAACCCCTGGGACCTGATCATCGGGTTCGGAGCGCCATCCATCCTCGGACTGTACTGCGCGTTCATCATCTACAAGATCACCAGGGAGAAGCGCCTCGAACGGCGCGAAAGTGGTGAAACTGCCAGTCACGACTCCGGATCCTGACCCGGGGTTGCTGCAGAACCAACACCGGGGCCACGGGAACCGCATACCGGTTGCTGACGTCTATGGATTATGATCAACATGCTACCCCGTAACTGGTGATCGGGCATACCGGCGGTTACAACCGCGGTGAGATGGCAGGAAACAGGGTGAACCGGAAACTGATCCCGAAAACGTGCATCCTGTCCGGGCCTCGACGGCGTATATCTGTCAGAGGCTCCCGCTGGTGGGCGGGAGGCGCCCAATGACCGAGCGAGCACGTCGCCCGCACTATCTTGGACGCGTCCCCGATCCGACAGAGTCTGACCAGGCAACCGACGCCGAATTGATGCGCCGGGTTAGCCTGGGAGATGCCGGAGCGCTCGAGTCGCTGTATAGCCGTTACGCACGGGTGGTCTATTCATTCTCCTACCGGATTGTCCGGGATGGAGCGCTGGCAGAAGAGATCCTGCAGGAAGCCTTTGTCCGCACCTGGACCCAGGCCGACCGCTTCCGGACATCCCGGGGGAACTTCGCAAGCTGGCTTCTGAGTATCACCCACAATCTGGCGATTGATGAAGTCCGGAAACGCCAGCGCCGGCCACAGCGATCCGACGCAGTCGAAATCGGCGATGTCCTGTTCGGGTTGGTCGACGAATCGACCAATGTTGAAGAGGCCGTCGAGGCACGAGCACTTCGGGAACGGGTGACACGGGCGATGGAAACGTTGCCGGACGCCCAACGGGAGTCAGTTGAGCTCGCCTTCTTTGGTGGCTACTCCCAGCGGGAAATTGCAGCGATGCTCGATGAGCCGCTCGGCACCATCAAGACGCGAATTCGGCTTGGCCTCAGAAAGCTGACCAAGGCGCTGGAAGAGTAAACACCGTGCCACGCGGAGTATCACAACAACAGCAAAGCACCGCAGACGACGAATGTCATGATCTGCCGGTGCCGGACACCGTCTCCGAAGAGATTTCGGAACTACTGGCCGGCTATGCGCTCCATGCACTCTCCGAAGAGGATGCTGAATTCGTCGAACGCTACCTGCCGGACCGCCCCGCATGGCGTCACGAACTCGCCCGATTCCAGCAAACCGCCGGGATGCTGCCCTACGCCAGCGAACCGATGGATGTGCCGGTTCGTGCCAAGGCGAAGATCCTCGAACGCATAGACGCTCTGGCCATTGAATCCCAGGAAGAGGCACTGGCGCGGGCAAATTCACCACTCGGTGTCGTCCGCCGCATCGGTCAGGTACGCAACCACATTCCAAAAGTTGCCTGGGCAGCCGCCATTCCGACCACCGCACTGGCGGTGATCTTTATCATGGCGTCCATCCTCATGCAGGAGCGCATCACCGAACAGCAAAACGAACTGGCCGCGTTCCAGCAGGAACAGGTGCGGGCAGGCGATGTGCTGCTGGCCGACAACAACCGCCAGCAGGTGGTGGAAATGGTGCAATCAAGCGCCGCCCCCCTTGCCCGTGGACGGCTGTTCATTGATCTCGATGAGAACACCGCAATGCTCGTTGTCCGGGATATGCCGCAGCCGGACGAAGGGCAACACTATGAGGTCTGGCTACACATCGGTTCCGGACTCAACGAGTACGCCCGGCTCGGCGAACTTGCGGTCGATTCGCTGGGTCGTGGGCAAATGATCCTGCAACCGCCGGACAACTTCGACCACTACCCGGTGGTACGCATCACCCTCGAAGCAAGTGATAGCTCGGGCCCACCAACCGGCCCGGAGGTCATGACCGGCGGCATCCGCTAGCCCCCCTCTTTGCCCTGAATCATTCCAACCTGCCACTGTGTCATGCACTACAATGCCCCGGACGACACACAGGAACAGAAGAATCGACAGGAGCTGGGGATCATGGGTTCACCTCGGATGCATCCGGATATGCAGGTGCTGCTCGAAGCTCGCGAAGCGACGAACGCCAGGCTTGGGCCACGCGGCGATGATGTCGCGGCCGCGAGACGGTGGTGGAACACCTATGCCGACATCCTCGCGCAACCACACCCGGAGGACATGACTGTCTTCGACCGGACCATTCCCACTGATGAGCGAGAGGTTCCGGTACGGGTCTATCAACCGGCGGGCAAGAGCGGGAAACGCCCGTGCATCATTTACATTCACGGCGGTGGATTCATGATGGGCGACCTCGACAGTTCCGATAGCAATGCCTGGGGATATGCCCAGGAAACCGGTGCGACGGTTGTCTCGGTAGACTACCGGCTCACACCCGAACACCCGTATCCGGCAGGTTTGAACGACTGCTATGGCGTTTTACTCTGGCTGGCTGCCAACCCTGATGACGTAGGGATCGATGCTGATCGCATCGCTGTCATTGGCGATAGTGCCGGGGCGACACTGAGCGCAGGAACGGCACTCAAGGCTCGTGACGAGAACGGCCCGAAGCTGGCAGCCCAGGGCCTCATCTTCGGCTCATTCGGTCTGCCCCAGGATTCCGGCTCGTACCTCGAGTTTGCTGATGGACTTGGCCTGACCCGGGCCAGCACCTTGAAGTTCCGCCAACTCTACCTGCCCAACGGAACCGACAATGTTGAACCGTACGCGATGCCGCTGCGTGCTCCGGACCACGCCAACCTTCCGCCGGCACTGGTTCACTCCGCCGAAATGGACCCGATCCGGGACGACGGACGTGCCTATGCAGCGAAACTGGCTCTCGCCGGCAACAATGTCACCTACCGCGAGGCGAAAGGCATGGTTCACGGTTTCCTGCGTGCAAGGTTCACCGGTGAGGCAGCACGTGCCGAATACATGGTTGCCTGCGACTTCCTGAAAGCACACCTGGGCGACTGACCCGGTCGATCCCTGACCAGAAACAACGAGAGGGCGCACCGTGGTGCGCCCTCTCTGCGTTCGTGTTGTATACGGTGACCTAGGCGGTCTTCTGATACTCGATGGGCATGTCGTTGACCGACACCAGCAGTGGCTGGGTGCGGTTATTGATGACATCGGCATTGACGATGCACTTCTTGACGCCATCGAGCGATGGAATCTCGTACATCACATCCATCAACACTTCCTCGATGGTCGTCCGCAAACCACGGGCACCGGTCTTGCGCCGCTGGGCCGCTTCTGCAGCAGCCAGCAGTGCATCATGCGTGAAGACAAGTTCCACGTTGTCGAACTTGAACATGCGCTCAAACTGGCGAACGATCGCGTTCCGTGGTTCGACCAGAATGCGCATCAAGTCATCGATCGTCAGTGCATCCAGCGAGACGACGACCGGCAACCGGCCAACGAACTCGGGGATCAGCCCGTACTGCAGCAGGTCATCGTGGTCAACATACGGCAGCAACGAACCGTCACCGCCCTGTTCAACCTTCTGACCACTGCTGCCAAAGCCGATAGCAGCATCCCTGCCGAGACGCTTGCTGATAATCTCTTCAAGCCCCTCAAACGCACCACCGACAATGAACAGGATGTTCCGGGTGTCGATCTGGATGTACTCCTGGTGCGGATGCTTCCGGCCACTCTGTGGCGGCACGTTGGCAATCGTGCCCTCGATGATCTTGAGGAGTGCCTGCTGCACGCCCTCGCCCGACACATCGCGGGTGATCGACGGGTTATCGGACTTGCGAGCGATCTTGTCGATCTCGTCGATGTAGATAATGCCGGTCTGGGCACGCACGACATCGCCGGCATTCTGGATAAGCCGCAACAGGATGTTCTCGACATCCTCACCGACGTAGCCAGCTTCAGTCAGTGCCGTGGCGTCAGCGATCGAGAACGGCAGGTCAAGAATCTTCGCAAGCGTCTGGGCCAGCAAGGTCTTGCCGCTACCGGTCGGACCTACCAGCAGGATATTGGACTTGCCGAGTTCGACATCATCATCGTCCTCGATGCCCATGCTGATGCGCTTGTAGTGGTTGTAGACAGCCACGGAGAGCGTCTTCTTGGCGCGGTCCTGTCCGACGACATAGTTATTGAGTTGTTCGTAAATCTTCTTGGGCGGCAGGATTTTGGTAACTGCTGGTTGCGCTTCTGCTGCCGGAGTCTCTTCTTCCTCGATGATTTCGCGGCATAGCTGTACACACTCGTCGCAAATGTAGACAGCACCCGGCCCGGCGATCAATCGCCGGACTTCTTCCTGACTCTTGCCGCAGAATGAGCACCGATAGTGGACTCGTCCGCCCCGTGTGCTGGTCATGCGATGCCTTTCCCTGGATGCACCTGGCCCGAGCGTTACTCCTGGCTGGCACCGTTCTGTTCTGCTTCCGCCGCTCGCATTGCCTTCAGCTTTTCGAGCTTCGGAGATTCCAGCACGTGATCAACCAGGCCATATTCCTTGGCTTCTTCGGCCGAGAAATACTTGTCGCGTTCGGTATCCCGCTTGATAACGTCGTATGGCTGACCGGTATGCAGCGCCATAATCTCCGTCATCCGGTGAGTCAGGCGCAGCGTCTCCTGTGCGACGATTTCGATGTCGGGGATGTTGCCCCGGAAACCGGCCGAGCCCTGGTGAATCAGAATGCGCGAGTTGGGCAGCGCGAACCGCTTGCCGTGGGTTCCGGCGGCCAGCAACACCGCACCCATGCTGGCGGTAAGGCCGCAGGCATAGGTACGCACGTCTGCATTGATTGACTGCATCGTGTCGTAGATGAACAGACCGTGGTAAACACTGCCGCCCGGCGAGTCAATGTACATCTGGATGTCCTGCTCGGGGTTGTCGTTATCAAGGAAGAGCAGTTGCGCGCTGATGAGGTTGGCGATCTGGTCGTCGATCGGTGTTCCAACCACGATGATCCGGTCGCGAAGCAGCCGGGAGTAAATATCGTAGGCACGCTCGCCACGATTGGTGCTTTCGACCACCATCGGAACGAGGTTCGTCGGCAAGTACATGTATCGATGGTCCTTTCGGCGCACGGGCGCCATCGTTTCCAGGATGTGCGCGCCGGAGAACCGGCGCACGATCAGGATGTTTCGGTGTCGGCGTCCTCGTCGTCAGAAGATGCTTCTTCCGCATCACCTGCGTCGTCGGCTTCATCCCCGGAGTCTTCATCTTCTGCTTCTTCAGAAGATGCCTCATCTTCGGAAGCTTCCGCGCTGTCATCTTCCACGGAGGCCTCAACATCAACCACGGTCTCCTCTGCTTCCTCAGCATCGGCGTCCGCAGCTTCTTCTTCGTCTTGCTGGAGCAGTTTGGCGCCTTCACCGGTCACCGCTCCAACACCTTCGGTTGCGATCTCAATGATACGCTCAGTCATCCGGCGATCGTGGAGATCATTCTCCAGCCGTTCGCGGAAGTATTCGGAAGCGTAGATCGAGCGGAGCTGTTCGGCATTCGCCATGCCAGCCGTCATGCGGTCGATCTCTGCTTCGATATCTTCATCGGTGACAGTCAGACCTTCGACCTCAGCAATCTGGTTCAGCACCAGTGTGTTGCGAACACGCCGTGCGGCATCCTCTCGCAACTCCTCGCGGAAGTCTTCTTCGGTCTTGTTGGTCATGGAGAGGAATGTCTCCAGGTCAGTCCCGGTCTGGGCGAGCCGTGAGCGGGTCTGGGTGACCTGGTTGTCGATTTCCATATCCACCATAGCCGCCGGCACGTCAACCTCGCTGACCTCGGCCATCTTGTTGACGATCTCGTTGACCACCTGGGTCTGGGCCTCGGTCACCTTGCCGCGCAGCAGGTCCTTGCGGACTTCCTCGCGCAATTCCTCGACCGATGCGATTTCACCGAACCGGCCGGCGAACTCATCATCAACTTCCGGCAGGTCACGGACATTGACGCTCTTCAGCGTGATCTCGTAACGCAGTGACTTGCCACGGATGTCGGGTGCAACTGACTCGTCATCCTCATCGAACGCCAGAGTCACTTCCTCGGACGTGCCAACTTCCATGTCCTTGATGGCATCTTCAAGAGCCTCGAACATGTTGGCCTCGCCGAGCACCCATGGCATATCCGTTGCCGGTTCCTGGAAGACCTCGTCGCCGTCATAGACAGTCATGTCAATGATGACCTGGTCGCCTTCCTGCGGCTTCCGCTCTTCATCCAGCGGAACCCACTCGGCAACGTTCTTGCGCATCGTTTCGATCGTCTCGTCGATTTCACTCTCTTCGACGTTGACCTCAACCGGATCGACCCGAACAGACTGGTAATCACCCAGCGTTACTTCCGGGTACACCTGCACAGTGACGGTGAAGGCAATCGGGTTGACTTCGGTGACGTTGACCTCCGGATCGGACACCGGGGTCAGGTTTTCCTGCTCCAGCGCACGCCGGTAGAGATCATCCATCATCCCCATTCCGGCTTCCTCGATGAGTGCGGTCTTGCCGACCATGCGCTCAACGATATGTCGCGGAGCCTTGCCCTTGCGGAAGCCTGGAATGTTGACGTCCCGAGCGATCTTGCGGTAGGCCGCATTCATCGCCTCGGCAAACTCGGCTTCGTCGGCTGCGATATCAAGATAGGCGATGCTTCCGGCGCCCCTGGCAACAGTTACTTTCAACGTGCTTACCTCAGATACGAACCAAGATTCAGACGCCGCGAGTATAGCAAAATACGCCAGTCTCCCGGCGGAAACGCGAATTCCGGGACGGTTCGGCACGACGGTGGTTGTTACAATCCAGAGTCGGAAAGCCACTTGCAGGAAGCGTATATGAGCACACCAACCGGATCCTCTTCAATCCAGACCATATGGCAGCAGCAGCGACAGGCCGTCATGTACATGGGCCAGGCCCTGCACGACCAACTGCCGGAGGGAGACCCTCCGGTCAGCATTCATGGCCGTGAACTGGACCAGGCGTCCGAGGGAACCGGCTTCCAGTTCCAACTGACCATTAATGGATACCTCTATGATGGACGCTTCCGGGCAGCCTATTTTGTGGTCCAGGTGCAGATCATCAAACGCAAGGCAGGCCTGGGCTGGCTGGTGGATGCCATGCCCATCCTTGAGATCGAACACGGCAACTACGATCTCTACAGCAAACAGACCCGTGAGTTTGCCTACCGTGACAGGACGGGTCTGGAGCATTTCATGCTCGATATTCTCGCCGGGCAGGCAGCAACCTTCTTTGAAAATGTCCGGACCGGCACGCCGCCGGACGAAAAGGCGACCGTGTTCGGTGGCGGGCGAACGGAGCCGGTGCTCTAGGCAACGGCTGGTGTGGTGCGAAAGGCCCTCGGTACATGCGCACGGAGCACGATGACGAGTCCTATGGTGCTGAAGACCGGGAACATCACCCGCTGGTAGCGTTTTTTCAGCGTGCCATTATCCAGGATTGCGAACTCGTGCCATGGGGATCCAACTACACCTTCGGCGTGCTGCTTGAGGATCCTGAAGAGCACTTCGAACCGACCATCGCCATCTACAAACCGGCAGCCGGTGAAATACCGTTGTGGGACTTCCCGGACGACACGCTCTATCTCCGGGAATACGCCAGTTACCTCGTCTCAGAGGCGTTGGGCTGGCACATTGTGCCGGCAACAGTCATTCGCGACGGCCCTCACGGCATCGGGACAGTTCAGGAATATATCGAACCGGACCAGGATGCCAATTTCTTCAACTTCCGTGAGCAGTTCAGCTCCGAACTTCGCCGGATGGCTGTGTTCGACCTGATCACCAACAATGCCGATCGCAAGGCTGGCCACTGCCTTGTGGGTGTTCATGACCGCCGGCTTTGGGGCATCGACCACGGCCTTACCTTCAATGTGGAACCCAAACTCCGAACCGTCATCTGGGACTTCCAGGATGAGCCAATCGACGACGCGCTTCTGGCTGATCTGGAACGGCTGGCAAACGACGAGCAACTCTTCGAAACGCTCCAGCGCTATCTTGATCCACTGGAGACACATGTTTTCCGATTGCGGATTCGCCACCTTCTGCAACATCCGGTGTTTCCGCAATTGATGAGCCGCCGGTCCATCCCTTGGGGCTTCTAACTCCCTATTGACCGTTGTGCAAGAATATGGCTACTATCCACCTGTACCGTCGCAGGCAGTGCCGGACGCACTTACCGGGCATCTCGAGATCCGCTATCCGGGGAGATGGCGGCCCTCGGTATCGGATGAACCGGACAGCGTAAAACCGGCATGTCGTTTCCCTGCCGGCGGGCAGGCCGTCGTTTGCGGAATCATCCGGAGGAGGGAATATGAAGCATTCGGTTTCGATGACCGTGAACGGTGTCGAACGCCAGGGTGAGGTCGAATCCCGGACATTGCTGGTCCATTTCATTCGTGAAAACCTGGGACTCACCGGCACTCACATCGGTTGCGACACCAGCCAGTGCGGCGCTTGCACGATCCACCTCAACGGCCAGGCAGTGAAGTCCTGCACCGTTCTGGCGGTTCAGGCAGATGGCGCAGAAATCACCACTATTGAAGGACTCGCCAAGGAGGGCGAACTGCACCCGGTCCAGGAAGGCTTCTGGGAAGAGCACGGCCTGCAGTGCGGATACTGCACGCCGGGCATGATCATGACCAGCGTCGACCTGCTCAACCGCAACCCGAACCCGACCGAGGAAGAAATCCGCCACGGCATCGAAGGCAACCTGTGCCGCTGCACCGGTTACCAGCACATCGTGAAGTCCATCCAGTTTGCAGCCAAGAAGATGGCAGCCACCGAGGCTGGTGACGACTAGATCCAGCCTGTCCCAGCACTACCTTGAGTTGAATGTCCTGCAATAGAGCTGGAGGCTACCATGACTGCAACTGCAAACCGGTCTGGCCTGGTTGGCCAGCGACTCAAGAGAAGCGAAGACCCTCGTCTGATCACTGGCAAGGGTCAGTTCATGGACGATCTGAAACTCCCGTTCATGAGCCACCTCGCCATTCTTCGCAGTCCGCACGCGCACGCCAGGATCGTGAGCATCGATACGTCGGCAGCAGAATCAATGCCCGGCGTTATTGCTGTGTTTACCGGCAAGGACTTCGCCGATGTAAACGCGCTGCCCTGCGCGTTCCCGCTTGGACACGGGTTCAACACCAACATTGTCACCCCTCGTGTACTCGCACTCGATGAAGTCCACTGGACAGGAGATGGTGTCGCGGCAGTCGTCGCTGAAACCGTTTCCCAGGCGCGCGACGCTGCCGATGCGATTGTTGTCGAATACGAGGTGTTGCCGGCCATCGTTGATGCCGAGGAAGCTACCCGTGCCGATGCACCGCAACTGCACGATGCCGCGCCGAACAACACCGCGTTCGAGTGGCACACCGGCAACAAGGAGGGCACCGAGGCTGCGCTCTCCGAAGCCGAAGTCACCATTCACCAGCGCATCCGGAACCAGCGGCTCATTCCGACCGCCATGGAAACGCGCGGTGCAACCTGCAATTACGACGCCGGTACCGATGAATACACGTTCTGGCTCTCATCCCAGGCACCACACGTGCATCGCCTGGTGATGGCAGCCTTCGTGCTCGGTCACCCGGAAGAGAAGATTCGCATCATCTCTCCGGACCTCGGTGGCGGGTTTGGCGCGAAGATCTTCATGTATCCGGAATACCCGCTGGTTGGCCTGATCAGCAAGGCTATCGGCCGCCCGGTCAAGTGGACGGAGACCCGTTCGGAAGCATCGGTTGCCACCACCCACGGCCGCGACCACGTCACCGATATCACGGTGGCAGCGAAGCGCAACGGTGAAATCACCGGACTGCAAGTCAAGACCTGGGCCAATATGGGTGGCTATCTCTCGACCATCGCACCGGGTGTCCCGACGACACTGTATGGCCGCATGCTGGCCGGTGTCTACAAGATTCCGAATATCTACTGCGAAGTCGTTGGCACCTACACCAACACCGCAATGGTTGATGCCTACCGTGGCGCTGGCCGGCCGGAAGCAACCTTTGTGATCGAGCGCGTGCTCGATCTGGTTGCCCAGGAACTGAACATGGACCCGGCCGAAGTGCGCAAGGTGAACTTCATCCCGCCCGACGCGTTCCCGTACGATACCGGCCTCGGCATGCTGCCCTATGACTCCGGCAATTACGTACCTGCCCTGGAGAAAGCGCTCGCCAATCTTGGCTACAGCGATCTCCGCAAGCAGCAGGAAGAGCTTCGCCAGCAGGGCAAGTATCTCGGTATCGGGTTCTCGTCCTACGTCGAGGTTTGTGGCCTGGCACCATCCGCCTGGATGAACGCCGAAGGTTGGGCGGCCGGTCTCTGGGAAAGCGCCAACGTCAAGGTGCACCTGACCGGCAAGGTGGTTGTCACCACCGGCTCAATGCCGCACGGTCAGGGTCATGAGACAACCTTCGCCCAGATCGTCGCCGATCAACTCGGTGTCCCGTTTGAGGACATCGTGGTGGAATGGGGTGATACCAAGAGCACACCGTTCGGCTACGGAACCTATGGCAGCCGTTCGCTGACCGTTGGCGGCACTGCCCTCTTCAACGCCACCGAGAAGATTCGCGACAAGATCCGCAAGATCGCGGCGCATCAACTCGAGGTGAACGAAGAAGACATCGAACTCAAGGACGGCAACGCATATGTTGCCGGATCGCCGGACCGCTCGCTTTCGTTTGGAGCGATCGCGGCCTCGGCCGCAACCGGTCTTGGCATTCCGCCAGGCATGGAACCGTATCTGGACGAAACGACCTACTACGATCCGCCGAACTGCACCTTCCCGTTCGGGACCCATATCGCGGTCGTCGAAGTTGATGCAGAAACCGGCGAGGTGGAGTTGAAGCGCTATGTTGCCGTTGATGACGTTGGCAATATTATCAACCCGCTGATCGTCGATGGTCAGGTCCAGGGCGGTATCGTCCAGGGTATTGGCCAGGCGCTTTTCGAAGGCGCTGTATATGACAGTGATGGCCAGTTGGTGACCGGTACGCTGATGGACTATGCCATCCCGAGGGCAAGTAACCTGGTCAACATCGAACTGGATCGCACCACCACTGTTTCCCCGGTGAATCCGCTGGGCGTCAAGGGCGCCGGAGAAGCCGGCACCATCGCATCCACCCCGGCTATTGTCAACGCTGTGGTTGATGCACTTTCACCACTTGGAATCCGGAATATTGATATGCCGCTCTCTGCGCCGCGAGTGTGGGCAGCCATGCAGCAGGCACAAGGGAAGGAATAGGGATGTATCCATCAGCATTCGATTACCACCGGCCAGGATCGGTTGAAGAAGCGGTTTCGCTGCTCCAGCAAAATCCTGACGCCAAGATCATCGCCGGGGGACACTCCCTGCTGCCGGCCATGAAGCTCCGGCTGGCCGAGCCTGCAGCTCTGGTTGACCTCGCAGGCATCGCCGGTCTCAACTCAATCTCTGCCGGCGATGGTGGCACCACCCTCGGGGCAATGACCACCTACGATGCCATCCTTAAGGATGCCGGCATCAAGGCAAACTACCCGGCGCTCTACGAGGCGGTTGAAACGGTTGGCGACATCCAGGTTCGCAACCGGGGCACCATCGGTGGCTCGGCAGCCCACGCTGACCCGGCAGCGGATTCGACCGCTGCGCTGGTTGCGCTGGGAGCAGAATTCGTCGCAGTCGGTCCGAACGGCGAGCGCACCATCAGCGCCGACGAGTTCTTTGTCGACATCTTCACCACGGCCCTCGAGCCGGATGAAGTGTTGACCGCCATCAAACTGCCGGCCCCGGCCAGCGGATCGGTTGGCGCCTATGAGAAGTTCGCCCACCCCGCATCCGGCTACCCGGTCTGCGGCATCGCTGTCACCCTCACCCGGGACGCATCGGGCAATGTCTCTGACGCCAGGGTCGTCGCGACCGGATCAGTCTATGTCGTTACCCGTCTGACCGGTGTCGAGAACGCGCTGAATGGCACCAGCGGTGATGCCGCTGCCGTCGAAGCTGCCGCTGCCAACGCCAGCGAGGGCGTCGACGAGTTCGCAGGCGATCATTACGCCTCGAGTGAATATCGCGAGCATCTCACCAAGGTCCTCGTCAAGCGGGCACTCAACCGCGCGCTGGGGAACTAGCCCCGTCATCTGAAACGCCGCCTCCCGGTACCGGGAGGCGGCTTTTTCGTTTCCGTCAGTCAGGGTTACCAGATCATGGCCTGGCGCTCGTTGCCCGATAGTTATGACAACCCGGAGCTGGGCAATTCCGGATCTGGACGAAGCATTCTGTCAAACTGCGACTTTTCCTTATGAAAACCGGGAAAGCGTAGTCCCTTCTTCTGTATATTCACGCAATCTCATATCGTGATGCTAGAATAGGCCTATTGTTCAAAGGTATGCGGTTGCCCGGCATCGACTCTCTGCCGGCAGGGCAGCCGGGTAAAGGTGAGGACGTAGTTTTTTGGCAACCGTGCAAGAACCAGTATCATTGGACACCATCGACGGCGTCCTGGAAGCTCTCGCCTCACAGCGATACGTCGCTGAAGCGAGCCTGGCAACAACCATCTTCCTGGGGATGAAGCTCCCGAAGCCGATCCTCCTCGAAGGTGAAGCCGGCGTCGGCAAGACCGAAATCGCCAAGGTACTCGCAGCAATTCTGGACACCGACCTGATCCGTCTCCAGTGCTACGAAGGCCTCGACGTTTCCCACGCCGTTTATGAGTGGAACTACCCGCGCCAGATGCTCGCGATTCGTGCTGCTGAGGCCAGCCACGAAAGCCGCGAAGCAGCCATGGCCGAAATCTTCAGTGAGGACTACCTGATCAAGCGCCCGCTGCTCCAGGCTATCGAGCACAAGGGCAAGGCTCCGGTTCTGCTGATCGACGAAATTGACCGCGCGGACGAGGAATTCGAAGCGTTCCTGCTGGAACTGCTGTCCGACTTCCAGGTAACCGTTCCGGAAATCGGCACGCTCGTTGCCGAGCATCCGCCGATCGTGATCATCACGTCCAACCGGACCCGTGAGTTGCACGACGCTCTGAAGCGCCGCTGCCTCTACCACTGGATCGACTACCCGTCGATCGACAAGGAATATCGCATTGTCCAGGCCAAGGTGCCGGGCATCAACGATCGCCTCGCGCTGCAGATCGCTACCTTCATCCGCGAACTGCGCCAGGTGGATTTGTACAAGGTTCCAGGTGTCGCGGAAACGCTCGACTGGGGCGCGGCACTCATGGCACTGAATCAGACCGAGCTGACCTCCGAAGTGGCATCGGCCACCGTCGGCGCGATCCTGAAGCATCAGGAAGATATTCAGGCCATGCGCAAGGGCAAACTGGACGAGCTAGTTGGTGTAGCGCGCAACAGTGGCTGATCAACAACGACGAAGAGTCCGCCGACTTTCGACCGAGCCGGGGCAGCGCTTTCTTGAGCGCTCCCTCCGCTTCGGCCGGGTGCTGCGTGCCAACGGCGTGATGGTCACCCCGGCCCAGCTCATGACCTTCGTCGACGCAACCGAATTCATCGGTATCGAGAATCGTCGACGATTCAAGTTGGCCGCCGAAACCTGCCTTGTCACCCGCAAGGAAGATCTGCCGATCTTCGATGAGGTGTTTGATCGCTACTGGGTATCCATCCGCGATCAGCAGGCAAACCCGGATCAGATGACTGATTTCCAGGAAATCAGCGCTGAAGAAGCCGAGATGATGCAGGATGACTCCGATCAGATGGAGGGCGCCGAAGGCGAGAGCATGACCTCGGAGCAGGTCGAAGGTCTCGAAGCTGACGACGGTAACTCCGACGATCAGGGCGATGCAGAAGACGACGCCGAGTCAATCATGACCTACAGCGCGTCGGAAGCACTGCGCGAGAAAGACTTCTCGGAATACACCCAGGAAGAACTCGAGCAGGCCCGTTGGTTGATGCGTCACCTCAAGTGGGAGATCGGCAAGCGCAAGTCCCGCCGCAAGATCGCCACCCGCAAGGGTCGCTTCATCGATGCGCGACGGACCATGCGCCGCTCACTCCAGACTGCCGGAGTGCCGCTGAAGATCTCCCAGAAGAAGATCAAGTACAAGCCACGTGCCCTGATCGTCATTTGTGACATCTCTGGCTCGATGGACCGGTACTCGCGGCTTCTGCTGCAGTTTATCCACACGATCGAAAACGACATGGCCAAGGTCGAGTCGTTTGTCTTCGGTACCCGGCTAACCCGTGTTACCCGATTGCTGAAGAACCGCCCGATCGACGAAGCCATCACCCGAGTGTCGAGCGAGGTCCAGGACTGGGCCGGCGGCACCCGGATTGGCGAATCTATTCAGACCTTCAATCAGGAATGGGCACGCCGTGTGCTGCGTAACGGCGCGGTGGTGCTGATCATTTCTGACGGTTGGGACCGCGGAGACCCCGATCTGCTGGCAGGCGAGATGTCCCGGTTGCAGCGCTCCTGCTACCGGTTGATCTGGCTGAACCCGCTGCTTGGCTCCCCGCGCTACCAGCCGCTTACCCGTGGCATGCAGGCTGCCATGCCATTCATCGACGATTTCCTGCCGGTGCACAATCTGGAGAGCCTCGAACTGCTCGCCCAGCACCTGTCTGAGATCGGCGAAACACGGCCGGTTCGCCGGCAACAGCCGCTCGAATTCGAACGACGCCCTGCGCAGGCGGCTGACTAGTCTCCAGGAAAGGACTCCATCATGCGCGACGTACTGGAACAGATCGACACATGGCTGGATGATGGCGAGGAAATCGCCGTCGCTACCGTCATCTCGACGGCCGGCTCAACCCCACGCCCGGTTGGCGCGCGGCTCATCGTGACCCGCTCCGGCAAGATGCACGGCTCCGTCAGTGGCGGCTGTGTTGAAGGAGCGGTCATCGAAACAGCGATGGATGTTCTCAACAGCGGCAAACCCCAGCTCGTCTCGTTCGGAATTTCCGACGAGATGGGCTGGGAAGTCGGGCTTTCCTGTGGCGGCGAGATCGAGGTCTTCGTCGAGCCGCTCCAGGTACCAGCGGTTGGTTGACGATGGACGCCGAAACGTTTGGGATTATCCGCCAGGCCATCAACGATGAACGCCCGGTTGCCTTCGCAACAGTTATTGTCGGGGATCTGATCGGCAACTACCTTGCCCTGGTCCATCCCGACGCTGTTGCAGGCACCCTGGGCAGCCCGGCAATGGACGAGATTGCGCTGACCGAGCTACGCCAGGCGCTGGTCGACGGCACAACCCGGACCATCGAAATCGAGGGGCAGCGGGTCTACATCGAGGCCCAACTTCCGCCCCCGCATCTGGTGATCGTCGGGGCAGTTCACACCGCCATTCCGCTGATTCAGTACGCCCAGGTCCTCGGCTTCCGGACCACCGTAATCGATGCACGGAGCACCTTCGTCACCGAAGAACGGTTCCCGATGGTCGACCGCATGATCGAGGCGTGGCCCGATGAAGGACTTGCCCAGGTCAACCTGCATCCCGGCGTTGCTGCGGTCATCCTGGCGCACGACCCCAAGTTTGAAGACCCGGCCATGGAAGCATTGCTCAAGAGTGATGTCGGCTATATCGGCGCCATCGGTAGCCGGAAGACCAGCGCCGAGCGTCTGGACCGCCTCCGGGAGATGGGCTTCACCGATGCCGACCTGGACCGCATCCATGGCCCGGTGGGACTGAACCTGGGTGGCAAGACGCCTGAAGAGATCGCTCTGAGCATCATGGCCGAGATCGTCGCTGTCCGGAACGGCAAGGGTCCGAAACAGGCAGCAGCGCAGGCAAAGACCGCTTGAGTGGCCCGGCCGTAGGCGTAATCGTCCTGGCCGCCGGCAGTTCCAGCCGGCTCGGCCAACCCAAACAACTCCTGCCAGTTGATGGACAGCCACTGCTCTCCCGTACCCTGGATGTTGTGCGTGCTACCACCCTGGAGCCGCGCATCGTCGTCCTCGGCGGTTATAGCAACGAGATACGCTCACAGGTCAATTTCACCGGCTTCGAGATTGTCGAAAATCCGGACTACCTGAGCGGGCAGTCGACCTCACTCCAGGCAGGACTCCGCGCATTGCCGGACGACACCGATGGTGTCATTGTCCTGCTCGGCGATCAACCGCAGATTCCGGCATGGCTGCTGACCATTATGGCCGAAGCGTTCTCAACGCCTGGCATCGCCGCGGTGCGCCCTCGCTACGCAGACGGTCCCGGCAACCCTGTTCTTCTTTCGAAGTCACTGTTTCCTGATTTACTGGCGTTGGAAGGCGATGTCGGCGCACGCGATGTGCTGCAACGCCACCGGGACGCCATCCTCGAAATCGACTACCGAAACCGCCCCGCGCCGGGGGATGTTGACACAATGGAAGACTACCGCGCACTGCTACGCGACTGGGCCTCGACCGGATCCCCGTATACCCCGCGCTTCTGCCAACAGTGCGGTGCAGAGGTCGCCTTCCGGCAACTCTACGGCCGTCTGCGACCCGTTTGCCCGGAGTGCAACTTCACCTACCTCTACGACCCCAAAGTCGTCGTAGCAACCATTGTGGAAAGCCACGGCAGGATTGTCATGCACCGGCGGACGGTAAACCCTGGTGCCGGCAAATGGACATTCCCGTCCGGATTTGTCGACCGCGGCGAGCAGGTTGAGGAAGCCGCCCGCCGGGAAGTGCTGGAAGAAGTCGGTCTGCAGATCCATGACCTGAAACTGGTCAGTGCCTGGTCGGTCGACGGCAGCTCGGCTATTCTGCTGGTCTTCCAGGCAACCGCCGAGGGGCAAGAACCCGCCATTGGCGATGAATCCAGCGACGCTCGCTGGTTCGATCCTCAAGATCTGCCAGAATTGGCTTTTCCACGTGACGCCGAGATCGTCGCAGGTTGGCTGGCATCCCGCGAGCATTGACCTGCCATCCCTGAGCGGCGAAACTGATAGTGAATCCGAACAACCCGTCCAGGAAAGGGTGATGACTCTATGTCGATCCATCAACCGGCCGAGCGCGTCAATGGAAGCTACGTCGGAGCGCCGGTAAAACGTGTCAATGATCGCAAACTGATCACCGGGCACGGTCGCTACGTCGACGATGTAAAACTCCCGAATACATTGCATTGTGTCTTCGTGCGATCGCCACACGCGCATGCCAATATCGTCTCGATTGATACTTCGGCAGCCCTTGCACTGCCGGGCGTTGTCGCTGTGGTGACTGGTGAAGAGGTAACCGGTTGGATGAAGCCGGAAGTCTCCCACGAAACGCTCTTGCCGGGGCGTCATCTCTCCCGGTATCCGCTGAGTTCCGGAAGGGTTCGCTTCGTCGGCGATGCCGTCGTAGCAGTGCTTGCAGAATCGCTGCCGATAGCCCGTGACGCTGCAGACCTGGTGGAGGTTACCTACGAGGAACTGCCGTTCGTTATCCGGCAGGACGATGCGCTCGAAGCTGATGCACCGATCATCTACGACGGATGGGACAGCAATGCCGCCTGGCACTGGCACGTTGAATCCGGTGATGTTGACGCAGCCTTCGAGAATCCCCACGCGGTCGTCAAGGTGGACCTGCTCTACCAGCGCGTTGCATCGATCTTCATCGAAGGACGGGCGATCCTCGCCGATTGGGATCCCAACCGTGAGGAAATGACTATCTGGGTGTCATCCCAGGCTCCCCACCGGGTGCGAACGACGATCGCCGGTCAGTTGGGCATCCCGGAAAATGCCATCCGGGCCATCGCCCCGGATGTCGGGGGCGGATTCGGCTCCAAGGGATCGGTCTACCCTGAGTACCAGTTCGCAGCGGCAGCCTCGTACAAGTTCGGACGCCCGGTGAAGTGGCTGGAGACCCGCTCCGAACACATGGCAACCACCAACCACGGACGCGACCAGATCCAGCACCTTGAGGCCGCTGTGTCGAAGGATGGCGTCATTGAGGGACTGCGGGTGCGCATCCTCTCCAATTGTGGCGCCTATGGCGGCGCAACCGTGGGCCAACGCACCGGCATCATGTCGACCGGCCCCTATCGAATTCGCAATCTCCGCACGGATGTCTACGGCGTTGTCACCAATACGACACCAACCGGCGCATACCGGGGTGCTGGTCGGCCCGAAGCCGCCTACATGCTGGAACGGTTGATCGATCGGATTGCCGATGAATGTGATCTCGACCCGGTTGAGGTGCGCCGGGCGAACTTTGTCCAACCCGAGGAGTTCCCCTACCAGGGGGCAAGTGGCGCATTCTACGACAGCGGCAACTATCCTCACGCGCTCGACACTGCTCTCTCGAAGATCGGGTGGGAGCAAACACGGCAGGAGATCGAGGCAGCCAGGGCTGCCGGCAAGATTGCCGGGCTGGGCATCGGCTTCTACTGCGAGTTTGCCGGCCCTGGTTGGGATAGTGCCGAGGTACGGGTGGCACCGAGCGGATCAGTGACGGTCTTTACTGGTATCTCGCCGCACGGTCAAGGTAACGAAACCAGCCTTGCCCAGATTGTTGCCGACGAACTGGGCATCGACATGGAACTCATTACCGTCAAGGCCAGCGACACCGCCATCACCCCTCAGGGCATCGGAACATTCGGCTCTCGCGGCACAGCGATCGGCGGCGGCGCGGTGATGCTGGCATCCCGGAAAGTCAGCGACAAGGTACGCCAGTTTGCTGCGGCAATGCTCGAAGTCTCACCGGACGACATCGCCCTGCAGGATGGCAAGGCATCAGTCATTGGTGCTCCGGACCAGTCAGTAACATTCGCCCGCATCGCCCAGGCGGCCCACGCCATGGATGGCATTCCCGGCGGTCTCGAACCGGGCCTCGATGCCCAGTCCTTCTTCAAACCGGAAGGGCGACAGTTCCCCTTCGGTGTCCACCTCGCACATGTCGAAATCGACCGCGAGACCGGTGAAATCAAGGTGGTCCGCTACGTGGCCGTCGACGATTGCGGCACGATCATCAACCCGCTGCTGGTGGATGGACAGATCCACGGCGGGTTGGCCCAGGGTTTCGGCCAGGCACTTTGGGAAGAAGTAATCTACGACGAAGGCGGGCAACTGGTAACGGGCACGATCATGGATTACGCCATTCCGAAGGCAGAGCAATTCCCGCATTTCGAACTCGCGAGCACGGTTACACCGAGCCCCTGGACCCCACACGGCGCCAAGGGTGTCGGCGAGGCCGGCACAACCGGCGCACCACCGGCACTGGTCAACGCCGTCCTTGATGCGCTGCGGCCTTTCGGCGTGACGGCTATCGATATGCCACTCAAGCCGGAGAAAATCTGGCGGTTGCTGCAAGACTAGCGGCTTGCAACGGCGCTAATACGTCATCCCGACGAAGAAGGGATCCGTGCTCCTGGAGTCATGGATCCCTTTTTCGTCGGGATGATAAATCAGCGTTGTTGCACCAACCCGTGGTCGGTGCGTTTGAAAAGCAGTTACCGCCCGCGATCCTCAAGGTCGTGGAGTTCGTCCTGCAAACTCCGGACCTGGGTGTTCAGGTAATAGAGGTAGCCGCCAATAAACAACCAGGTGACAGCGAACGCTGCGAAGAGATAGCCAAGGTTATCGCTCATGAACCCTCCGGAGTACCGGTTACATTGCGAGCCGACTGATAGGCCGGGGGGTTGGCCGGCTGCATCAAAAGGTCTGCTTCCCGTTCGTCAATCCGGTCGCGAACGGTTTCAATGTGCCACTTCAACAGGAACATGTGGATATACAGCAGGAAAAATCCCACCAGCGCCACCATCACCGTCACCAGCATGCTGTTCGGCAGGTTGGGACCGGCTGTATCCAGCACCACCGGCTCCGGGTGCAACGTGCGCCACCACTGCACCGACATGTGGATGATCGGGATGTCAATCAAACCGAAAATGGCCAGCACCGCTGCATATTTGGCTGCCTGGCTCGCTTCGCCGGCATAGCTGCGGACCATGAAATAGCCCAGCACAATGAACCAGAGGATCAGCGTCGTTGTCAGCCGGGCATCCCACTGCCACCACGTGCCCCAGATCGGCTTCGCCCAGATTGCACCGCCAATCAGCACCAGGGTGATAAACAACAGCGAAATCTCGGCTGCTGCGCGTGCTGCCCGGTCATACTCCGGCTTGCCCTTCCAGAGATACAGCACACTTGCCCCGGCAAGGGTGACATAGGATACGTAAGCGAGGATCGCTGCCGGAAGATGCAAGTAGAAAATACGCTGGGCATTACCCTGCACCGCATCTGTAGGCGCATACAGCAGCGCCATGTAGATCGATATCAGGATGAGAACGACCGCGCCAGCGCCGCTGAGCAGCGTCCATCGGCCAATTCCTCTCACTCCTGCCACCCTCTTTTCCAGTTAGCGGGCCTATTCTTCAATGACCTGCGAAAAACCCAGCCACGCCATCGTGACGAAAATCACGTCAAACGCAACCAAGAGATTAAACCATGACACCAATCCGTCGCTTTCGCCACGGAAAACCAGCGCTGTTGCCTGCACCGCACCGATCAACACCGGTACCAGAAGCGGGAAAAGCAGCAAGGGAAGCAGCACCTCACGTGCCCGGCCGCTCGACGCCACGGCCGAGAACATCGTCCCCAACCCTGCAAATCCCACAGTACCTGCAAGGGTTATGGCGATGACCCATGGATGCAGCGCCGGCAGGTTATAGAGTGCAGCAAACACCGGCAACGAGACCGCCTGCACGATCAGAATCGAGCACAGCGTCGCCAGGAATTTGCCCAGAAAGAGTGACCCTGCCTCAACCGGCATCAGGATCAGCCCTTCGAACGTCCCCCGGTCGCGCTCCAGGGCAATTGCCCGGCCGAGGCCCAGCATTCCGGCAAAGAAGAATGCAATCCAGAGCGCACCGGCAGCGTCACTTGTGCGATCTCCCCGGTCAAGATCGAACGCAAAGTTCAAGGTAACGATAGTGACCAGGGTAAAGGCCAGCATCGCTGCCAGAAACTGGCGCGAACGGAACTCGACCAGCAGATCCTTCCAGGCGATGGCGGCTACCTGTCGCACCGCTAGTCACCGCCCTCTGTAGCAACACGTCCTGCTACCAGGCGATCAAGTTCTGCCACCGTCAGGTCAGTCGAGGGGCCGTCCCAGACGAGATGGCCCTGCTGCAGCACAACGGTGCGATTTGACAGGTTCAGGCCAAACTCATGCGCGTGGGTAGTCAATACCACTGCCCCACCGCGGTTGATGACACCTTGCACGGTGGCTTCCAGCACCGCACGGCCAGCACGGTCCAGACCGGTATCCGGTTCATCCAGAATCAGCACATCCGGCTGGTGGAGTGTTGCCCGGGCGATGTTCAGGCGTTGCAGCAGACCCCGTGATAACGTGCTTGCCCGTGAATCCTCACGTCCGCCCAATCCGACAGCCTCAATGGCCGGCAGAACGACAGCATCCGGGTCGAGTTTGAACATGGTCGCAAAGAACCGGAGATTCTCCCGGCAGGTCAACTCAGGGTAAACATACGGCTGATGGCCAACTACACCGATCCGCCGGCGTACACCGATCCGGTTTGCCGCGACTGGCTCTCCGAAGGCCAGCACTTCACCCCGGGATGGCCGCGTGAGGGTCGCCATCATCCGTAGCAATGTCGATTTACCGGCGCCATTGGCACCAAACACTCCTACCGACTCACCGGGCGAAATGGAGACAGAAACGTCACGCAACACCACCTGCCGACCATACCGGCGATACACGCTCCTGGTTTCAAGCAAGGGGTAGGTCACGGAGTATCGCTTACGGGCTGCTGGCCGTCGTCTGTCCGGGATTCGGGTCGCTCTTCCGCTTCGCTCCGGTCGAATGCCGGTCGAATAAGCGGGGCCAGCACGAACAGGAAGGTCGCGACGCCAATCAGAATCAGCACGGCCATTTCAACCAGCATCGCTCAGGATTTCTCCGTTCCACGATCAGAACGCAGATACCTGTTGGCAAGTTGCTCGAGTTCGTCGTCCTGTTCGACCGGCACCGGTTTCGGGGCAGGCTGTTTCCCTTCCCGCAAATAGAGCACAACGATCACCAGGCCAATCAGCAGAACGACCGGAGGTATCCACCAAAGCGCCAGATTGATCCCGCTGCGGGATGGCTCGAGCATGATGTTCTCACCGTAGCGGGCCTTGAAGTACGCGATAATCTCCTCGTCGGTCTGCCCTTCCTGAACCATTTGCTCGATGACATCGCGCATCTGCCGGGCAAGCGTGACCTGGCTATCCGCGACCGACTGCCCCGAACAAACCGGACACTGCATCCGCGAGGCGAGTTTCATCGTGCGTTCGGAGTACAGGTCCTCGGCAGCGACAGTAGAGACGCCGACAACCAGCAGGAGCAGGCCCAGGACCAACGCAGCACTAATCCGCCGAAACTTCACCGAAGGCGTCCCTTCTGGAAGCGGCGCGCACAGTAACCGGAGCAATCGCCGGCGCCGGCAGGAAGAGGATGAGCATACCGAGCAGGTACACTGCGCCACCGGCCCAGATCCACGTCACCAACGGGTTTACGAAGATTCGCAGGTGGGCTTCGCTGTCAGCGCCCCACTCCAGCAGCATGATGTACACATCGTCGAACCCGACCGTGTTGATTGCAACCTGGGTTGTCATCTGGTCTTCGAAGCCGCGATAGGTGAAGCGTTTTGCCCCGACCGAACCGTGGTCTGTGTTACCGGAAGACACGTTCACATATGCAGTAATAATCCGTGAGTCCGACGTTCTGGTTTCAGTCAGGCGCTGATAGGTGACGGTATAGCCAGCTACATCTACCGCCTGTCCGGGCGTCACCACAACCTGGCGCTCGGTGCTGAAGAACCAGGAGCCGACAATGCCAATGGCGATGATTGCGACACCCAGGTGGACAATGTAGCCACCGAATCGCCGCGGGTCGCGACGGGTGAGCCGGTAAATCGCCGTCGGAACGTTATCGCCAGCGTTCTTGCGGCGGAGTTTCACACCCCGGACATACTCGACAATCACCGCGCAAATTGCGAAGACAGCCGCTGCTGCACCAATTGCAGCAGGAGGCTGCCCGTAGAGGAACAGCACGCCGGCCAGCACGCAGACGGTAATCGTAAGCGGAACCGCAATCGACCGCATGACCGAAGACATGATGGTCCGCCGCCATGCCAGCAGCGGGCCAAGTCCCATCAGGGCCAGCAGCAGCACCAGCAAAGGGCCGTTGACCTGGTTATAGAATGGCGCTCCCACGGTGATCGCCGTGCCACGGAACAACTCCGTGATCAGCGGATAGATCGTGCCCCACAATGTTGCGAACGCAATGCCGGTAAAGACGAGATTGTTCAGCAGGAAGCCGGACTCGCGCGACCAGACCGATTCAAAGGTGTTTTCGGCCTTCAACAACGGCAAACGCCAGATCAGCAAGGCAGTTGAGCCAACCACCATCACGGCCAGGAACGAGAGGAAGTACGGGCCGATGTCTGAGAGGGCAAAGGCGTGAACCGAGGAAATAAGCCCACTGCGAACGATAAACGTCCCGAAGATCGAAAGCAGGAACGAGGCCAGCAGGAGCCCGACATTCCAGGTCTTGAGCATCCCCCGGCGTTCCTGCACCATCACCGAGTGGACAAACGCCGTCAGCGTTAACCAGGGCAGCAGGGCGACATTCTCCACCGGGTCCCACGCCCAGTAGCCGCCCCAACCCAGCACGTGGTAGGCCCACCAGCCTCCGAGAAACAGTCCTGCACTCAGCACTGCCCAGGAAACGAGCGCCCAACGGCGAACGAATCGCAGCCAGTCGGTCGTCATCTGACCAGTTATCAACGCGGAAACGGTGATGGCAAACGGGATAGCCAGCGTTGCGAACCCGGTCAGTAGCATCGGCGGATGCACAAGCATCCCGGGGTCGCGAAGCAGCGGGTTCAATCCCCTGCCCTCACTGGGGGCGATCTCGTTCACCGAGAATGGGGTCGCTACGAAGGCAAGGACGAATAGCAGGAAGCCGATAGTTGCCAGGAGGGTAGCCGTCGCGTAGGGGACAAGCGTTGGGAACCGGTTACGGCTGCGGTAGAAGGCTGCTGCACCAATGACGCTGACTACCCAGGTCCAGAACAGCAAACTGCCTTCCTGCCCCCCGTAGAACGCCGAAATAACGAAGTAGAGCGGCATATCGCTGCTCGAGCGTCCTGAAACGTAGGCCAGACTGAAATCATGGGTAACAAAGGCAGTCAGCAGAACAAGCGCGGCAATCGAAACCAGGAGTGCGACGCCAATCAGCGCGCGCACACCGGCGTCGGTCAGCTGCGGCATCCGGCGACGCTCGCCATAGACGCAAAGCCCGATCCCGAAGATCGAGAGAGCCAGCGCCAGAATCAGCGTGCCCTGTCCGAGCTGAGCCAAAGGATCCTCGCTTGCTAGACGGTTTCGTCGGCGGCCTCAAACCGTGATGGGCACTTGGTCAGCAGTTCGGTCGCGTGGAACGTGCCATCCGGGCTCATGGTGCCGGTAGCGATCACTTCTGCATGGTCGGCGAAAATATCCGGTGGAGCGCCATCGTAGACAATTGCCACGCTCGCGACACCGTCACTGATTTCGAAGTACATCTCTTCACCGATGCCTGCCTGCTTGATGGTCCCGGCAACAACATTGCCACCCACCCGGATCTGCTTGCCCTCGGTGATGTTTTCAGTGTTCTGGAGCTCTTCCACCGTCATGTAGAATGCGCCGGCGCCCTGCATGCCGTTGTAGATCAGAAATGCAATAGCCACTGCAAGGATCGCTCCGGCAGCCAGGAACCTGGAACTCGTTCCTGAGCGGCGGGCCTTTACTGGCGCTGACGCCGGCCCGGCTGCTACTTCCTGCATTTCACCGTCGGAACCCATCTTGCCCTCCTGGCAATCCGTACCGGAACCAACCGGCACCTTATGTCAGAAACCCTGATCCCCAGAGACTCGCCAGCACGATGCCAACGACAAATGCTATAAGTCCCAATCCCAGAACCAGTTCCGCAGTCCGCCGGTGTCGACCCTTTCTGGACCTCACCATTGACCGCACGAGAAGAAATGCCACAAGCGCCGAAAGAATCTTGAGGGCCAGCAGACCGGCATACACCCAGCCGCCACGGCCATCGGACAAGCGCTCGAACATCAACACCGCACCTGTCCCCACAAGTGCGATCGTTGCCAGTTGGCCCCATTCCCCAAACGCTTTCTGGGCGGCAGCGGCAACTGCCTTGCCGGCAGTATCAGCCTCACGCGCCGCGGGGCGCAACGCTACCAGGAAGTATACCCCGCCCCCCAGCCAGACGACCGAGGCGAAGTTGTGGACCACCCTGAGCGCAACAAGCATCCATTCAGACGGCGACATTGCATCCTATCCGAGCAGTTGCTGGCTAACAATCGAGATGCGGAACACCTGCCCGCTGAGAAACAACGCTCCGAGAATAACAAGCGTCCCTCCGCTGACAAGCGCCACTCCACGGGCACGCCGTGTAAAGAACCTGATTACTTGCTGGAAATGGCTCAGCCCAAGTCCGGCCACGATAAACGGAACGCCCAGCCCAAGCGAGTAGGCAAAGAGCATGACCGTCCCCTGCCGAACCGTCTCAACAGTGCTGGTATACGCCAGAATCGACGCCAGGATCGGCCCAAAGCAGGGCGTCCAACCCAGTCCGAACACCATCCCCATCAGCAACGTTTCCGAGGTGGTAAAACTGCGCGGCTCGAAATGGAACTTGCGTTCACGCATCAGCACTGGAATCCGGAATCCCCAGAGGATGATCAGGCCCATAGCCAGCATCACCCCACCGGAAATCTGGATCATCAACCGACGATGCTCGCCCAGCACGTTGCCAAATACGGACGCCGATGCCCCGAGAGTCACGAACACAAGGGTAAAACCGGCAACAAAGATCAGGCTGGGCCAAAGAAAGCGGTATTTCTTCAGGGTTGCCGGGCTTTCGCCTCCGGTGCCGGTAATGAGCGCCAGATAGCCGGGGACCAGCGGCGCAACACATGGAGACAGGAAGGAGACGACGCCGGCCACAAACGCCGCAATCAGGCTGGCGCCGCTGAGTTCGCTCATCTTGCCAACGCGATCATGTCGCGGATCTGCTGGGCATTGGAGAATTCGCCGCGGAAGAACGTCACAATCTCACCCTCGGCATTGATAACGAAGGTCTCTGGCACGCCAGTCAGTCCGAACTCGACAGCAATCGATGTGCTGGTATCGTCCTCGATCACCGGATAGGTAACGTGCAGATCATCAATGAACCGCTCGGCTGCACTGCGGGTATCCCAGACATTCACCCCGATGATCTGGACCATGTCATCGTCGGAAAACTCATCGGCAATCCGGTTCAGCATCGGCATTTCCGACACGCACGGCTCGCACCAACTGGCCCAGAAATTGAGGACAGTTACCTTGCCACGTTGCTCGGAAAGACGGAATGGCTCACCGTCAAAGGAGAGGAGTTCAAACTCCGGGGCTGGTCGTGGATTGTCATAGACAATCGCCCCGAACCCGGTTACCGATTGCTGGTTATCAACCCGAAGCGATTCCGGTGCGAACAGCGCCCAGGCAAGCAACCCGATCAGACCAACGACCATAACGCCGGCAACAATCGGTATAACTCGTGTACGGATCACACTGGGTTGCACAGCCGGTGCTGGTTCCTGGAATCCGGCATCTTGCATATCGATCACCGTTCAGAGGGATATGAATCCGGGGTGGGGGAAGAGGGACTCGAACCCTCACACCTTGCGGTACATGCTCCTAAGGCATGCGCGTCTGCCAGTTCCGCCATCCCCCCGGCACTCTCCCTGCAAAGTATAGCAACGACACTCCAACGTCGCCGGGCAAGCATCATGCCGGCGTCTCCCTACGGAATAATCCGGTAGAAGGCTGTCCGTTACACAACAACGGGGCGCAAATGCGCCCCGTCGTCATTCAGTGTCTGAAGGTGCTGAATCTAGCAGCCGCAACCCTGGGCGGTGCCTGCGTTGCCGCCGGCATCGAAGGAGTGACCGCAAGCGCAGCCTGCAACAGCGTTCGGGTTGCGAACAGTGAAGCCGCCACCCATCAGGCTGTTAACGTAGTCAATCTCAGCGCCGCCGAGGTACATGGCCGAGAATTCATCGACCAGCAGGCGAACGCCCTTCGTCTCGATGACAGTGTCGCCATCTTCGACGTCTTCTTCAACCGACATGCCATATTGAAGACCCGAGCAGCCTCCCGGGGCAACAAAGACACGCAGCGAGTAACCGCTAGTGCCCTGGTCCTCGAGGAACGCTTCCAACTGCTCGACAGCTTCATCGGTAATGGAAATCATCCTGTCGACCCCTTTCCTCGATACGACGAACGCCGCCGTATCCCGCTCTATCCTGAACAACCTGTATATTCCGGTTATTCCACCAGATTAATCATAGCGTACTAGTCAACATTCCCCGTTGTAAAGACCCCATGCCTGAAATGCAGTTTTCCCGCAGGAAAGCGTACTATTCGGCAGCTTATGTCATGTCCAAACCGGTAATTACCCCTGTCCCAACAGCGCGGTCAGGTGCTCCCGAACGCGATCGCCAAACCCGGTGGTGCCGATCGGCGTGTTTTTCGGGCGAGCGATATCCCGCGTGCGAACACCATCGTCCAGCGTCTTGCTAACCGCCTGTTCAATGGCATCTGCTTCGGCATCCAGACCAAACGAAATCCGGAGCATCATCGCCGCCGAAAGGATGGCGCCGCACGGGTTGGCCAGGTTCTGGCCGGCGATATCCGGGGCAGACCCGTGGATTGGCTCATACATGCCGAACTGGACGGCCGTTGTTCCCTCGCGGGAAGGCGGAGTGCCACTCAGGCTGGCCGAGGGCAACATACCAAGCGATCCTGCCAGCACCGCTGCTTCATCCGAAAGAATGTCGCCAAACATGTTCTCGGTCACGATGACGTCGTAATCAGTTGGACGCAGGATGAGACGCATCGCGCAGGAGTCGATCAGCGCATGTTCAAGGGCAATATCCGGGTGACGCTCGGCAACCTCTTCGGCAATCGTTCGCCACAACCGGGAAGAAGCCATCACGTTGGCCTTGTCAACGCTGGTCACCTTGCCACGCCGGTTGGCTGCCAGCACAAAGCCCAGGTCAACCAGACGTTCGATTTCCTGCTCGCTGTAGACGAGCGTATCAATAGCATCCCGTCCGGATTCGGATGTCCTGATTTCAGAAGGCTTGCCGAAGTAAAGCCCGCCGGTCAGCTCCCGCAGGATCAGCATGTCCGTGCCACGCACGACATCTGCCTTGACCGGCGAAGAATCCACCAGCGAATCAAAGACCTTGATCGGCCGCAGGTTGGCGAAAAGACCCAACTGCTGTCGCAACCGGAGCAGGCCTGCTTCCGGCCGGATGTTGGCAGCAACACCGTCCCACTTCGGACCACCGACCGCCCCGAGCAGGATGGAATCTGTGGTCCGAGCCAGATCAATATCCTCGTCCCGCAGCGGCACGCCCCAGGTGTCGATGGCGATGCCACCCAGGTGTGCATCCACAAGGTCAAACTGCACCGGACGCTGCGATTCGATAATCTGCAGCACCTTGATTGCCTCGCCGAGCACTTCCGGCCCGACGCCGTCACCCGGCAGGCAAAGGATTCTGTAGGTTGTCGACGTCATCCCGCTGCCTGTCGTTGCTTCACACGCGCGGCCACGGCTTCCATAAGCCCACCGGCGTTGACGATCTCCTGCACATAGGGTGCGTGCGGCTTGGCAGTGTATTCCTTGCCGGTCCGCAGGTTCAGCACCATGCCCTCGGAGGTATCGATCTCGAGGATATCGCCGGTCTCCGCCTCCTCAACCGCTTCCGGGCACTCAACCAGCGGCAGACCAATGTTGATCGAATTGCGGTAGAAGATACGGGCATACGACTCGGCCACGACAACCGATACCCCGGCGCCCGAAATAGCGATCGGTGCATGCTCGCGCGACGAGCCACAACCGAAGTTTTTGCCAGCGACAATGATGTCGCCCTCCTGGACATTGTCCTTGAAGGTCGGATCAATATCCTCCATGACATGCTGTGCCAGTTCCTTGGCATCGGATGTCAGCAGGTAGCGTGCCGGGATGATGACATCGGTATCAATGTCATCGCCAAATTTCCACACCTTGCCCCGAAATTGCATGCGATCTCCTCCACGCTATGCGTAACAGGGAGGAACTTCTCGCTCCCTGTGTGTTCCAGTCGTTCAGATCCCCTCTTCCGGGTGAACATCCATGAGTTCACGGGCGGAAGCCAGGGAGGTGATCGCTACACCTGATCCGGCGCTGCGACCTTGCCGGCAACGGCGCTGGCGGCGGCGACACGCGGGCCGCACAGAATGATTTCCGACCGGCGATGGCCCATCCGGCCGCGGAAGTTTCGGTTGGTCGTGGAAACACACCGCTCGCCCTCGGCCAGCACGCCCATGTATCCACCCAGGCAGGGGCCACAGGTCGAGGTGCTCCAGACAGCGCCGGCATCCATGAAGATATCTGCCAGGCCTTCCTTCGTCGCCTCGCGGTGTACCTTCTGGCTGCCCGGAATGACAATGCAGCGCACCATCGGGTGAACCTGGCGGCCCTTGAGAATCTCGGCAGCAGCTCGCAGGTCGGAGAGACGACCATTGGTGCAGGAGCCGATTACCACCTGGTGAATCTCCATGTCGTCAATATCTTCAGCATTATGGACATTGCTCGGCAGGTGCGGCAGCGCCACAACCGGCTTGAGGTCCGTCACGTCAATCTCGACGATCTGCTGATATTCGGCGTCCGGATCCGAATAGAACGGCGTGTGCGGCTTGTCGGACACTGCGTCAAGGAACGCCTTGGTCTTGTCATCGTACGGGAAGATCCCGGTATCACCGCCGGCCTCGATGGCCATGTTACACATCGCGATCCGGTCATCCATCGGCAGTTCGTCAATGACCGGGCCGGTAAACTCCAGCACCGAGTTCAACGCGCCATCGACGCCGATCTTGCCGATCGTCGTCAGGATCAGGTCCTTGCCGCCAACACCTTCCGGCAGTTTCCCGGTGTAGACGACCTTGATCGTGCCCGGAACCCGCACCCAGGTGGTACCGAGTGCCATGGCGGCAGCGATGTCGGTCGAACCCATACCGGTCGAGAAGCAGTTGAACGCACCGTAGGTACAGGTATGTGAGTCAGCGCCGATGATGATGTCACCGGGCATTGTCAGGCCGTTCTCCGGCAAGACAACGTGCTCGATACCGGCCCGGCCAAGTTCGAAGTAGAGCGTGCCCTGTGCGTGGGCAAACTCGCGCATGATCTTGGCGTTCTCGGCGGCACGGATATCCTTGGCCGGCACAAAGTGATCCGGAACAAAGACGACCTTGTTCGGGTCAAATACCTTTTCAAGGCCCGACTTCTTGAACTCCTGAATCGACAGGGGTGCAGTAACGTCGTTGGTCATCACCAGGTCGACGGCGACCTCAACGATCTCGCCCGGTGTGACCTTTTCCCGGCCTGCCCCCTTCGCCAGGATTTTCTCAACCATTGTTGCGCCCACTTAGACTGCACCCTTCGCCCGCTCCGGGGCCGTTGCCGCTGCCGCGGCTCGATTCAACGCCATGATGTAGGCGTTGACACTCGCTTGCACAATATCTGTCGACACGCCCCGGCCAATATAGACTGTCCCACCGACAGCCACCCGCACCGTTACCGAACCCTGAGCGTCCTCGCCGGGCGTAATCGCATCAATCGAAAACTGCTCCAGCGTTGGCTCCAGATCGGAAACCGAGTCGATAGCCGAGAACAATGCCGAAATCTGGCCATTTCCCTTGGCGGTAGCTTCGCGCTCCTTGCCCTTCACGTCAAGCATCACAGCGGCTTCAGCGATGCCATCGCTGCCGGAATGCGCCCGCCAGTCAATCAACCGGAAGGAGACGACATCCTCATCCTGCCGCAGGTTGTCCTCGACGATCGCGATGATGTCGGCATCGGTGACGTTCTTCTTGCGGTCAGACAGGCTGATAAACCGGGTGTAGAGCTCCTGCAAACGGTCCTGGTCCACCTCGTAACCGAGGTCTTCCAGCTTCGACCGGAAACCGGCTCGGCCGGAGTGCTTGCCCATCACCAGCTGTGTTGAAGCCCAGCCAACCGATTCCGGCGTCATGATCTCGTACGTCTCGCGGTTCTTCAGCATGCCATCCTGGTGAATACCGGCCTCGTGGGCGAAGGCGTTCGCACCAACAACTGCCTTGTTTGCCTGGACCTCAAAGTCGGTAACCCGGGTAATCAGCTTGCTGGAAGGAACCAGCTCCTTCGAAGCGATCCGGGTATCCACCCCGTTGAAGTAGTCCTTGCGGGTTCGCAAGGCCATGACGACTTCCTCGAGCGCGGTATTGCCGGCCCGCTCGCCGATGCCGTTGATCGTTACTTCCACCTGCCGGGCACCAGCCTCGACAGCCGCCAGTGTGTTTGCGGTCGCCATTCCCAGGTCGTTGTGGCAGTGGACAGAAATGACGACGTTCTCGATTCCCGGCGTGTTGGCCTTGAGATACTCGATCAGCCGGCGATACTCGGCCGGCGTGGTGTAGCCAACCGTGTCCGGCACGTTGAGCGTCGTTGCGCCCTCTTCTATGGCGGCGGCAAAGATACGGCACAGGAAGTCCCAGTCACTCCGGGTAGCATCCTCAGCCGAGAACTCGACATCGGAGAGATAGGTCTTGCAACGCCGTACCGATTGTCGGGCAATCTCGACCACCTCGTCCGGCGTTTTCCGCAGTTTGGACTGCATATGGACCGGGGAAGTGGCCACAAACGTGTGAATCCGGGCGGCCTCGGCGTGCTGGACAGCCTCCCATGCGGCGTCGATATCGGACGGATTGGCGCGGGCCAGGCCGGCAACAACGACACCCTTTACCTCTTTGGCGATATTGCGGACTGCGTCAAGGTCGCCGGGCGATGCAGCCGGGAATCCGGCTTCCATAATGTCGACACCCAGGCGCACCAGTTGACGGGCTACCTCAATCTTCTCGGACGAGGTCATGGTGCCACCGGGCGATTGTTCGCCGTCTCTCAGGGTGGTGTCGAATACGTATACGCGGTCAGTCATGGTCTCCTCTTCAATCGTCAGAACACTTCGGTCCACCAGCGCTACCTGCATGCCGGTTTTGATCTGCAACGCCCCTGTTTGCTGCAGGGGCTAGCTAAGCATGAGGCGCACCAGCGACGAGCTACGACGTACATCGGTGCAAGATCGGTTGACGACTTCTGCCGGCGACAAGACTCAACTCCAATAAAACAAAAATCCCCGCCCCAAAAGGGACGAGGTTCAACCCGCGGTACCACCCTTGTTAACCAGCAACGTGCTGGCTCACTTGGCTCGCGATAACGGGCGAAACCCGGCAGTGACTGGCGAAAGTGCCTCACCACTGCGGCTCGGGTGCGAGTTCGCTGGCCATTCTGCTGCCGGTCTCCCACCAACTACCGGCTCGCTGCTGCGGAATGTTGCCTGCTACTACTCACCGTCAATGCCTGTTGACTGCCAGTGAATCTACCAGCGTTCGTGATGCGATGTCAACACCTCCAAAATTCAACTGCACACAGCAACCATCTTCCCGGATTTCCAGGTGCGCCTGCCGGGCATAAAAGGAGGGCGCACAATGTGCGCCCTCGTCAGTAACTATCCTGGTGCTGATAACTATCCGTCGGCGACGATGGCCAGGTCGCTGGTTTCGCGGGCTGACTGCGGGGTCGGGCGGTAGTGCTCCATGGTCAGGCACTCGGTCGGGCACCACTCAACACACAGTCCACAGCGGATGCAGGCCTGCTCGTCGATCACCATTGCAGCGGCGTTCGGCCCAAGCTCGGCACGCGCCATCGCTGCCAGTTCGGTCTCGTTATCGATCGAGTGAATCCGGTCGAGTGAGATCATCTCGATGCACTCGTACGGGCAGATGTCGACACAGCCGTTGCAGAGAATACAGCGGTTGCCATCGATGAAGATGTTCAACTGGCACTGCAGACACCGCTTGGCTTCCTCGAACCCGATCGGCTTGGTGTAGCCCATTTCGACTTCAAGGGTGGTTTCATCGGCAAACAGACCGCGCTCGCCCAGCGGCAGCATCGGCATGTCCTGGCGTTCGACCGAGGAGTAATTGTCTCCCCAGCGCAGACGCCGGCTCATGGCGGAAACTGACCACTCAGCCACACCTTCGGCAACCAGCGCATTCGGCGTGTGCAGGTCTTCGATCGGCACACGGGTGATCTCGAAATCCTTCCGGGGGACATCAACGCCACGCAGTGCCTTGTCGATCTCCTCGGCAACACGCTTGCCTTCGCCGATCGCCGAAATGAAGTTGGACGGGTTGGTGACATAGTCACCGACTGCCCAGACCTTCGGGTGCTGGGTTCGGAGGTGCTCATCAAGAATCGGCACACCACGGCGGTCGCGTTCCGGGAAGAGATTGTCTCCCAGGAAGTCGTTGTCCTGGTACTGGCCGATGGCGACGATGACCTGGTCGCACTCGATGATGAACTCGGAACCTTCGACCGGCATCGGCCGGCGGCGGCCGGATGCATCCGGCGGGCCAAGTTCGTTGCGGACGAACTCGATACCGGCCACGTGGCCATCCTCACCGGCGATAATCCGGGTTGGTGCCACCATGTACAGGATCTCGCAGCCCTCGAGTTCAGACTCTTCGATTTCCAGAGGCATGACCGGGATCTCGTTCTGGGATCGCCGGTAGGTCATGATCGAGGTTTCGGCGCCCATGCGGAGCACCGTGCGGATGCAGTCAATCGAGGTAAAACCACCACCGACCGTCACCACCCGCTTGCCGACAAAGATGTCTTCCTTCTGACCGAAGTTGACATCTTCCAGGAACGGCAGACCACCTACAACACCGGGCAGATCTTCGCCCGGGATATTCAGTCGAGTTGCGTTCTGGTTACCGGCAGCGATCACGACGGCATCGTGTCGCTCGATGAGTTCTTCCATCGTAATGTCAACACCAACCTTGGTGTTGTAATGGATGTCGATGCCCAGGTCGGTAATCAGTTCGGTCTCTTCGGTGATCACGTCGCGCGGCAGACGCCACTCAGGAACACCGCCCCACATCATGCCGCCCGGAACAGCAAATGCCTCATAGATCGTGCACTTGTAGCCGGCACGCGCCAACTGGCGGGCAGTGGTCAGGCCAGCCACACCGGCACCGATGATGCCGACGGTCAGGCCATTCAGCGGCGGCGGGGTCTCACGGCGGGTTTCGCCGCGATAGTCGGCCGCAACGCGCTTCAGGTAACAGATACCGATTGGCTGGTCGACTTCCTGCCGGCGGCAGGCATCTTCACATGGCCGGGCACACATACGGCCCAGGCAGCCCGGGAAGACGTTGTGCTCACGGTTCAGTTCGAATGAGTCGGCATACCGGCCGTCAGCAATGAGTGCCAGATACCGGGAAATGTCGGTATGCGCCGGGCAAGCAGTCTGGCAGGGAATATTGGCAGCAAACCACGCCTGGTCACCGGTGTTGACCCGGTAGCGCGGCCCGGTTCGCTGGGTGAATGGTGAAAAGATTTCCTGGTCAACAAACGCCAGCAACCGGATGCGCCGGGTGTCGTCAATCGGCGTAACATCCATGTCCTGGCTAACGATCCCGCGCGAGGCCAGTTCGCCGATGACGGCACTGACATCACTACTGGACAACCGCTCGAATCTATTGATTGCGGCACCACAGGAAGGGCACTCCGAAAAGAGGAGTTCGCCCTCGGTAATGAAGCCGCAGATACCGCACTGGTGGAACACACCGTGTCCATTCTGCGTAGCTCCGCTGGTAGCCATGATGTTTCCTCCTGCTCTGGTCCGCATCCCGCGTACCATCGGGCGTGCCCGGACACTGTATCGGTCGTTCCTGTCCCGCGATTCCGCAGGATATTACATTCCGATACAGGGTCTTCACGCGTGAGTGGAGCATTGCTCAGGGCACACAACCCCCGTTGGTGTGCCGTTCCGCCTAGTATACCGCGCTCGTTTGGAAATTCACGACCAGACAGGTAGATGCTGGCCCGGTTTTCCGGTTATGGACACAGCAGAACACCCCGGCAAGAAACCGGGGTGTCTCGGTGGTTCCATATTAATGAGGACGCAGCGTCTCTTGCCAGCGAAGAATGCCGGTAACGCTAATAGGGAATCTCGGTGACCGGAATGTCCTTACCCAGTTCCGGCTGAACTTCCGGGTCGAACAAATCAAGATACGGGTTCAGCAAGCCGTAGGTCTCGATCGGGAACTCAACCCGGCTAAGGTCAGCAAGCGCCCCGATTGCCACCGGCGTCGCCTCGTTTGCCGAAAGGGAGTGGACAAACGCGGTGGTCGTCTGACCGGTCAGGATCAGGTTATCGATCACGAGCACCCGCTTGCCGGCGATCGTTTCCGAACCGGTAGAGAAGACCGTCTCACCGTCGCGGACGGTCGAGTAGACGATTGGCCGCCGGGGCTCCAGGAAATATCCCACCCACTGGGCCAGGCCGGCTCCCCAGATCGACGGGGTCGCCACATAATCGATCTTCAGCAGGAAGAAATGCTTGGCCAGCGCGTAACCCATCCTGCTGGCCAGGTGGGTATCAGACAGCAGGCGGTCTCGATCCAGCAGCTTCAATGAATGCATGCCCGAACGAAACGCAAAATGCCCCTCTGAAATGAACCCGGCGGCGTGGACATCCTCGAACAATTGCTGGGTACGGTCCAGGACTTCCATGGCGTTCTCCCCTGCTGACGCTGGCACGCCTACTCTTTTGGCTTCAAAGCCTCATCGCCGACGACCAGTCCAAATGCTTCCATGTCATTATCGCTTATGTCATCGGCAACGACACCGGCTTCTGCCAGTTGTCGTTGGCGAACATGCTGGCGGATTGCGGCCTTTAATGTCCCGAGGGCCAGCGTCGCGCAGCGTGTGCGGGTTTGCACCACCTCGCGGCCCAGCAAGTCCATCATGTCGTCGTAATCAAGATCAAGAATCTGCTGGGGCGTCCAATGCTCGTCGTGGATCATTTCGGCAAGGATCGAGGCGGCAGCCTGGCTGATGGTGCATCCCTCACCTTCCCAGGAGAGGTCAACAACCGGTTCGGAAACCTCGCCGGCCTTGAGGTACACCATAATCACATCACCACAGCCGGGATTGCCCCCGGGCATTGATGCGTCCGGTTCGTCCATCTTGTGACGGTGGCGAGGGTTCTCGAAATGATCCAGCAGGATCTCGATTGCTTCCTGTCTATCCAATGGGGTCTCCTGCCCTGAAGGTGCTGATGCAA
The DNA here is from genome assembly GCA_964462545.1 of uncultured Thermomicrobiales bacterium. Lineage (GTDB taxonomy): Bacteria > Chloroflexota > Chloroflexia > Thermomicrobiales > CFX8 > CAYWXR01. The sequence continues at coordinate 95,924 of CAYWXR010000010.1, forward strand.
CGTCGTATGAATTGGTACAACGTCTACGGTCATCGACAAGTTTACTTTGGGATGCAGCCTGCGCGTGCACCCGGTATCAGAAACACCAGAGCATTTCCTGTTGTTCCCGGGTGAAACCGGATTGACGAATGCCGAGTACATTGGTATGGTTTACTGCGGTGGATAATAGTCATTCTCAAGTGGAAATAAGTATCACCATGATGCCAGAGCCGATTTCAGACAGCACCGAACGTGAGCTGCCTGCCGGAATCCGCATGACTCCGCAGCGGCTTGCCATTTTACGGGAGGTTCGTGCCGCTGGAGGTCATATGACTGCCGGCGAGATTTTCGAGCGGGTACGTGCCAAGAATCCCTCGGTCGCCTATGGAACGGTCTACCGAACGCTCCACCTGCTGGCCGAGCACGGGGTCATTCTGGAGTTTCCGTTCGGCGACCAGGCCAGTCGCTTTGACGGACGCACCGACCGGCACGACCACGTGCACTGCACCGTCTGCGGACATCTTACCGATGTGGATGTGCCAAGTGCCCTGCTCGCACAGCAGGTCGCTGCCGAGCAGACCGGTTTTCTGATCGAAGGTCATCAGACCATTTTTTCGGGAACCTGTCCGAAGTGTCAGCGTTCATAGTGAAACACTGAAAGGGGTGCGACAGATCGTGGCGCAAGGGCGCCAGACCCGTCATATTCCACGGCTTATATTCGTTTGTATCGAGGAGCAATAGAAAAGCATGAGTCAGGAACCGCTATTCGTCATTGAAAACCTGCACGCCGGCATCGATGGCACCGAAATCCTCAAGGGTGTCGACCTGGTCATCAATCGCGGCGAAATCCACGCCATGATGGGCCCCAACGGCTCGGGCAAGAGCACCCTGGCCTACGCGATTGCCGGACACCCGAACTACGAAGTGACCGAAGGCCGCGTGACCTACAAGGGTCAGAACGTGCTCGAACTTGGCCCGGACGAACGCGCCCAACTCGGCATGTTCCTTGCATTCCAGTACCCGACCTCGATCCCTGGCGTTTCGATGGCCAACTTCCTGAGGCTTGCGGCCAACTCGGTCCGCACCGCCCGTGCCGAAGCCGGCGAGGAAGTTGCCCCGCTGACCCCGCGCGAGTTCCGCCGAACCATGCGCGAGAAGATGCAGATGCTGAAGATCGACGAATCGTTCGCCACCCGCTACCTCAACGAGGGCTTCTCCGGTGGTGAAAAGAAGCGGGCCGAGATTCTTCAGATGGCAATGCTGGAGCCGGAACTCTGCATCATGGACGAGACCGACTCCGGTCTCGACATCGACGCACTGCGCACCGTGGCTGACGGTGTGAACTCGCTGTTCCAGCCGCACATGGCCATGCTGCTGATCACCCACTACCAGCGCCTGCTGAACTACATCAAGCCGAACTTCGTCCACGTCATGCTCGATGGCAAGATCGTTCGCTCCGGCGGACCGGAAGTTGCTGCAGAGCTCGAAGCAGGCGGATACGACGCACTTCGCAAGGAGTTCCCGGTCGAAGCTGCCGACTAATCGACTCATCAACCATCGGTTGAAAGGACACATTGCTAATGAGCGGCATCGCACAAGTTGACGTACCCGAATATAAGTACGGGTTCCGCGACGAGGAAGATTACGTTTTCAAGTCCGGCCGGGGGCTGAGCGAGGAAGTCGTCCGCCACATCTCGAAGATGAAGGACGAGCCGGAATGGATGCTCGAGTTCCGCCTGAAGGCGCTTGAGTACTTCTACAAGCGGCCCATGCCCACCTGGGGTGGCGACCTCTCGGAAATTGACTTCGACAACATCTTCTATTACATCCGCCCGAGCGAAAAGCAGGGCAAGAGCTGGGACGAGGTCCCGGAATACATCAAGGAAACGTTCGACAAGCTGGGCATTCCGGAAGCCGAGAAGAAGTATCTCGCCGGTGTCGGTGCCCAGTACGAGTCCGAAGTTGTCTATCACTCCCTGCGCCAGGACCTCGCCGACATGGGCGTGATCTTCCTGGACATGGATTCCGGCGTTCGTGAATATCCGGAACTGGTGAAGCAGTACTTCGGCACGATCATCCCGGCCAACGACAACAAGTTCGCCGCACTGAACTCGGCCGTATGGTCCGGTGGCTCGTTCGTCTACATCCCGAAGGGTGTACGCGTCGAGGTGCCGCTGCAGGCCTACTTCCGCATCAACGCCGAGAACATGGGCCAGTTTGAGCGCACCCTCATCATCTGTGAGGAAGACTCCTACGTTCACTACGTTGAGGGCTGCACCGCACCGACCTACTCGACCGACTCGCTGCACGCAGCCGTCGTCGAGATCATCGTCAAGGACAACGCTCGCTGCCGCTACACCACGATCCAGAACTGGTCGAAGAACGTCTACAACCTGGTGACCAAGCGCGCAGCCGCCTACAAGAACGCCACCATGGAGTGGGTTGATGGCAACCTCGGCTCCAAGCAGACCATGAAGTACCCGGCCGTCATGCTGATGGACGAAGGTGCCCGTGGCGAAGTGCTCTCGGTTGCTCTGGCCACCGATGGCATGCACCAGGATGCCGGCGCCAAAATGACCCACGTCGCGCCGAACACCTCTTCGCAGATCATTTCGAAGTCGATCTCCAAGGGGCTCGGTCGCTCGTCCTACCGCGGCCTTGTGAAGATTCACAAGGGCGCCAAGGGCTCCCGCTCCAACGTCGTCTGTGACGCGTTGCTGCTGGACGAGGATAGCCGGACCGATACCTATCCATATATGGAGATCGAGGAAGATGATGTCTCGATCGGCCACGAGGCCACGGTATCCAAGGTTGCAGACGAGCAGCTCTTCTATCTCCAGTCGCGCGGTATCGAAGAGTCCGATGCGATGAGCATGATTGTGAACGGCTTCATCGAGCCGATCACCAAGGAGCTCCCGCTGGAATACGCCGTCGAGCTCAACCGCCTGATTCAGCTTGAGATGGAAGGCTCGGTCGGGTAAATCCGGCAGCAGCCTCACACGAGACGATAGCGAGGACCCTGTCATTGCAGCTTTCCCGCCGGGTGCAATGGCGCAGATACCTGTGCCACTGCCGGGTGGGGGAAATGTAGACCCGGGGTCATAAAGAGGGAGACTATGGCAACAAGCATTCAGGGGGCAACGAAGGGGTTCTCCCGGGAAGCCGTTGAAGAACTGTCGCACCGCAGGAACGAACCATCCTGGCTTCTGGAAAAGCGGCTCAAGGCATGGGAAGCTTACGAAGCAATTCCGATGCCGACCCGCACCGATGAAGAGTGGCGACGCACTGACATCCGTGATCTGCCGATCGACGATGTCGCTCCGTTCACCGAGTTCTCGTCCCGCGTTTCCAGCCGGGATGAACTGCCGGAATCAATCCGCACCGCACTTGAAGCAACCGGCGATCTCTCCGGACTGGTGGTGCAGGTTGACTCTTCCATCATCTATCACGAGGTAGATCCCTCGCTGGCCGAGCAGGGTGTGATCTTTGTCGACCTGGATACGGCCATCCGCGAGCATCCGGAACTGCTGCAGAAGCACTTCATGGCAGAGGGTGGCTCGGTCGACATCGCTGATAACAAGTTCGCCGCCCTCCACGGCGCGTTCTGGACCACCGGCACCTTTATCTATGTGCCGGCCGATGTTGAGGTCGAGTTGCCGTTCCGCGCGTTCTCGACGCTCACCACGCCTGGAATCGGTACGTTCTTCCACACCCTGATCGTGGCGGAAGAGAACGCCCGTGTGACCTTCATCGATACCTGCCAGTCGGAAACGATGGACGGGGAATCGATCTCGGACAACGTGGTCGAACTCCGGGCCGCTGATGGCGCCGAACTTCGCTACATCCAGATCCAGGACTGGGGCCGCAATGTCTGGAACTTCCACACCCAGCACGGTGTGGTCGGCCAGGATGCAGCGATCAAGACGCTGAACGTGGCACTCGGTTCGCAGTTGAGCAAGGCAATCATCAGCTCGACCCTTGACGGTCCGGGATCGCTGGCCGAGATGCTTGGTCTGTACTTCTCCGATGAAGACCAGCACCACGACCACCAGACCCGCCAGTTCCACAAGTCGCCATACGCATCGAGCGACCTGTTGTTCAAGGGCGCAGTGAAGGACGAAGCCCGGTCGGTCTACTCCGGCACGATTGTCGTGGCGCCGAAGGCGCACGGCACCGACGCCTACCAGGCCAACCGCAACCTGAGCCTGAGCCCGCGGGCACGCATTGACACCATTCCGAAGCTGGAAATCGAAGCGAACGATGTCCGCTGCACCCACGGTGCAACGGTCTCCCAGATCGAAGAGGAATACATCTTCTATCTGATGAGCCGTGGCATCAACCGCACTGAGGCTGAAAAGCTGATGATGGATGGCTTCTTCGATGAGGTGATCGAGCGCGTTCCGGTTGAGTCCGTCCAGGAGACGGTCCGCACCGCGATCGACCGCAAGATCGGCTACCTCATCTAGTTCCCCCTGCGACCAACGAGCGGGGCCCGGCAACCCGGGCCCCGTATCCCGGACACTACCGGTGTCCCTGGACAGGTCAGGCCACCATGGAAACGATTACCACCCCGACCAGCTCCCCGCTCGACGCAGTTGCACTTCGCAACCAGTTCCCGATCCTCCGTCCAGATACCGGCGGCAACCGGGTCATCTTTCTGGACAGTGGCGCAAGCTCACAAAAGCCGGAATCCGTGCTGGATGCGATGGATCGCTACTATCGCCAGCACAATGCCAATGTCCACCGCGGTGTCTATAAGCTCGCAGAACTGGCAACCGATGCGTATGACAAGGCGCGCGAGAAAGTCGCACGATTCCTTGGCGTGCACGACACCGGGGAGATCATCTTCACCCGCAACACAACCGAAGCGATCAACCTGGTTGCCTACAGCTGGGCAATGACCAATCTCGGTGACGGCGACCTGATTGTCACCACCGAGATGGAGCATCATTCCAACCTCGTCCCCTGGCAACTGGTCACAGCTCGCACCGGGGCATCCATCGAGATCATCCGGGTTGATGACCATGGAGAGCTGGTTCTCGATGACCTGGATCAGCACCTCGCAACCGGACGGGTACGGCTGGTGGCGCTGAACCATGTCTCGAACATGCTCGGCACGATAAATCCTGTCGAGACCGTTATTGAGAAGGCCCATGCCGCCGGCGCTCTGGTACTGGTAGATGGTGCCCAGAGCGCACCGCACCTGGCCCTGAACCTCGATGCGCTTGGCGCAGACTTCTACGCCTGCTCCGGACACAAGATGTGCGGGCCCATGGGCTCGGGAGTGCTGTACGGCAAGAGGGCAATCCTGGAGGCGATGCCACCATTCCTCGGCGGCGGCGACATGATCCGAACGGTGGGATTACGCGAGTCTACCTGGGCAGACCTTCCGGCGAAGTTCGAGGCCGGAACACCAAGTGTGGCCGACGCGGTCGGGCTTGGGGCAGCCTGCGATTTCCTCTCCGAAACCGGGATGGAAGCCATCACGGCGCACGAACACACACTTACCGAATATGCCTACAGCCAACTGCTTGAACTGCCCGAAGTTGAGATCTACGGTCCGCCTGCATCACGGCGTGCCGGGGTTATTGCTTTCAACATGGGGAACATTCACCCGCATGATGTCGCCAGCCTGCTCGATGAACACAATGTCGCGGTACGTGCCGGGCATCATTGCACGCAGCCCTTGCACAACCGTCTCGGTCTGACTGCATCCGTTCGGGCGAGCTTCTATCTTTACAATACAACTGAGGACGTTGACCGTCTGATCGACGGATTGCGCTACGTCCGGACGATCTTTGGCTAGCGGAGGGCAGAATGTCAGACCTCTACCGCGAACAGATTCTCGATCACTATCGCAACCCGCACAATCAGGGTGTGCTCGACCCGAACGACGCGAGTTTTGAAGACACCAACCCGCTCTGTGGCGACCGCATCCGGATGGATGTCCGCATTGAAAACAACACCCTGGCCGAGGTTGCATTCAGTGGCCGGGGGTGCGCCATCTCCCAGGCATCGGCGTCGATTCTGACCGACCTGGTTAAAGGCGAAACCATTGACGAGATCATGGCATTTGACAAGGATGATCTCCTTGAAGAACTCGGCATCCCGATCAGTCCTGCCCGGGTGAAGTGTGCGTTGCTCGGACTGCACGTCCTGAAAGGTGCACTCGATCAGTACAACCGGCAGCAGGACACAGCCGTGGATGTGCCATTTACGTAGGAAGAAACGCATACGTGAGCGAATTCAGGACGGTTGCCAGAACTGGCGATCTTGCGCCCGGTGAGATGAAGATGGTCCGTCTGGGCCGCAAAAGGCTGGCAATCTACAACATCGATGGTGAGTTCTTCGCCACTGATGACACATGCACCCATGAGGAAGCATCGTTGAGCGAAGGCATTCTGTACGACGATATTGTTGAATGCCCTCTTCACGGCGCAGCATTCAATGTCCGGACCGGCGAGGTAGAGGCATTTCCCGCCGTTGTACCTCTCCAGACCTATGAACTTCAGGTGGTCGGCGACGAAATTCAGGTGGGGCCACCCAAATAACCGGAGCGCTGCAAGAAACAGTCTCCGACGATACAATGAACTGCACAATGCAAAGGAGTTTGGCCCATGTCAGCAACGCTAACCAAAGACGCCGTCTTCGAGGCGATGAAAGAGGTCTATGACCCGGAAATCGGTGTCAATATTGTCGACCTCGGTCTGGTCTTCGATGCGAACATAGATGAAACCAACAACGTCGAGGTCGTTATGACGCTCACCTCGATGGGCTGCCCGCTGGGGCCGGTGATTATCGGCGACATCCAGCGCGCGGTTGGTGCCCTCGAAGGTGCCGGCGAGGTTGGAGTCCGCATCGTCTGGTCTCCACCGTGGTCTCCGGACATGATGTCTGAAGATGCCAAGGACGAACTGGGCATCTGGTAAGCCCGAATATATTCCTGTAGAAAGGAGTGCGCCGTGAGCGGCATGACGTCATCTCCGGGTGGCGAAATCGCCCGGCGCACGACTGTTTCCGCATTCGAGCGTTCCATCTCAAACCAGCCGGAATCAGCGAGCGCTGCGATCACCACCAACATTGAAAAACTGCGGGCAGCAACGGCGATCATTGCTGGTGCCCGGCGTGTCCGCCTGACCGGAATTGGGCCGGATCTGCTTGTCGCCCAGGCTGGTGAACACATTCTGCGCTCGATCGGCATCAATGCATTCTCGGCGAATGCCTTTGACCTGGCGCTGTTCCCGAGCGGCTTCGAACCAGGCGACGTTGTTGTGGTGATCAATCACAACGGAGCATCACGCTACGCGGTCGAATCGCTGAACAGGGCAGTGCAATCCGGGCTCAAGTCAGTCGTCCTCACATCTATCGATAGCCCGTTACAGGATGCCGATGTAGTGATCGGCACAGCGGTGGCCGAGCAAAGCCCGGTACCCGCGACCTCAACGACCAGTGCCCTCGCGGCACTGGCAGCCATCGCGGCGAGGATCGAGCCGGATTCCCCGCTTGCTACCGCCGTCCCTTCCCTTCCGGAGACTATCCGCTCCATGCTCCCTTCACGCCAGACAGCACTCCAGGTTGCGGAAATGGTCCTGGGGAAACACCGGAACACCATGATCGTCGGCGTCGGGGGGCTGGCACCGGTTGCGAGCCTCGGTGCACTACTTACCCGCATGACCGCACATGTGCCGGTTAGCGGCATGCACCTTGAAGAAGCAATCCAGGGTGGATTGCTGGGCCTGAACCCGGACGACCTGGTGATTCATCTCGCACCCGCCGGCCCGGCAGACGAGCGTCATGCAGAATTCGCTGAACTTGCGGCGGCAATCGGCATTCACCGGTGGAAGATCGGCGGGGCGCCGGATAGTGCCACCTGGCACACCCAGCTACCTCGCGTTCCAGAAGTCATTTCGCCATTGCTCTGTTGTGTTCCATTGCAGTGGCTGGCTGTTGAGACAGCACGGTTACGAGGCACCGATCCTGATGCTTTCCGGCGGAATGACCCGGCATTTGACCACGCCTACGCAAGGGTTCAGTTGTAACGAATCAGTGAATCGCCGCAGGACTGGCCAGTGGTGCGATTGCCACGTTCAGCAGCGACGGGCCATCGGCCTCCAGACTTGCATCCAGTGCACGCTGCATCTCCTCCGGTGACGTCACCTGCCACCCCGTGCCACCATACCCGGTTGCAACCAGGTCATACCTCGCCGGCAACAAGGACGTATCAAACGTGCGATCCTCGCCGTAACGCGAGACCTGCTGGTGCCACTCCGCGGCCCAGAGTCCATCGTTTCCGACCACGACAGTCATCGGGGAGCCATACCGCGCGGCGGTCTCGATCTCGGTGAGGTGATACCCGACTCCGCCATCACCTGCGGCGACGAACACCCTCCCCTGGTGCCCGCTCGCCCGGACACCAACCGCCATTGGAACGGCTCCGCCAATCGCGCCGAGACGGCCACTCCAGAGAATCCGGCACGGCGCATCCCGCAACCCGAGACGCATCCACTGGCAGAACTCTCCCCCATCGAGCACGACAACATCGTCGCTGGTCAAACGGTGGCGAACTTCCAGCGCCACGTGCAGCGGGTGGACCTTCCCATCGGCCGTGTTCGCTTCAGGAGCAGTCGCTGGCTGGAGTGGCCAATGAGCGGCCCATTCGGCAGAGACCGAACCGGAATCAGCCAGGTGCTCAATCAGAAACTCCAGTGCTGCTCCTACATCAGTTCTTGCATGCAGGTCCGGCTGACGCGCAGGCACCGGCTCTCCCGGCGCATCAATCAGCAGCACCTTGCCCTGTTCGGCAATCGTGCCCGGATCGAGAAAGCCGACCGTGAAATCGGCTGGCCCGATGACCAGCGCGCAGTCGCTGTTCCGGTAGTCCTGGATAATCTCCAGGTACTTGAGGTCGCTGAGTGCACGGGGACATTCGGTAATAACCGGTTCAATATTCAGCAACCGGCACAGCGTCCATAGCGATTCCACACGACCATGCCGCCCGGCAGAGGGACGAGCGATGACCAGGGGACGCTCGGCTTTGCCAAGTTCCTCAGCCATCCGGGAGAGGGTTACCTGGTCATTTGATGTGAGTTTCGCAGAATGTGCTGGCTCCGTGACCGAGGTCCGGTTGTGAACTGTGGCATTGAGCACATCAGCCGGAATCGTCAGGTGCACTGGCCCGGGAATTCCAGAGGTGGCGAGATTGTATGCTGACATCAGGCTCGAGTGGACATCATCGGCACTGGTGACGTCGAAACCGGCTTTGCAGATGGCTGTCGGAATCGCCTGCTGGTCGAATTCCTGAAACGCCCCGTATCCTCGCAGATTGACCGGACTTCCACCACTGATGCAGATCATCGGAAGTTCCATGCTCGCCGCGACAGCAATGCCGGTAAACGAAGCGACGTGCCCCGGCCCTGCCGAAACCAGCATGACACCCGGCTTTCCGGTCATCTCTGACCAGGCAGCGGCAGCGTAGGCTGCTGCTGATTCGTGCCGCATGTGGATGATGCGGATGCCCGCATCCGGTGCTGCATCAAAGATCGGCAGGATCTGGTTCCCGGATACCGAGAAAATGGTGTCCAGACCGAGGCTTGCCAGCGTTGTGACAACCTCCCGGCCACCCGATTCTGCGTGCATGGTTTCTCTCTCGTTCTTGAACCTGCGGGACAGGTATCGGGATCAGTCGGTATCACCGTCGGGCGATTCAGCCTTTCGCTGAGGTCGCCGTCGTGGCTTGTCCGGTGGAGTGCCGGATTCCCCCTCAGTGTCGGGCGGCAGGTTCGACTGCGTATCACGCAGGTACTGGTCGACGATCGCCCGCCAGGAAACATTGTTGGCAATATTCGCCTGCATCTGGGCATTCATCGCAAATCGCTGCTGGCGCATACGCAACGCATCCTGGATGATCACCTGCAACGCCGCAGCAATTGGCAAGGCCAGCAGGGCGCCAATTGGCCCCATGTATTGCCCACCGGCCATTACGGCGATAAACACCGTCAACGCCGAGAGACCAATGGTGCCTTTCATGATCCGGGGCACCAGAACTGTGTTCTCGGCAAGTTGCAGGAGCATGAGGAAGATCGCAACTGCCAATGCCTTCTGCCAGGAATCCAGCAGAGCGATCGCAAACGCCGGAATACCGCCAATCCATGGGCCAATGATCGGTATGACTTCGGTCAGTCCAGCCCAGAGGGCAAGCAACAACCAGAAGCGCACATCGAGAATGGCGTAGCCCACGCCAGCCAGCAGACCGATAATCAACATCAGCAGCAGTTGCCCGCGGAGCCAGTCGCCGACCTTGGATTCCACATCGTTCCAGATGGAGTTGATACGCTCCCGGTTGCCAGGTGTCAGTTGCATCAGGAGCAACCTCTTGAAGAGGCGTTTCTCCATCAGGTAGTAGAAGCCGATAACGAATGTTGCAACGAGCCCGAACGCGGCGCCGCCAATACCGGTAAGTAACCCGATCGCGGTATCACCGGTGGGAGGTGGCGGGTTCTCAAGCCGGAAACTGAGTTGCGTCATCAACCGGTAGCCGGTGGTTGCCAGGAAGCGGTTATCGCTGGTACGCCAGCTTTCGGCGACATCATCAACAATAACCGGCACTTCTTCCCAAAATGCCCTCGCCTCGGCAGTCACCAGCGGTGCAACGAGCATGCCAATACCGATGACAATAATGAGAATCGCGGCGTAAACAGAGAGGATTGCAGCGGCCCGGGGGAAGCCCCGGCGTTCGAGCTTGATGACGGGCCGTTCAATAACTGTTGCGAACAGAATGGCGAAAAGCAGCAGGATGACGACAATCTGTACCTGGATAAACAGGTAGAAGATCACCAACACCACCAACAGCGAAAGTGGCGTCAGGCCAGGCCGTGACGACCGGGGCTCAACCGGACTGGCAGGGGGCTGGGCGTCGGCTTCCACGCTGTGCCTCTCGCAATGCTGCTAACTCGAAGAACGGGACTATCCGAAAGGTCAGGCGCCGGAAATCACCACCTCGTCAGCCTTGCCAGGTAGCCGTGACCAGTCAACTGCCCACATATCCGGATCGTATGGATCGACCGGCTTGCGGCCACCAACAGAATCCCAGACTGTCGGGAATGCGTACACATTCTTGCCGCCAATCTCCAGCTTCCGGGCAACTCCACCCGGCTGGCTTACGGCAAAAATCTCGCGCGGCGGTTTCGAAATCATCTCGGCCTGAAACCAGCCATGCTCGGCACACTTTCCGGTATGCAGCTCCCAGTTCAGCCCGGCAGTTACCTTGCTCAAATGCCGGATCTGGACATTCGACAGCTGCCCATTGCAAAGCGGGCAAACCATCGGCGTCCGGCGTCGTGAAGACATCGCGCTGATCCCCCTCGATTCACCGCCTGTCGCCACCCAAAACGACATGACGCGTTGTCGGCATGCAAAAAGAAGCAGCATGAACGCTGCCACGCGCAGCAATGGTACTATACGTTCTAGGCGAACCGGCTGTCATCATATTGATGCTGAAGACATGGGCTCAGTATCTCTGATTCCAGTCTCCAGCGGGATGACTGTATCCGGAACCACGACGGAGGGGATAAGCCTACAGGAGGGCAAATGGCAAACACCGACAAGATTGACGCGTTGATCTCAACCGTTCGTGATCTGAACCATCTGGTGAGGCCAAAGCTCACTGATGAGATCGGCGGCGGAAGCGGCAACATGGCGGAAGTCCACAAGATCATCGGCGAGATGCGCGACCGGGAACTGATCGCGTCGCACAGCATCAAACGCATGCTTCTTGGCAACCGCGAAGGCGTCGAGGCCGAGGAAATTCAAAGCATGATGGGCACCGCCGGCACGCAGATCACGCTCGAGGAGGCGCTTGCCATCCACGACGATGTCTCCGAGATTTCCACTCGCGAAGTCCTTTCCGGGTTTGGAACTGCACGCGAAGCCATTCTTTCCCTGGTCCGGGACCTGAGTGACAGCGACTGGACAACCACCTCGACACTGGGCGATTCCGACGACCGCAACAGTGTTGCAGCGGCTGTCGATGCACTCATTGCCGACGATCAGGCTGCACTGGCGCGGATCAAGCAACTCATTAGCTAACCGATCCAGACCGGACATATCTGAACCTGGCCAAGAAAGTAGGGGGCTTGTAAACGCCCCCTTCTTTTTGTTTGCCCGGACGCCAGATGCCGGGCAATGGCAACTGCCGCGGATTGGAACTACAATTGGATCAACTTGGGGGATGCCAGCACTGTGTGGGAGCGGCTGGTATCAGGAAGATTGGTCATTTCCTTGCATTCACAGCAGGCCACCGGGCAGGTTCAATCTCGATCCGCTGTTGAGGAGCGCGCTCTTCGCCTGAGCTTCTATCTCTCCATCGGCGCGTTTGTCTGGGCCATTGGCATCGCCATCATCGGTGCACTGGTTGGTGCAACCGGAGCAGCCGAGAGTTGCAATGGATGGCCACTTTGCGACGGCAAGATCATCCCTGCCAGCACCGAACACTCGCTGATGATCGGCCACCGCTTTGGCAGCTTTGCCATTCTCCTGCTTTCTGCGGCACTGGTTTGCATCACCCGAATTCGACTCGAACGCTATACCGGCATCATCGCCCTGGCTTCCACCGCATTCGCACTCATCCTGCTCCAGTCAGTAGTGGGTGGAGCCGCGGTCGTCCGTAATTTGCCGGGCCTTCTTGCCAGTCTGCACCTGTTGCTCGCGCTGATTGTCGCCGGCACTCTCTCAGCAACTGCTGTTGTTCTCCATCGTGAATTGACTGCATCCGGACCGGACATTGCCGTGAAAGCCGGTGCATCCGGCATTGTGCGGGGAATTGTTGCTGTAACCCCGCTAACGGTCATTCTCGCCGGATATGTCAACCCTCGTGACCTGAACAGCCTTTCCTTTGGTCAGCCAGGCGGAATCGAGGCTGCGCTGCTGGTTTCGGCAGCAATCGTTGCTGTGCTTGTTGCACTGATGAACGTTGGCATGCCGTCCCGCGAGGTTCCCAACTCCCGTTCAAGGACGATTGTTGTCTTCTCTTCACTGGCGATTGCCATTGCCGGCGGGCTCGGGTTGCTTCCGGCGTTTGTTGAAACCCCGGTGGTAATCCCGGCGCTTGCGCTTGGACTGGCCGCAGCCGGGTGGTCCGGATTTGTGGCCCTTGCCTACGGTACCAACCTGGCGCTTGAGACTCAGCCTTTGACCATTCCGTCGGTAACACGACTTCGAGAACTGGTTCGAGACTTCCTGCGCGTGATGAAGCCGGGCATTATGGTGCTCCTGCTGGTCACGACGCTCGGTGCAATGCTCATCGCCAGCAACGGCTGGCCACCGCTGGGACTGGTGCTGATCACCATGTTTGGCGGCGCACTGGCATCCGGGGGAGCGAGTGCACTGAACTGCTACCACGACCGTGATATCGACGGCGTAATGGCCCGCACCCGGAAGCGACCAATCCCGACCGGTGGTCTTACCCCGCACCAGGTCCGCGCATGGGGCTACATCCTCAGTGGTGCATCGGTCATGGTGTTGGCAATCTGGGCCAATCCGCTTGCCGCATTGATGGCACTCTCCGGCAATATCTTCTACGTCGAGATTTACACCCGCCGCCTGAAGCGATCGACACCGCAGAACATTGTCATCGGTGGCGCTGCCGGTTCATTTCCGCCACTGGTCGGCTGGGCAGCAGCAAGCGGTTCCCTGAGTCTCGGCGCCTTCCTGATCGCTGCGCTGGTCTTCTACTGGACGCCGCCGCACTTCTGGAGCCTGGCGCTCCTCAAGGCCAACGACTACCGGCGTGCCGGCATCCCGATGCTGCCGGTTACGCACGGCGACCACGAAACGCGCCGGCGAATTGTTCTCTATGCCCTGTTGCTGGTTGCCATTACCCTGCTTATGGTGCCGGCCGGAGTAGCAGGCTGGCTCTATGGAGCAGTCGCAGCCGTGCTGGGCGCGCGGTTCGTCATGGTTGCCTTCCGGATGTTCCGGGAAGACACCAACCGTCTCGCCTGGCCGCTGTTCAAGTACTCCAACTACTATCTGGCAGCACTTCTCGCGGCAATGGTCATCGACCACGCAGTCCGGCAGTTCATCTAACTATCCGGTCGTTTTCAGAATCTCCAGGCCAGCAGCGGGACAAGCATTTCCCGCCTGGTGAGTGATCCGTGTCCACCGGCAGTGACATTGTTCGACTGCTGGAACGTGAATGCCGATCCATTCCTCGAGAGCAGCAACGTCTCGCCGATTCGAGAAATCATGTCCGGGTGGGGCCGTCCCGGTCCGTACAGTCCCGCCCCGAGTGCATCACGCGCCGGCAACACTGCGCCAAGATCTCCGGCCAATGCAACCAGATCTGCCCGGGCATCCAGACTCCCGCCTGGTAAACCCACTGCCCGCCGATCCCCGGTCGGGATGGGCCGGTCACCGCCAAACGCCGCAAGATGATCCTTCAGGGAGATCACCTGCTCCTGATCGATGGCGATGTGTCCATGGTCAGCAACTACCAGGAGCACCACATCACCGCGGCCGGCATCGGCAAGCGGAGCGAGCAGTCCGTGGCCGATCGCCTGGTCAAGGACGTAGAGTTCGTTGCGGGCAACATGACTGTCTGGCCCCCAGGTGTGCGAGAGCGCATCGAATCCATCCCAGTAGCCGTAGATGAACCGTCGGCCGGGTCGTTCTGCCTCACGGAGCAGTAATCCGGCCAACTCGGAGGGCGTCCGGTGTCCATAATATGAAACTCCTGCAGAATGAATGTTGGTCAATGCAGAGTTGGCGAACTCATGGTTCGCAACGACCGCAGTCTCGACTCCGGTGTCTTCCAGACGAGCATAGATACTCGGCACACCGGTGAATCCGGCCGGTTCCGGAAGTGGTCTGGCGAGTTCAACCCCGCCGACCGGTTTCCAGCCAACAACATTAACGGTTGCGGCCTGCTCCTCCAGATAGATGGTGTAGCCGGCAATGCCGTGCCCCGCCGGGGCGACACCGGTTTGCAAGGTTGTAAGCGCAGCTGCTGTCGTGGAGGGAAAAACGGATGTCAGTTGCGACTTCCAGGGGCTGCCGGCCAGCCAGGTGATCGTCCCTTCCTGGCGGGCAAGGTCGAAATGCTCGCTACCCATGCCGTCGATGACCAGCATAATCACGACGCGGGCACCGTCGATCAGCGCCGCCGGCAGTAGCTCCGGGCGCAAGGAACGCAACATGGGCGCCTGCATTCGGGATCGGTGGACACCAAGACCAAGCAGGATAGACGCCGGAAGATTCGCGATTGAACCTCCGGAGTAATCCGGCAACGTCGCATCGTGCCAGTTTGCACGGGCAAGGAGATGTTGGAGCCGGGACGGCGAGGTGTTTCTGCCAGCCACCCGGTGCGTGCTACCTAGGAGTCGCGCCTGGCCCAGGAAGGCCGCTTCGGTCCTTCGTTGGGAACCGGGATCTGGTTGCGCAGCCGCTCGCGCTCCACCGCCTCGTCGCAGTCTTCCACCGGGCAGCGGAACAGCAGGGTGTAGCGCACGCTCTCCTGGTCGGTGAACCGGGTGGGAGTACCGACTGTCTTGAAGAGTTCCATCGGCTCATGATGCACCGGGCAGATCGGCCACTCTTCCGGCTGGGAGAAATCGCCGCGAACCCAGTCAAAAACCTTTTGTAACACCTGTGCACCCTCATATATCGGAGCCAACGGCCGAACCCGGGGCAACGTGGTTGCCATCGAGATGAGAATACCCTAACCCGCCAAAGTGCGCCAACCTCAGGTGAGAATCAGCACAACTGTATCCTCAGTCATCCATCACCCGTACAATACAAGGTAACGCGTACGAACGAAACGGTGACGAACCATGAGCGATCAGCCGGACATCGTGGGCCAACCGGAAGATGCCATTCCCTCCCCGGATGAACCCGTTATCCGGACCGATGACGCTACCGCCGGATCGACCAACCCGCATGTCATTGCGCTTGCTGAATCAATCGGCCCACGGCCAGCCGGAAGCCCCGCCGAGGCTGAGGCAGCTTCTCATCTGATCGACGCTTTCGCCGCCCGGGGGCTTCCGTCTGCACGCCTGAAAACAACGGTTCACGGAACCGGCCATCTGCTGGACCTGATCCTTGCGGCAATCTCGTTCGTCACCATTGTTGTTGCGATGCTGTTCCCGGTGGTGGGATTGCTCGCCATCGCGACTATCCTGATCGTGCTGGTTGCAGATGGTCAGGGAGCGTTCAAACTCGACCGCTTCCTGCCGGCCAGGGAATCAGTGAATGTACTTGGTCTGATCCCGCCGGCAGATGAGGAAGTCCGCCGCGTCGTCATCACCGCAACACTTGATTCTCCGCCAGTCGGGATGCTCTCCCGCCGGCATATGGGGCACCTCTACAGTTGGCTCCAGATGGCCGTCGTCGTGAGTTCGCTGGTTGCCGGTTTGATTACCATGATTGCGGTGGTGGATGGCGGGACCACAGTCCGTTGGTTCCTGCTGCTGCCGGCCCTGGTAACCCTTGCCGCCATCCTGCTCCTTGCCGAGCGCGAACTCCGCAAGGCCCATTCACCGGGAGCAATCACCAATGCCTCCGGGGTGGCGGCACTGATCGAGACCGCACGGCTGGTCACAGCCGATCCACCGAAGTGGCTGGAAGTCTGGTTACTTGGGGTGGGAGCATCATCCGGCCGCGGTGGTGGGATGGCCGACTTCCTTTCCAGAAACACGTTCGATCCGGATACGACCTACTTTGTCCATTTAGTCAGTCCTGGCGGCGGAACAGTAGCGATTCCCCGGTCAGTCGGAGCCGGGTTCCGCTCGGCACCGGCGGCACCGCTGCTTGCCTGGATTTTCGACTCCGTCGATCCCGACCAATCCAAACCACCGCCTGAAGAACGTTCAGGACTGGTCGTCGACACGATTGCTCCGCTGACACACCGTGCCGGATACCAGACGATTGTCATCACCGGCATGGATGAAAAGCAGCGAATTCCCTGGTTGGCCGGAGAAGAGGACCTCCCCTATCACGTCTTTGATAGCGGAATCGAGGAAGCAGCCCGGCTCCTCCGGGATGCAATCGACGCCATGGACCGTGAAGTTGCCACCCGCGCGATGCTCGCTCGCGCCACTCCGGCAGCAGAACCGATTCTGCAGTATTCACCGGACGAACACACCAGCCAGGAGTAGAACCGGCTATAGTGTGTGCCACTGGCTACCGGCGGCCCGATCACCGGCAAGAGAAATGGAGGTCCATTTGACTGGCATTGGAGCGTTCCTGGGGGGACCAACCGAAGTGCCAGGGCGAGAGCCTCTTCTGGGACAACCTGCGCCACTCTTCGAACTCAAGGATGAGAATGGCAACGGAACCACCCTACGCAGGCTCACCCGGCGCGGCCCGGTTGTGTTGCACCTCTATCGTGGACACTGGTGACCCACCTGACGACTGTACCTGACGCAGTTGCGTCAGTCCTACTGGGAGATTCGTGGCCTTGGAGTGGAGTTCGTGGCAGCCGCCAACGACACCCCCGAGGTTAACAAAGAGCTTCGGGAGCGGCTCGATCTTCCATTCATGCTCCTGAGCGATGTTGATGGCAACGTCGCCAAAGCCTACCGGGCGTTCAATGATGCAGATCCCGGTGGCCGGGCAATTGCCCTCACATCCATGTTCCTGATCGACAGTGCCGAAAATGACCGGATCATCCGGTTTGAGAATGTCGGCCCAACTGCACGTCACCGCGTTTCCGGCCCTCGCCTCGTTGAGGAAATCCAGAAAATGCGAGGTGAGCAGAATCTGCTGGTTAGCGTGCTGGTTCAGACCGAGGTCGAGCTGGTCCGGCAGATCACTGCCCTCAATGATCCACCGGTTGGTCTCTACCGGGAACCACCGGCCGACCAGATCCAGCGAGGGGTCATGGTAGAACGTGAAGTGCTTGGCCAGATGGTCATGGGACAGTACGAGGAAATCCATCGCTATATGCGTGAGGGATGGACCCTGGTAGCTGTCTCGCCGGAAGTCGTGAATGGCACGACCATCGGCCAGCGCTACGTGTTTGAAAAACGGGGAAGTTAGCTACTGCAGGTGATGACCCTGTACGGAAATAACAATTTCTCTCGCGCGAACGATCGTACCGGTGCCGGCAGATTGCCGGCGCCGGTTTCGTGCTCTCAATGGGGAATGGCTGGTTTCTGATGTCCAACGGTCGCCAGATCGGTCCGACGGCACCTGCCGTTGCCGGCGAGGCAAATGATGGCGGAATGTTTCACACCGTCAAGGCGTATCCGGTAGTTCGCAAACTCTGGATCGGCACCATTGCCACCAACACCGCGTTCTGGATGTACCAGGTCGCACTCGGTTGGCTGGCGCTGGATCTGACTGACTCGCCATTGTTCGTTGGACTTGCCGGGTTCTTCTTCGGGATCCCGATGCTCATCCTTGCCTTGCCTTCAGGTGTCGTCATCGACCGTTTCCCCCGGCGGAATGTCCTGCTCACTGCCCAGGTTGCCCTGCTGATTGTTGCCGGGGTGTTCGCATTCATGATTTATGCCGACCTGATCACCAGATTCTGGATTCTGGCGCTGGCGGCTGCCTATGGCGGATCGATGTCGTTTGTCTTTCCGACCCGTCAGGCGATCATCCCGAACCTTGTTGACAAGAAGGACATCAGCAACGCCGTCGCCCTGAATGCTGCCGGGCAAAACGCAACCCGGGTTACCGGCCCGGCGCTCGCAGGTCTCTTGATCGGTCTTGTCGGGACACCGGCGACGTTCGCCGTTGCAGCAGGGTTGCAACTCATCGCATTTGCAATGACCCTGCCATTGCCACCAATTGCTCCGGCGCCATCGACCGGCGCACGTCCGGGGCTCATCGCCAGCGTTGCCGAAGGGCTGCAGTATGTGATCCGGGACCGCCTGCTGACCGGCATCATGTTGATGGCAACCATCGCAACCGTCTTCATCATGCCCTATCTGAACCTTATGCCAGTATTTGCCCGGGATGAACTTGATGTCGGATCACGCGGGTTCGGCTTCATGATGGCATGTGCCGGCGCGGGGTCGGTCATCGGTGCACTCGGCATTGCAGCCAGCCGGAGATTCGCAGGTACGTCAGGATTTCAGGCACTTGCCTGTGCCGGATTTGCCATCTCGGTGTTGATCTTCTCCCAGACCCCGTGGTTCCTGGCAGCAACGGCATTGCTGCTGGCAACCGGTCTCACCAGTGCCGCTTTCCTTGCCGTAAACATGACAGTGCTGGTCACTCGCGCACCGGAAGAAGTGCGAGGCCGGGTACTTTCGATCAATTCACTTACCTGGGGATTGCTGCCGGTCGGTCAGTTACCTATCGGCTGGCTCGCCGACAGAACCAGTGCGCCGCTGGCGACCTCTGTCGCCTGTTCGATTGCAGTTATCCTGATTCTGGTGCTGATCTGGCGAATCCCGGACATGCGGCCCGGGGCAGATCCGCCGGTGCCTGTCTAGCAGAGCACTCCCCGTTGGGCCTCGACCCGAGCCAGAAAGTCCAGCACGGTTGCTTCAAACTCCACCGGCCAGAGCCGGTATGGCGTGTGGCCGGCCCAGTCATCGCGGGACTCGTCGCCGGGGAACAAACGTAATTCCGACCCGGGAATCCGTGCAGCCAGAATTCGCGCGTGCGCCGGTGGGACGATCAGGTCGTCCTGCTGCCAGATAATGAGCGTCGGGCAACGAAGTTGGCTCGTCTCGGTTTCGATCAGGCGGCCAATAATCGCCGCATCTACCAGCACCAGTGCATGTACCAGTTCCGGATAGCGGGCAGCGACCGAAAGACAAATCCCGCCTCCGTTGGCAGTCCCGACCAATACTGCCCCCTGAGGGGCAACACTGCGGACGAACGAACTGACAAAACGCGGGTAATAACGATAATAGTCATCCTCGGAAGAGATCGGGACCGGCGCAGCATCAGATGATCCAAAACCCGGCAAGTCAGGAACGAATACGCTGTACTTCTGTGAGAGTGCAGGGATATTCTGCTGCCAGACCTGCCAGGAGCTTGCACTGCCACCGCCGTGGACAAGGACAAGTGCCGGTCCTTCCCCGGCTTGCACAAAGCTGACATTGGTCCGGTCAATCAGTGCAGTATGTAGATCCACGGCCTGCTCGATCTTCAATTCGCCATCGGTGCCATCCGAGAGCATCCTACAGCGATGCAAACCGTCAGTCGCCATGACTTCCGTACTTGATCCGCACATTCGCCAACGGCGCTATGATCGCAAC
Organism: uncultured Thermomicrobiales bacterium; assembly: GCA_964462545.1. Taxonomy (GTDB): domain Bacteria; phylum Chloroflexota; class Chloroflexia; order Thermomicrobiales; family CFX8; genus CAYWXR01. The sequence continues at coordinate 116,113 of CAYWXR010000010.1, forward strand.
AAAACCTGCCGCACCAAGGTAAAGGAGCACCCGGCAATGAAGATCATGATTACCCCTCGCGAGCACATCTGGCCGGTGATAACCACGGAGCAACTCGATCGCATCCGGGCCACCGGTGTCGAGGAGATCGTGGTTGCCGGCGACCGGGAAACCCAACTCCGGGAGATACGCGATTGCGACGCATTGATCGGTTCGATCGACCCCGAACTGTTTGAACACGCCGGCCAGTTGCGTTGGGTGCAAGCCCTCACCTCGGGTGCCGACGCCTATCTCTTTCCCGAGTTCGTCGAGAGCGATGTCATCCTGACCACCGAAAAAGGGCTTGTTGGACCACATCTTGCCGATCACGCGATGGCGCTCCTCCTTGCTCTCACCCGCTCAATCGTGACGGCCCGGGATATCCGCAGATGGGAAGAACGGGGCCCGATGCGCCGTGCGAACCGTGAACTGACTGGCATGACCGCCGGACTGATCGGATTGGGCGGTACCGGCAAGGCAACGGCAGAACGGGCACGAGCGTTCGGTATTACCTGCCTGGCTATCGATCCGGACGTGACCGAAGCCCCCGAAGGAGTTGACCTGCTTGGTGGCCCCGAAAAACTGATTGACATGGCCGCACGCTGCGACATCCTCTTTGTCTGCTGCCCCAAGGCTCCCGGGACGCTGAACATGGTGAACGCCGAAGTGCTTGCCGCGTTGAAACCCAACGGGTATGTCATCAATGTCACCCGTGGTGGCGTTATTGATGAAGATGCACTGATGGCTGCAATCGACAGTGGACATCTCTTCGGTGCCGGTCTCGATGTTGTTGCCGAGGAACCGCTGCCCGCAGATAGCCCCCTCTGGAGTTACGACCGGATCATCATTACCCCGCATATTGCCGGTGCCAGCCAGTTTCGTATCGGGCGGATTATTGAGCGGGTTTTTACGAATATCCAGCACTTTCGTAATGGTGAACCGCTGGAAGGTGTAATCGACAAGCACAAGGGTTACTAGTTTTGATCCTGATGACATGTTCCCGGCACTTGAATGGGCACCAGGGATCGTGCCATGGTAATCGGAGCCGACAGAAAGACTGACATAAACAGTATTTATGTGAACACTAACTGTTCGTTCACCTGGATTTCGTCTTGACGTGATCCAGGTGTCCGTTCATTATTGAAATGGCTCTCTCGGGGTCACTCGGGAGAGCCTTTTATTGTTTGGGGGGATGATAGAGGTCATTCCCGCAACACGGGTGAAATGTCGGGAGAATACATGTCGGGAAATTCTCATAGATTCCGGGTGCTTGGCGTTG
>CAYWXR010000011.1:0-14395 GCA_964462545.1 uncultured Thermomicrobiales bacterium
TCGGTAAAGCCGTCTGGTTCGAACGGATACAGGTTCACCAGAGCGATCGCTGCAACAAACGGAATTGCCAGCCAGCGGAGCACTCCAAAGCCGATATCACGCTTCCAGACGAAGTACCCGGTGAGAAGAGGCAGCACAAAGAAACTGGCGTTACGGAGATAGAAGCCTGCATCCTCATCTAGATCCAGCCCGAACAGTGCGGTTGCCTTGAACAGTACGGCAGCCAGCAATGCCAACGCAAATGCAACGATGGCATCGAGCGGTGCAAACCCGGTGGTGACTCCGGAATCCTGGGCAACAAGCTGCTTCCATAGACGGTCGGAGTGTTCCAGCGCATACTCCCGGGACAGTTCGTCCAGGTCACCCATTCGCTTGACTGCCACCAGAAACGCCTCATCCGGAGCCAGCCCGGCTTCGATCAGGGAGTCAACCTGGTCCCGAAGATGGTCCTCGAGTTCGGCAACATCCACGGTATGAAACGCCTGGCGCCGGCGCAGAAAATTACGCCATTCGTCGATCTGGGCCTCGAGTGGCAGAGCGTGTCCCGGCGCTGTCATGAAGATGCTCCTCGCGGTTGTCGAACCGGTTCGGCTGTAGTCAGGACCTGCCAGATGTTGCGCAGCGTCTCGTCAACAGCCAGCCATTGGCTGCGTTCATGTTCCAGTTGTTTTCGGCCTGCATCAGTAATGCGGTAATACTTCCGGCGCCGGCCCGTCTCGGCCCTCTCCCAGCGTGATTCAACAAACCCCTGGCGTTCCAGACGGTGCAACACGGGATAGAGCATCCCGTCGGTCCACTCCATCCGCCCACCGGAGAGTTCACGGACCCGCTGAAGGATTGCGTAGCCATAGCTGTCTCCCTCGCTCAGGATCGCCAGCACCATCGGCGTGGAGGAAGCCGCTACCAGGTCCTTGCCAAGTTCCAGACTTTCGGTCATCGTTCCGTCCTTACCTCGAACGACCATGCATTGCAGCATTATACATTGCAGTGCTAGATATAGTGCAAGGTGGCCGGTCTACGAGGAACCACCACGTCCACGCCCGGCAGGGCAATGCGCACCCTCGGGAAAGACGACAACCTGGCCCTCGAAACCTGCATCTTTCTGTTTCTTTGTTGCGCAGATGCATATGCCTGGAGGCCTAAACGACACGCATAGAATGGATTTCAGGGCTAATCCCTGTATGACATGTTTCCAGGCACAACGACGAGGACGTATACATCAATGTCTGACACCAAGAACATCGACAACCCGCAGAACCAGGTCGTCGCGACGCTCGATACCGATTCGCTGGACGAGGTCATAGAAGCGCTGACATCGGCGGGCTTCTCGAGCGGTAGTTTCACCACAATCAAACCGGACGATATCGGCAATATCGACAGTCCATTGACCGAACCCGGTGTCACCGGATTCGTCCATCGGATCTTCCTGGGCTACGGCGCAGACCTGAAGAACCTCGAGCACCTTCATCATGAGGTCGTCGACAACAAGCGGTCGATCCTGATGATCCCGGTTGAGGAAGACGAGCAGAAGGACCAGGCCGTCGATATCCTGCGTGACCAGGGTGCCCATACCGTCGAATACGTCGGCAACTGGACCATCGAGGTCCACTAGACCTAGGCTGCCATCTTGGGCCGGTACTGCAGCGCCTCGGCCAGATGATGTGACTGAATCTCGCCGGCACCGGCCAGATCGGCAATGGTTCGGGCGAGTTTCAAAATACGATGATAACTGCGGGCGGAGAGTTGCAACTGGTGCATCGCCGCCCGCATCAACGTGTCGCCTGCGCCATCGAGCGTGCAGAAGTGCTGTACTTCTTTTGCACCCATATCCGAGTTGGTTCGAAGTGATGTTCCCCGAAATCGCTCGGTCTGGAGTTCACGCGCAGCCTCGACCCTCGCCCGGATAACGCTCGACGACTCACCCCGCCTCGAGTCGGACAGTTTTTCGTAGTCAACTCTGGGCACATCCATATGGATGTCAATCCGGTCCAGCAACGGCCCGGATATCTTCTTCTGGTAACGGGTAATCGTCGATTCCGAGCAGACGCAATCCCTCGCCGGGTCACCCAGATAGCCGCACGGGCAGGGGTTCATTGCACCAACCATTACAAAATTCGCCGGGTAGGTGATTGCACCTGTTGCCCTGGAAATCGTTACCTGCCGGTCCTCAAGCGGTTGGCGTAGAACCTCGAGCACCGATTGGCCAAACTCCGGCAACTCATCCAGGAACAGCACCCCTCGATGGGCAAGGCTGATCTCGCCGGGACGAGGGATACGCCCTCCGCCGACCAGTCCGGCATAGGAAATGGTGTGGTGCGGCGACCGGAACGGACGTTCGCGCAACAACGGCTCGCCGCTCTTCAGCATGCCGGCGACCGAATAGATCTTCGTCACCTCGATCGCATCATCCCTGCTGAGCGCCGGCAGGATCGATGGTAACGACCTCGCCAGCAGCGTCTTGCCGGTACCGGGCGGCCCCGCCAGAAGCACATTGTGGTCACCCGCCGCAGCGACTTCCAGACCGCGCTTGACCTGCTCCTGCCCACGGACGTGCGCAAAATCCAACTGATAGGCGAACTCGACATCAGGATCAATCGGCTTGCCACGGTACGGTGGAATCACCGCCTCTCCGTGGAGGTGCTTCACCAACCCCTGCAGGGTGTCGACCGGAAAGACGTCGATGCCGGTGACCAGTGCTGCTTCATCGGCATCATCCCAGGGCACAAAGGCGCGTTTCTTGCCGTTCGCCGCCGCAAGGGCGACCATCGGCAGAATGCCATTGGTATGACGCAACCCGCCATCCAGCGACAACTCGCCGATGAACACAGCATCGTCTACTTCGGCGAAGACATTGTTGGAGGCGATCAGGATGCCGAGTGCAATCGGCAGGTCGTAGGCGGGGCCTTCCTTACGGATGTCGGCCGGGGCCAGGTTGATCGTCACCTTACCGAGCGGAAAGCGTGCCCCGCTGTTGCGGATGGCCGAGCGTACCCGTTCACGTGACTCCTGAACGGCAGTATCCGGGAGGCCGACGACAACGACGCCCGGCTGTCCACCTGGGCCGGAATCGACCTCGACCTCAACCAGTACGCCTTCCAGTCCCACGGTCGCGCAACTGTAGACCTTCGCCAGCACTCTGCATCTCCCGGCTGTTTTCAGGACAGACCAATGCCCAGCTCAACAGATGCATGGGGATCGGTTTCCCGCGCACTTTTCTGACTCTGTGCTGACAGCATCACATACAGGTCAGACGGTTTCAAGAGGGAACAGTGGGAAAGGCGTTTGGGAGATAGTTACCAGAACAGGCGACGTTTGGATTCGATCAGCACTACTCCGAGGATGTTCGCGCCAACGCGCTGGAGTGCATCGCGTGCCTGGACAGCCTTTGCCCGGCGGGTCTTGCCCGAAGTCACAACAAGGATGGTTGCGTCCACTCGCGGAGCAACCGAAATGGCATCGCTGCTGCCAGGGAGACCGGCTGCACCAAAGATGATGTAGTCAAACCGTTGCTGGAGTGCCTCAAGTACCCGCGCAAGCTGCCCGCCTGCCAGCAGGTCGGGATCGGCAACTGTACCTGGGCCAATGACGGTCAGCAGTCCGTCGCCGGTATCACCCTGCAACACCTCATCCAGCGAGGTTGAGCCGATCAGCAGATCGCTGAGTCCAGGAATGCCGGTGTTTCCGGAGGCAGGATCGGTGTTGATGAAGGCGCAACTATCGCCAGCCTTTGCGAAAGCACGCGCAACCTGAAAGGCAGTCTCGCTCGCTCCGGTGCGATCAGTATCAACAATCAACACCGAGCGAACAGGAGTATCCCCTGCGGCGAACTTGATAGTCGAACGCAGCGAACGATACGCCTCGGCGCGCGTGTTCTCGGATCGGGTTGCAGCGCTCATCGATTCGTGCCTCTCACTCCCCGTTCGCCGGGATCGTTTCAAGTACCGGCAATTCCAGGTAACGATCAAGATCGCGCCGGTTTTTCAGCGTATCGTCGTACCAGACCAGACCAAACGCCAGCACAACGCCGGCCACCGCTCCGAGAATCCCGCCGGCGAGGGTGTTGACCTTCACCCGTGGCCCGCTCGGAGTTGATGGTGCAGACGGGGTCTCCAGTTTGTGCATGTTTACCCGGCCGGGGAACGGGTTCTGCAAACTGGTCTGCTCGGCCAGTCGCTCTTCGTTCTCCTGCTCATTCCAGACGACAAACCAATCGGCAAGCGCGTTTGCAATCAACGCAGCCCGCTCGGGATCGGTGTCTGTCACAACGATCTGGACAATATTGGCATCCGGATTGTGCCCCAGTCCCAGTTTGCTCTGGGCCAGCCCCGGATCAAGGTCCGAACCAGCGTTCTGGAGAGCGTTGGCGACAAAGTCCCAGTTGTTGATCAGGTCGCGGTAGGAGGCCAGCCGGTTCTTGGCGTAGAGGTCCATCCAGTATTCCGGAGGCTCGGCAATCGCCATCACCCGGGTGCTGACGACATACTCCTTCTCCTGCGACGCAGTCAGGATGTAGGCCACTCCGGCAGCAGCAACGGCAGCAATCAGAATAAGCCACCAGCGCCGGAGAATGGCCAGGGCAATCTCTTCGGGGCGCATCATGATGCACGCTCCGAAGGCACCACACCAATCACCGGCATATCCAGCGCGTGGGCAGTGGTTTCATCGTCATAGAGAGTGTCATCCAGGTATTCCACCAGGAACGCAAGCAGCACGCCTGCCCCGGCGGCAACCATCACCCCCAGCACCAGTAACATACGTGCCCGGGCTGAATCCGGGGCAGCACCTTCCGGCACCTGAATTGCCCGCACCGATGCACCGGCCCCCTCTGTCAGGACATCCACGTAGAGTTCCGGGTTCTGCTCGAGTTCCTCGACAACCGCCCGGACAATCTGCATCGTCCGCTCCGGATCACCCGTCGTCACATTGACTGAAAGGATGCGGTGCTGGCGTTCGGCAGAAAGCGACCCCTGCACCTCACCGGTGGAAGCGCCAAGTCGCTGGGCGACGGCCGCCGCAAACACATTGCCACGCACCGTTTCGACCAGGTCATCAATCTTGAACTCGCTGGCGAGGTAGTTGTAGTACTCGTCGTAGCGAAAATCAGGGCTGGATGGTGTTTCCGGCGCCCGCACGACCGCAAGACGGGCACTGGCAGAGAACTGCTCGGAGCGGTTGGAATCCTGATAGACAGCAAACGCTACCGCCAGCAGCGGAAGAATCAGCAATGCCGGCCAGCGGCGCAAGAGCACCTGGAGATACCACTTCAGTTCCAAGTTCGCTCCCCTGTTCGCCGCGCTTCCAACGTCTCGTTGACCACGGACACCAGTTCACGCTGATACCGCTGCCGGGAAAATCCACGAGCGTGCTCAACCAACCTGCTGGTGTCAAACGTCAGTGTATCGAATCGTCGCACAGCATCAACGAGGCTGTCGACGGTCTGCTCCTTCACCCACACCCCGGTTTCATCCGGCAGAACAGTATCGAACACTCCTCCGGCCGCCAGCGCAATCACCGGTCGCCCGGCTGCCTGCGACTCGACCTGGGCAATGCCGAAATCGTCCTCCGAAGCAAACACCGTTGCCCGGCATCGGGCCCAGATATGGCGCACCTCGTCATCAGGGAGCCGCCCCAAAAACTTCACCGTCGGCCCGGCCATCGCCTCGAGACGCTCGCGGTCACGACCATCGCCGATGATCCAGAGTGGGAGTTTCAACCGGTTAAACGCCTCGATCGCGATATCAAACCGCTTGTAGGGAACCAGTCGCGACACCATCAGGAAATAATCCTGCACCTCACTGGCTGGAGCCGGACTGAACCGGTCTACCTCAACCGGCGGAAAAATCACGGCAGCGTCGCGTCCCCAGAAGTCCCGGATACGATCCCGCACCGCCGAGGAATTGGCAATCAACCGGTCAACCCGGCCAAGGGTCGCCTTGTCGCGCTGGCGTAATACTGACATGAACGGTCGCAAGCCGATGCGTGCCGGCGAGGGCAACTTCTCCCGCTCGCAATACTGTTTGAAGTTCCAGGCGAACCGCATCGGGGAGTGAATGTAACTGACATGCACCGCCCCCGGTGGCGGTGCGACCATCTTGGCCCAGGCACTGGATGACGACAACACAAGATCGCAACCCGGAAGTTTCAGGCGTTCAAATGCCAGCGGATAGGCAGGCAGCACCAGTTGATGATTGCGGCGGGCAACCGGTATCTTCCCGATCCAGGTCTGATGAATATCCCACTGCCGGTAGCTATCCGGCATCTTGTCCGGCTGATACATCGAGGTGTACACCGGCGCTTCCGGGGCGAGTTCATGCATTGCTTCAAGGACCCGTTCGGCTCCCCCGTACTGGTTGAGGTAGTCATGCACCAGCACGGTACGCTTCGGTAACAGGTCAACACTCATGAACAGATGCTACTTTCGGGGAGCGGCGGGCTAGTATGCGCCACGTCCCGTGATGACAGCCGGCAAGGTCCGCAGGACGATCTTGATATCCAGCCACGGTGACCAGTGCTCGGCATAGTAGAGGTCCAGGCGGACCATCTCGTCGAACGACAGGTTACTTCGACCACTCACCTGCCAGAGTCCGGTCAGCCCCGGAGTCACCAGCAACCGGTCGCGATGCCAGTCATCGTAGCGAGCCACCTCGGATGGCACGCCGGGCCGCGGGCCAACGACGCTCATCTCACCCAGCAGGACATTGAAGAACTGCGGTAGCTCATCCAGGCTGGAGCGTCGCAGGAACTTGCCGACACGGGTGCGGCGCGGATCGTTCTTGTCCTTGAAGAAGAACGGATGGTCGCCGTACATGTTCTGGAGCTCAGCCTTACGCATCTCGGCGTCCTGGACCATCGTCCGGAACTTGTAGCACATGAAACGACGGCCGTTGCGTCCAACCCGTTCCTGCTTGAAGAAGACCGGCCCTTCGGAATCCAGTTTGATCAGCAACGAAATCAGCAGGAACAGCCAGCCAAAGACCACCAATACTGCGCCGGAGATCACCAGGTCCATTGCCCGCTTGACGACAAAGTTCCACCCTGAAATCTCGGCCGATTTCAGCCCGATCATCGGCAGGCCGGCGACCTCATGGATATGCACCTGGTCCATCGCCAGTTCGAACAAATCCGGCACCAGTTTGAACTCAACGTCACATTCGCGGCACTGGTTCATGATCCAGACCATCTGCTCGTGGGCCGTCGGCGGCAACGCGATGATCACCTCATCGATCCGTTCACGCTGGACGATCTCGCTGATTTCGGTGCTGGTGCCCAGTCGCATTGGACGGACAACGCTGTGCTGGGTGGCGATCGCCAGGTCGGTATCGGCGGGGCCATCATCAATAAAGCCGACCACCTGATAGCCGAGTTGCGGCTGACCCAGCAACCACTGCATCAGACGCTGTCCCGCTTGTCCGGCGCCAACAACAATCACCCGGTCAACACCGATGCCCTTGAGCCAGAAACGCTCGCGGATCATCCGCACGACCAGACGTTTGAGAATCAGCAAAGCCGTTATGACGACCGGGGCAAAGAGGAATACCAGTCGTGACGGGGAAAACTGCAGAAAGAACGCATACAGCACAACCAGCGCAGTGGAAATAACCACACCACCGACCAGCACCATGGCTTCATCAAGGAGGGTTGTCCAGCGCGGCATGCGATAGAGACCGCGCACCTGCAAGGTAATGATCGTGAACACGGTCATCAGGAGGATGATGGTGCTGAAATAGGAGAGAGACTGGCGGGCGGATTCAGCAACCGGGCCACCAAGCTCGAGCCCGTAGCGCATCCAGTAGGCAATGAAAAAACCGGCTACGACAAGCAGGCCATCGGTCGCCATCGCACTCGCGATTGCCACCCAACGTGGAACACCATCAAGGCCACGATGTTGCACCCGGCCATTGGTTGCCACGAACTGAGATGCCTCCCGCTTTCCCACCGGCAGCCAGCGATACACACCGCTGGAACAGGGCCGGAAAACACCGGCACCCGGTTTCGGAGTATAGCACACCACCTTGCTCCTTTTAGGTGGGTACCAACGCATACGTACGCGTCAGTTTCCGCTTGTACATGCGGTTCTCAGCGTCTCCTCAGCGTCTGCTATGATCCTTGAAATGTGACTGCCGTACTGCCTGAAACGTTTGGTTTCTTCAATGGACCGCCTCTGGACACCCTGGCGTATGAATTACATCCGTGGAAAGCGTGTTCCCGGCTGCATTTTCTGCAACGCAGCGCAGGACCCTGACAACCCCGATCTGCTCGTCGTCCACACGGGTGAGCGGGGCATGATCATGCTCAACCGCTACCCCTACAATTCCGGTCATCTCATGGTTGTTCCTTACGAGCACCAGGACTCACCGGAGCGCCTGGACGCCGAAACCCGGGCCGGGTTGATGGAACTGTCAACGCTGGCGATCGAGGTCTGCCGGGTGGTGTATCGCTGCGACGGGTTCAACACCGGAATGAACATTGGCCAGGCAGCAGGTGCCGGCATCGCTGACCACCTGCACCTGCACGTGGTCCCTCGCTGGATCGGCGACGCAAACTTCATGCCGATGCTCGGGAACACCCTCGTCCTGCCGGAGACGCTCAACGTTACTCACGCCCGCCTGCGAGGCGAGTTCGCCACCCATATCGCCCGGACGACAACCGACTATCAACTCGCCGCCGGCGCGCTGGTCTACCTCCCGGAGCGCAACGCTTTCGTATTGAGGAAACTCCCCGGGCACCCGGCCGTTGTGCCCAAGGGCAAGATCGAGGAGGGTGAAACCGCTTCCGACGCCGCAATCCGGGAACTGATGGAAGAAACCGGAATCGATTGCTCCATCATCGGTTGGCTCGGCACACAGGTTATTCCCCCACCGCAGGGCAAGAAGCGCCATCAGCACGCAGTCTTCTTCCTGGCGACCGGCGTCGAGACGGAAGAGTTCGCGTCGCATCTTGATGCCGATACCACCCTCGTTGAACCGGAGCACCTGCTGGAGACAATCGAGATTCCCGAATTGCGCGACCTGCTCGAATCCGCCTGGCCGTCGATCCGGTTGGTAACAGGGACCGGCCCGGAATGAGGCTATTCCGGTCAGTGCTGGTTATCGCATTGCTGGTTGCCGGCATCCTTCCGTTACTGAAGCAACCGCCGGCCAGTGCGGAGACACCGACCCTGTATGTTGCCCTCGGCGACTCGATCGCCTATGGCATCGGCAGTTCGCTCCCTCGCAAACGCGGGTATCCGGCATTCGTCGCGAGGTATATCGAGGAATGGTCAGGCACGCCGGTTGAAGCGCATAACCTGGCTGTTCCCGGGGAAACCTCGTCGACCTTCATGACTGAAGGACAACTCGACCGGTTTCGCGAGATCATGGACTCCCGGCCCTCCGGGCAAGTGGTCATCAGCGTTTCGCTGGGGGGTAACGAACTCCTGGATGCCCGGAACCTTGACCGTAACGGACGACAGGCCGCACTGGACGCGTTCACAGCAGACTTCGCCGCAGCACTGGGTCAGATTCGGTCGCTGGCAGGTGATGACGCTGTTATCGCCGTCACCAACGTCTATGACCTGAGCGAAGGTAATCCGGACCAGGAATTCAGCGACGCGTGGTGGGTCGGACGCTTCAATGCCGTCATTGAGGAAACAGCCAGAGCCAACGGAGCCAGCCTCGCGGATATTGCCGGGGAGTTCAGGGGCCAGATCAGCAGACTGACACATGATCCATGGGATGTCCACCCAAAAAATCGTGGCTTTCTGGCTATCGCCAGACAAGTTTGGTCTGCAATAGGATTTGATCAGATCCCCCCGGAAATCGAGGTTGTTTCCGGTCTGGAAAGCGTAAGAAGCCTGCGTACGCTCCAGTTGCGGGTGATCGACGACGGAATGGTGGAGTCCGTATCCGTCGAAATCGCCGGCCGCGAACCGGTGACTCCGGCTCGCCGGTCAGGAGATGTGTGGGTCCTGCTGGTTGATGCGGATATCGACTCCGGTACCAGTCTGCCGGTGGTGGTTCGGGCGATGGACCGGGCCGGCAACGAACATAGCGCCAGGTTTGAACTGACAGTTACTGCGAACTAGAGGTGGGGCAGTGGCAACGACCCGCAGAGCTTCGCTCGATTCCCCGCTGACGCCAGGCACTATCGCCATGGAGGATGTTGACCTGCAGGGCAGGCTCGGCGCGTTCACCATTTCCGACATTTTCCAGATGCTCAGCTTCACCCAGAAAACCGGCACCCTGACAATGATCCAGGGATGGAACTCGCGGACCATCTCCTTCAACCGCGGCAGCATCAGTTACGTCGCCGCCGGCAGCCGTCTGCCGACGATCCCCGACCTGCTGCTTCGTAATGCGATCGTCGATTTCGAGACAATGGAAGAGGCTGCCCACCGGGCCAGCACCGATGCCGGCATCGTGAAACTGCTGCTCGACCACGAAATCATCACCCGCGACGACATCCGCCAGTGTGAAGACCAACTGCTCGAAATCTCGATCTACACCCTGTTCCTCTGGCGAAACTGCCTCTTCACCTTCAAGGAAGGCGAACTGGTCACCGAAGGCGGCGTACCGGTCAACGTCGATAGCACCCACCTGATCATCGAAGGCACCCGGCGGGTTGACGAGTGGATCGAGGTCAGTCCGGTTGTCCCGTCGGTCTTCATGGTCTTCCGGCGTATTCCCGGCCACCACGCGGCCCCGGTGCCGGAAAAATACTGGGGGCTTTATGACCTGATCGACGGCCGCAACGATGTCGTAACGATCGCCCGTGCCGCCGGTCTCACCCAGTTTGAGGCAGCCAGGGCACTGTTCGATCTCACCCGGGCCGGCCTTATCGAGTCAATCCCGCCTAACCGGGTCAAGGTAATCGAACTGTTCAACCAGTCGGTCGAGTCGATCTACATGAAACTGGTGATGTTCGACTACTCACGAGCCGCTCTCCAGTTCGAGAATCAACTCAACCGGTTTGCCGTCGAGAACAAACTGAAAGTCAGGATGTCGGCCGGCAAGATCCTGATTGGCGATACCAATACCCCGATCTCGACAACCGAACTGGTTGACCTCTACAAACTCTTCATCGGGATCCAGAACAACAAGTTCTCGAAGGAATTCGATCCCGTGGTCGCGCACGGCCTGATGGAAGGTCTCTACCGGCACACCGACCCGGAGATGCAGGCGCTCATGCGGATGTATGAGTTTGTGGAGATTGAGGGTCTGGTTCTGCTTGAACAGATGGGTGGCCGGCGGACCGGGGCGTAGTTGCCAACGGCTCATGCATCACCGCCAGGCGTGCCACCGGGCACTCGAAACACCGCAGGTTCACGCAGCCCTGTCTTCCGATTTGATGTAGCCCCTGCACCTCGAGTGCGAGCCTGACCGGAAACCGTTGACCACCGGTGATCTGGCGTAACGTTTTGCGAGCAATGTCATCATCCACCTTGCCGGGGATGCTCTCCCACTGTTCACGTGCCGCTTCCAGCAACAGTTCATCGCCGGCAGCCTCGGCGTATGCCGCCAGAAACGGCGCCAGCGAGTTGACCATGATCTGGAGCCGGCGGGATGCGCCGATCTGGGGAGTCGTCGCTGCCAGCCAGCGGTCCCAACTCCGGCCACCATCCAGCGGCAACTGCAGGAACGCAGCCAGCAATCCATGCTCTCGACAGCCCGCCACCAGCGATGCCATCGACTCCAGGCGTCGCTCGGGATGGTTCAGTGGCCGCACCCGGTTGAGATTCCACGGGGGTGGATTATCACCGGAGTCAGGATGAAATCCCCCGGCAATCAACAACGCCGTCTGCGCCCCGGGTCTGCCGCCTGCCCGAGCAGCAAGTTCCAGGTCGGTCAGGGGCAGTCGAATAGCAACTTCGAGCATGCCTGCCCGGTTGTTTGCCAGCCCCAGCGAATCGAGGAGGCTGCGGTACAGCACCTCACCCGGTGGAAACCGCATCAATTCCTGCTGAAGCCTCAACTGCTTGCCGTGCATCCGCTCCCAGCCGGCACGTCCAAGCACCTGGTGGATTTCTTCCAGCCTGCCACCGGCGAGTGTCGGCAGACATGCAGCCTCACCGATCGCCCCGAGATCGACGACAGGGAGTTCATCCAGCAATTGGCTGATGCGCCGCACCAGAAATGGTTCCAGAACTACCGTGGGTATGGAGATTCCGCCGGGACCATGGGCCGGTTCCGCTGCGTCGTCGTGCAGGACGACGTGCAGTCTCACCTCGTCGTAGGCAGGGTTGCGCTGGTGCCCATGCGCGAACCAGTCGGATGAATTGACGTGCAGTTCGACCGCTCCGGTCTGCAATGTGCCGGCAACATCCAGCATCGCATCTCGAAAGTCGGGTCCATTGGAATGGGTCCAGACACCGCGGTAGACCACCCCGACCCGCCGGCCATCGGTAGTCCGCAATTCACGCGAACACAGGCCGTCGTTCCAGATACGGGCAACTACCGTCTCCGGAACCTGCGGCACTTGCATGTCAAACCGAAAATGCGTCTTGATCGACGGAACCGGACAGGACCCACTTCGCCGGGCCGCACAGCCAGTGCCGGCCATCGATCAGTTCAACCGAGAGTTCCCCACCATCGACCAACGACCGGAACGGAAAATCGCTCTTGCCCAGGGCGGACAGAATGTGGGCCGTTGCCGTATTGCCTGTCCCACAGGCAAGGGTGATGTCTTCCACCCCGCGCTCATAGGTCCGGACACGCCAGCGACCATTTGATGCCGGTGCAACGATATTCAGGTTGGTTCCCTGTGGGTACAACGTGGCATCGAAACGCAGCCCGCGGCCGAACTCTCGCAGGCGGGCATCCGGCCACGCTGACATGTCATCTACCAGCACAACCGTGTGAGGAACCCCGACCTGGACGTGGTGCAGTTCAATGCCATCAACGGTTGCGTGGGAGAGTTGTGTGCCGGAAGGGTCAGGCATGACCACCCGGATCGTATCCGGACTCTGCATTTCAGCGTCCAGCACCCCCGACACTGTATCCATCTGGTGGCGCGGGGAAACGCCAAGTGCCTCGACAGCGAACCGGGCAGCGCACCGGCTCCCGTTCCCGCACATTTCCGCCTGTGAACCATCGGGGTTGTAGAAATCGACATAGGTAAGATCATCGGCCAGGCGGTTGACGAGGATCAGGCCATCCGCGCCGATTGACGTCCGGCGCCGGCATAGCGCAACGCTCAGTGCTGAGCGTTCCTCGAGGGGAACATCCGCACCGTCAGCCAGGATGAAATCGTTGCCGCACCCGTGCAACTTGGCAATTCTCAGCCGATTGTCGGCCATGGCCTTCCTCCGTTGTGTACCATCCGTTGCGCCAGTCTATCACCGAATCTGGCGCGGCAAGTTTGCCTGATTGGCGACAAGGGGTGAGAAACGCAGATGGTTGATACCAGCCGAAAGACAGCATTGATTACCGGCGTCACCGGTCAGGACGGCTCCTACCTGGCTGAGTTCCTGCTCGACAAGGGCTACAGGGTTGTCGGCATGATGCGCCGAACCAGCACCGAAACAGTTGGCCGGATCGGTCACCTGCTTGACAAGATCGAACTGGTCCACGGAGACCTGCTCGACCAGAACTCGCTGATTGACCTGATGCAGCGTTTCCAACCGGACGAGTTCTACAACCTTGCTGCCCAGTCGTTCGTCCCGACATCGTGGCAACAACCGGTGTTGACCGGCGAGTTCACTGCCCTTGGTGTCACCCGTGCCCTGGAAGCTGTACGCCTGGTCAAGCCGGACTGCCGCTTCTATCAGGCTTCGTCCTCAGAGATGTTCGGCAAGGTCCAGGAAGTCCCGCAGACAGAGGACACGCCGTTCTACCCCCGCTCGCCGTATGGAGTCTCGAAGGTGTATGGCCACTGGATTACGGTGAACTACCGGGAGTCATACGATCTGTTCGCAGTCTCGGGCATCCTCTTCAACCACGAAAGTCCCCGACGCGGTCTGGAATTTGTCACCCGCAAGGTGACCCATCACGTCGCCAAGATCAAGCAAGGGCTGGTCGATACCGTTTCCCTGGGCAATCTCGACGCCCAGCGCGACTGGGGCTACGCCGGCGACTATGTCCGGGCCATGTGGCTCATGCTCCAGCAGGACACACCGGAAGATTATGTCATTGCCACCGGACGCACCCATACTGTCCAGCGGTTGTGCGAAATTGCGTTTGAGGCAGCCGGACTCGACTGGCGCGACCATGTCGTTATCGACGAGCGCTTCATGCGGCCGGCCGAGGTTGACCTGCTCATTGGTGACCCGGAAAAGGCCCGCAGCAAACTCGGCTGGCAACCGGAAGTTACCTTTGAAGAGATGATCACCATGATGGTCGAATCCGACCTGGAACTCGTCCGCAACCGCCCCCGCGATTTCTGGCCGGTTATCGGGTAGTCCCTCGTCGCCCGCCAAACC
>CAYWXR010000011.1:14495-111886 GCA_964462545.1 uncultured Thermomicrobiales bacterium
TGTCATCTCGACCGGAACGGAGCGTAAGCGGAGTGCAGTGGAGAGATCTCTCCAGACGGGACATCTCCCACCGTAGAAACATCCCCACCCGGACCGAATCATGGTGACTCCTTGACAAACCAGAACACGCGTTCTATAGTGTACGTACATTTGTTCGACTCAAATGTTCGACAATCAGAACGCCAGTCAAGGAGCACTCACATGACCCGACAAGCCACCCGACAGATCGCACTGATGGCACTGCTGGCTAGCTGCATGCTGATCGTCGCCGTCATCCTCATCTCCGGCCTGAACGTCCAGATGGGCGCCGCTCTGGGCCAGGCGCTGCCGCTCGTCGCGGTTTGCTGCATGGCGCTTGCCGTCCTCTTCTTTCTGGAACCGGCAAACGGAGAGCGATAAATCCCTTCCCGCATTGACCCGCTCCCGGTGGCGTGGTAACGTCACCGGTTGGGTCGTCCGGAGGAGGACGACGGAAGCGGGATAGAAGGTCCATGCACATTCGATTGAGGCGATTCAGGTACACCAGGCGTCTTGCGCCGCTGCTCCGTGTGAACAGCAGACCTTTTGACCGCTAGTTTGTCACCCTCAAATCGAAAGAGAATGGAACCAGATGTCCGCAAAACCGACCGTCAAGAAAGCTGTCCTCGCCTACTCCGGTGGTCTTGATACCTCGATCATCATTCCCTGGCTCAAGAACGAATACCGCTGCGAAGTCGTCGCCTTCTCCGCCAATGTCGGCCAGGCAGACGAACTCGACGGCCTTGAAGAAAAGGCTCTCCAGAGCGGCGCAACCAAACTGCACGTCTTCGACCTCCGCCACGAGTTCCTGACCGAATATGCATTCCCGACGCTGCGTGCCGGCGCACTCTACGAGCGCAAGTACCTGCTCGGCACCAGCTTCGCCCGGCCGATCATCGCCAAGCACCAGGTTGAGGTCGCCCTCAAGGAGGGCGCCGATGCTCTGGCCCATGGCTGCACCGGCAAGGGCAACGACCAGGTCCGCTTCGAACTGACCTATCAGGCACTTGCCCCGCAACTCAAGGTCATCGCCCCGTGGCGCGAGTGGAACATCACGTCCCGCGAGGATGCGATCGAATACGCCCAGGAGCACTTCATTCCGATTCGCGCTTCCCGCGAGAACATCTACAGCCGCGACCGCAACCTCTGGCACTATTCCCACGAGGGTGGCCAGCTTGAGGATCCATGGCTCGAGCCGCCGAAAGACATTTTCGGCATCACCGTTGCCCCGGAAGACGCCCCGGATACCCCGGTTGAAATCACCATCAGCTTCGAAGAGGGCTGGCCGGTGGCCATCGACGGCGAGCAGATGTCGCCGGTGAACCTGATCAACACGCTCAACCAGCTTGGTGGCGAGCATGGTGTTGGCCGGGTCGACCTGGTCGAAAACCGACTGGTCGGCATGAAGAGCCGCGGCATCTACGAGCAGCCGGGTGCGACCATTCTGGCAACCGCCCATAAGGATCTCGAGTCGATCACACTCGACCGCGCAACCATGCACTACAAGGATCTGATCGCCGAGCGCTATGCCGAGATCGCCTACGACGGCGTCTGGTTCACGCCGCTTCGTGAGGCACTGGATGCCTTCGTCGATGTGACCCAGAAGACCAATACCGGTGATGTGCGTGTCAAGCTCTACAAGGGCAATTGCATCGTGACCGGCCGGAAGTCGCCGTACTCACTCTACTCCGAGGATTTTGCGACCTTCGGTGCCAGCACCGAATACGATCATGCCGATGCCAAGGGCTTCATCACCCTCTTCGGCCTGCCGCTCAAGGTTGCCGCTCTCACCCGGCAGGCAGCCGAAAAGGCCGAAAACTAGAACCTGTTTTCCGGCAACAACACAACAGACGGGCGTGCACAATGCACGCCCGTCTGTTTATTCAGGGTTTAGACCGGTTCCAGGGGCAAATGCTCGCCATCCGGAAGTTCAACCTCGATGGCATCGCCGGGCCGCACCTCACCGCCCTCCAGGACGATACTCATGATGCCCGCCTTGCGGATCAGGTTTCCCGCATCATCGCGGTCAAGCGTTGCCTTCATCAATCCGGGTTGAATCCCGTCCAGTTGGGCACACGGGTTTCGCAGCCCGGTCACTTCGAGGACCACACCGTCACCAATCCGGAGAATGGTGCGCTTTGGCAAACCCAGCAGGTCAACGCCTCTGGTGGTGATGTTCTCGCCCATGATGCCAGGGCCAACCTTGAATCCCTGCGCAACCAGTTCATCGATCAGTTCACTGTGAATCAGGTGAACCTGTCGCAGGTTGGGCTGATCGGGGTTTCGTGCCACCCGCGAGCGGTGCTTCACCTTCTCCCCCTGATGCGCATCACCTTCAACGCCGAGCCCTGCCACGATGCTTATGGCCTCGGCGAGGGGCTTTGTCATGGTGTGGGTCGCGCTGACTGCAACCGCTTCGACAACACCTGCCATCCGTACCTCCACTTGTGGTTGTCTAATCAGGCAACCGATATCGCTGATGTTCCGTTTCGCCGGCAGCATCATACCCCGGCACCGTCTCCCGGACTGCCCCGTTATCTGCCACCACAAGGCCATCCCGGATCAAGCCCGCGAGATAAGTCATGATCCAGGGCGGTGATTCCAATGACCGGTCTGGTGCGATGCTGGAAGCCAGTTCTCCAGCCGTCAAACCTGCGCCGGGTGCTGCCCGCAAATGGTCAATAATCCGCCCACGGAAATAGCGACTGGTTTGTTCAAAGGGGATCGACGGCTGCCGTTCGACCGCCTTTGCCTCGGCAAACGCTGCTTCCATCTGGCCAGACGCCGCACACCAGGTTGAAATCGGGCACCGTCGGCAGTCTGTTGAGCGAGCCTTGCAGATCGTGGCCCCGAGTTCGATCAAGGCCTGGTTCCAGACATACCCACGGCCAGGCGGCACGGTGATGCTGGCGATCTGTGCCAAACGACGATCGTTCACCTTCGGCGCCGGTAGTTCCGGCCCGAGTATCACCCGATGCAGCACCCTCCGGATGTTGGTGTCTACAAACCCGACATCCTGTTCAAATGCGAAACAGGCGATCGCTCCGGCGGTGTACGGTCCTACCCCGGGCAATGAGAGCAGTTCCTCAACCGTCTCCGGAAACACGCCGCCAAAACGTTCCATCACTGCCTGGCAGGCACGTTGCAGGTTCAGAGCCCGGCGATTGTACCCGAGACCGGCCCATGCCCTGATAACCTCACTGGCCGGAGCATCGGCAAGAGCGGCAACAGTAGGAAACCGGGAAAGAAACTCATGATATTTGGGAACCACCCGGTCAGCTTGCGTCTGCTGGAGCATGATTTCCGAGACCATGATCCGGTATGGATCACGGGTCTCCCGCCACGGCAACTGGCGGTGATACTGCCGGTACCAGTCGAGAAGCACCTCAACTGCAAGCTCGGGAAACTGTGGCTCAGGTTGTACGCTCATACCAACCGTCCGGTAGTGGCGGCGCCGGCAGTATGCACGGCAATCGCAGGTACTATAACGCTCGCCGGGAATCACCCGGTTTGAAGAGGATACAAACGTGACAAACTCAACCTGGACCATCATCGGCAACAACGATCTGGCAGCCTACCTCACCGAGGCTGCTCACCATGTCCCGCTCGACCGTCCGGTCATCGTCTCGACTGACCGTTCCGATCTTCCGAATGGAGCGATAGCCACCGGCGGGGGCATGCTTCACCCTGGCGCGACCCTGATTGTGCCGGATCTGCTGGCGTTTGAGGCGGTCGATGAACTCGCGGTCAACGTCGCATCTGGCGGTGTCGGCATCATCTATGGTTGCTCCGGAGCCTACCGTCTCCCACGTGGCTCAACACCGGAAGAGGTCGAACACGAAGCGCTGCTACCACTGCTGGCCGTTGTCCTGGAGATACTGGATACCGATGTCACAGATGTCTGGTGCCGGCGGGCATCGCTCCTGGACGAGGGAGATGCCTGGTTCCTGTCGCTCCACTTCGGGCCGGTTGTTGTGACGCTTGAAGCGATGGCTACGGTGGAGGACGACGCAGAGGAACTGGTCATCGAGGTAACCGGGTCTGACCGGAGCCTTCGCGCTGAACCATTCCTGCAACCCCAACCCGATGCCGGTGAACGCCTGCTCCGGCGAATCGCAACGCTGGATACTACGCCGGTAAGAAGTCCAGCATCGCGCTTGCACGTGGCATGGAACGCGATTCAGGAATCCGCCAGGACCGGTCAACCTGTCACGGTCGGAACTGCCACCCCGGATCGCTAGCCGTCTGACTGTACCTCGAGAAAACGCTCGACAAGGGCGATTGCCTGCTCCCGGTGTTCCGGTTGGCTGCTATCCAGCCAGGTGATGCCTTCAAACCGGCGAAACCAGGTTTCCTGGTGCCGAACGTAGCGGTGGGTGGAGATGCAGGTCGCCTCGATTGCCGGTTCCAGTGACATGGTGCCCAGGACCACGGCAATCGCCTCGCGATAACCGATTGCGCTCATTGCAGGTGCATGGTCCGGCACAGCCCGTTCTATGAGGACCCGGGCTTCGTCAAGCAAGCCGCCGGCAAACATGTCCCGAACGCGTTGATCGATGCGGGGGTAGAGCATGTCCCGGTCCTGGCGCAACCCGATGACCAGCAGGTTGTAGGGCGGTGGATTCTTCCCTTCGAGTTCACTTAGCGGCCGGCCAGAGACCTCGAACACCTCCCTTGCCCGCACCAGGCGTCGCAAGTTGGTCGTTCCGATACGGGCAGCAGAAACCGGATCGACCTCCTCAACCAGACGATAGATTTCGTCGGCATCCAGCGCTTCGAGGCGCGCCCGCACTTCAGGGGCGGGTGGAACCTGGGGAACGCTCCAACCTTCCAGAAACGCCCGTAAGTAAAGCGGGGTCCCTCCGGCAACCACGGGCAGGCGTCCGCGTGCTGCAATCGCCTCGACGGCAGCAAACGCATCTTCGAGCCACATGGCCAGCGAATAATCTTCATCCGGTTCCACGATATCGACCAGGTGGTGAGGTACCGATGCAAGCTCATCCGCGTCAGGTTTGGCGGTGCCAATGTCCATTCCACGGTAGAGATACCGTGAATCAGCGCTAACGATTTCCCCGTCGAACCGCTTTCCAGTTTCGAGGGCCAGACGGCTCTTGCCGGTCGCAGTAGCCCCGAGGATGACAACTACCGGCAGGCCGGCGGTCAACCGTCGTTCGTTGTGACCGTCCGGTACCGTTGCTACACTTCCGTCCACTGTTCGCTGCCCCCTGGCTTCCTGTGAGGTGTACCTGTTGCCACAACCAACTCGTCAAACGGCCATTGTCGCAGCTTCAGTCGTTGTCCTTGCGCTGGCCATCGTACTGGTCAGCATGCAGGTGCTCACCCGATTGATGGACCGGGCAGTTGATGACGACCCCATTGAAGTCGTCTTCGTCATCGAGCAGGAAGAGACGGTCAACTCCATCGCCAATCGCCTGCACGAAGAGGGTCTGATCCGGTCACCGTCCTATTTCCGGTTCCTCCTCGGCTTCACCGGTGCCGACAAGGATATCTTCGCCGGCGAGCACAGCCTCAACTCTGCCATGACAACCACTGAAATAATCGACGCGATTACGTCCGAAGATGCCGGGTCAATTCAGGCGGTAACCGTTCAGTTCATCGAGGGCTGGCGGGCCGAGCAGTTCGCCGAAACACTCCTTGAAGCAGGTCTGATTGAATCCATCGATGCGTTCATGGATGCAACGCACCTCGCCCGCTGGAACAACGAGTTCGATTTCCTCCACACCCGTCCGAGCGGCGTCGGTCTTGAAGGGTATCTCTTCCCCGACACCTACAGTTTCCGCACCGACAGCAGCCCGGAAGACATCATCGAAGTGTTGCTGATGACCTTCGATGAACGTGTGACACCGGCTCTCCGGTCGCAGGCCGCCGAGCACGGCATGACCCTGCATCAGGCGGTGACCCTTGCCTCGATCGTCGAGCGCGAGGCCGCAGTCTCTGAAGAGCGCGGGGTAATTGCCTCGGTCTACATGAACCGGATTGCCGCCAGCATGCCGCTCCAGGCTGACCCGACGGTGCAATACCAGAAGGGCACCACCGGAGACTGGTGGCCGGCGCTGACCGGCGAGGACCTGCAACGAGACGGCCGTTACAACACCTATCTCAACCCCAGCCTGCCGCCGGGCCCGATCTGTAATCCCGGCCTCGCAGCTATTGAAGCCGCACTGGACCCGGAAGATACTGACTACCTGTTCTTCGTCGCCATCGGAGATGGCTCGCACGCCTTCGCCCGGACGTTTGAGGAACACCAGGCGAACATTGAGCGTTATCGCTGAGAGAAGGAATGCCAGATGTCTACAGCACGGCCCGGACGCTTCGGCCTGATCGGAGATCCGGTCGCCCATTCACTCTCACCAGTGTTCCAGCAGGCGGCACTGGATGCGGTTGGCATTCCCGCGACCTATGAACTGCTGCACACGCCGGAAGCTGACATCCCGGCTCGTCTTGAAGAGCTCCGCTCGGGTGCATTCCGCGGCGTCAATGTCACCGTTCCGCACAAGGAGCGCTTCTTCGAGGCAGTAGATGAACGCTCGGAAATCGCTGAAACGATTGGCGCTGTGAACACCATCCTGGTCCAGGCTGGCAGACTCCTCGGCGATAACACCGATGTCCACGGTTCGGTTCAGGGCCTGATTGATGCCGGGGCGAAACTGGAGGGTGCCGTTGCTATTGTGCTCGGTGCCGGCGGCGCTTCCCGGGCGGTCATCGCCGGTCTGCTGAGTCAGAATGTCGGCAGCATCATCCTCGCAAACCGGACCATTGAACGAGCCCAGTCAGTCGGCGACACCTTTGGCGATGACCGGGTGATCCCGGTGACGCTCAGTGAGGTACGGGAACACGCTCCATCTGCCGCACTGATCGTTAACGCTACGTCCATCGGCTGGCACGACGACAGCCTGCCAATCGAGCGCGAGGTTTTCGAACTTCTGGCACCGGGAACGCTCGCCCACGATCTCACCTACCAGTCCACCGCTTTTCTGCGAACCGCAGCCGAGCTGGGACTCCCGACGTTGGACGGGCTGCCGATGCTCATCCATCAGGGGGCCAGATCGTTTGAAATCTGGACCGGTCAACCGGCGCCGCTGGATGTGATGTGGCAGGCCGTCAACAAGGTTCGGAATCCGTGACTTCTTTGCCACGGTGAATCTGGCAATAGGTTGGTACATTGAGACCGTACGGAAACCGTCCCGGGATTGACAGGAACCTGAACGTTGGACCTACTGGCGATACTCCTCACCGCGCTTGCTGCAGGCTGGCTGCTGGGCACGGGCATCAACGTTATCGCCACACGTCTGCCGTCGGACCAACCTCTCATTGGCCCGCCTCTGACGACCAGTGACGGCGTGTCTGCGCCGTATCACATGATTCCGTATGTTGGAACATGGCTGGGAGACAGAGGCAACGACTGGCCCAACTTCGCAACCCAGATCGGAGCCGCTACGGTCGTCGGCATCGCCCTCTTGCTGCATGGATTCTCACTAGCAGCGCTGCAGGCTGTTGTCCTGAGCACCATCCTGCTGACGATCCTGCGGATCGACTGGCAGCATCACTCGATTTACCTGATCACCATCTGGCCGGGCATCTTCCTGGCACTGATTCTGGCACTCATGAGTTCGCCCTCACGGCTGCTCTCGGTGTCCATTGCCGGGATAGCCGCAGCAGTGTTCTTCCTGTTCCTGTTCTTTCTGGCCATCGTCATCTACCGCAAGCGGGCGCTTGGGCTGGGCGACGTCTTTCTGGCGGCCCTGATCGGAACAATGGTCGGGCTGGAAGGCATTACCCTCGCCTTGCTGCTGGGGATGCTCCTGGCAGCCCTGGGAGGACTCTTCCTGGTTGCGATCCGGGTGAAGAAGCGAACCGATTACATCCCGTACGGCGCCTACCTGTCGCTGGGTGCGATGATCGTGGTGATGTTCACCGCCTGAACAGCAGGAACCCCAAGACTCCACCACTCAATGTACAGAGCAGGTTGACGGTGTCGTTGGTGATTCCGCGCACTCCGGAAACATGCCGCGTGTCCGAGCCGCAACCGTGAATCCGGGCCTCGGTTGGCAATCCACACACATAGCAATAGCGTCGTTCCTGCAGCAATTCTCCGGCGAGACTATCTGCCAGTGAGCCAGACATACCGGCAACAGCCGTTGACACGAACACGCGTTGCGCGTTGTGCCGGAAAACCAGGCCAGCCATTGCTGCAATCAGCACGGCACCACCGGCGGATGCCAGTAGTCCCCGGGGCGTTACGCCACCGGATTCTCCCGGCTCCACCTGTCGGCGATGAACCAACTGACGTGGAGCGGATGGTGAAGTCCCGCCAATTTCGGTAGCCCAGGTATCTGCTGTTGCTGCAGCGAGACTTCCGGCGACGGCTGCCAGCGCCGATCCGTTGTCTCTGCCAGCCAACACCAGACCCGCTATCGCCGCTACACCGCCATTCGCCAGTACCTGCGCAGAGTCGCGACGGCTACCCTTCCCTGTTGTTTCCGGAGAAGGGAGCGCCCTCGACAGCGCACTGGACGAAACGAAGAACGTACCCAGCAAGAGGATGCCGGGCCAGGAGGTTGACTTGCCGACCGAAGCGCCGACTGCGATGGCACTCAGGGCACCACGGCCAGTCAGCGCCCGCGCCCGGTACCCGGCTGCTGCCACTGCCACCGGTACGGCAGCAACCCTCAACCACGTGGCGTTCATGCGTTGCGAGGTGGCCGGGGCTTCTGAAGCATCAGGTACTCATGCTCACGGATCTCGAAGATCCAGCCTTCAACCGATGCAATTGCCGGTGAGCTTTGCTCCGTGGAATGGATGGTAACGGTGTGCCCCTCGACTTCGTAGGTCTCGTCTGCGTTGAGGGAAAAGGGATGACGCGGATTGGCAACAATGGCACGTGCGCCACCAGCCATCTCGACGGCAATCTCCACCAGACGCAGGGCCGCTGATTCTTCCAGCACGATTGTTCCTTCCGTGTTGGCGACCCGGTTGAACTGCCGGATCGGGTGTTATACTTTCTCGTTGTCACAACCGTGACACCGACCCCGTAGCTCAGTTGGTAGAGCAGTGGACTTTTAATCCATGGGTCCTCGGTTCGAGTCCGAGCGGGGTCACTACTTCCAGATCAGAAACACTCCAGCCTTCACCAGGTCAACTATGACCTGGCGATTGAGCTATCTCCTGTGTTCAGGATACCGCGGACTATTCGCAAGAACCCCTCCCCGGGTCATACAACACGAGAACAATACTGCCGGTTGATTGGATTCCCCAATCAACCGGCAGTTTCGACCTGGCATCCGGAAGTACGACGCACGCTTGCTGTTTGCGAACGGTTACTCCCGGTTCAGCGGCACGTGCATCCGGGGTTCCTCGATGTACTCGTCCATTTCAACCGTCTGGTAGACGTACTTCGCCTCGTCAGAGGTGGAAGCAGCCAGCACCTGGCCGTTGCGATCCATGGCGACAATGTTCATCACGTTGCTTCGCTGGGCGAACGGGTCAACCAGGTGGCCGAGGTCTTCCATCGAGGTTCGCAGGGCCTCTTCGAGCGACATGCCATGCCGCATGTTGGAGACAACGCTGTAGGCCGAGGCGCAGCGAATTGCCATCTCGCCACGTCCGGTACAGGCTGCCGCACCAAAGCGGTTGTCCGCATAGTTGCCGGCGCCAATCACCGGGGAGTCACCCAGCCGGCCCGGGAACTTGAAACCCCAACCACTCGTGGACACCGCGCAGGCAATGTCTCCGTTCAGGTCCCGGACAATCACGTTTGTGGTGCCGAAAATCTTCTCGTGGAGCAGTTCCGTCCAGCGCTTGACAACACCCATATACAGTTCGTACTGGTCGCCGTAGATGTCGTCAGATTCCCGTTCGAGCCCCTTGATCCGGGCTTCCCAGGTCTCACGGGCCGAGTCGGTCAGCAATTCTGCCTTTTCAAATCCGTACTTCTCGGCGAAAAGCTCCGCACCGGCACCGACCAGCATGACGTGGGGTGTCTCTTCCATGACCTTGCGGGCTATGTCGATCGGATGTGGATAGCCCTTGACCGCGCCAACCGAACCGGCAGCGAGGGTACGGCCATCCATCACTGTTGCATCCAGTTCAACCTCGCCGAGAACGTTCGGGATGCCACCGGTGCCAACACCGGAATCTTCCAGATTGTCCTCAACGACTCGCACGGCGGCGATGGCAGCGTCCAGAGCGCTACCACCGTTGCGCAGCACGGCAATCGCATCGGCCAGGCCGACACCTGCATTGGCACTGCCAACCACTATTCCTCGTTGATCATTCACGCTGCCTGTCCCCTGTCTGTTACCGGTAATCGAGTCTCGACAGGGCACATACTACAACGTCAGGAAGACGCTGGACGCCGGTTTACGGAGGAGCTACTTCGCGATCGTTGGAAAATGAACCAGTCAAGGTCGGACTCGTGTACCCGGTACTCGGCACGATGTCCGCCGAGGATGATTGCCGCCAGTTGCTTCTGCCTGATCCATCGACGAACAGTTGGCTCCGTCACACCGCAACGTTCTGCAACGTCGGACATATCGAGCCACTGGTCGCTTACGTCCCGCAGGATGGTTTCAACCACACCGGCAGCCAGGTGCAGATTGCGCCGCAGTTCCTCTTCGTTGGCAGATCCTGACTCAACCACTGCCGTTATCAAACCGGCAGGACGCAGCGAGCCGTCGATCAGGGCCGTCGCCACCTTGCCCGTGCGATGCTGGTCCAAATCGACGGATGCAATCCGTACCTCGCCGGCCACAGATGGCCTTGTGAGGTCAGCGATCCCTGTTGCTTCAGCACGACGTCCTGAACTGAATACCCATCCATTCCGGTCGATGCTGATTGTCACCAGGTCTGCGTTCAGACGAAGCGACGTCTGCCGCCCTACCGCGTCAATCCGCTCGGGGATTGGCCGATCATCAAATGGCAGCATCCATACGGGGTGTATGGAAGCCGGTTGCCAACCCGACGGCTCACCTGAGACACCCCGGGATACCGCATGCACATCCATCTCAACAGGCTGGTCTCCCGCGGCAGACCGGATCAACCCGGTAGCAGCCAATTCTGCGGATTGTTCTTCAAGCAGATCCAGCCAGGTGATTGAACGAGTGTCTCCAAGAGGGAAGTGACCGGGAACCGGCAGACGCTCAAGGAGGTCACGTGCGTCGAACTCCGGCACGGTACCGGCGTCTTCTTCCGCACCGGTGGTGCGCCGACGAATGAGTTTGTCGAGGTCTTCGGTGTGGATGCGATAGACGGTCCTTGCCCCGCCAAGCTCAAGTGCGCCGATTCTCCGCTCCCGTATCCAGCGCTGGATCGTGGCCGGGCTGACCTCTGCATAGGTAGCGGCCTCACGGACAGTCAACCAGCGCGGGGGGTTCATTCGGGCGCTCCATCCAGGTCAAAACCGCTGCAGGAATGTTTTCACGAACAGGGATGTCATGCAAAGTAGTATATCGCGACTGTTTTCAAGTGTATCAACTTCATATCAATGGTTGCATTAGCAGCTAAAGTAGCATATTCTCACAATAACGAGTGACAAAGAGGACCCCGCAACGGCGGCAAGGCGAGCCGGAGCAAAGAACAACCACTCGCAAAGAGGGATTCTCGTTTGACACAACGGTCGGACTCGAACCCACCAGGATCCGACCGGAAAGGAAGACAAGCATGATACGCGTTTTGATCGTCGAGGAAATCAGCATCGTTTCCCAGTGCCTGCAGCGAGTGCTGGAGAGCGAATCTGATATTCGGGTACTCGCTACGGCGACCGATGTAGACGAGGCCGCTTCCTATATGGGAGCCGTAGATATCGCACTTATTAATCGCAATCTCCCACGTAATGGCGCTTCAGCACTCTTGCGCCTTGCCCAGGAAGAAAACCTTCCGGTCAAGGTTGTGATCACTGCTGTTCCGGACAGTGAGGAAGAGGTGCTCCGACATATAGAGCAGGGAGCCTCCGGATACGTTGGCCAGACCGGAACGCTGGAGCAGATTCTGACCACCATCCGTTCCGTCCACGCCGACGAAGCGATCCTGCCACCTCGTATTGCCGCCGCCCTGATGGCGCGATTCGCTTCTCTTACCCGCAACCGGGGAACCGTCGCGACCGGCCCGGAAGCCCTGGACTCGCTCACCAGCCGTGAGATGGAAGTCCTTGAACTCATTCGCCGTGGTATGAGCAACTCCGAGATTGCCAACGAGTTGATCATTGAGGTGGGAACGGTCAAGAACCACGTTCACAGCATCCTCAAGAAGCTCGAGGTGCCGAGCCGGCGCGCCGCAGCCGCGCTGCTCCCGGAGGACATCGAAGTCCCGGCACTTCCGCGGACGCCTGCTCCACCACCTCGTCGCCCGGCTATCCTCAACCCGACCTATGCTCTCCTTGATTCGCAAGGTATTGCATCAGTCGCCAGATAACCTCACCGGTCGAAACCGGTTTTCCTCCCACCTCCGCCTCCCGTGCTAGCATGTTCCGACATGCGAAACGGGAGGTTTTTTCATGACAGAAACCGGACAGATCACCCTACTTGTCGGCGGAGCCGTCATCACCATCGATCCCGAACGCCGCGTTCTCGACCCGGGTGCGGTCGCCGTACAGGCAGACCGGATTCTTGCAGTCGGAACTCCGGACGACCTGAAAGCGACGTACCCGAATGCTATCCAGGTCGATCTGACGAACCATGTCCTCATGCCAGGACTGGTCGATAGCCACGGACACGCCGGTCATGGCCTCACCAAAGCCCTCAATGACGGTGGCAACTGGCTGAACCTGGTTGCAGATCTCTACTTCCAGGCATCAGACGACGAGTTCTGGCGGGCTGAAAGCTACCTATCGGCACTGGAACATCTCGAGTTCGGTGTGACCACCTCTCTTTCAATGACAGGTTCCATGCCACGCGTTGACGATGCGCGCTACGCAGAGCTTGCCGCCTCCGGGTATGCCGAACTCGGCCTGCGACACATCGTTGCACTTGGACCACCATCCGGAACCCCGCCGTGGCAGTACACCGACGTCGCAACCGGCACAGTCAACAGTGTCGATCTCGATCGCTCGCTGGCCACCACTGCCGATGCCATTGACCGCCTGCACGGAACGGCCGCCGGGCGCATCTCCTGCTACGTTGGACCTTCCGGTCTGGTCAACGAGATGGACACCAACGGCAGGGCCACCGACTTTGCCGTCGCCACCATGCGTGGAGTGGTCGAACTGGCAGACAGCAAGGGCGTGGGCATCCACGCCCACGCCTACGGTGGTCATCTCCTCGCAGCGGCAGATGCCTGTCCCGACATTCTCACACCGAGACTTTGTCTCGCCCACTGCGCAGGAATCAGCCTGGATGAGGTCGGGATCATGGCAGGGGCAGGAGTCAGCGCCACCCACGGCCCACTCACCAACGCCTACGTTCGCGACCGGTTCCCGGTGGTTGAAGCGCTCGATGCCGGCGTGAATGTTGTTATCTCAACCGATGGCTCCGGACCGGATCGCTCGTTCGACCTGCTTTCGATGGGCAGGATTGCTGCCCAACTCCAGCGGGTGCATTTCAACGACACCAGCATCCTGCCTGCCGGCAAGACATTGGAGATGATGACCATTGACGCTGCCAAAGCCCTCGGTCTCGACGACCAGATCGGATCGCTCGAACCCGGCAAGAAGGCAGACATCATCGCCCTGAATCTTCGCAGCGCCCGGATGTATCCGCGGCTGTTGATCCCGCAACGGGTGGTCTTTGTCGGCTCGGGGCTGGATGTCGAGTTCATCATGGTCGACGGGAACATCCTCATGGAACAGCGCAATCTGAAAGGCGTGGATGTCGAGAGGATTCTCGACGACGCGCACCGTGCCGCGGTGAATACCATCAACCGGGCAGGGCGCGAGGAAGTTGTGATGGAACCCACCAATATGTGGGGTGCAGTTCGTTATCAAGGGTAGACAGGAAACACAGGAATGACAGAGGAGACCCGGATCGGATTCGAGCGCGAAGGCGATATCGTCACGATTACCCTGAACCGCCCACGTTACCGCAATGCGGTCAACTACGAAACACTGGAACAACTGGATACAGCCGCCGATGAGATCATGTCGAATCCGCCCCGTGCGGTCATCCTGAAGGCTGCCGCACCCGGCTTCTGCAGCGGCGTTGACCTCAAGGAATCACGCGAGGCAACCGCCGGGTTCGCCCGGAAACGGGTTGCCCTGATGCACCAGGTTCTCGGCAAATTCCGGACCATGCCCATCCCGGTTGTCGCTGCGATCGATGGCGTCGCTGTCGGACTTGGCTGCGAACTGGCTATCTCGGCCGACATCAGACTGGCGACTCCAGGCTCCACCTTTGGTTATCCCGAGCCAAAGGTCGCGGTTCCCTCTCCGGCCCATCATCTGGTCAACCTGATCGGATTGGCGAAGGCGCAGGATCTCCTGTTGACTGCCCGGTTTATTGATGGCAAGGAAGCGGAAGCCTGCGGGCTGGTAACCCGTCTGGTCGAGGATCCTGAGGCGGAAGCGCTTGCAACGGCACAGGCAATTGCCGAGCTCGCGCCGTGGTCGATTGCCGAGACCAAGGCAAACATCGCAATCTCGATTGCCGCCGGTGCAAAGGAATCCTCTGCCCACCATATTGAAGGCGTCGCTCACGCAGCAACCATGTCCGACCGCAAGGAAGCGCTGCTGGCCTTCGCCGAAAAGCGCAAGCCAAACTTCACCGGCAAATAGGCAACGAGGGAGGAAAATTCTGTGGCGGGACCATTGGAAGGAATTCGGGTACTCGAACTGAGCCGGCATCTGGCCGGCCCGTTTGCAGCAATGACCCTCGCCGATCTCGGCGCGGATGTCATCAAGATCGAACCACCGGGCCGTGGAGACGATACCCGGGGCTATCCGCCGTTCTGGAACGGCGTCAGTTGCTATTATCTCAGCGCCAATCGCAACAAACGCAGCATGACCCTGAACCTGCAGTCCGAGGCCGGTGCAGATGTTCTCAAGAAACTGGTCGCCGACGCCGATATCCTGATCCACAACTTCCGGACCGGCACCATGGAGCGTTTCGGTCTGGGCTACGACACACTGAAGGAGATCAACCCTCGCCTCATCTATTGCGCGATCTCCGCGGTCGGCAGTGACGGGCCGGATAGAGACCGGGCCGGTGTGGACCTGTTGATGCAGGCCTACGCCGGACTGATGAGCATCACCGGTGAAAAGGGTCGTCCACCGGTCCGTGTGGGGACATCGGCAGTTGACCTCACTACCGGCGCCAACGCTGTCCAGGGTATTCTTGCTGCCCTCTATGTCCGGGAAAAAACGGGCAAGGGCCAGCGGGTCGAATCATCCCTGCTCGAGGGACAGGTCTCCTGGATGACGTATCATGCTGTTTCCTACTTTGCGACCGGTGAGGTCCCGGAACGGCTTGGCTCGTATCACGCCAGCGTTGCCCCGTATGGCGCATTCCCGACCAGCAACGGCTTCCTGCTGGTGGCCGTCGCTTCCGACGCTCTCTGGAAGCGATTCTGTACGGCGATTGACCGGGAA
The DNA here is from genome assembly GCA_964462545.1 of uncultured Thermomicrobiales bacterium. Lineage (GTDB taxonomy): Bacteria > Chloroflexota > Chloroflexia > Thermomicrobiales > CFX8 > CAYWXR01. Next base: position 30,049 of record CAYWXR010000011.1, read on the forward strand.
GACCTCGTTGATGACCCGCGGTTCGCTACCAACGCACTGCGCTGCGAGAACCGTGATGAACTGGCCGAAGTGCTGAACGAAATCCTCGGTACCGATACAGCCGAAGTCTGGGCAGCCCGGATGGATGCCAACGGCGTCCCGTGCAGCCCGGTCAACACCCTCGATACTGTCCTGAACCTGCCACAGGTGTTGCACCGGGAAATGGTGGTCGAAATCCCGCGCGACGATATCCCGGACCTCAAGGTTCCGGGTGTTGCCATCAAGCTTAGCGACACCCCGGGCAGCGTGCGCACACCGCCGCCTGATCTTGGGCAACATACCGATGAGGTGCTTGCATCGCTGGGATACACCCCGGACGAGATCGCCGCGCTCCGGGATTCAGCGGTCCTTTAGCCAAACCAGACTGTTGACGTCGCATGGAAACAGGGTCTGTCAACCGGGGGCAACCAACGCCTCTGGTTGACGTGGCTCCTGCAGTGAAACTATGTTTCCCCGAGGTTCATTGGTTACCAGAAAGCAAGGGAATAATGAGCGACAAGCCAACCTTCGAAAACATCGACGAATGTGTCGAATACTGGCGCAAACACTGGCGTGTTCCCGGCATCGCTGTTGCCGTGCTGCACGATGGTGAAGTCACCGCCGCCGGTTACGGCGTTTCCAGTATCGAAACCGAATACCCGGTTAGCAAGGACACCCTGTTCCAGATCGGATCCATCAGCAAGGTCTACACCACCTCACTGGTCATGACGCTGGTGGACGAGGGGCTGGTTGACCTTGACGAACCGGTGAAGACTTACCTGCCGGAACTCAAACTCAAGGACGAGAGCGTCGAGAAGTCGGTCACACTGCGCCATCTGGTCAGCCACACCAGCGGCATCTTCGGCGACCACTTCGAAGACTTCGGCATGGGCGATGACGCGCTTGCCCGCTACGTCGAGTCAATGGCCGAACTGCGGCAGATTTACGCTCCGAACGAACTCTGGAGCTATACCAACAGCGGCTTCAATCTTGCTGGCCGGGTGATGGAAAAACTGCTCGACAAGCCGTTCGAGGACATCATGCGCGAGCGGATCATCGACAAGGCAGGCTTCGAACGCACCTTCCAGTTCCCGGTCGAGGCGATTACCTATCCGCTGGCTGTCGGGCATGTACATCCGGACCCGAGCGATGAGGAAACGCTTGAGGTTGCCCGGCGCTATCCGCTGCCACGCACCTCTCACGCCGCCGGCGGCATCATCTCCAACGTCCTCGACCAGATCAAGTTCGCCCAGCTGCACCTGAACAAGGGCAAGGTCGGCGATGTGCAGGTGCTGAGCGAGGCATCCGTCGCAGCAATGCAGGAGCCGCAGACCAAGGCTGCCGGGCTCGCCGATGAATGGGGCCTCGGCTGGATGCTCTTCAACACCCCGAAGCACAAGACGATCGGCCACGGAGGCACCACCAACGGCTTCCAGGCTGTACTTCGCATCGTCCCGGAACGCAACTTCGCCATCTCCATCCTGACCAACGGCGACCGCGGCCATGCAGCAGAACTACCGATCCTCAAGTGGGCATACGACCACTACCTGGATATCCAGATTCCCGAGCATCAGCCAGTCGAAATGGATGAATCAGAACTCAACCGGTTCGTGGGCCGGTACTCCCAGAATCTTGCCGACATCACCATTCGCAATGACAACGGCACGCTGAAAATGGATGTTGCCTCGAAGAGTGCCCTTGCTGATTCCGCCGAGCCGAAGAAGGTTCCCTCCATCAGCCTGGCACCACTTGGTGGCCTGACCTTCCTGATCACCAGTGGCGCCGGCGTCGGCACAACCCTCGACTTCGTCGAAAATCCGGATGGAAGTCTGCGGTTCATTCGCTATGGTGGCCGGTTCGCTGACCGGATCGAAGAGTAACGGTACAGAGAGGATTCTCAATGTCACTTGCCGAACGACTGGAGATCAGCGAGGAGTTTGACGCCTGGTTGCGTGACACTCGCCGGATGATCCACATGAACCCGGAGTTGCGCTGCGAGGAACACGAAACCTCGGCACTCATCCAGAAGCATCTGACCGAGGTTGGCGTTGACTTCAAGTCTGGCGTCGGTGGCGATGGCCGCTCGCTCTACATCCCGGAAGAAACGCTGCGGCGCGCAGGCATCGTTGCCGGGCCGGTCACCGGTGGCACCGGCGTGCTGGGCACCATTACCGGAACCCGTGGCAAGGGCCCCGGCAAGACCGTTCTGCTGCGGGCGGATATGGATGCGCTGCCGCTCGAAGAGGTGGCAGATGTCCCCTACAAGTCGCAGAATCCCGGCAAGATGCACGCCTGTGGACACGATGTCCACACCACTGTGCTGATGGGTGTTGCCGAACTGCTCCAGAGCATGCGCGATACCTTTGATGGCACCGTCAAGCTGATGTTCCAGCCGGGCGAAGAGGGCGCCGGTGGCGCTGCCGCCATGATTCACGACGGCATCCTGGAGAACCCGGACGTGGATGCAGCTTTCGCACTGCACGTTTCGGTTGCCCAGCACGCCGGTCAGGTCGCCATTGCACCGGGCCCACGGTCGGCCGCCTCGGACGGCTTCATCATCCACGTCAATGGCAAGGGAGGTCACGCCGCCTCACCACACTCGGCGGTTGACCCGATCGTGATTGCCGCGCACACCGTTATCGCCCTGCAGTCACTTATCAGCCGCGAAACCAACCCTATGGACACGGCTGTCGTCACGGTCGGCCAGATTCATGGCGGCACGGCCCGCAACGTCATCCCGGCAACGGTCACCCTCGAGGGCACCGTCCGCACCTACAACCCGGATGTGCGCGACAACATGGAGAAGCGCATCACCGAGGTTGCCCAGGGCATCGCGGCCAGCTTCGGTGCCGAAGCCGATGTCATCTACACCCGCGGCTACCCGGCACTCCACAACGACCCGGAGATGGCCGAACACGCCCGTGCCGTCTGTGTCGAAATCTTCGGCGAGGAAAATGTCCTTGAAGCCCCGGCAGGTATGGGCGCCGAGGATATGGCGTTCGTCGCCCAGCGGGTTCCGACCTGCATGTTCTCGCTTGGCGTCGGTAATCCCGAGAAGGGCTTTGTCTACCCGGTCCACAACCCGCGGTTCGACGCAGATGAAGACGCTATCGCTGTAGGCGTCAAGGCGATGGCCGGCATTGCACTACGCTTCCTGAACGCCGACGTCTAGAACGAAAGGACACCGTTCATGTCGCTCAAGGAACGACTCGCGATTTCGCCCGAGTTCGATGCCTGGTTGCGGGAAACCCGCCAACTGATCCATATGAACCCGGAACTGCTGTGTGAGGAGCACGAAACATCAGCGCTCGTCCAGAAGCATCTGACTGAAGTCGGTGTCGACTTCAAGGCTGGAGTCGGCGGAGATGGCCGCTCGCTCTACATCTCACAGGAAGTGCTGGACAAGGCTGGTATCAAGACCTACCCGCCGACCGGCGGCACCGGCGTGCTGGCAACGATCACCGGAACCCGCGGCAAGGGGCCCGGCAAGACGATCCTCCTCCGCGCGGACATGGATGCCCTTCCACTGGAAGAGGTCGCCGATGTTCCCTACAAGTCGCGCGTACCGGGCAAGATGCACGCCTGTGGCCATGACCTGCACACCACCGTGCTGATGGGCGTCGCCGAGGTGCTCAAGGGCATGACCGATACGTTCGACGGCACGGTCAAGTTGATGTTCCAGCCGGGCGAGGAAGGTGCCGGCGGCGCTGCTGCCATGATCAACGACGGCATTCTCGAAAACCCGAAGGTTGATGCCGCAGTCGCCCTGCACGTCTCGACTGCCGAACGCGCCGGCGAAGTGTCGGTTTCGTCCGGCCCGCGGACTGCTGCAGCCGACACCTTTGAAATCCGGATCACCGGCAAGGGTGGCCACGCTGCCGCACCGCACACCACGGTTGACCCGACCCTGGTCGCAGCCCACATCATGATCGCCCTGCAGGCGCTGGTTTCCCGCGAAACCAACCCCTTCGATACTGCGGTCGTCACTGTTGGCAAACTGATCTCGGGCACGGTCAACAACATCATCCCGCAGACAGCCATGCTCAGCGGCACGGTCCGCACGTACAACCCGGAAGTGCGCGCCAACATCGAAAAACGTATGACCGAAATGGCTGCCGGCATTGCCCAGGGCTTTGGCGCAGAGGCAGAAACGGTCTATGTCCACGGCTATCCCCCGCTGTTCAACGACGAGGAAGTCTCGGAACACGTCCGGCAGGTCTGCGTCGAACTCTTCGGCGAGGACAAGGTAAAGGAATCCGGCCCGATCATGGCTGGCGAGGATATGGCATTCGTCGGCGAGAAAGTGCCGACCTGCATGTTCGGCCTCGGTGTCGGCAACCCGGAGAAGGGCTTCATTTACCCGGTCCACAATCCCCGGTTCGATGCTGATGAGGATGCAATTGCCGTGGGTGTGCAGGCGATGGCCGGTATCGCACTGCGATATCTCGACGCAGATATCTAGTTGAAAGCAGGTTGAACATGTCGCTGTCCGAGCGTCTGACAATCACACCGGAGTTCGATGCATGGCTACGTGAGACACGCCGGTTGATCCACATGAATCCGGAACTCCTGTTCGAGGAACGTGAAACCTCGGCGCTCGTGCAGAAACATCTCACCGAGGTAGGCGTACCGTTCAGATCAGGGGTGGGTGGAGACGGCCGCTCGCTCTACCTCACCCCTGAACAAATCGAAAAATCAGGGCTGTCGGTCGGGCCACCGACCGGTGGTACCGGTGTGCTGGGAACGATCACCGGCAAGCGCGGCAAGTCAGATGGCAAGACGGTGCTGCTTCGGGCAGACATGGATGCCCTGCCGTTGCAGGAAATTGCCGACGTGCCCTACAAATCGCGCAACCCCGGCAAGATGCACGCCTGTGGACACGACGTGCACACCACGGTGCTGCTCGGTGTCGCAGAAGTGCTGGCGGGTCTGGCAGACACCTTCGACGGCACGGTCAAACTGATGTTCCAGCCGGGTGAGGAAGGCGGCGGTGGCGCCGCTGCCATGATTCACGACGGCATCCTGGAAAACCCGGAAGTTGATGCAGCCTTTGCCTTGCACGTCACCAGCGATCTCCGGGCCGGAAAGGTCGCCCTCAACGCCGGACCGTTCTCGGCAGCCTCTGACCGGTTCGAAATCCAGGTGACAGGCAAGGGCGGTCACGCCGCGGCGCCACACACCACCGTTGACCCGACGCTGGTTGCCGCTCACATCATGATCGCCCTGCAGGCATTGGTCTCCCGTGAGACCAACCCGATGGAACCAGCCGTTGTTACGGTCGGGAAACTGATTTCGGGAACAACCAGCAACATCATTCCCCAGACTGCCACCCTCTCGGGGACCGTCCGGACCTTCTCGCCGGAGGTTCAGGACAACATCGAGCGGCGTATGGCAGATCTCGCATCAGGCATTGCGCAAGGATTCGGAGCAACCGCCGAAACCATCTATATGCGTGGGTATCCGGCGCTGAACAACGACCCGGCAGTGTCACAGATTGCCATCGATGCGGCAACGGAACTGCTGGGACCCGAAAACGTACTTTCGTCCAGCCCGATGATGGGTGGCGAGGACATGGCATTCGTTGGAGCAAAGGTTCCAACGTGCATGTTCTGGCTCGGCGTAGGTAACCCGGAGAAAGGGTTCATCTACCCGATCCACAATCCCGGATTCGATGCTGACGAGGACGCTATCGCCATCGGGGTAAAGACCATGGCCGCCGTCGCGTTGCGCTATCTCGGCGCGGAGGTCTAATCCCGGCTGCAACTTCCCGGATTACCTGAATCAGGGGTGTGCCCGGCTACCCGGGCGCACCCCTGATTGTTTCCGCACGAAATGCTCCGGATAGACAGCCTGCACGCAGTAAAGTAGGATTTCGGCAACGTCTGGCGCGGAACCATCGGAATGTAGCCCGGGACCGAAACATCTGACCCGGCGCTCGGCAGAAGGTGACATGCTCCTCTATTTCGCCATCATGTCAATTGGTATCGTCCTGTTACTTGGCTCTCTGGTGCTCGGAGAGTTGCTGGACGTATTCGACTTTGGAGACGGTGCCGGACCACTTTCCGGCCCGGTGCTTGGAGTCGGTCTGACGGCGTTTGGAGCCACCGGACTGCTGACAAACATGGCCGACTGGCCGACGCTGCTTGGCGCAATCACCAGCGCGGTATCTGCTCTCGGATTTGGAGCCATCGGCTGGTGGATGATGGCCGTCATCCATCGCCAGACAGGCTCAACTTCGACCTCGTTGAGCACCCAGGTCGGAAGAATCGGCGAAGTTACTACCCGTATTTCTGCCGACGGGATCGGCGAAGTCCGGTTGACACGCTCCGACAGCACCAGTCATGTTCTCGCCCGGTCACGCGACGGGCTGGATATCCCGACCGGCACCGTTGTCCGGGTTGTCCAGGTGTTGGGGAACTCGGTCATTGTCGAACCGGCGGAGCCACGCAAGACCACGACGGCCAACAGCGCAGTAGCAGACCAGACGGAGGAATAGCGCATGGAAGGCATTATCCAGATTCTGGCGATCCTCGGCATCGTCATCGCTCTTGTTGGCGTGATGGTCGTCATCGTCAACCGGAACATCATCAAGGTTGCGCCGAACACCGTCGCTATCTTCTCAGGTCGCAAGCGCCTGATCGACGACCCGACCACCGGCGAAAAACGGACTGTTGGCTACCGCATCATCCGCGGTGGCTCTGCCGTCAGAATCCCGGTGATCGAGCGGGTAGACTATCTATCCCTCAACATTATGACGATCCCGCTCCGCATCGAATCGGCCTACAACATTGAAGGCGTACCGGTGTCGGTGAACGCTGTTGCCGCAGTCAAGATCGGTGGCGACGACTACTCCATCGGGAACGCCATCGAGCGCTTCCTCGGCATGACCACCCAGCAGGTGCAGGACGTGATCTTCCAGACGATGGAAGGTCACCTCCGCTCCATTCTCGGCACCTTGACCGTTGAGGAGATCAACACCGACCGTCAGGCATTTGCCCAGCGGATGACTGCCGAATCCGCACAGGACCTCGCCCGGATGGGTGTCATCATCGACGTGCTGACCATCCAGCAGATCAGTGACCCCAACGGTTACCTCGAGGCTCTCGGTCAGACCCGGACGGCCGAGGTCAAGCGCGATGCTGATATCGGCCGCGCCGACGCCGACCGCGACGCCCGCCAGCGGGCAGCGGCCGCCATGCGCGATGCCGCCACCGCCGAGGCGGAAGCCGAGGCACTTGTCGCCGAGGCCCAGAAGGAAGCCAACGTCAAGAAAGCGCAATACCAGGCGAGTGTGCTGGCCGAGGAAGCCCGGGCTGCCCAGGCAGGTCCGTTGGCTGATGCCGAAGCCCAGCGGGCAGTTGTCGTCGCCCAGCAAAACGTTGAACTCGCCCGCACCGAGGCCGCCATCCGGGTGCAGGAGATGGAAGCCCTCCGCAAGGAACGAGAACTCGAAGCGACCGTCCTCAAGCAAGCCGAGGCAGAACGCGACGCGACCATCATTACCGCCGAGGGTCACAAGCGCGCCGAGGTTATCCAGGCCGAAGGTCAACAGCAGGCAGTCGTCATGCGTGCCCAGGCAGAGGCCCAGGAGCGCGAACTGGTCGGTACCGGTGAGGCAGCCCGCATTCGCCAGATCGGTCAGGCAGAAGCCGATGCCAAGAAGGCCGAGGCCGAAGCACTGCGCAGCGAGTTGCTGGCGCAGGCAGAAGGTGCGCGCGCCAAACTGATCGCCGAGGCTGAAGGTCTTCGAGCCTCCCTCCTCGCCGAGGCCGAAGGCCGCCATCAACTCGCCGAAGCCCTCAACGCCTACAGCCCGGAAGCCATCCAGTTGCTCATGTACCAGGCATTTGTCGAACAGTTGCCGAAGGTGGTCGAGGCTGCGGCATTGCCGATGTCCCAGATCGACAAGGTGGTGCTCATCGACGGTGGTTCCGGAGGCAACGGCACCGGGCCGCTCGGGAAATACGCCAACCAGTTGCCGGTCATTGTTGAGCAGATGGCCGAAAGCTTCGCCGCCGTTACCGGCATCGACCTCATCCAGGTCGCCCGGAACAAGGCAGGAGTTCCACCGGAAGAGGAAGCAGAGGACCGGGTCATCCATAATCCGCCGAAACCCTCCGACGACTAGGTACTTCTACCCGAAACAGGTACAGGCGACGCGCAATGCGTCGCCTTTCTTCTTGCCCGTCACCCGCACATTTGCACGCGCCGAGCACGCAGAAACAGAGAAGAATTCCTCAGGGACTCACCGTCTCAGGAAATCCGCCCTACCTCACAAGTTGACTATCTCCACGCTGACGACCACAATTGCCAGGTTGACATGGGGGCATTCGCCCGCCGAAACGCCGAACGATGCCCTGGCGGGCAGGAGAGGAACAGATGGCAAAGAGCACCAATCTGGGATACCCACGCATCGGAAAGAATCGGGAGCTCAAGCGGATTGTAGAACGCTACTGGTCGGGCAAGGCATCAGCATACGACGTCGAATCCACCGCGCTCGAAATTCGCCAGGCAGCACTTTCAGTTCAACAGGCCGCCGGCCTTGATCTGATTCCTTGTAACGACTTCACTCTGTACGACCACATACTGGATACTGCCTGTCTCTGGGGGCTTGTTCCGGAGCGCTTCAACCACACCGCCGGTGAACCGGTTTCCATGGACACGTACTTCGCCATGGCCCGTGGTAACGACGACACCCTGGCTCTCGAAATGACCAAGTGGTTTGACACCAACTACCACTACCTCGTTCCGGAGTTCGATGGCCCGGAACCGGTCCGCAGCAGCAACCAACCGGTCGAGCGCTACAAGGAAGCCGCCGCACTGGTTGGCAGTGCCGCCAAGCCGGTCATCGTCGGCCCGGTCACCTTCGTCCTGCTTGGCAAGCATCACACCAAATCCATCGCCGACCACGTTGCCAGCCTGATTCCGCTCTACAAGGAACTCCTGAGCGACCTGGCAAACGCCGGCGCCGAGTGGGTGCAGATCGACGAACCGTGTCTTGTCACCGATCTCGATGCCGAGACGCTCGAACTCTACGAGAGCACCTACGCATCGCTGGCATCCGGCAACCGCCCGAAGATCATGCTTCAGACCTACTTCGGTTCGCTGCGCGGCAACTGGGACACTGTGATGTCGCTGCCGGTCGATGGTATTGGCCTCGACCTGGTGCGCACCCCGGTGAACCTGACCGACCTCGAAGCCGGCAAGTTCCCGAAGGGCAAAGTGCTTTCCGCCGGCATTGTCAACGGCCGCGGTGTCTGGCGCACCAACCTGACCAATGCGCTCTCCACGCTGGAATCCATTGCCGACAAGGTGGGCAGCGATGACCTCTGGATCGGCCCATCCTGCTCCTTGCTGACCCTGCCGCACGATGTCCGCCTGGAAACCACCCAGGATGCCGGACTGCTGGCCAACCTTGCGTTCGCCGAGCAGCGTCTGGAAGAAATCGATATCCTGACCCGGGGCATCAATGAGGGCGCCGACAGCGTTGCCGATGCACTTGAAGCAGACCGCGAGCGAATTGCCAGCCACGCATCCTCGTCGGCCATCCACGGCCCGACGCAGGAACGGGTAGCTTCGCTCACCTCTGCAGATTTCGAGCGCTCCGAACCGTTTGCTTCCCGCATCAAGAAGCAGAACGAGGTTCTCGGCCTGCCGGCATACCCGACGACCACCATTGGCTCTTTCCCGCAGGCATCAGACGTTCGCTCGATGCGCGCCCGCGCCCGCTCCGGACGAATCACTGCCGAGGAATACCAGAAGTACGTCCATGACAAGATCGATGAAGTCATCGCCCGCCAGGAAGAGGCCGGCCTCGATGTGCTGGTCCACGGCGAGTTCGAACGAACCGACATGGTTGAGTACTTCGCCGAGCAGATGGCCGGATTCCTGAAGACCGAGCACGGCTGGGTGCAGTCCTATGGCAGCCGCTGTGTCCGACCGCCAATCATTGTCGGCGACGTCCACCGCCCGGACCCGATGACCGTCGAGTGGACTGCCTACGCACAGTCGCGCACGAAGAAGCCGATGAAGGGCATGTTGACCGGCCCGGTCACCATCCTGAACTGGTCCTTCGCCCGGGAAGACATTTCCCGCGCCGAGATCGCCTACCAGATCGCCCTCGGTCTGCGCGACGAAGTGACCGACCTCGAAGCTGCCGGCATCCCGATTATCCAGATCGACGAACCGGCCCTGCGCGAAGGTCTGCCGCTGGTGCGTGATGAGTGGCAGGAATATCTCGACTGGGCAATCAAGGCCTTCCGCCTGTCTGCATCCGGAGCAAAGCCGGAAACGCAGATTCACACCCACATGTGCTACTCCGAGTTCAACGACATCATCGAGGCTATCGATGCGATGGATGCGGATGTAATCTCGATCGAGAACAGCCGGTCGAACGAGGAACTGCTCCAGGCGTTCACCGACTTCTCCTACGAGCGGCAGATCGGCCCGGGCGTGTATGACGTCCACTCGGCACGTGTGCCGGAAGCGGAAGAAATGGCCGAGCGGCTCCGCAACGCTGCCCGTGTTCTTGGTGGCGACCACCTTTGGGTGAACCCGGACTGTGGCCTCAAGACCCGCGGCGATGCCGAAGTCTGGCCGTCGCTCCGCAACATGGTCGAGGCGGCAAAGCTCGCTCGCGAGTCACAGGCTGCTGGCTAGAATTCAAACGTAGAACCCGGTACGGGCGCAGATTCGTGCGCCCGTACCTCCCTCGTCCCGGTGGTTCATCCAGAACAGGAAATCCTCAGTGCGTATCACCTTCCTGCCCGGCAGTGTCGTTGGCTATGTCTCCTATCCCGAAGCGCTTTTCACACGCGGTCTTGCCGACGGTCTGGTCGAGCGAGGTCATGACGTGCGCATCGTTGAGGAACGCCAGAACGATATCCTGAAGAGGACACTGATCGAGGTTGGTGCCGAACCTTCGCGGCACTTCCACCAGCAATACCCCAAATTGCGCTATCACACGTTTGAACCACGCACCGGAGCGCCGCTCCTGGAATGGGTGATTGGCGAGCTTTCACTGGTTGATGTCGCAGTGGCGGTCGAGGGCATCGGTAACGAACTCTGCCGCTGGATTGCCAACCTCACCAGCACCGAACTGATCCGCGCCTACATGACCTTCAGGCCGGAAGCGCTAACCGACGAGGTTGCCACCTCGCTGGAACTCGAGAAGTACGACGTCATCCTGTCGCCCTCACGGCCGGCTGCACAACTCCCGTGGTCAGCGATTCCTCCGGTACTGGCCGGCAAGGACGACCTGGAACACCTCCGCGCCAGCATTCCGGAGCGGCTTCAGCCACACCTTGCTGCACCGGAGAGTGCGTCGGTCACCTTCGAACAGATCATCGCCGTTCTACGGCGCTAGCTTTCCTGTAACAGGTTATTCGGGGATCGTGGCCAGCCACTCTTCAAAGAGTGCAACTGTCGCCTCACGATTGGTGTACCACCAGTCGTGATTCACGAAGAACTGTTTTGGACGCAACGCAGGGCTGGTTGGCAAACGTTCGCGGTACTCATCATTCAGCAGGTCGAATGTCCGCTCATTGATCGGGCCAAACGGCACAAGCGATGAGAATGCTGCGCCAGGTTCGGGCCGGCTGACAAAGCGCAGAAAGTCCATCGCAACGTCCAGGTTTTCGCTTCCGTTTGGCAGCACCCAGGAATCCCCGGAGATGGCCGCCTGGTTCCACTGGATCACGACCGGCGCGCCATCGGCGCTCAGACGGTCAATCCGGCTGTTCCAGACACTCACGAGGTCAATATCACCACTCGCCATCATCTGGGTTGGCTGGGCGCCCTGCTCCCACCAGAGCAGCAGATGTTCACGGAGCCGTTCCAGGCTCGCCAGCGCACGCTCAACATCCAGCGGATAGAGTTCGTCCATCGCCACGCCATCGGCGAGCAGGGCAAACTCAAGGGTGGTCTGAGGATTGCGATGCAACCCTCGACTCCCCGGGAACCGTTCGACGTCCCAGAAATCTGCCCAGGATGCGGGTTCAATCCCGCCTTCCCAGAAACCTTCCCGGTACGCGAGGATGGTCGAGTGGAACGACGAAGCCAGACCATGTTCGCCGAGAGCCTCGGGAATCAGGTCTTCAGTATCAATCTCTTCATAGTCAATCGGTGAGATCAGATTGAGGTTTGCCAGGAAGAGGACATCCTCATTGAGCACGTCACAGACATCCCAGGTTACCTGGCCGGTATCAACCTGGGTGCGCAACACGGCTATGTCTGTGAGAGCAGTCTGGACATCCGCACCAGTGAGTCGCTGGAATGGTTCAAAAAAGGCACGATGCTGGGCTTCCTGATACTCACCGCCCCAACTGGTGACCGTGAGCGTTCGCCCTTCCCAACGGGTGGGATCGTCAAAACCCGGAACCGCTTCGACCAGCACAGCGGTCGGAGTCGGTTCCGGTTCTGGCTCCGGAGTGGCAGTATTGTCCGGCTCGTCATCCGCGCAGGCAGCAAGAGACAGCGCAGCAACCGAGCCAACCATGCCGGTCAGCAACGATCGCCGGCTGAGTCGACGACCCGACAAAACGCCGGCAGGCTTCACTCTACGTGACATAGATGCCCTTCGATGAGGCAAGTCCGCCGGTGCACACCGTGCCGAACCGCTCTCCCACGGTCGACGGTTGAGACGCCGGTACGCAATAGGATACCGGTTCGGCAATCAGTTGGCGACGTTACTTCGCTGCATCTCCCTCGACCGTTGCCGGGGAACCGTCGTGGTCCGAGCGCGGCAACCGGTCACGGAATGCACTCACCGTTCGGGTGAACCGTTCGGTGAACTCGGATGCTTCGCGGCTCAGGGTTTCCCGCCAAAGCGAGTTTACCTGGCCCATCTGCCGGAACTTCTTGTATCGATCCTCAAGGAGCCGACGTTCACTCGGATTTCCGATATCACCCAGCGCCCAAAGCACCGAATCCAGCAGCAGGGTCGCAGCGAAATCCGGGTCGGTATGTGCTCCGCCGCCCGGCTCCTCGATCAGACCATCGGCAACACCCAGTCGCAGGCAGTCGTGGGCAGTGATCTTCAGGGATGCAGCCACGTCCGGTGCGCGGCTGGCGTCTCGATAGAGAATCGCCGCGGCGCCCTCCGGCGCGATGACCGAATAGACCGAGTTCTCCTGCATCAGGATCCGGTCAGCCACGCCAAAGGCAATCGCTCCGCCACTACCGCCTTCACCAATGACGACGGCAACTACCGGCACCGGCAAGGTGCTCATCGTCGCGAGGCATTCACTCAGGGCCGAGGCAAGGCCACGTTCTTCGGACTCAATCCCCAGGAACGCCCCGGGTGTATCGATGAAGGTGATGACCGGGCAACGCAGTCTTCCGGCAAGTTTCATCACCCGCAGAGCCTTGCGATATCCCTCGGGCAATGCCTGCCCTCCCCGTCGCTGCGGGTCGCCATGACCGCGTTCGTGGCCGATGATTGCTACCCCTCGTCCACCGATCTCGCCAAGACCGGCGATGATGGCGGGATCGTCACCGTAGAGACGATCGCCGTGGAGTTCGACAAACTGGGGAACAATCCGGCGGATGTAATCCAGCGTCGTTGGCCGGTCGTCCTTCCGGGCAATCCGCAGCGCAGACCAGGCTTCCTTTGACTCTTCCGACTGGTCCGGCGCAATCGGGCGGGAAAGTTGCGGGCTGGGTTGTTCACCGCGCTCAAGCACCCGCAACAAGGTCGCCAGGGTATCGCGCATCCGCGAACGCTCGACAATGGCATCGATGAACCCGTGGGCGAGCAGGAACTCGGCGGTATGGGTCTTCAGTTCGTCCACATCGTCGCGGCTCTTGCTCGTGCCGGCGATAACCCGCGGCCCGGCGAATCCGATCAATGCACCTGGCTCGGCCAGAATGACATCACCCTGACTGGCGAACGAGGCGTAGATCCCGCCGGTTGTCGGATCGGTCAGCACCGAGATGTACGGGACATTCGCATCATGCAGTCGTTGGGCAGCGGCTGTTGTCTTGGCCATCTGGACCAGGCTCAGCATGCCTTCCTGCATCCGGGCGCCGCCACTTGCAACGATGGTCACCAGCGGCAGTTTGCGGGCAGCAGCGTGCTCGAAGGCCAACGCGACTTTCTCCCCAACAACCGAACCCATGCTGCCACCGAGGAAGCGAAAATCAACCACTGCCAGGACAACTTCCTGACCGCGAATGCGTGCCCGGCCCGTCAACACGGCCTCATGGAGTCCGGTCTTTTCCCGTGCTGCGGCAATACGATCCTGGTAGGGCCGGGAATCGGTGAACTGGAGCGGATCGACAGAGACGATGTTGGCGTTGATCTCCTCGAAGGTTCCGGCATCGGCAGTGATCTCGACCCGGTCCCAGGCCCCAATACGGGAATGTTTGCCACAGGACGAACAGACCTTCACCTGTGCCCAGAGCTTGTCCTTGGTCAGATCGTAACCGCACTCTTCACAGACCACGGCCGGCGGCGTCTCCGCCCGGACGGTCTCTTGCGCGCTCATGGGGAACCTCCTTGAGATGTGTGTATATGTGGTTTCAAGAAACTTCATGGTTGGTTATTCCGGATGCGGCAATTTCGCGGGGTAGATTGTTACCGTCCGGCGTCGAGTACTGTGCGGAGTTCGCGCACCCGGTTGACATCCACAGGATTACGAACGTCTCCATCCATCTTAATCCAGCTACCGGCAATCAGTCCCTGTGCCGGAGGTATGAGTTTGGGTGCATTTTCCGAACTGACGCCCGATCCGACATACACCGGCGTGTCACCGGCTGCTGCCACCGCTGCGCGAACATCATCCAACGAAGCGGATTGACCGGTCGCCGAACCGGTTACGATCACCGCATCCGCCAGACCGCGCACCACGACATCGGCAACCGCATCCTCGATCGTGAGTGGCCCGAGTGGAACCGCGTGCTTGACCAGGACGTCCGCAAAAATCCGGATGTGTTCGGCGCCAAGTTCACGGCGCGCACGCAGGGTGTGGTCTGCCTCGCCGGTGATGATTCCCTGGTCGGTCAGCATCGCCCCGCTGTGGATATTCACCCGGATGAAATCAGCCCCGACAGCGAGGGCAATCGAAAGCGCAGACAACGCATCGTTTCGGAGAACGTTGATCCCAACCCGGCAATCCACCGCCTCGCGGACAGCCTGCGCGATGCGGGTCATTGCTGCGACCGTCCATGGGTCCACAGCCCCCGGCCGGAATGGCGCATCGTTGAAATTCTCGATAATCAGCCCGTCCACGCCGCCGGACACCAGTGCTTCGGCATCACGCAAGGCGTGGTCAATACATTCCTCGATCGAAAGGCGTGATCGCGGACTACCCGGCAATGCCGGCAGGTGGATCATGCCGATGAAGTCGCGCACTAGGACACGAACCCGAGCATGAATGCGAAAATCGCTGCAAAGAAGGTAATTCCGGCAAAGGTGACATAGGCGCCACGGTCTCGCCTGGCGCGTTTGGGTTTGATGATGAACTTGGTGACCAGCAGTGATATCGACATCAACAGCGCTGCAATGCCAAGCCCGAAATAGATAAGCATTCAGTGTGCCTTCCGTCGACCGGACTCATTGCAACAAGTATAGGATGTCGTACCATCTTGCGGGGCAACAGTGACGACTGGAGGCGGACGTGGATCGCAATCCGGAACCACGCTTTTCCATCGCAGAACTCGAGGAAGCAGTCGGCGTTCCCCGGCGCACGATCCGCTACTACATCAACGAGGGCATCGTCCCCCCGGCCATTGGTCAGGGACGGTCCGCCTCCTATGACCGGACTCACGTTGAAGCGCTGACACTCGCAAAGGAGTTACGCGATCGCAACCTCTCGATCAGCGAAATTCGCCAGATCATGACGGCCGATCAAACTCCCCAACCACCGCAGGAACCCGGCGACAACTGGCTCCGGTTCGAGTTGCACCCTGACCTCGAAATCCACCTGCGGGCCGACGCACCGGTACATGTTCGCCGTCTCTATCACCGTCTGATCGACGCCGGGCAGGTCTGGCTCGGCGACGACGAAGGGTGACACGGTTCGTACAATTGAGGTTGGCATGCCTGCTGACCAACGTTTCAGAACTGGGGATGATCTCACCGTGTCAATTACCGAACATCGCGCCGCTCTCGCACCGATCGTCAACCGGTTTCGCGAACATGGCATCTACGCATATGGAACGGTCGACGACGAAAACCGCTGGTGCGTCGCAGCCGATCTGGATCTTGGCCACATCGACATCCGCATTGGTCTGGATGGTTACGAACTGGATGTCTGGGCCACCTCACCAGGAATGTTTCTGGAAGAAGAAAACGAACGCCGCCGCAAGGCGATGGAACGCCTCGTGAGGGTCTCTATCCCCGGCATCCAGCGCGGATATCTCGATGAACATCACAAACTTACCTGGGACGATTTCGAACAGGGCATTGCCTTGCGCAAGTCCATTGCACTGCCGTTCGCAGTCGATCATCAGCTACCGGAAATTGCGATGACGCAGCTTGAGGAACTGAACGATACCCTCGAGTTTCTCGAAGGCCGGCTGTTGAGATAAAGGAGCAACCGGTGACAACCAGTGAATGGCAACACGCCCTCAATGTCGCCCGGGGGAGCGCCCCGGCCGACCTGCTGCTACGCAATGCCAGCGTCGTCAACGTGTTTACCTGCGAGATTGTGAAGGGCAACGTCGCCATCGCCAATGGCCGCATCGTTGGTGTAGGCGATTACCAGGAGGGCAACCAGATCATCGACCTCGATGGGGCGTTGCTGGCGCCATCGTTCATCGACGGTCACATCCACATCGAAAGTTCCCTGCTCTGGATCACCGAGTTTGCCCGGGCGGTCATTCCTCACGGAACCGGTGCGGTAGTCACCGATCCACACGAGATTGCCAATGTGGCCGGACTGAACGGCTTCCGCGCATTTGTCGATGCCAGCCTGGACCTGCCGATGGCCACCAGGTTTACAGTGCCGTCCTGCGTGCCAGCGAGCCCGTTCGAAACCGCCGGCGCGACGATGACCGCCCAATCGATCAAGGCGGCTTTCGACCTGCCAAACGTGATCGCTCTGGGCGAGATGATGAACTTTCCCGGCGTTCTTGCCGGCGATCCGGAAATCCGCGAGCGGATTCTCGCCGCCACCGGGCATCGGGTCGATGGCCACGCTCCGGGCGTGCGTGGACGCGATCTCGATGGTTACGTGCTCTCCGGTATGACCAGCGACCACGAGTCCTCCACCCTCGAAGAGGGCCGGCAGAAACTGGAACGGGGCATGATGCTGATGCTCCGCGAAGGCTCAAGTGCGAGGAACATGCTTGACCTCCTGCCACTGGTCACCGATAGCACCTATCCCCGATGCTGCTTTGCCAGCGACGACCGCGACTGCTCGACGCTGCTCCACGATGGCCACATGGATGAAACGCTGCGCAAGGCAGTCGCCGCAGGACTCGACCCGGTTCGTGCGATCCGGATGGCGACGTTCAACACGGCCGATTACTGGCGTCTCGAGGGTCTGGGTGCCATCGCCCCCGGATATCAGGCCAATCTGGTGGTCCTCGATGATCTGGCCTCGTTCAACGTCCGGCAGGTCTATTACCAGGGGAATCTCGTCGCAGAAAATGGCAAGCCACTCTTTGAGACTACCGCTGATGTTCCCGGCGTCCTGCTGAACACTGTCCACATGGCGCCGGTTACCGTCGATGACCTCCGCCTCGACCCATCCGATGCCAAACGGGCAGTCGGTGCGATCAACGGGCAGATTGTCACCCGCCTGGTTGAGGTTGAACCGACCATCCAGGATGGGGAGGCTGTTGTCGACCTCGAACGCGACTTGCTGAAACTGGTCTGCGTGGAACGGCACAATGCGACCGGCAATGTCGGGGTTGGCTACCTGCACGGGTTCGGCCTGAAGCGCGGGGCGCTTGCCTCATCCATTGCTCACGATGCCCACAATATCGTCGCTGCCGGTACCAACGACCAGGATCTGCTGGTGGCAATTCAGGCGGTTGCAGAGACCGGTGGTGGACTTGCTGTGGTAGTTGATGGGGACGTTACGGCGCGTATGCCATTACCGATTGCCGGTATCCTCAGCGACCGGCCGTTGGCCGAGACTGCGGAGACCTATCACCGAATTGAAGAGACGGCGCGGGAACTCGGCTCGCAGATTGAGTCTCCGTTTGGCCTGCTGGCCTTCCTCGCACTGTCGGTCATTCCCGAAGCTCGGGTTACGGATCAGGGATTCATTGCACTGTGAGCAAATCCACCAGATTTCGCCGGACCTCACCCGAAGGTGATATCCCGTTTGTCGGTTGGCTGGCTCGCTGGGCGCTGCTGACGGCAGTACTCATCGTCCTGTTTGACCTGGCGGTCTTCCGGAACTACCCGCTCTTCGGCTTACCGGACTGGTTCCGCGGATTGTTCTACACCGTCGCCGGCATCATCCTGGTGGCAGGTTCGGCTGCGTTTGCCTTCCTCGGCTATCGGATTATCACCACTGGCTACCGGGCACGCTCCCGTGACCTCTACCTGATGTTCCTGCCGCCGGTCGTGCTGGTGACCTCACTCGTCTGGATGCTGCTTCTGGCCAGAGCCGGTTAGCACACCTTACGACAAACAGAAAAGCGGGCGCTATTTCGCGCCCGCTCCTGCCAGTTCCGGTTAGTTGCTCCAGGTATCGCAGGCAAAGTAGTCGCCCGTCTGATACCCGGTCATGAACCATTGCTGGCGCTGTTCAGACGATCCATGCGTCCAGGATTCCGGATGCACCTGGCCACCCATCTGCGACTGAATATGGTCATCACCGACTGCTGCAGCAGCATCAAGTCCAATGGCAATGTCCTCATTGGTCAACTCGGCCAGAATCTCGGTGCCCTCAGCGTGATGTGCCCACAAACCGGCGAAGCAGTCAGCCTGAAGCTCGACCTTCACGGCGTCACTGTCCGGACCGGTGTCCCGGTTCTGGGCACGAGACAAGACTCCGGTCAGGTTCTGGATGTGATGGCCATACTCATGAGCCAGCACATATGCCTCTGCAAACGGACCACCCTGTGCCCCGAGTTGCGTTTCAAGCTGTTTGAAGAAGCCGAGGTCCAGGTAGACACCCTGGTCCGGCGGGCAATAGAACGGCCCGGTCTGTGCCTGGGCGAACCCGCAACCGGTCTGGGTTGAACCGGAGAAAAGCGTTGTTACGCTCGGGTCGTACTCTTCACCATGTCGCTCGAACTCATCGATCCAGAACTCCTGGATACTGTTCACATAGGCAACGATCCGGCAATCCTGCCGCTCGTTTGCATCTGCACCGGTTTCGCACGACGCGATATCGGGCTGTTCCTCTCCCTGCTCGCTGGTCGGTTGCTGGATGATCTGGTCCAGCGGATTGCTACCGTCATTACCGAGCGGATTGCCACCAAAGATCAGCGCAACGATCAGAGCGATAATGGCAGCGCCACCGCCGAGTCCACCGGCTACTGCACCGCCGGACTTCCGGCGGTCGCGCACCTGGCCGGTATCCAGCCGCGCATCCTTGTTGAATCTCGACATACTCGTTCTCCCGGGTTTCCACATATCAGCGGAATAGCCGCTACCGGGAATTAGTATAAGTTGTCCAAAGACCCGAACTTTCGTTAACGATATATAGATCCGGGTGCCGGTATCTCCCGGCGAAGGGCGCGTCCGGCAAGGTTGCCGGTCTCCTGGTCATGTCGCACCGCGTGGATACCGTTCACAAACACGTGCTCAATGCCCACCGGGAACACCGTTGGATCGGCATAGGTTGAGCGGTCAATGACCGTCTCCGGGTTGAACACGGTTATGTCGGCAAACGCGCCAGGTCGAATGACTCCCCGGTCCTTCAGCCCGATCCGCCACGCCGGCAATGAGGTCATCTTGCGGATGGCTGCCTCGATGCTCATGAGTTTTTCGCCGCGCACATAGTGACCCAGCACCTTCGGATAGGTGCCATACGTCCGCGGATGCGGGGTTCCACCCATCAGGCCGTCGGTGCAATGCATCAGCCACGGTTGGACCAGCAGCGTACGGACGTCATCCTCATGCATCATGTGGAGAACCATCGACACTGCGTGATTTTCGTCCAGCAGCAAACGCACCATTGTTTGGTAGTTATCGAGTCCCCACTGGGCAGCAATTTCGGGAATACGCTTGCCGACCACCCACTGGTTGGCATCGGTCTTGACACCGACGATGGCGATCGACTCCCAGCCACTGGCGGCAATGGAGGATTCCCAGTCATGCCGGCCATACTGGATTTCATTGCGAATCTGGTCCTCAACCGATTCGTCTCGCAGATAGGCATTCAGCCCCTCGACGCCACGAGCGTGACACCACGGCGGGAGCAATGCCCCGAGCATGGTGGAACCGGCGGTATAGGGATACTGGTCAGCAGTCACATCAATGCCGGCCTCGCGGGCACGGTTCATGGCCGCGACCATATCCGGAGCCTTGCCCCAGGCTCGTCCACCGCGCGCCTTGAAATGCGAAATATGCTGCGATGCGCCGGTCACCCGCCCGACGGTGAAGACTTCTTCCATGCCGTCCAGCACTCGTTGGCCCTCAAACCGCATGTGGTAGACCATGAAACTGTTGTGCCGTTTGACGACATGCCCGAGCGCGATAATCTCGTCGGTGTCGGCATAAACACACGGCGAATAAATCAGGCCGGTCGAGAATCCGCAGGCGCCCTGGGAAAGGGCATCATCCAGCAGTTGCTGCATGGCGATGAGTTCAAGCGCGGTCGGCCCGCGATCATCCATTCCCATCACATGCAGGCGGATCGTACCGTGCCCCACCATGCCCGCGAAGTTGATCGCTGCTCCGCCGAGGCGCGAGAAGTAGTCGCCATAGCTGCGCCAGGTCCAGTCCACTTGCGGGTCGTCATTCAGGCCGGCAAGGTGTGTTCGCCAGTGGTCGACATCCTCCGCCTTGATCGGCGCTTCCGACAGACCATCCTGCCCCAGCAGGTCGGTTGTGATTCCCTGTCGCAATTTCGGGGCCAGTTGCCGGTCGGAGAGGCCCACCAGGTCACAATGGCTGTGGGTATCGATGAAACCGGGCGAGACGGCCAGCCCCTCAACATCTATCCGCTCACCACGCGGCAGAACGTTGCCTACCTCGACGATACGATCCCCCTCAACGACAACATGTCCCTGCCGCCCGGGGTTACCGAGACCGTCGTAGATTGTTCCGTTCATCAATGTGAACGCCATCAGGCATCTGCCCCTTTCCCGTAGCCCCGGGCAAGGAACTTGCCATCGCCCGGTTGGCCAACGATCGGGTTGCCGGCGTTACGGTCAAAGACGGTGCGGCCACGCAGCAGCGTCCGCACCACCGAAGCACCGATTGTCTTGCCTTCAAACGGAGTCCATTTGTTGCGATGGAGCATGTCCTCGCCCCGGACTGTCCACGGCCGGTTGAGGTCGTACAACACCAGGTCGGCATCGGAACCAACCTGAATGGCGCCCTTGCGCGGATACAACCCGAAGACCTTGGCCGGGTTGGTCGAACTCAGTTCGGCAAAACGCTCAAGCGTGAGCCCGCGCCGGTTGACCATTTCATCCAGGACCGAGGGGAACATGGTCTGGATGCCCGAGCAACCGAGCGGCGCCTTCCAGATATCATCCAGTCCGGCCTGCTTCGACTCAATGGTGTAGCCGCAATGATCCGACGAGATGACATCACAGGTGCCGTCGGCCACGTACTCCCAGATGCGCTCGACTTCCTCACGCTCCCGGAATGCCGGCGCACAACGGGCAAACGGGCCATGCTTCTCAAGGTCTGAATGGTCAAGCACAAGGTACTGGGGGCAGGTTTCCGCCTGCACCCTGACTCCTCGTTGACGCGCTTCCTTCACCAGTTTGAATCCATCGGCCGCTGCAAGATGGCAAACGTAGAACCGCGCGCCGGTCAGTTCCGCGAAGAACAGTGCGCGGTGAACAGCCTCAACCTCCACCAGTGGCGGTCGGCTTTCAGCGTGAGCGAGCGGGTCCTTGCGACCCTCGGCCTGCAGGCGGGCGATGTTCTTCGTCAGCATGTCATCGTTTTCACAATGCACGCCA
The DNA here is from genome assembly GCA_964462545.1 of uncultured Thermomicrobiales bacterium. Lineage (GTDB taxonomy): Bacteria > Chloroflexota > Chloroflexia > Thermomicrobiales > CFX8 > CAYWXR01. The sequence goes on from CAYWXR010000011.1 coordinate 52,111, forward strand.
AACAACAGGTCGTCGCGGCCGGCAATCATCCTGAAGGTATCGAGCAGCACGACGTCATCGGCACGTGGAAAGCCGGGACTGGATGCCGGCATGAATGCCTTCAGCGCGACGATGCCTTCGTCGATCATGTCCTCGATCTGTTCGGCAGGTTGACCAATCACCGCACCCCAAAGGGCTACATCGACGTGTGAACGCTCACCAATCAGGCTGCGTTTCTCGCGGATGTGCTCCCCGGTTGACGAGGTTGGGGTTGCCTGCGGCATCTCGATGGCTGTTGTTACGCCTCCGGCAAGTCCGGCACGAGAACCTGTTTCAAAGCCTTCAATCTGGTTCGGATCCGGGTCCTTGAAATGGGTGTGAGCGTCGACTCCGCCTGGCAAGACAACCAGTCCGCTCGCGTCGATGCGTTCATCAGCGTCGATTTGGCTGGCATCCATGGTCAACGCGGCGATCGTTTCGCCGCGAATGACAACGTCTGCACGTACGGCACCACCGGGTGTCACCACCAAACCACCATGAACGACAACGGTCTTGCCTTCGTTTGCTGACAATGTGCTGTCCTTTCTCATCCCGGTGTTATTCCTCACCGGGTTCATCGCCTTCACCACTGAAATCAACATCGTAGTCCGGGAAGCGGAATGCCATTTCCCGTTCAAGAAGACCGCCATACCCCAGTTCGATGATGTCTTCGGAATCCACCTGTTCGCCGGTCATCACCAGCGGCAGGATCAGGTCGGCCACCGTTGCCCGTGAGTACATCGAGCAGGATGCAAGGTTGAAAATGGGCACGTCACCGATTCGCGCCAGCCAGAACATCGACCCGGGATGGGCAGGTGCACCGAAATGAACCATCTCGGCTCCGATATCCTGTACGGCAATCAGAATTGGGTCGAGCGGGTCGATGGTGTTCCCGCCGGCAGCCATCAGGATGTCGGCGCCCTGTTCGAGTCCGGCTTGCATCGCCGCAGCAACATCCCCGGCGGTCGCATCGACGAACTGGATATCGATCACTTTCGACCCGTACCAGGCCATTTTCTTGCTGACCATCTCGCCGAACCGTACGCGGAGTTTCTCGCTCAACCCTTCGGTGGCGATTACCACTACCTTCTTCGGCTGGAACGGCACCAGCATCACCGGAGAGTGCCCGGCCCGCTCGACAATGGTTCGGACCTTCTCGATCCCGGACTCCGGAAAACCGATCGGGGTAACCTTCAGCCCGGCGACAACCTTGCCGGGCACAACGGTCTGCCGGTCGAGCAGGGTGTAGAGCGTTGATCCTTCAACCCTGTTGACTTCCCGCAGCAAATCAATGTCAACCCGGAATAGCCCCTTGTGTTCAGCAATGAGGTGATAACGGCTGAGCGCCGGTCCCTTGATTCGTAGCCCTGGCCCGGCGAAAATCTCGGCCAGCATCCGACCGGCATCATCTTCATGGAGATCACCCGGTTCGAGTTCGATCAGGTGGACGACACCTGGTTCAACCTGGTGCCACTGTTCGAGGGCTGCATCGTCAATACGTTGTCCCTTTTTGAACAGCCGTTTTCCGGCCGCCGAACGAACGGCTCCGGCAAGCGCCCATCCTTTATGTTGTGGTCCGACATCAGAAGTGTGGATCTCGTGCGCGCGCATGGTGTTACCTCCGACTGTATGACAGGCGCATGACCTATCCTAGCAAGGAGTCATCCCGCCCGGAGATGAAACAGAGAAAGGCACGGCAACCACGATGGCAATCAGCAAGAAACAACGTCTCGAACTCCTCAAGGACGTATCAGCCGCTCACCTGCAACTGCTGAAAACCATCAGCAGCATCAGCGACGAACAACTACTGAAGCCGGGAGTTGCAGGAATCTGGTCAGGCAAGGACGTGATCTCTCACATCGGAGACTGGCTCGGTGTCTACAACGGTGTGTTGCAGAACCGGATTGCCGGGCAACCGGAAAACTGGCCGGTCGGTGAGGCTGCCGGCGTCACCCTGAACGAGTGGAATGAGGCACAGGTGGCAGCCCGCGCGGGCTGGACCATTGACGAGGCAAAAGAGTACCTGCAGGACAATTACGATGCCCTGATGGAAACACTCGAACGAGTGCCTGATGTGAACCCTGAAGAGGTACTCGACTTCACCCGCGATCACTACAGTTCCCATATGGAAGCCCTGAACCGCGCCCGCAATGGGTAGAGGCTATAGAATGGTGCCGACAGGTTTGGATCGATGAACCGGAGGAATTGATGTCCCGGCGGAACGTCACAATTGAAGACCTCTATGCCATACGTTTGGTGGCAGACCCGAATATCTCACCCGATGGCAAGCGGATTGCCTATGTCGTAACCACGGTTGATCGAAAGATTAACGGATACAAGTCGGCAATCTGGATGGTTGACGTCGCCGAAGGGTCGAAACCGTTCAGGTTCACCAGTGGCAATGCCCGGGACGCAGCACCTCGCTGGTCGCCGGATGGCAGCCACCTGGCGTTTCTCTCCACCCGCAAGGATCGCAACCAGATTTGGGTGATGCCGGTAGATGGTGGCGAGGCGTGGCAGGTAACTTCCGGCCCGAACGCCGTGACCGACTTCTGCTGGGCGCCGGATGGTGAGTCACTTTTCTTTGTATCCAGGGCAGAACTGGAAACACCACCAACCAGCGACACGAAAGTCATCACGACGCTGATTCACAAGATGGACGGCGAAGGTTTCTGGGATGGCAAACGCCGCCAGATCTGGCGCGTGAGCCGCCAGGGGGGAGAAGCCGAACAGGTCACCACTGGCGATTACCACAGCGTGTCGCCGGCACCGTCCCCCGATGGCAAATACCTGGCCTTCGTCTCGAACCGCACCGAGGAACGCGATAACAATACCCGCTCCGATGTCTGGCTACACTCGTTCGAAACCGGCGAGGTCGAACAGGTATCCCCCGGTGATGGCTGGTACAGCGCCCCGACGTGGTCGGCCGATGGATCAAGACTCGCCTGGTACGGGCATCCGGCAACCGAACAATTTGGCGGCACCACACTCGATGACATCTACGTCTGGGAACCCGCTTCCGGGGAAACCCGGACCTTGATGGGCAGCCTCGACCGCGAACCGGGTAACTCGGCAATCTCGGACTCCCGCTACGGTCTGCCGGCAAACACTCCCTTCTGGAACAGCGCCGGCGACGCAGTGCTGACCCTGCTCAGCGACCGTGGCAGCGTCAATATCACCACCTGTCCGGTCAGCGGCGCCCCGCAGGAAACAGTCGGTGGCGTCCGCGACATCCAGGCGTTCACTGTTGCCCGGGATGGCACGATCGCATTCGCGGCAAGCACACTCTCGACCCCGACGGAGGTGTTCGTCGTTACCCCGGATGGACAGGAACGCCAGGTCACCAACGTCAATGCAGCCTGGCTGGAGGAGGTGCAACTGGCCGATGTCCGCGAGGTGACCTACGAAAGCGACCCGGGCGTCGAGGTCCACGGATGGCTCTTCACCCCGCCGAACCTCAACGAGCGGGCAAAGTATCCGGCAATCATCGAGGTTCACGGTGGTCCGCACGGCATGTATGGCACAGGGTTTTTCCACGAAATGCAGGTGCTGGCCGGCAAGGGCTACGTGGTGCTGATGACCAATCCGCGCGGCTCAACCGGCTATGGGCAGGAATGGGTTGCCGCAACCCGCGAAGACTGGGGTGGCGCCGACTATCGCGACGTAATGGGTGGCGTGCCGTTCCTTGAATCGCTCGGTTTCGTCGATCCGGACCGGATCGGCATCACCGGCGGTTCCTACGGTGGATACGTCACGAACTGGGCGATCACCCAGACCAACCGCTTCCGGGCCGCTGTCACCCAGCGATCGACTGCCAACCGCTACTCACTCTACGGAACCAGCGACCTGGCATTCACCTACAGTGACTGGGAGTTTGGCGGCACACCCTATGACAACCCGGAAGCCTACGCCAAACACTCGCCGATCACCTATGTCAAGAACGTGGAAACTCCGTTGCTGATTCTGCACTCGGAGAATGACCTGCGCTGCTCGATTAGCCAGGGCGAGGAGTTCTTTACCGCGCTGAAACGTCTGGGCAAGACGGTCGAGTTCGTCCGCTTCCCGAACGAAAGCCACGGACTCTCCCGGGCCGGTCAACCGGTACACCGGGTCGAGCGTCTGGAGCGCATTTGCAACTGGTTTGACCAGTATCTCTAGGAAACGGGATATCTTGCTTCATTCTGTATACATTCGTCTTGCCGGCCTGTTCCTCGTTGCCATGCTCGTGTTTGCGGGTTGTGGCGCCGAGCAGGCCGGCGAGACGCCGGTGCCCGACGATGTTGACCGCACCATCGAAATCGTTACCCGCAACATGTCGTTCGCACCGAACACGATTGTCCTGCGTCCGGGCGAGAAGGTTGCACTCGTGCTGGACAATCCCGATTCGATGGTCCACGACCTCACCATTGATGACTTCTTTGGTGAACGCCTGAAGATTGAGACGCAGCCACGTTCAAAGGCGGTCCTGGTACTCGAGGTGCCGGAAACCACGGGTGAGTTTCGCTTCTACTGCTCGGTTCCGGGCCATGAAGCACTCGGGATGGTCGGCACGCTGATCGTCGAATAGGACGTTTGTCTATCCGGAAGACCGAAAATCGGGCCATGATCTGCGGCGTTCCGGGTATCATCAATAGCAACAAGGAAGGAGCCCCTGCCGGTCGGGAGGTGCGGCGCATACCCGGCCCGTGCGGTGGTATGGGAAGGATTGGCAACACCATGCAAGCATTTGAATCGGTCAGGAACCTCCTCGATGGATTCGGCACCTATGGCGCGGTCACTGCCGACGGCGTCACCGTCAAGGATGCCGACGGCCTGCGCTCAGGCTATGTCGACCAACTGGTGTACTCGGCGGTATTCGGCAGCGATGAGGTCAAGGAGGCCGCTCGCTGGCTTATCTGGGAACTCTCCCAGGAACTCGGTTGCCCGGCCGCCTCGATCCATGAGTACTACATGGCCGGCGGACAGAATGCGTGGTCCAACAAGACCACCCCGGCGATCAACATCCGCGGCATGACCTATGATGTCGCCCGTACCATCCTCCAGGCAGCACGCAAACTGAACACCGGTCAGGTCATATTCGAAATCGCCCGCTCGGAAATCGGCTATACCATGCAGGACCCCGACGAATATGCTGCGGTGATCCTCGCCGCTGCCGTTCGCGAAGGACACCCGGGCCCGATCTTCATCCAGGGCGACCACTTCCAGATCAGTGCTTCCGGCTACAAGACCGACCCGGAAGGTGAGGTCCAGGGAGTCCGTGATCTGGCGAAGAAGGCAATCGAGGCTGGCTTCTACAACATTGACGTGGACTCCTCGACGATTGTCGATCTGTCGCTTGAGGGCGAGGATGCCCAGCAGGCGTTGAATGCGAAGCATACCGCCGAAATCACCGCCTACATCCGCGAAATCGAACCGGAAGGCATCACGGTGTCGGTCGGCGGCGAGATCGGCGAGGTTGGCAGCCAGAACTCGACCGTTGCCGAACTTCGTGCCTTCATGAACGCTTACAACCGTGAACTGGCCAGCATGGGCGACAACCTGGTTGGCATCTCCAAGATCAGTGTCCAGACCGGAACGTCGCACGGTGGCGTGCCGCTGGCCGACGGCACCGTTGCCCAGGTCAAGGTTGACTTCGATACCCTGGCGGACCTTTCCAAGGTTGCCCGCGAAGAATACGGAATGAGCGGCGCAGTCCAGCACGGTGCATCCACCTTGCCGGAAGAAGCCTTCAACCGTTTCGCCGAAGCCAATGCATCGGAAGTTCACCTGGCAACCGGCTTCCAGAACATCATTTTCGACAGCGAGTCGATGCCGGCCGACCTCAAGGAGAAGGTCTATGCCTGGCTTGCCGAGAACCGGGCATCCGAGCGCAAGCCGGATATGACCGACGCCCAGTTCTATTACACGACCCGCAAGCGTGGCTTTGGCCCGTTCAAGCACGAATTCTGGACGATGGATGACGAGGCCAGGTCTGCCATCTGCAATGAATTGCGCGACCGGTTCGAACTGATCTTCGAGCGCCTCGGCGTTGTCGACACCCAGGCTGCCATCAACGAAGCCACCCCGACGCCTCGCGTTGCTCGCAAACGCCCGGCGTCCATCTCTGAACTGGCCGCAACCAGCGACTAGTTCCGGGTTCACAACAACCGGAGACACAGCAGGGGCGACGCAATGCGTCGCCCCTGTCTTTCGTGTCGATTGATCTGCCTGGTTCAGGATTCCCGCTGCACCGGCCGCAGATAAACCAGTGACTCGTCGTTGCCGATTCGCAGCACGCGGGTGACAGTGTATTCCCACCCGGCATGCTTGTACCGCCGCCCGGTTTCAAGTCGATGCATCTTCAGTTCGCGCTCACTCCGGGCGACGATTTCATAGGTCACAAGGCCGCATGCCTGGCAGGTGTAGTACTGATCGTGCGCGTCGGTTGTGCCGGCAAACCCGCGCTGAACAAACACCGTATCGGTGCTGCCACAGTAGGGACAGGTTTTCGACGGCAGTTCGCCGGTCTCCGCCATGCACTATCCTCGCGGAACGCTCACCTCAGCCAGACTGTTTACCGCTGGCACATTGTATCCGGCAGGTGATCCGCCTCACAAATGCAGGCGGCCAGCCTTGCGCATGATCTCCTGTACCCGTTCAACCGGCAATGCCTCCCGGTGGTTCCCATCGCGCCCGGTGAGGGAGGTGGCAGTGAACAAGGCGTTGATGATCGCCTCCTCGGTCGCCTCGACCGTTGCCTGGAACAGGTGGTCTATGGCCGGGCCACCATCATGAACGATCTCCATGCTCTGCGTTGCCGCCTGCGGCTCATGCGGGATGCGCACGGACCCGGCCGCCGAGAACGCAATCACGTAGTCCCCGCTACCGTGACCGGAGATCGATCCGGTGCGACCCAACCCGATCGCACAACGACGGGCAAGGCGACGCAACCCACGATCGAGCATTGGAGCATCGGTCGCGACGATGAACATGATTGACCCACGTTCCGGCGGGTCTGGCGTTTGTTCTTCCAGCAGGAGCCCGACAGGAACGCCGTCGATGGTCAATTGCTGCTTTCGGCCGAAGTTCGCCAGCACCAGCACACCAACAGTCCAGCCACCGACCGAATCCGGAATCACCCGCGAAGCAGTGCCGATGCCGCCCTTGAAGCCGAAACAACTCATACCGGTGCCGGCTCCGACGGTTCCTTCGGCTACCGGTCCTGCCGTTGCCCCGTCAATCGCTGCCAGCACATGCTCCTGGCGAACATGCCGGCCGTGCATATCGTTCAGAAAGGAGTCAGAACACTCACCAACCACCGGGTTGATCGTTGACGTGGAAATACCGATCTCCGGAGACTCGCGGATGCCATAGGCAACCAGCGCATCGGTAACCAGGCCGACGTTCATGGTGCCCGTCAGGGCAATCGGGCTCTCGATGTTGCCTAGCTCCTCGATCTGCTCCTGTCCCATGCACTTGCCGAAACCGTTCATGACGTGAATTGCCGCCGGCACCTTCTCCCGGAAGACGTTGCCCCCATGCGGCAGGATGGCCGTCACGCCGGTCCGGATTGGCCCGACACCGGGCACCAGCGGCCCTTCGCCTTCAATCAGTGTGGTGTGGCCCACCTTGACCCCGGCCACGTCGGTAATGGCGTTGAGTGGCCCGGTGGGCATCCGGCCGAGCACGATTCCTGCTTCACGTGCCCGGGGGCGCTGGTTTGTCACGCTTCTGCTCCTGCCTTGACGGACTGGATGATCGCCTTGTGGTCGGCAAAGCTCTGGATGTCGGAACCGTCGATCATAATTTCAAAGTAATCGAGCGTTGCTTCCGGCTGGGAAAGAATCCAGGCATCCAGATCCGATTTCGCGTCCTCGGTCATCCGGGAACGGGCGGTCCAGGTGGGATAGTCGTGGGTGCGGTTTACCAGTTCGATCGCTTCGACTTTCAGGTCGGCGTTCTCGATGAAGGTACGCCACTCGGCAAGGTTGTAACTCCGGACATGGGTGGTATCCCGGCGCCACTCCAGTTCGTTGATGAATGCATCAAGATCCGGCTCTTCCGGTGAAATGGAGTCCATCAGCACAAAGCGGCCTCCCGGACGCAGCACTCTGGCCACCTCGTTGCAAAACGCCTGAACATCGCTGAAATGGTGCGGCGCAATCCGGCAGGTCACGATGTCGAATGATGCATCAGCAAACGGAAGCGCCTCGGCATCGGCAATCTCGAAACTGGCATTGGTAATGCCCTGCTCGAGGATGAATCCACGGGCTGCATCCAGCATTTTCGGAGTGAGGTCGCTGGCAACCACCGACCGGACATGGGGAGCAATCGCCAGTGCGGTGTGCCCACCACCGGTTGCGATGTCCAGCGCATCCTCTTCACCGGTCGCCCGGGCGAGCTCAACGATCTGGTCGAGGTCGCGACCGGAGCGGTGTCCCGGCGAGGAGACATAGTCTGCCGCAGTCTGGCCGAACTGGGAGCGAACCCGCTCCTTGTGGTTGATCTTTGTGCCCTCTGTATCCATCACAACCTCTTTTCGCAGCGATTCCGGTTTCCGGGCTGATGTACAGTTTCGATGGGCACCTTCCGGCCCGGTCCGAGTGGCAAGCCGGTTGTGGTGAGCCATCAGCGTCGATCAGGGTAACGCATGTTCTACCGACTTGGCCAGATCGCTTACAAGTACCGCTATATCGTCCTGGCCATCTGGATTCTGCTTTTCCTCGCTTCTGCTCCAGCCATCCGCAAACTGCCATCGGTGTTACAGGTTGGCGGCTTCAGCAACCCCGATATTGAGGCAGCGCGGGCCCGGGCATTGCTGGAAGAAGAACTGCCCGGGTTCTCGCCATCCTCACTGGTTGTCATCTTCGAATCAGACAGCCGCCATGCACTGGACCCAGCCTTCTCCGACGAAGCCAACCGGGTAATCGACAGCATCCTCACCCTGCCGGAAGCCGGAGAGCCGGGCCGCTATCAGGACAATCCACGCCAGATATCGTCGAACGGCATGATCGCCTATTCCACGGTGCCGATCAACCTTTCTCCGGAAGAGTCCCAACGTCTCATGCCGGCGATCCGCGAGGTTGTGCCGGATACGGAAATCAACACTATCCTCGCCGGAGTCCCGGCCTTCTATGAAGACGTAGAGACCATATCCGAGCAAGACCTTCGCCGGGCAGAGGTGTTGGCTATCCCCTTCGCGATGATCGCCCTCGTCCTGGTGTTTGGCACCCTGGTGGGTGCCGGCATCCCGCTGGTCGTTGGCGGCGTTTCGGTTGCGACGGTCCTCGGTGCGCTGTACGTCCTCGGCCAGCAATTTGACATGTCGATCTTTGTCCTGAACCTGGCAACAATGCTGGGGCTGGGGCTGGCTATCGACTACTCGCTCTTTATGACGAGCCGGTTTCGTGAGGAGATCGAGCATCGGGATGTCGCCGAAGCGGTAGCCGTCACCACCGGGACTGCCGGACGAGCGGTGTTTTTCTCCGGCCTGACAGTCGTCATTGGCCTCGGTGGTCTGGCCCAGTTTGACTTCATGTTCCTGCGGTCGGTTGGGATTGCCGGCATGGTGGTCATCATCATCGGAATGGTCGGTGCCTTGACGCTCCTGCCAGCCGTACTTGGAATCGTGGGCACCCGGGTCAACCGCTTCCAGGTATTCAAACGCCGGGATGACCGCCAGGGCACGTTCTGGATCCGCCTTTCCAACACCGTTATGGACCACCCGTGGCGCTTCTTCCTGCCAACCCTGGTGCTGCTTGTGGCGCTCGGCCTGCCCTTCCTGCAGATTAACCTCTCATCACCCGACGCGACGATTCTTCCGGAACGGGTGGAATCCCGGCAAGGTTTCGAGGTGCTGCGGCGCGAGTTTGGCGACGGAGAAATCTCGCCGCTGGTCATCGCCCTGAAATCCGAAACCAACGTCACCTCGCCGGAGAACCTCCAGGCGCTGTACGACTTGACCCGCTGGCTGGCGGCCGATGAGCGGGTGACGAGAATCGACAGCCTGGTGACGCTCGATCCGAGATTGAGCCTGGACCAGTACAACCTGCTCTACAACTCTCCCGGCGGTATCACTGACCCCTATGTGTTGACGGCCCGCCACCAACTGGGTTCAGAACAGGCAACGGTCGTGCTTGTCTATATGCGGGGTCTCGCCGGCGATGAATCCTCGAAGGCGTTACTCCACGACGTCCGGGATTATCCAGTTGGTGGAGATTTCTCGATGCTGGTCAATGGCGGTACGGCGGAGATTGTCGATGTTGTTGACAAAATGTACGCCCAGTTCCCGTATGTTGCCGCACTGATTGTCATCACCACCTACCTCGTGCTGCTCTTCCTCTTCCGGTCGGTCATCCTGCCGTTGAAGGCGATCCTGATCAACGTGTTGAGCATTCTGGCAAGCTACGGCGCGCTGGTGTTCATCTTCCAGCGGGGCAACTTCTCGGAATATCTCGGCTTCGTTCCCCAAGGCTACGTCGAGGCATCACTTCCGATTATTATGTTCTGCATCCTCTTCGGCCTGTCGATGGATTACGAGGTTTTCCTGCTGTCCCGGGTCCGTGAAACCTGGGTGGAAACGCAGGATAACCGCCAGGCAGTCGCTGTTGGCCTGCAACGCTCGGGACGCATCATCACTGGCGCGGCGCTGATTGTCGTGGTGGTGACCGCTTCGTTCGTCACGGCTGAAATTGTCCTGATCAAGGCGCTGGGGCTCGGCATCGCGATCTCGATTGCGCTCGATGCGACCATTGCCCGCGCCCTGCTGGTTCCATCCACCATGCGGTTACTTGGCAGCGTCAACTGGTGGATGCCGCAGTGGCTGACGCGGATCATGCCCGGAAAAGAGTTTCACCATTGAGAACGGTCATCCTGCTCCTGCTGGCACTGCTCCTGCTCGCCGGCTGCTCGGGAACAGCAGTTCGTGAAGACCCGTCGGAATCTGCCGGTCCAACGCCGACACGGGCAGCCGCTGCCCTGATCGAACCGACACCCGAGGTCAAGCCGGTGGTCTTTCCGGACGATGAGGCGCCACACGACATGCTGACAGAATGGTGGTATTACACGGGCCATCTGTTCACCGATTCGGGCGAACGGTACGGATTCGAGTTCGTCTTCTTCCAGGCGAACCGGAGCAACTTCCCGCCCTATTTCGCATCCCACTTCGCGATCACCGACAACGCCAGACAGCGATTCGTCTACGACGAGAAGTTCGGCCCGGGGGCTATCCGCGACGCCGAAGCGGGCTTCCACCTTGCACTCGACGACTGGTGGATGAGTGGTGCGCTCGGTGAGGACAGGCTGTTTGCCACACTCGACGACTACGCAATCGACCTCAACGTCACGGCGACCAAACCACCGGCCCTGCACAACGATGTCGGATGGGTCGAATTCGGCCCGGCCGGCGGATCCTATTACTACTCCAGGACAAACATGGAAGTGCAGGGAACGCTCATCGTTGAGGGTGAGGAACTGTCCGTCGCCGGTGAGGCCTGGATGGACCACCAGTGGGGCAACTTCATCTCGGTCGGGGCAACCGGCTGGGACTGGTTCTCGGTGCAAATGGAAAACAACGAGGAACTGACCATCTCCCTGGTCTACGGACCGGACAAGGAGATTGTCATCGCATATGGCACGATCGTATTCGCCGACGGCACGACCCAAAACCTGGAAGCCGACGCGATCAACGTCCACCCCACCGGGACATGGCAGAGTGAGCGCACCGGAGCTGTCTACCCTTCCGGGTGGCGAATCTCGGTGCCGAAACACGATTGGGAACTGGAACTGACACCCAGCCTGCCAGACCAGGAACTGGACACCACTGCATCAACCGGAGTCATCTACTGGGAGGGTGAGGTCGAGGTTCGGGGTACCGTGCGGGGCGACAATCTGACCGGCCTGGGCTATGTTGAACTGACAGGATATGCAGAGCCATCGCTCGTCCAGCCATAGACAGGGGGCCAACAGTGCTGATCAACCCTCAGGAACTTGATTCTCAGACCGTCTACAAGATCATGGCTGCGTTGATCGTTCCCCGGCCTATCGGGTTTACCTCGACGATTGGACCGGATGGAGTCCACAATCTCGCGCCGTTCAGTTTCTTCATGATGCTGACGCCCAGCCCTCCACACGTTGCCCTCTCCATTGGTGCCAGCAATGGCGCCGAGAAGGACACGCTCCGGAACATCCGGGCGTCCGGTGAGTACGTCATCAATATCGTGAACCGCAGCATTGGCCAGCAGATGGCACGCACCGCGATCGACTTTACACCTGAAGTGGATGAATTCGAGGTTAGCGGTCTGACACCTGTCGCGAGCGAAATAGTCAAACCACCGCGGGTGCTGGAAGCTCCGGCCAGCTTCGAGTGCGAGGTGCGGTCAATCACACCGGTTGGAGGGCCACCCTACGGTGCAAACCTCGTCATCGGAGAAATCGTCCGGATGCATATCCAGGACGATCTCGTGCTCGATAATTACCGGATTGACATGCTGAAACTTGATGCGCTGGGACGTCTCACCGGCGACAGCTACTGCGCGACCAACGAGCAGTTCGAATTGAAGCGGCAGTAACCGCCGGTCAGTCTGCCGGTTCGGCAGCGGTGGTAACCGGTGTCCCCGGCATCTTGCTGCCACCACCGGGCGTTTCCTCCGGATCGGCCATCAGCGGATCAGACAGCAGACGCCGCCGGAGTATCAGTACTGTAATCGGCGAGAAGACAAGGAACGCACTCCAGATCCAGGCGAGGCCAAGATCCAGCCAACGGATCAGCACCAGACCGAGCAACACTGCCGCCCAGAGGTTGATGCTGTTCACCACCATCGGGAAACGGGCATTGCCGATACCGCGCATCGATCCTGAGAAGACCATCATCCACGACCAGAATGGCTGGGAGATTGCCAGCACCCGCAAGGCACTTGTTCCCTGGGAGATAACGGCCGGGTCATTACTGAACGCCTGGATAATCCACGGCGCGAACGCGAAATAGACAACCCCGATCATGCTCATCCAGATCGCAGCGTAGGTCGAGGAGATCTTGGCTGCCTTCCGCGCCGAGGCGGGGTCCTTTGCGCCGGTTGATTGTCCGACGATTGCCGTCGCCGCCATCGCCATACCCATCGCCGGCATGAACGAGAGAGACAACGCGTTGAACGTGATCCGGTGGGCAGCCAGGGCACTGGTCCCCAGCATCGCAGCGACGCCGGTCATCGTGGCAAATCCCAACGAAGACAAAAACTGTTCAACTGCGCTCGGCACACCGATCCGGCAGATATCGACGATGGTTTGCAGCCGGGGAATCCAGCCGTGCCGCCCGGCGATGGACACCTTCGTATCACGCACTACCAGGACGCCCAAGAGGATCATGACAACCACAAGGCGGCTGGTCACTGCACCCCAGGCGCTACCAACGACGCCGAGCTCCGGCATTCCAAGCTTGCCGAAGATCAGGCCGTAGGCAACGACCGCGTTCAGGAAGTTACCCACGAGGTTCGCCAGCATCGGGGTGCGGGTATCACCCATCCCCCGGAAGATGCCAGCCAGTGCGAACGAGTTCACAAAGATGATCATCGCAAACGCCGAGACCTGCAGGAACTCGACAGCAATGTCTGCCACAGCCGGTTCGACGCCAAAAAAGCCGATCAACGGCCGCGCAAATGCATAGCCAAAGAGCGCCAGCGGAATCGCCAGCAGCGTGCCGGCGGTGAGCGATTGCTTGGTGAAGATACTCGCCCGGGCATAATCCCGCGCGCCGATTGCCTGGGCAACCAGCACCGAACACCCGACCGAAATGGCCGTCAAAACAACAATAAGGATGAAAACAACCTGGGTGGCCGTACCAACTCCGGCCAACGCCTCTTCACTGACCCTGGACACCAGGAAGGTATCAATGACATGGACCAGGGTGACGAGCAACCCGTCGATAACAGCTGGCCAGGCAAGACTGACCACTCGTCGTCGCATGAGATCTTCTGATGTGCCATCGGCGGGGATGCCAATACCAAACCAGCGTGCAAGCCGGCGAAGCAAGAAGACAACCATGTCAGACACCTCTTTGTGTCACTACCTCCAGCTCCGGCGCACCAATGACACAGGAGCCGCCCGTGAGGGCTGAGAGAATCAACAGAATCGAATGGTCAATGGCCCGTTCGGCCGTTTCACGGTCGACCAGCTTCAACAGGAACATGTCGACGATGCCATGCACTGTTGCCAGCAATGTCAGGTGGTCAAGTTTCGGGGTTGCACCCATCACAAAGCTCCGGCGGCCGGCCTCGCGCATCAGGTCTCCGAGGAAACTCGATACTTGCTCGGCCATCGGACCAAAGCGTGGCGAGTCGGTCTCGGAGAACGTATGCGGCCGGTGCCCCATCATCAACTGGTATTGATGCGGGTGGTCCAGCCCGTAGGTGCCGAATGCCCGGAGTGCACCAATCAACCGCTGGATCGGGTCCTGACTCCTGGGAAGAGCGCGCAGTTGCGACAGCAGCCGTGCGAACTCATCCTCGGAGACCTGAAAGAGCAAGTCATCCTTGTCCCGGAAGTGCAGGTAGATTGTGCCGTGCGAGAAGCCTGCCCGGCGTGCCACCTGACGGACCGAGGTTGCCTCGTAGCCCGAGGCGATGAACTCTTCACGGGCAGCATCAAGAATGAGCTGCCTGGTTCGTTCCATATCCTGTTCGCGGCGATTGGTCGTCATAGAACACCCTTCACTGACCAGCGGTCAGTGTACTTGTGAGAACGGTCGATTGCAACATGTTCTGGTCGTAATTTCGAACGGGAATTTCCGGAACCGGCAGATTGGGCAGCACGATTACCGGTAACCTGCAATCTATCCCGGGGTCTTGACGCGGCACCGCTGGCCTGCTACGTTTACTGGAACAAGTAAATAGACCCTGCGCTCATCCAGAGTGGTGGAGGGAAATCGGCCCTTAGAAGCCCGGCAACCAGCGCAAGTTTGCATGGTGCCAATTCCGGCGGAACTATTTCCGCAAGATGAGCGACAGATGAAGATTCCACCACCCATATGCGGTGGTTTCTTTGTTTCTCCTCTCCGGCGCAGGGCAGGACGTTGACAGATTTGCCTTGTCGTGACCGGAGAAGGGATTACACACCCCATGACGACAATTGAATGGACTCCCTGCGCCGCCCTGCAGTACTGCCGGGTGGCTTCACCAGTAAACCCGTTCTTCACCGAACTCGGCGGACGCCTTGACGAGGTCACTGTTGCCTACGAAACCTGGGGCACACTGAACGCCAACCGGGATAACGTCATCCTCGTCTTCCATGCCCTGACCGGTGATGCCCACGCGGCCAGCCATCCTGACATTCCGGGCGACCGCCCCGGATGGTGGGAACCGGTCGTTGGCCCCGGCCGGCCTCTCGATACCAACCACTATTTCGTTATTTGTGCCAACACCCTCGGCTCCTGTTACGGAACCACCGGTCCGCGCTCGATCGCACCGGATGGCAACCGTTACAACCTGCGCTTCCCTGCGCTCACCGTGCGGGATCTGGTGAACTGCCAACTCCGCCTGCTGGATGCCCTCGGCATTGAACGGGTTGCAGCGGTCATCGGCGGTTCACTGGGCGGCATGCAGGTGATCGAGTTTGCAGCGATGGCACCGGAACGGGCCGAGCGCGCGGTGGTAGTGGCGGCATCTGCCCGCTTCCACACACAGGGTATCGCCTATAACGAGGTGCAGCGCCGGGCAATCATGCTCGACCCGCTCTGGAACAACGGCGACTACAGCGACGACGCTGTCCCGGCGGACGGCATCGGAGTAGCCCGAATGCTCGGGATGATTACCTTCCAGTCAGATCCGTATATGCACGAGCGCTTCGACCGGATGGAAGCTACCCGACCGAGCGCCTGGAACGAGTTCCAGGGACGGTTCGATGTCGAGGGCTACCTGCACCACCAGGGCACCAAACTTGCCCGCCGGTTCGATGCCAACACCTACCTGTACCTCTCCCGGGCGATGGACACCCACGATATCGGGCGTAACCGGGGTGGGCTGGATGAAGCGGCTGCCCGGATCACTGCGAAGACAACCGTCATCAGTGTGAGCAGCGACATCCTCTTCCCGGTATCGTATGTCCGGCAGACAGCCGAGATCATCCTTCGCAACGGTGGCTGGGCGGATTACTTTGAACTGGATTCACCCGAGGGGCACGATGCGTTTCTGAAGGAATTTGCCCGTCTCGATCCGGTTATCCGTTCTGCGGTCGAGGTTGCGCCGGCACACGCCGCACCGGCGCTTGCCGGTCACGTGACAGCATAACGACTTCGCAGAGGATCGCGACGACCAGTAGCAGCGTGCCATTCACCAGGCTAAGCACCTGGATGCCGTGCAAGAGGAAGAGCGCAACCATCACCAGCGCAGCAAGATACCCCTGCCGCCGGGCGCGCAGAAAGCTCTGGCGGTAGGGAGCGTGCCGGTGTATACGCCGGTCGAACGCATGGGCAATCAGCGTCACGACCGAAGCAATCGCTACGGTCAGTGGCAACAGGAAGATCAGGAACTCACCACGGCTCAGCGTTTCGCCTGGCGTCAGGAAGGTGATGACAAAGCCGAACGTTGCCCAGCCGAAAATCCCCTCAACTTCATACAGGGGCGCTTGCAGAACCCTTGCCAGCGGCACAAAGGTCAATGCCGGCGCAGCGACCAGCAACGCGCCGGTGAGGATTACCAGCGCATTTGAAGCCGGCAGTTCCCCGACATTCCGGACAAAGACCAGCCAGCCCAACGCTACCCAGGCAACCGGTGTCACCAACCCGAAGAGAAAAGCTTTCACCATTGGATGCACAGTGTACGTACTCCTTCGAACAGGAGTGTAGCACCGGCATGTGACCGGTCGTCAAGGTCAAACGTGCATTGGGTGCGGGTTAGAGTCTGACCGGTGGGTCAACTCCCGGCGTAGTTGTGAAGAAGTAATCCATCGCCAACCAGATACTTCTGGAGAAAGGATGGAAGAACGTCGGGAAGATAATCGCCCCGGCCGCCAGAATCCCGATGCTGGTCCAGAGGTCCAGGTCGGTCCCGAACATGAGGTAGAACATCCCGCCAATAATCAGGAACTGGGCCAGGATCAGGTTCACAAAAATTGAACCGGTCCAGTAGCCTTCCTCGCGGTCGAACTGCATCATGCAAACATCACAGCGCGGGTTAGTATGAAACCAGGAGCGGGTGAACTTTCCCTTTCCGCAGCGCGGGCACCGCAAGCGCAATGCTCTCCCGGCAATTGGCAGTGCCTGGTCGGCACTTAGCATTCGGTCCCTCCATCCTGCCACCTCAAATGGTGCAGCATAAACAACCTGCCATAAGTATGCCCCACAATCTCGCTTGGTATGCTATCCGGACATCGGTTGTGATTGTTCCTGGAGCTACCCATGTCGCGCACCGGACCACTCGAAGTCGTCGTCGGCGATGTTGTTCGCCTGAGAAAACCACATCCCTGCGGTTCCTATGAATGGACTGTCACCCGCCTGGGGGCAGATATCGGTCTGCGCTGCCACGGCTGCGATCGCAGGGTCATGCTTTCCCGCCGGACACTTGAGAAGCGCTTCAAGGCTTTCGTTTCCCGGGGCCCCGCCTGGGTGCTGGCGGAAGAGATCCTGCAACAGCAAGAGAATAGCGAGCCTACGGCTTGAACGAATCCAATGGCAGTTTCGTCGATGTCCTGCGAAACCAGGCGTTTCTCCGGCTGTGGGTAATCCAGGGGCTGTCTCAAACTGCCCAGAACATGATCAACTTCACGCTACTGATTGTCGTCCGCGATATCGTCGAAACCCAACAACTGACCCAGGCGAACACAGCGGTATCCCTGCTGGTGCTTGCGTTCAGCGTGCCGGCCGTTATCTTTTCTCCAATTGCGGGTGTCGTTGTCGACCGGGTCAACAAACGCACCGTCATGCTGGTCTCCAATGCATTACGTGTGGTTGCCCTCTTCGCGTTCCTGGCAATCGATCCTGGCTGGCCGGCACAACTTACCCTGGTCATCGTCTATTCGATCACGTTCTTTCTCGGCGCTGTCGGCATGTTCTTCGGGCCCGCTCAACTGGCGACGATTCCGAACATCGTCCGCCCGCGGGAACTGATGAACGCAAATGCCCTCTTCAACCTGACCGTAACCGGCTCCCAGATTCTCGGTTTTGCCGTCGTCGGACCAGTGGTCATTAAGTTGATCGGTACTACCAACACCCTGATCGGTATCCTCGGAATCTACATCCTGACAACGCTCATGGTCTTCCTGTTGCCCAAGTCTGCCGGTGCGCCGCTCCCGCGTGACGAGGGCATCCAGTTGGCGCGGAACCGCTTCCACCAGTTCGTGATCGAGGCGCGTGACGGCGTGGTACTGATCCTGCAACGGGCGGTGCTGCTGAAGGCGATTATCTACCTGACACTGGCAACGACCACCTACCTGATGATTGCCTCGCTCGGACCGGAATTCATCGCCGGCACGCTGGGTCTCTCCAAGGAAGACATCGGCTTCATCGTGGCGCCGGCAGGTATCGGTGTGGTCGCCGGAGCGCTGCTGGTCAACAAGATCACCAACAAAATCCCTGCACCCCGCCTGGTGGATATCGGGTTGGTTGGGGCAGCAGTATCGCTGGCCCTGCTGGCGATCACCGAGCCCGCTGCCTCACTCTTCAACCTGGCAAACGAAACAGCCGCGTTGAGTGTAGTGATTATTGCGATGGTGTTTGCCCTGATGCTGGGCGTCTCAAACGCGTTCGTGATCATCCCCTGCCAGGCCATGCTCCAGTTGGGCAGTCCGGAAGATGCGCTGGCACGGGTTTATGCGACGTTCTTTACCGTCTCTAACCTGTCGATGTTCATCCCCGTACTCTTTGCCGGCGCGTTTGCCGACCTGTACGGGGTCATCCAGGTGCTACTGGTGATGTCACTGATGCTTGGTGCGATCGGTCTCTACAACCTGACCCGCCCGGCACCTCAACTGCCAGAGCGAGCATCCGACGCCTGAGCCCGGCACGCTGATATTCCTCCCCGGCGAAATCAGGGACGCGTGGAACCATCTGCCGTTGAACGGAAGGTGAGTCAGGCCCGGCGGTTTGCCCCGTTGGGGTTCAGCAGCATGTCAAGTACCGCCATGCGGACATAGACCCCGTTGCGTGCCTGACGGAAATAGGCTGCTCGCGGATCGCTGTCGACAGCGTGATCGATCTCATCAACGCGTGGCAACGGATGCATCACGATAGAGGTGGGGGGCAGGAGATCCATCAATCTGGCATCGAGTTTGTACTTGCCAGACATCTCCTTGTAGGCCACGATGCTGGGGAAGCGTTCCTTCTGAACACGGGTCATGTAGACAACGTCGAGGTCACCGATGATCGGCTCAAGATCGTTGTGAATTTCGTAGGAGACACCGGCGTCGTCCAGGGCCTTCAGGACATCCGATTCCATCTGGATACCTTCCGGTGCCACCATCGCCAGTTTGGTGCCCGGTAGCAAGGACATGATCCTGGCGAGAGACCTGGGTGCGCGGCCATACCTGAGATCACCCACAAGGCCGACCCTCAGGTTATCGATCCTCCCGAGTTCCGACTGAATGGTGAACAGGTCAAGCAATGCCTGGGTAGGATGCTCGTGCGGGCCATCCCCACCATTGATGATTGGCACCGACGCCACGGCCGCTGCCTCGGCTGCGGCTCCGGACTTCGGGTGCCGGATGACGATCGCATCGGAATAGGATTCAACAATCCGCACGGTATCCTCGATCGTCTCCCCCTTGACTGCCGAGGATGTTTCGGAAGCCATTTCTGACGAGAGGATCTGGCCACCAAGCCGGAACATGGCCGACTCGAAACTCAACCGGGTACGGGTGCTGGGTTCAAAGAAGAGCGTGGCAAGGATCCGGCCACGCAAGCTTGAACCGGTGCGGTTTTCGGCGACAACTTTCATGCGCCGGGCGTGGGTGAGGATTTGGTCAATATCCGAGGGAGCGAACTGGTCGACTTCGAGAATATGCTGCAGGTTCACCCGATTCCATCCCATCGTTTGCGCTCCCGATCACCTCGCCATCAGGGATTATATCTATCGCCCGCGAGATGACGAGATGCATATTCTGCTATGATGCGGTATCCCCGCTCACGGGGACGGGTACAGGAAACCGGGAAGATCGGAAGACGCTTGGGGAAGTCGATAGGCATCGGCACGTTTCGCGGTGTCTCGATCAATGTTCACCCGACGTTTGCCCTGCTCCTGATCTGGGTGATCTACCAGTGGGGCTACGCTGCAAACGCCGGCTTGCCAGGTGTGATCTTCGGCACACTGGTTTTGCTGGCTGTGTTCGGGTGCGTGTTGGCCCATGAACTGGCCCACGCGGTGGTTGCCATGCACTATGGACTGGCAGTCCACGATATCACCTTGCTGCCAATTGGTGGCGTTGCCCGTATCGAACACGCCTCACTCTCCCCCCGGTCGGAATCGCTGATTGCGCTTGCCGGCCCGGCAATCAATATTGTCATTGCCGTTATGTTGACACCGGTCGTGATGCTGGTGGCAATGGCACGCAACGTCAACCAGGCATTCGGCATCCTGCTCTACGCCGATGAAATCTCGGTGGCAGGGTTCATTCTGTATCTCTGGATCGCAAACATCCTGCTGGCCGTCTTCAATCTGTTACCGGCATTCCCGATGGATGGTGGACGTGTCCTGCGAGCGCTGCTCTCGATCAAACGGAGCCGCCTGAGTGCAACCCGGTTTGCCGCCTATGCCGGCCAATCGTTTGCCGTGCTGCTGGGCCTTGCCGGCATCCTGATGGGTGATTTCACCCTGCCGCTGGTAGCGGTGTTCATCCTCATCTCGGCACAGATCGAAATGCGGCATATCGAGATTGAGGCAGCCTTGCGGATGTTGCCGGTCGGGCAGTTCGCCTTATGGGATAACGGCGGAATCAGCCCGGATGCACCGCTTTCGTTCGCAACCAGCGGCGGCCCACGAGATCTGGTGGTGACCCGCAACAACCGGGTGGTCGGTATCCTCTGGCGTCATGAATTGATGAACTATCTGAACGGATCACATCATGAGCTCTATGTCCGGGATGTGATGGACCGTTCAGTCCACCCGGCGGAACTTGGAGACTCGGTGTACGATGTCCACCTCTGGATGCACGAGAGCAATCGTTCGGCAGTTCCGGTGGTGGATAACGGGGAATACCGGGGCATTTTCACCACGGACCGCCTGGCCCACGTCTATCAGGTTATCGAGGAGCGCAACCGGAACTGGCAGGTTGGCATGCTGCTCGCCTTCTGGAACCGGGTACGGTTCGTCGGCCGTTGAGTAGTCACCAATTGAACGTAACCGGTACGGCCCCGTTGACTGGACATGTGCGGTACACTTGTTCCGTTCACAATCCGGGTGTACGATCATTCCACTCAGGACATGCACACCGGTTGAGAGGAGCGCCATTGTGAAGGTATCAACCCGCGGTGAATACGGGATGCGGGCGATGGTGGAGCTCTCGAAACGCTATGGCGAGGGTCCTGTTTCCCTGACTGCAATTGCCCAGAGCGCTACCGTACCACCTGCCTATCTTGAACAGCTGATTGGACCGTTGCGACGAGCGGAACTGGTCACATCGACCCGTGGCGCACACGGTGGCTACGAACTTTCCCGCGATCCGGCTGAAATCCGCGTTGGTGATGTCTATCGCGTCCTTGAAGGACCGGTTGCACCGATGGATTGCGTGTCCGAGGATGCTACCGAGGATGATCTCTGCCCGCTGATTGATGGCTGCGCTACCCGCGTGGTGTGGCTGAAGGTGCGCGACAGCATTGTTGAAGCCCTTGATTCCACAACGCTGGCGGACCTTGTGCGCAATGATCGCCAGGTAAACCAGTCGTCGCCGGCATATGAAGCATCGGTCGCGAGCGCACACTGAGTGCCGCCGACCGGTTCGGGCCGCATACCTTTCGCGACCGCAACGGAACACACCACGTGACAGAGTCCGGTATCTATCTGGATCACGCAGCAACCACCCCGGTTGATCCTGCAGTGGTACAGGCGATGCTTCCCTATTTCACTACCCATTTTGGTAACCCTGCCAGCATCTACGCTGCCGGGCGTGATGCCCGTGCCGGGCTTGATGGTGCACGTGGTGCAATTGCTGCAGTCCTGAACTGCCTGCCGCGTGAACTGGTAATGACCAGCGGAGCAACCGAAGCGAACAACACCGCCATCAAGGGCGTCGCCTGGTGGAACCGGTTCAATGGCGGCGGAAACCACATCATTACCAGCGCTATCGAGCACCATGCCGTGCTCCACGTGACCGAGAGCCTCGAGCAACACGGCTTTGAGGTTACGGTTGTCGGCGTCAATTCCGACGGCATTATCAATCCTGCCGACATCGAGGCTGCCATTCGTCCGGATACCTGCCTCATTACCACCATGTACGCCAACAACGAGATTGGCACAATCCAGCCGATCAGGGAGATTGCAGAAATTGCCCGCAGCCGCGGCATCACCATGCATACCGATGCAGTGCAGGCAGCCGGGGCTCTCCCGCTGGATGTTGAACAGCTTGGCGTCGATTTGCTCAGCTTGAGCGCCCACAAGTTCTACGCACCGAAGGGCGTTGGCCTGCTGTATGTCCGTCGTGGAACTCGCATGGCCTGGCAACAATTGGGTGGCGGGCAGGAAAATGCGCGGCGGGCCGGTACCGAGAACGTCGCCGGCATCGTGGCAATGGCGGTCGCCCTGCAACGGGCAACCAGCGAACTCGAAACCCGGACAGCCCATGCCCGTGCCCTGCGCGACCGGTTGATCAACGGCATCCTCGAGTTGGTTCCCGATTCACGGCTCAATGGCCATCCGGAACAGCGCTTGCCCAACAATGCCAATTTCTCGTTCACCGGGGTTGAGGGCGAAAGCATGATGCTCGACCTCGACATGCATGGAATCGCCGCATCCAGCGGCTCTGCCTGCGCGGTAGGCTCCAGCGAGCCATCGCACGTCCTCCAGGCGATCGGCCTCTCCTATGACCTGGCGCAGGGATCACTTCGCCTGACTGTCGGCAAGGACAACACCGCGGAAGAGATCGAAACCGCGATCCACCAGGTGGCAGATTCCGTCCGACGGCTGCGGGAGATGTCTACCCTCGTCCTCTAGCGCGAACCAGATCCGTCGGGCATGCCCCTTACCCGTTACTTGCTTCCTCCGGCTCGTCCAGGTCTTCCACTTGCGGGAGATCGTCCAGAGAGCCGAGGCCGAAGTAACTGAGGAATGCCGACGTGGTGACGTATTCCCGGGGATTGCCGATGGTTGCCCGGCGGCCGGAAACCTCGATCAGATCACGCGCCAGCAGGTTGGAAAGAACACCGCTGCAATCGACTCCGCGCACAGCCTCGATCTCCGGGCGGGTAACCGGCTGTCGATAGGCGATGATGGAAAGTGTTTCCAGTGCCGCAGGAGACAGGCGGACAGTACGTTCCACCAGGAGCAGTCGTTCGACCAGCGCGCCAAACCGGGGCGCGCTCACCAGTTGTGCCTGATTGCCGTTGCGCTGGAGCATGATGCCGCGGCCATCCTCGCGTAGCTGGCAATCAAGTTCGGCCAACGCTCGCTCAACGGCCGCCGTTGACCAGCCCAGCACTCCTGCCAAAACGCCAATCTCCTCGGCCTCACCACGGGCAAACAACAACGCTTCGAGCATGGCTGCCCGCTCGCGTGGGGTGCCGGTATCGATGTCGAGAGCAGCCTGCAGGTTCTCTTCGCTCACGATACCGTCCGTTCCACCGGGGCATGGGCTTCGACCTCAATCTCCCCGAAAAGTCCAGTCTGTGTCACCTCAACCTGCCGGCGGCGCCAAAGGGCAAGCAAGGCGATGAACCCGGCGACCACTTCCTCGCGATCGTTTCGATCCACCAGGTCCAGGAATCGACGCCGGCCACGGAACCCCAGCACCGCTGCATGCAGCCTCGCTGCCATTTCAGCAACCGTCACCACCCTGCGAATTGACAATTGCTCCGGATCGACCGGCTGACGCGCCAGCGCCCGGAGAAATGCCTTACCGAGCGTTGCCACGGGAGGCAATACAAACGACACCCGGGTTGGCCGGGCCGGTGGAGGCGCACTGGGCGTATAGGACCGCCAGTGAGCCATCTGATACTCATGCAGATTGGCGGCCAGTTGCCTTGCCCGTTGATACTCCCGAAGTTGACCGGCAAGGTCATCAACTTCATCCGGAGCCTCTTCGGTTTCCGGTTTCGGGAGGAGTGCCCTGGATTTCAGCAACAGCAACCGGGCTGCCACTCCGAGGAACTCTGCCAGCAGCGCCGGTGGCGGGTCTTCCATCTCGTCGATATGCCTGAGAAAGCCCTCGGTGACAGCCATCAACGAGAGATCGGAAATCTCCAACTGCTCCCGCTCGATCAGCGACAGCAGCACATCCAGCGGACCCTCAAACGACGGCAGCCGCAACTGATATGACTCAAGTCCGAGTGCTGGTTCCGTCATCCGCCCGCCTTCTTGTCGGCAAGAATCAGTGCCCGCAATGCCGGGTCATCCACCTGTTCGACTGGCTTATCGTGTAGTCGAATCAGGTCACAACAACGCTCGGTGGCTCCGGCATCCCGTGCCAGTAATGCTCCCAGTTCGGGGTGCCGCATGGCAAGGTAGAGCCCATGTCCCAGCCAGGTATCCATCCGGGCGATACGGGCCAGGACCTCCGGAAAGGAGGCGGCCAGCAACACCTTGATCACCCGGTGGGGCAACGCTACCCGCATCCGGCCATCTGCCTTGCCAACATCGTGCAGTAAGGCCGCCAGCAACAGGTCAGGATCATCCGCCCCCTGCTCTGTAAGCAACCGGTAAACCTGCAGGTGATGTGCGCGGTCAAACGGCGTCAACCGGGCCAGCAGTTGCCATTGTGCATCATTCCTGACAACCTGCCGTAACGCATTGTCCACCTCATCCGAGCGCGCCCTGGAGGTTGCAGCGATAACGAACTGACGAACACGGTCGCGCACCGCGTTGGTTAGCTTCGACACGTCACAAGACACCGGAACCGATAACCAGTCGCTCGAAGAGCGTAAAGACCGGCAGGTACATCTCTCGCAGGATGCCACGGCCAAACAGCACCAGCATCAGCAGGACCAGCATGCCGTACTGCTGCATCGGGGCCATGTACTGATACCAGAAGTTGGGAAGGATGCCGGCCAGAATCTTGGAACCATCCAGAGGCGGGATCGGGATCATATTGAACGCCGCGAGCAACAGGTTGATGAAGATCATCTGCTGAATCAGCAAGCCGCCGAATCCGTCCAGTTCCAGGTTGCCGAACCGCACCGGAATGGCCATCGCAGTTGCCAGCACCAGGTTGGATGCTGGCCCGGCAATTGCCGTTATCGCCATCCCGTGGCGTCCGCCTCGCAGGAGCGACGGATTCACCGGCACCGGCTTGCCCCAGGCAATCGGCGCGAATCCGAACGCAAGCATCAGCATGAAGAAAAAGCCTACCGGGTCGAAGTGTGCCACCGGATTCAGCGTGATCCGCCCCAGGCGCGCGGCGGTCGGGTCGCCGAGTTTGAATGCCGACCAGGCGTGCATGAACTCATGGATGGTAATGGCGATCACAAAGGTGATGATCGTCGCGATCACATAGTCCGGGTCGATCGATAGCTGACCGGGAGGACGAAACACTGTGGCAGAATCCCCGTTTCTTCACGCCAACGACTGGTGCCGTTCACTGCTCCAGCAAGGAAGTAAACACCAGCCCTAAAACAATGCGCCACGGCGGTGTGGCCGTGGCGCATGTTTGCGTTCGTATGGGCTACCTGGAACTAATCGGAAGCGACCGATCCCGGGTAGAGGTGGCAAGCGACGTAGTGGCCACCGCCCTGATCCACAAAGAGCGGATCGTGCTCGCGGCACACCGGCATCACATACGGGCAGCGAGTGTGGAACCGGCAACCACTTGGCGGGTTGATCGGGCTCGGCACGTCGCCGGTAAGGATGATGCGCTCGCGTCGCTTCTCAACGACCGGGTCCGGAATCGGCACGGCCGAGAGAAGAGCCTTGGTGTAGGGGTGCAGCGGATCCTTGATCAGCGCATCCCGGTCTGCCAGTTCAACAAACACACCCAGGTACATCACCGCGATGCGGTCCGAGATGTGGCGCACAACCGAGAGGTCGTGAGCGATGAACAGGTAGGTGAGGTTGAACTCTTCCTGCAGGTCTTCAAGAAGGTTGATGATCTGGGCCTGAATCGACACGTCAAGTGCCGAGACCGGCTCGTCAGCAACAATGAAGTCCGGGTTTGCTGCCAGCGCACGGGCAACACCGACGCGCTGTCGCTGACCGCCCGAGAACTCGTGCGGATAGCGGTTGGCAAAGTACGGGTTCAAACCCACCGTCTCAAGGAGTTCGCGCACACGCTGGTTGCGCTGGTCCTTGGGAACCAGGTTGTGAATCTGCATCGGCTCGCTGATGATCGAGCCCACGGTCATACGCGGGTTCAGCGAGGCGTACGGGTCCTGGAAGATCATCTGGAGGTAGCGGCGCATCTTGCGCATTTCGCCGCCATCCAGCTTGGTCAGGTCGGTCCCGTTGAACTTCACTTCGCCGCTGGTCGGCTTGTACAGCTGGAGGATCGAGCGGCCGGCCGTGCTCTTGCCACAACCGGATTCACCCACCAGACCCAGCGTTTCGCCGCGTCGGACAGTGAAGTTGATGCCATCGACGGCCTTCACTGCACCAACCTGGCGCTGGATGATGATGCCGCGAGTGAGCGGGAAGTGCATCTTGAGGTTGTTCACCTCAAGCAGCACATCGTCCGTGGAGGAAGTCGTCTTTGCCGTTTCCGTTGCCATCGTTACGCCTTCGGCCCTTCTTTACTGACTTCTTCCCAGAACCAGCACGCAGAACGGTGTGCAGCATTGACATCCAGCAGCGGCGGATTCTTCTGCTCACACTGCTCACGCGCGAAGTCGCAGCGCGGAACGAACGGGCACAGGTCCGGCAGGTCGATCAGGTCGGGCGGAAGGCCACGAATCGGATCGAGCTTCTCCTTGATTTCCGAGTCCAGCCGCGGAATCGAGTTCAGCAGACCAACGGTGTACGGGTGTCGCGGGTTGGCGAACAACTCGTCTGCCGTTGCGGTCTCGACCACGTGGCCGGCATACATCACGTTGATCCGGTCGCTCATGCCGGCCACAACACCGAGGTCGTGGGTGATGAGCATCACGGCCGTGTTGTGCTCGGCCTGGAGTGTCTTCATCAGGTCAAGAATCTGGGCCTGAATCGTCACGTCGAGCGCAGTGGTGGGCTCGTCGGCGATCAGCAGGCTCGGATTACAGGAAAGCGCCATCGCGATCATCACACGCTGGCGCATACCACCGGAGAACTGGTGCGGATACTGGTTAACCCGGTCTTCCGCTTCCGGAATACCCACCATCTCGAGCAATTCAATTGCGCGGCGGCGGGCCTGGGTCTTGTTCATACCCATGTGCAGCTCAAGCGTTTCACCGAGCTGCTTGTTGATTGAAAGCACAGGATTGAGAGAGGTCATCGGGTCCTGGAAGATCATGGCGATCTCATTGCCCCGGATGTGCCGGATCTCTTCGTCACTCATGGTGACGATATCTTCACCCTTGAAGAGGATTTGGCCCTGGACGATTTTGCCAGGGGGCGAAGGAATAAGTCTCATGATCGACATCGCTGTGATGCTCTTGCCACAGCCAGACTCGCCCACGACACCGAGTGTTTCACCCGGCATGATGTCGAACGACACGTCGTCGACAGCCCTCACCACCCCATCTTGAGTGAAGAACTGCGTTTTCAGGTTCCTCACGTCGAGTAGTGGTTCCATCGCTACTCCTTCGCCTCCTGGTGTTCACACCAGGTAACTATCTCCTGCCCACACCATCCGCAGGTATCCGGATGATGTTTCCGCCACGTTATGCATTCCCGGTTCGCGCAATAACTACTCGGCATTGCCGCGCGAGGTCCGCCTGTGTGGCGAAGCTCTCCCCCCTGGAAATGGTGCCTTGCCTCGAAACGAGCGGTAGTTGCGCGAGTATAGCACCTGTCAGCCGTAATCTTCCATAGCTTGCTACGAAAATGTACGGAACGCCGACTGGCGCCTCTTCACTTCACTGCCACCGCATCGAAACACGGACGCGAGCACCTTAGCATAGGAATGTCGTACCGGCAACAACTTGTTTGACGGTATCCACCAATCCCCGGTGCCCGGATTGTTTTATCCGTGAACCGGCACCTTTGTCAACAGGTGATCGTATTCCGGGCTCTTGCCACGCACAGCATCGAAGAAGATCTGCTGGATCTTCTCCGTCACCGGACCACGTTCACCAGATCCAACCGGCCGGCCATCGATGTTTCCGATTACCGCAACCTGTGCTCCTGTGCCACACAGGAACGCTTCGTCTGCAATGTACAGCTCCGAGCGGTCAATCTCGCGGATATCAACCGGGATACCGGCATCTTCCGCAAACTGGATGACCGACTGCCGGGTAATGCCCTCGAGGATGTCACCGGTGATCGGCGAGGTGATCAGCGTGCCATCCCGTACGATGTAGAAGTTCGCGCCGCTCGCCTCGGCAACCTTGCCGCGGGAGTTCAGCATCAGCGCATCATCGAAACCGGCTTCCTCAGCCTGGTCCTTGGCAAACGCCGAGTTGATGTAGGCGCCGCTCAGCTTGCCACGGCTCGGAATGTTGTTGTCGGTGCTGCGCACCCAGGCAGAAACCAGCATCTTCAGCGGCCGGCTCATGTCGAAGTAATCGCCGAACGGGATCATATAAATAGTAATGTCGTCTTCAATTCCGTTCAGGCGCGGGCTCAGTTCCAGACCCGCCTTGTAAATGAACGGGCGAATGTAAATGTCCGACTGCGGGTTATTCTTCAGCACCAGATCCTGGATAACCTGTGCCAGACTGTCAGCATCAACGTTCAGTTTTGAACGAAGCAGGCGGGCGCTGTTCATCAATCGCCGGCAATGCTGGGGCAACCGGAAGATATTGATCGTCTCCCCGTTGGCATCCATATAGCCACGAATACCACCGAACGCACCGGTGCCATACTGCAGCGCGTGGGTTGCTACACTGATCTTGGCATCTTCAAATGGAACGATTTCGCCCCGGAAATACGCGTATGGCAAGAGATCGATCTTCACGATTGCCGTCCCCTCAATTGCGACCACCGGCACCTTCAACCGGTCACTGGAGGCCGATTCTAGCATGACCCTGTCAAGTCACCGATAGCCAATTCCGGATTGCATTCCTGCGAGTCACACCCGTATAACTCCCGGTCAGTATCGAGAGGATGAAGCCATCTTGACCAGCAACGATCCGCGGTTCTGGATCGGATTCCAGCACATACCCAATATTGGCCCGGTCCGCACCCGGTTGCTGGTCAACCACTTTGGCAGCGCCAGGAATGCATGGGAAGCTTCCGAAACTGACCTGAGGGAGACCGGCCTTGCGCCTGCGCTATGCAGCGCAATCGTGGTTGGACGCAAGCAGATCGACCTCGATGCCGAGATGGAAAAGATGGAACGGGCGGAAGTCCGGGCGATCGTCTGGGATTCTCCCGATTATCCCCGTCTCCTTTCGCACATCCCTTCTGCCCCGACGGTGCTCTATATCAAGGGGAATTACCACCCGGCCGATGAACTGGCAATTGGCATTGTCGGCACCCGCCGGGCAACCGGGTATGGACGGGATATGGCCACCAGCATCTCGGGAGAACTTGCCGAGGCTGGTGTGACGGTTGTCAGCGGTCTGGCAAAAGGCATCGATACCTGGGCACACCAGGCAGCACTGGACGCCGGCGGACGGACCATCGCGGTGTGTGGCTGTGGGTTGGACACGGTCTACCCGGCCGTGAACCGCCGGTTGGCCGCACAAATCGTCGAGCAAGGTGCAATGGTCAGTGAATATCCGGTTGGATCTCCCCCCGAAGCCCAGAACTTCCCGGCACGCAACCGCATCATTTCCGGACTTTCACGTGGCGTGCTGGTCATCGAGGCCCCAACCCGGAGTGGCGCACTCATCACAACGAACTTCGCATTGGAGCAGGGCCGCGATGTCTATGCGGTTCCGGGGTCTGCCAGGTCACGTTCCAGCGAGGGCTGCCACGAACTGATCCGCTCGGGGGCGACACTGGTGACCAGTGCCGCGCACGTGCTGGAAGATCTGAACGTTGAGGCCGGCAAGACGGCCGTCCAGAGCCGGATGGTGCTGCCGGAATCCGAAACGGAGACATTGCTGCTGGCACATATTGGCGCAGAACCCCGCCATATTAATGAACTCTGCCTGGATACCGGTATCCCCGTTCATGAGGCCAGTGGCACACTACTAACGATGGAGTTGAAGGGGCTGGTGCGTCAGTCTGGCGCCCAGCACTATGTCCGGGCTTGAGCATCCCGGCCGGCAATGGGTTGCCGGTAGAAGCGTGAGAGGTCCCGATGGCGCGGCCGTTCTATGCGATTGTTCCGGCAGGTGGTAGCGGAACACGACTCTGGCCATTGAGCCGGCAGTCGAGTCCGAAGTTCCTTCACCCGCTGCCAGGTCCCCGCTCCATGATCCAGGAGACAATTGAACGCCTGCGCCCTGCCTGCGATGTTTCCTCGATTTTCGTCATGACCGGTGCTTCGCACGCTGCACTGGTAGCCCGGCAATTGCCGGACCTGCCGGAGGAACAGATTGTGATCGAGCCATTTGCCCGAGGCAGCGGTCCGGCTATCGGGCTCGGTGTCGCACTGGCTGCACGGCTTGACCCGGATGCTATCGTTGGATCCTTTGCAGCGGATCATTATGTTGAGAAACCCGATGTCTTCATCAACACGCTGAACGCTGCCATCGAACTCGCCGAACAGGATTACCTTGTCACCATCGGCATCGAACCACGTCATCCTGAAACCGGATACGGGTACATCCGCTCCAGCAACCTACTGGGAACCTTTGCCGGACTGCCAGGGTACGAGGTGGCCGAATTCAAGGAAAAGCCGGTTCTGGAAGTTGCCGAGCGATACGTTGCCAGCGGCGAGTATCTCTGGAACGCCAGTATGTTTGTCTGGAAGGCACACATATTTATGGAAGAGCTTCGACGGCTCCTTCCGGATCTGGCGGCCGGAATTGATGAAATTGTCGCTGCCTGGGATACCCCTGCACGGGAGGAAACCATGGCCCGGGTCTGGGCAGACATAGAAGATGTCACCATTGACCACGGCATTCTGGAGCGTTCGTCCCGGGTTGCCATGGTGCCCGGCAGTTTCGGATGGAGCGACCTGGGCGACTGGAACGGGGTTGGCACAATCATCCAGCAACGGAATAGCATGTGCCCTGAAAACGTTGTAGTGAATGCCGATGTGATAACCGTTGATGCAACAAATGCAGTCGTTTTCGGAAGCGGACGACAGATCGCGATTGTTGGAATCGACGATGTCATTGTGGTAGACACTCACGATGCCGTCCTGGTATGTGGACGCGCGCATGCCCAGCAGACCAAGGAAGTCGTCGATCGATTGAAGGAACTCGGCGCCACCGGGCTTATCTAGCCGTCTGCCCGATACCCATTGAAGACACGTCTCTCATAACGAGGTGATTGCTAATAGATTATGGCTAATACAGCGAAGTCTGAAACGACATCGACCGAAGAAGCGGTCATCGATTTGCGGCCCAGGAGTACGGCGAAGAGCAAGACAGCCTCTTCGAACGGCACGTCCACCCGCAAGAAAGCCACGACAACACGCAAGAAATCGACCGCTACGAAGAGTAGCAGTCGGTCGCGTGCGTCTGGCCAGAAACTGGTGATCGTCGAATCACCGGCAAAGGCGCGTACCCTGGAGCGCTACCTCGGCAAGGGCTATGCCGTTACCGCGTCGATGGGACACGTCCGTGACCTGCCGAAGAGCACCCTTGGTGTGGCGGTTGATGCCGACTTCGAACCGAAATACCTGATTCCCAACGACAAGCGCAAGACGGTCAAGGAACTCAAGTCAAAGGTCGAGGGGGCAAAGGAAATCATCCTCGCAACAGACCCCGACCGCGAGGGCGAGGCAATTGCCTGGCACCTGATTGCAGCTACCGATCCAGATGGTCAGAAGCCGGTCAGCCGGGTGGTCTTTCACGAAGTCACCCCGGACGCGGTGCGTGCGGCAATGGAGAACCCACGCGAAATTGACATGCGCCTGGTGGATGCCCAGCAGGCCCGGCGTGTCCTTGACCGACTGGTTGGCTATTCCATTTCACCGCTTCTCTGGAAGAAGGTAAAGCGGGGGCTGTCCGCTGGCCGGGTGCAATCGGTTGCACTGCGTCTCATTGTCGAGCGCGAGCGCGAAATCCAGGAATTTGTTACCCGCGAGTACTGGACGCTCGATGCCGAATTGCGCAAGCAGGCTGAAAGCAAGGCCAAGTCCAAGCAGAACTTCCTTGCCCGGCTTCACAAGATTGACGGCGAAAACGCCGAACTGCCGGATGAAGAGAAAACCACAGCGATTCAGAAGGCGCTCGAAGGCGCGGAGTACACCGTCGCCGAGGTCCGAACTCGCGAAACCCAGCGACGTCCTGCTGCTCCGTTTACGACCAGCACCTTGCAGCAGGAAGCATCGCGCAAACTGCGCTTCAACGTCCGCCGGACGATGCAGATCGCTCAGGAACTCTACGAAGGCGTTGACCTGGGGCCGGAAGGCACACAGGGTCTGATTACCTATATGCGAACCGACTCGACCAACGTGTCGACTGTCGCCCAGCAACAGGCCCGGGAGACAATCCAGGAAACGTGGGGCGCGGAATATGTGCCTGAGAAACCACCGGTCTACCGGCGGCGTTCGAAGGGTGCCCAGGAAGCGCACGAAGCGATCCGCCCGTCGGACCCGCGGCGACATCCGAATGCAGTCAAGCCATTCCTCAGCCAGCCGCAGTTCCGGCTCTATACGCTGATCTGGCAGCGCTTTATCGCCAGCCAGATGCGCAACGCCATCTTCGATGCCACCTCGGTGGATGTCGCAGCCGGACCAGCCGGCGGCCCCAAGCCGTATATCTTCCGGGCAACCGGCTCGGTGGTGAAATTCCGTGGCTTCCTGGCAGTCTATCGCGAGGGCCGCGACGATGATGAGGTCGATGAAATCGACCGGGATGCATTGCCGGTGCTGGTTGCCGGCGAGCAGCTTGACCTCGAAAAACTGATTCCGGAGCAGCATTTCACCCAGCCACCGCCACGCTACAGCGAGGCAACGCTGGTGAAGGCACTCGAGGAAAACGGCATCGGCCGCCCGAGCACCTACGCACCGACAATCGCTACGCTGGTCGCCCGGAACTATGTTTCCAACGAAGACCGGCGACTCTTCCCGACCGAACTCGGGTTTGTCATCAACGACATTCTCGTCGAGCACTTCCCGTCGATCGTTGATGTCACCTTTACCTCATCGATGGAAGAGGAACTGGATGAAATCGCGACCGGCGAACGCGAGTGGGTTCCGGTCATCCGCGAGTTCTATACCCCGTTCTCGGAAACAATGGCCAGAGCCGAACAGACGATGGAACGTGTCCAGATCCGTGACGAGCCGACCGATCAGGTTTGCGAGCAATGCGGACGGCCGATGGTCATCAAACTCGGACGCTACGGACGGTTCCTGGCCTGCACCGGCTTCCCGGAATGCCGGAATGCCAAGCCGTTGCTAACGAAGATCGGCCTGCCCTGCCCAACCTGTGGTGAAGGCGAAGTGGTGGAACGTCGCTCGAAGAAGGGGCGAGTCTTTTATGGCTGCAGCCGCTTCCCGGAATGCGATTTTGTTTCGTGGTCGAAGCCGATCCGGAAACGATGCCCGGAGTGCGGCGGCGTCATGGCGATCGCCAATCGTGCCGGCACCCAGGTCAAGTGCAACGACTGCAACCATCGCGAGAGCTATCAGGCAGCCAGCGAATCTGTTGACGAGCGCGTCTCGGCCTGAGGGGAGAAGCAGCAATCAACGGCATAGTTCGTTCAATCCTGGATACCGGGAGAGTGTGGCGGGCAACCACCGTGCTGGCAGTCTCCCGAGACGGGCAGACTGCTATCGGGGCAGATGGTCAGGTGAGCTATGGCGACATGGTGGTCAAGCATGGAGCACGCAAGTTGCGCATGCTCCATGAGAACACGGTGCTCGCCGGGTTTGCCGGAGCACCGGCCGATGCCCTGACACTGTTCGAGAAGTTCGAGTCGCAGTTGATCAACGCCCGCGGCGACCTTCGCCGGGCAGCAGTGGAACTGACCAAGGAGTGGCGGACCGACAGGGAACTTCGACGGCTCGAGGCACAACTCATCGTCGCGAACAGCCACGAAGTCCTCAGCCTGTCCGGTGAAGGTGATGTGATGGAACCGGACGACGGCATCGCATCGATCGGCTCCGGGTCGCCCTATGCTACGGCGGCCGCCAAGGCATTGCTGGCCCATACGTCATTCGACGCTGTTGAAATCGTCCAGGAAGCGATGCGCATCGCCGCCGACCTGTGTGTGTTCACCAACGATCGCATCCAGATGCTCTCCCTGCCGGCGATTCCGGAAACTCAGGAAAGCCGGTGATGGAGTCGTTACGGTCCCGGGAAATTGTCGAACAGCTCGATCGTGTTGTGGTCGGTCAACCAGACGCCAAACGCGCCATCGCCACTGCAATTCGAGCTCGTTGGCGCGCAGGGCAATCCGGCATTGATACACCGCCGGAACAGGGAACCTGGCGCTACCTCATCACCGGAACGCGTGGCACCGGCAAGACGACGCTTGTCCAGCAGGCTGCCCGGATCACAGGCGCCCCGTTTGTCAGGGTTTCCCTGCTCCAGTTGGCTGCCGGAGATCCGTCGCGCGCCGGCAAGCGCACTCTGGAGTCGCTGGTGCGGTCTGCAAAGGAACTGCATCCCGAAGTCGATGATCGCCAGGCCGTCAGGATAGCCGAACAGGAAGGCATGATCCTGATCGACGGGATCGAACGATGGGTTCGCGGTGGTGATGATGACGGCCCCGAGCCATTGCTGGCTGCCCAGCGTGCCATTTACGACCTTGCTGCCGGAGACAAGTGCAAGACCCGGTTCGGCTGGATGAACACTGGCTCCATCCTGCAATTTGCAACCGGAAACTGGTCATCCGGACGAGGCGGGGATGTTGCCCCGGAAGTTCAGATGCTCTTTCCAAACCAGATCCAGCTCGACCAATTGGAACGGGAAGATCTTGCAGAAATACTCGCCGGCAAGGAGTCATCCCTGCTGGCGCAATATATCGCCACAGCCCGCACCGAAGGCATCATCCTGGAATTCACCCGGGATGCCAATGATGCTATTGTCGACGAGGCCGTGAACCGCAACCGGCACCAGGAAGATATCGGCGCCCGTCGGCTGCAGGAAGTCCTGGAAGACCTGCTGGATGACCTGCTCTTTGAGGGCCCCGGCAACGACTCGATCCACCAGACAATCGACGCGGCATTCGTTGCCGAGCGCGCTACGCTCGAGCGCGAGGACGAGGACCTGGATGACTTTATCCTCTGATACCTTTCCCCCGCACCCGCCGGGAATGGACAAGATTCTGCTCAGTGTGGTCGTACCCGTCTTCAACGAGGAACGGACGATCTCGGCCATCCTCGAACAGGTACGGGCGATTCCGGTGCCCAAGGAGATCATCATTGTCGATGACTTCTCGACCGATGGCACCCGGGAGATTCTGAAATCGGAAGTTCTCCACGACGACACCCGGGTCTTTTTCCACGCCCGTAATATGGGCAAGGGTGGGGCGGTACGCACGGGGCTGAAACAGGTGACCGGCGATATTGTCATCATCCAGGATGGCGACCTCGAATACGATCCACGGGATTACCCAGCGCTGCTCCGCCCGATTCTCGAAGGGCGTTCGAAGGCAGTTTATGGCTCCCGGTTCCTTGGTGAACACAAGGCGATGTATTTCTGGCATGCCGTCGGAAACAAGTTCCTGACGCTGGTAACGAACGTCCTGTTCGATACCACGTTGAGCGACATGGAAACCTGCTACAAGGTTTTTACCCGCGATATTGCCGATTCGCTGGATATCAAACAGATGCGCTGGGGCATCGACCCGGAAATCACAGCCAAAATCCTCCGGCAGGGGCATCGTATCTACGAAGTCCCGATCGCCTACAATGGTCGCGAGTTCTGGGAAGGCAAGAAGATCTCCTGGAAGGACGGCTTCGTCATTCTCTGGGTGCTCTTGCGCTACCGGTTCTGGCGCTGATCTCCAACGAATCATCCGGCCGCAAAGGGGGTAACGATGCACGACCAGGTGCTGGCTGTCGATCTGGGTGGCACCCGGATGCGCTGCGCCCTTGTCAATCGCGACGGCACCATTACCGCCGACCAGGAAGCCCTGACCCGTGCCGAGCGAGGTATTGACCCGATCATCAATGATATTGCCGGGATGATTCGCGATATTGCCACCCGGACAGGCGTACCGGATGATGTGCCGGTTGGCATCGGAGCCCCCGGTCCGCTGAACCCGCGCACTGGCGTGGTCCATTTTGCCCCGAACCTTCCTGGCTGGATTGACGTTCCCTTGCGTGATCGCTTGCAAGACCTCACAGGACGACCGGTAACCCTCGGCAACGATGCCAATGCTGCGACACTTGGCGAACACTATTTCGGAGCTGCCGGCGACACACGACATCTCGTCTACATCGCACTGGGCACCGGATTCGGTGGCGGAGTACTCTCCGACGGGCAGCTCATCGACGGCCTCAACGGTCTGGGCGGTGAACTGGGGCACACCTGCGTCAGCATGGAAGGACCACGCTGCACCTGCGGTTCGATCGGCTGTGTCGAAGCCTGGTGTTCAGGCTGGGCCATTGCCCGGGATGGTCAGCATCTCGTCGACGCCGGTCGTGGTGATACCATCGCGGCGCAAGCGGACAATCCCGGAGCAATTGACGCACGGGCTGTATCCCGGGCCGCCGCGCAGGGAGACCCGGGCGCCACGCTGATCCTCGAATCTGCCGGTCGGGCACTCGGCGTTGCCCTGGCCAACTTTGCCGCAATCTTCAACCCCGAGAAGATCGTCATCGGTGGGGGACTTGCCCGCATCGGTGATCCCCTGCTCCGCCCTGCCCGGCGAGCCTTCGAAAGCTATGCCCAGCCTTCAATCGCCTCACAAGTCCGGTTTGCCGAAACCGGACTGGGAAACCGGACGGGAATCTATGGGGCTGCAGCGCTGGTTTTCCACGCCAACTCTGCAAACCCGAGCGAAAAGTAACCCCACACCCGCGATCCATTGCTTGACACGTATTTTCTGAACCTGCTATAGTCCGCGCCGAGCGAAGAGAACTGCCATTACTACATTGGACCGTTCTTTCGGGTCGCGGAAGACCCGAGGTCGGCCGAGGGCGTAGAGCCCGATATGCGGCCGATGGCATCGATGCCGGGACCAACGTGGTGACCCTTTTTTCTCCCGAGGGAGAACATTGGGATACCAGGCCATCTCCGGAATCGACGCATATCCACGTATGCGCGATCCGGGAAAATTGTCGCCAGCAATATCGCGCGCCCGGTGATATCCGGGTTCAACGCAAGGTGTTACCAGATCAGGCACGCCGGCTCACCCGACTCCTCACCGGGTTGTGTGATTCCGGTTCGCCGGGAGGAAGGAACGGCCCCTCGTGTTACGGTATGTCGGCATCAGAGTGCTATGGTTCATTCCAACCATTCTGTCCATTGCAGCGGTCGTCTTCCTGATCATGCACGCCACACCGGGCAGCCCCTTCCAACCGGAAGCGGCAAACAACATGCGCCCGGAGCAAATCGCAATCATCGAAAAGGAATACGGTCTGGACAGACCACTGCCCGTCCAGTTCGTCAGCTATGTCTGGAGGGCTGCCCAGGGTGACTTCGGTGAATCCTTCGCCCGCAGGCCCCAAAAGGTCGGCACGATTATCAAGCGCACCTTCCCGGTCAGTTTCCATCTCGGCGTCATGGCTCTCACCTTCGCAACCATCGGCGGTCTCACCCTCGGAGTTCTCGCAGCAGTCAACCAGAACGGCATCACCGACTACTTCAGCGTCACCCTCGCTGTCCTCTTCTTCTCGGTCCCCAACTTCGTGCTAGGCATCCTGCTCATACTCCTGTTTGTCTTCTGGTTACCCGGTTGGACCGGGGTGCATTTCTTCAACCTGGGAGGTTGGGATACGCCCAGAGACTGGATATTACCGACAGTTGCGTTGGGTGCCGGTCCGCTGGCGATCATCGCCCGCTACACCCGCTCCAGCATGATCGACGTCATCCGCTCCGACTATGTCCGCACCGCTCGCGCCAAGGGACTGGCTGAGCAGAAGGTCATCGTCAAGCACGTCCTCAAGAACGCATTGATCCCGGTGGTAACGCTGCTTGGCCCGCTTCTGGCAGCACTCGCGACCGGTTCCTTCTTCGTCGAAGCCGTCTTCAACATTCCCGGCATGGGTCAGTTCTTTGTGAAGAGCATGCAGGCGAAAGATCAACCGATGATCCTCGGCGTGGTGCTGGTATACGGCGTCATGCTCTCGGTAATGAACCTGGTGGTCGACGTGATCTACGGCGTCATCGACCCGCGAATCCGGCTTAGCGGCTCAAGAGGAGACTAGGAACATGGCAATTGGTGATTCCAACGCTGATCAGGTCAGCCAGGCGCAACTGCTCGCCGAAGCAGCCGAAGCAGCACCCACCCGTCAGGCAAGTCTCTGGGGCGACGCATGGCGCCGATTGATCCGGAACAAACTGGCCGTCATCGGTCTGGTGATTGCCACGATCCTTATTCTCTGCGCCATCTTTGCAGACGTGGTGGCGCCCTATGGCCCGGCAGAAATCGTCCATGTCGACCTGCGGCTCACCGAGCCATCCTGGCACTTCCCGATGGGTATTGACCAGAACGGTCGAGACGTCTTCAGCCGGGTGGTCCACGGTGCCCGTGTTTCCCTGGTAGTCGGTGTTGTTGCCCAGTTGATCGTGCTGGCCATCGGCGTACCGGTCGGCGCAGCCGCCGGATACTTTGGCGGTGCGGTGGATAACGCCCTGATGCGGTTCGTCGATGTTGTCTACGCGATCCCGCAGTTGCTGCTGGTGCTCCTCATCGTGAACATGCGCGGACCGGGTATGTCCAACATCTTCCTGGCAATTGGCATTACCGGTTGGGTGACCATGGCCCGCCTTGTGCGTGGGCAGATGCTGGTCATTCGCGAGCAGGAATATGTCAAGGCATCCCGCGTGGCTGGCGCCGGCCCGGGCTACATCATCTTGCGGCACATGCTTCCGAACAGCATGACCCCGATCATCGTTGCACTCACCTTCGGCATCCCGACCGCTATCTTCATCGAAGCATCGCTCTCGTTCATCGGTGTTGGTATCCGGCCGCCACAGCCCAGCTGGGGCCAGATGGTCGGCCTGGGTCAGCAGTACATCCGCTCGGTGCAGCACCTGATGTTGTTCCCCAGCCTCGCAATTGCGCTCACCATGCTCGCGTTCACCTTCATCGGTGATGGTCTGCGCGACGCGCTCGATGTGCGGCTGAACGATTAGCCCAATTGGCAATCACGGAATCGGGATGGAGGAGTCGTGGCTCGTAATGTACTTGAGGTGAAGAACCTCAAAACGCAGTTTTTCACCAGAGCCGGTATCGTCTACGCCGTCGATGGCGTGAGCTTCCACGTAGGCGAAGGTGAAACGCTCGGGATCGTAGGCGAATCAGGCTGCGGCAAGAGTGTCACCGCAACCTCGATCATGCGGCTCATCCCTTCTCCGCCAGGCAGAATCGTGGACGGGGAAATCCTGCTGGACAGCGGGTCCGGCGTGACCGATCTGGCCTCAGCCTCGGACGCCGAAATGCGATCCATCCGTGGCAACGACATCGCGATGATCTTCCAGGATCCGATGACATCGCTCAATCCGGTGCTCACCGTTGGCGATCAACTGACTGAACCACTCATTCTCCATCTCAAACTTTCGAAGAAGGAAGCAGAGTCCCGGGCAGTCGAACTGCTGAAGCGGGTGGGCATCCCGGCTGCAGAAGAACGTTTGCAGTCATATCCTCACCAGTTCTCCGGTGGCATGCGCCAGCGCGTGATGATCGCCATGGCGCTCGCCTGCAATCCGAAACTGCTAATCGCCGACGAACCAACAACGGCGCTCGACGTCACGATTCAGGCCCAGATTCTCGACCTGATGCTGCAACTCAACCGCGACGTCGGCACGGCGATCATGCTGATTACTCACGATCTCGGCGTGGTCGCCGAGGTCTGTGAGCGGGTAGTTGTTATGTACGCCGGCCAGATTGTCGAAAGCGGTTCGGCGGAGCATATCTTCAAGAATCCGCAACATCCATACACCATTGGCCTGCTCAACTCTGTTCCACAGATTGGCGAACGGGTGAAGGACACCCTGATCCCGATTCCGGGGCTGCCACCCGACCTGCTCGAACCGCCGGTCGGTTGCCGGTTCCGTCCGCGGTGCCGGTATCGCCAGGAAAAATGCGAGGAATCTCCCCCGTTGGCCGAGGTTGCCCCGGGCCAGGCAGCACGCTGCTGGTTCCCGCAAGGACAAGGCGCAACGGCTCCGGATATGGCCCTGGAAGGGATTGAGTAGCAGCGTGGTTACTGAAACACTGGCTCCGGCTCCTGCGCGCAAGCTGGATGATAACGACATCGTTCTTGAGGTAAAAGACCTCAAGAAGTACTTCCATATTGGCGGGGGATTCATGGACCGTAAGTCGGCCATGACCATCCGCGCGGTTGACGATGTATCGTTCAAGGTCAGACGAGGCGAAACGTTCGGCCTCGTGGGGGAATCCGGCTGCGGCAAAACCACACTCGGGCAGACCATCATCCGGCTGTATAACCCGACCTCCGGCAACATCATCTTCAACGGCACCGATATTTCAACGTTGAAACCGGCCAGCCTTCGTCAACACCGGCGCAAGATGCAGATGATCTTTCAGGACCCGTCTGCCTCACTTGACCCCCGGATGACGGTTGGATCAATCATTTCCGAGCCATTGAACATTTACGGCATTGGCACTAAGGAAGAGCGCCGGGAACGGGTGCGGGAACTGTTGCGTGTCGTTGGCCTGAATAGCTACTTCACCAATCGCTACCCGCATGAGTTCTCCGGCGGCCAGCGACAGCGCATCGGTATTGCCCGCTCGCTGGCGATGAACCCGGATCTGGTTATTTGTGACGAACCGGTATCGGCACTCGATGTGTCGGTGCAAGCGCAGGTATTGAACCTGTTGCGGCAGTTGCAGTCAGATTTCAACCTGACCTATCTCTTCATCGCACACAACCTGGCAGTGGTGGCGCACATCTCCGACCGGGTAGGTGTGATGTATCTCGGCAAGCTGGTCGAGATCGGCGAGTCCAAGACCATTACCGAACAGCCGAAGCACCCGTACACCCAGGCACTGATTTCGGCGATTCCGATCGCCGATCCTCACCGGCAGCGTGACCGGATCATCCTGGAGGGTGACGTTCCCAGCCCGGCCAATCCGCCAACCGGATGCCGATTCCATCCGCGTTGCCCGGTTGCCCGGCCGGATTGTTCCGAACGTGAACCACTGCTTCGCGAAATTACCCCCGGCCACTGGGTTGCTTGCCACTATGCGGAATAAACGGTCATCAACCATGACGGTGGGAGGCAGGACGACCCGCAAACTGTCGCATAGGGGCAACTTGGTTGCGGGAAAAGTCTGGCCTGCTTACAATCAACCACAGAATACCGGAACAACTGTTATAGAGACGATACGCAGCATTCCCCTGCTATCTCCGGATCGAGCCGGAGAAAAGGCGGAATATATCGGCAAATCCCGCGTGCCAGGACGCTTGCGACTCCTGTAGTTGCACCGGCACGATCGCTGAGTTTGTTTGTAGGCGGCTGCGGAGGAGGTGAATGCAACCGAATCACTCCAGGAGACGTATGTTGAATAGGCGTACACAACAATACGACCTGGAAGGCGTGCACTCCGCAAGGCTAACGTGGGAGGAGGGCGACTGACCGGACGGCGAATGCGGTATTCGACGGGTTGCGATGCACCCCGCGATACCAGGTCCAACTCCTGGCGGTAATCGCAAGAATCGCGCTAACCGTCATCAACCGACCAATGTGAGGTGGATCGCAAACCATCTGTGGGAGGAGAATCACAGGAATGGTAAACATCGATCAGGAACAGATTCGTCTGCTCGAGCAGCGACTCAGGGGCGTCGGCGTCGACCGCCGGACCTTCCTGAAGATCGCCAGCGCGGCACTCGCGGCACCGGCTGCAGGAACACTCCTCGCAGCTTGTGGCGATGATGACGACGACCCAACAGCAACCACCGCCCCGCAGCAGGCAGAGCCAACGCCTACCGAGGCTGCTGCTGAGGAGGACGAAGAAGAGGAAGACGAGCCGGAACCAACGGCTACCGAGGCTGCTGCTGAGGAAACCGAAGAAGAGGAAGACGAGCCGGAACCAACACCCACCGAGGCTGCTGCTGAGGAGACCGAAGAAGAGGAAGACGAGCCGGCCGCCACGGACGACGAGCAAATCTTCTACGACTATGGCTTCACCAACGACCCGGCCAGCCACGACTATAACGCCAACCTCTACTGCGGCGGTTCCTCGTCCATCTGGGCCGGCCTTATCGGCTTCGACGAGAACTTCCTGGCCGTGCCGGAAATGGCAGAAAGCTGGGAGCCGAACGAAGACGCCTCGATGTGGACCTTCCACATCCGGCCGAACAACGGCGGCTTCTCCAACGGTGACGATGTCACAGCAGAGACCTTCGCCTACTCCTGGAAGCGCCTGCTCACCCCGGCCACGGCTGCTCCGTACGCCTCGATCCTGTATGACATCAAGAACGCCCAGGAAATCAACCTGGAAGGTGCAGACCCGGAAACGCTCGGTGTGCGCGTCGTTGATGACTGGACGCTCGAGGTCGAGATGATCGGCCCGCGCGGTATGTTCCCGGTCATCGTCGCTTACCTCGCGGCTGTTCCGTGCCACCCGCCCTCTGTTGAGGCAAACCCGGATGGCTGGACCAATCCGAACATGGTCGACGAAGTGGTTTCCAATGGCCCGTTCAAGCTGGTCAAGTGGGAGCACAACACTGTTGTCGAACTCGAAAAGAACCCGAACTACTGGAATGCTGACAACATCCGCCTCGAGCGGGTTATCCAGCCGGTGATTCCGGTCGAACAGGGCATGCTCCCGTACGAAGTCGGCGACCGCGACTGGGACATCGTCCCTGGTCCGGACCTGACCCGTGTGCAGTCCGACCCGGTCCTGAGCAAGGAAGTGATCCGCTACGTCTACCCGGGCATCTGGTACATGGTCCCCGAGGTCGACAAGGAACCGTTCGACATGCTCGAGGTCCGCACCGCGGTCTCGCACAGCATCGA
This sequence comes from uncultured Thermomicrobiales bacterium, assembly GCA_964462545.1. GTDB lineage: Bacteria > Chloroflexota > Chloroflexia > Thermomicrobiales > CFX8 > CAYWXR01. The sequence goes on from CAYWXR010000011.1 coordinate 95,465, forward strand.
CCGCGACCGGGTGGTTGCTGTTACCAACGGCCAGGGTCAGCCGATGACCTCACTGATGCCGCCGGGACTCTTCGCTCACTTCAATGACGATGAGATTGCCAGCATCCAGGCCTACGATCCTGAAAAGGCCATGGCAGCGCTGGAAGGCACTCCGTACGAGGGTGGACAGAACTGGCCGGAAGTGGTCATGTCGCTGCGGTCTGAGGCCCACAACTCCCAGATCATGGCCGAGGACCTCGCCGCCCAGATCAATGAAGTCCTCAACATGGACGTTCAGATCAACGTGATGGAGCAGGCAGCGTTCCGCGAAGCGATGTGGAACCGTGGTCTTCAGTTGATCTTCATCCGCTGGTTCCATGACTATCCGGACCCGAACAACCTCTACTTCGATATCTTCTACTCGAAGCGCGACACTGGTCTACGCCAGGCGTGGTCGAATGATGAGTTTGACGAACTAACCATTCTCGGCAAGGAGCAGGCGAATCCTGAAGATCGCCTGGCGACATACCGTAAATGCGAGATCATTCTCCAGGAGGACAGAGGATACATTCCGGTTACCTACCGTGTGTCCTACTACGTCTTCAAACCATGGGTGAAGGGTCTCCCGATCAACCAGCAGGGCTCGCCGGTGCCAAACGGCAACATCTACGTGTCGATGTTCAACAGCCTCTATATCGAAGGCCGCGAAGCCTAGAGCAACGCGATTTCGAGGGAAACCAGATGTGGAGAGAGCCATCCGGCTCTCTCCCTTCGTGTCTTCAGGGATCATCCAACTACGGAAATTGGACCTGTACCAATGGCAGATGACATGAGATATTGGTCTGGTATCCTGTTCGTATCCGCCCAGCCGAATCTGCAACTCTCGGCGGGCAAGTTGCCGGGCTGCACACAGTACAAAGGAGAGCCACGTGCCAAACGACAACCCGACCTATCTCTGGTGGAACGGTGATCAGGTCAAGTGGGAAGATGCCACCGTCCATGTCACAGCCCTGGGCTGGTCAACTGTAGGCGCTGTCTTTGAGGGCATTCGCGCCTACTGGAACGCCGACGAAGAGGAACTCTACGTCTTCCGTCTGGAAGAGCACATGCGGCGCTTCGACCAGTCGATGAAGATGGTCCGGCTGGAACCGGCCTGGAATGCAGCCCACCTGATCGAGGCGATCCTCGAACTGCTGCGTGCCAATGACATTCGCGAAGACACCTACATCAGGCCAATGGCCTACCGTGGTGGTGACGGCAAGTCCGGCTTCAGCGGTGTTGGCGGCAACTGCGAAATCCTGATCAACACCCGCTCCAACCCGTCGCACCTGCTCAGCGGCAAGAGCCTGAGCGCCTGCATCTCGTCGTGGACCCGCATTTCGGACAACGTGATGCCGCCACGGATCAAAAACATCTCCAACTATCGCAATGGCCAACTGGCAGGCATGGAAGCATCCCAAAACGGCTACGACATCGCCCTGCTGATGAACAACCAGGGCAAGGTAGCCGAAGGTGGCGGCTCCTGCTTCATGATGGTCCGTGACGGCAAGCTCATCACCCCGGATATCACCCAGTCGATTCTCGAGAGCATCACCCGCGATGCCCTGATCGAACTGGCCCGTGATGAACTCGGACTGGAAGTCGTCGAGCGGGCGATCGACCGCACCGAACTCTACATCTGCGATGAAGTGTTCATGTGCGGCACTGCGTTTGAAATCACCCCGATCAACTCGGTCGACAAGTATGTTGTCGGCGATGGCGAGATCGGCCCGATCACCCGCAAGCTCGAGGAACTGCTGGACGATGCCTTCCGCGGCAAGACCGGCATGCGCCCCGAGTGGCGCACCCCGGTGGGCGTCCGCAAGGCGGTCAACGTCTAGGCAACCTCATACAGGCACAAACATACGGCGGGCCAGATGGCCCGCCGTTTTCATTCCCGGGGTTCATTGACGCCGGAAGAAGTCAGGTTGACATGTAGACACGTTGCAGAGGATCAGGATACGGCGCGGGTAAAGCGCTCGATTGCCGTAACCAGTTCGTCGAGGACATCTTCCTGTTCATCCGGAGCAGCGTTCACCACGCAGCCGCGGATATGGTCTTCAAGAATCAGCAATCCCACGGCACGCGACCCGGCAATGATCGCCGAGAGCTGGGTCAGCACATCAACACAGTATTTGTCTTCCTCGACCATGCGCTGCACACCGCGCACCTGGCCCTCGATCCTGCGCAACCGCGCCAGGATCTTCGCCTTGTCGTGCCCGTAGGAATGGTTGTGGACCGGGGTCTCTTCAGTTTCAGGTAGCACTGTCATCATGATCTCCGATAGTTGTTCACTCATCCGGTACAATAATACCCCAGAGGGGTATGGAGCGCAATCTTGCCAGCCATACCCACCTGGGGTATGATTATTGAGTGATACCCACAGGGGGTATATTCGAAACCCAACAGTTCCAGAAAGAATGACCCATGGCCGTACCCGCAACAGACAAACGCCTGGAACAAATTGACCTGCCTGTCGAAGGAATGACCTGCGCCGCATGTGTGCGGCGGGTGGAACGGTCGCTCGACAAGGTTGCCGGCGTTGCCGAGGCCAGTGTGAACCTGGCAACCGAAAAGGCTCGCGTTACCTTCGACCCCGAACAGATCAACGTCGACAGCCTACGCAGCGCGATCGAAAAGGCTGGCTACAAGGTTGGAGAACTTCCTCCGCCTCCTGCCCCGTCTGCGCCCGCTACCAGCACTGGTGAAGAGATCATCCCGGTTGAGGGCATGACCTGTGCTGCCTGCGTCAGACGGGTGGAGCGAGCACTGAGCAAGGTGCCGGGAGTCGAGCAGGCCAGCGTCAACCTCGCTACGGAGAACGCGACGGTCAGGTTCGACCCGTCAGTCGTCACTCCCGCTGAACTGGATGCCGCCATTGAAAAAGCCGGATATCACGTAGGCGTACGACCCGCACCGAAAGCCGCGGCCCACGTGTCTGCCCCTGCTGAACCACTCGATGCCCGGGAACTCAAACGGCAGGAAGAGATTGCCGACCTGTTCCGCAAGTGGACGGTCAGTTTCGCTGTCGGCGCCGTAATGATGGCCCTGATGTACCTGCCGCTCAATATCGAGATGGTCTATCTCGCACCGCTGTTGCTCATCGCTGCAACCATCGTCCAGTTCTGGGCCGGCAAGGTCTTCTATTCCGCTGCATGGAGCGCACTCAAGCACCGGGCAACCAACATGAACACGCTGGTAGCCGTTGGCACTTCAGTAGCCTATGGCTACAGCGCTTTCGTCACACTCTGGCCAGACCTGGCAGACCGCTGGGGTTTCCCCTACTACCTGTACTACGAAAGCGCCGTCATCATCATCGCCCTCATCCTGATGGGCCGGTGGATGGAAGCGCGGGCAAAGAGCCAGACCGGCGCGGCAATCAAGGCGCTGGCCGGACTGCAGGCCCGCACAGCCCGGGTGATTCGCAATGGAGTTGAGCAGGATATCCCGGTCGAGCAGGTGCTCGCCGGCGATCTGGTCCGCGTGCGGCCGGGTGAAAAGGTCCCGGTCGATGGCGTCATCACCGAAGGCTCATCAGCACTTGACGAGAGCATGCTTACCGGGGAGAGCCTGCCGGTTGAAAAGTCGGTTGGCGATCAGGTGATTGGCGCAACCTTCAACCGGACCGGCAGTTTCATTTTCCGGGCGACACGAGTTGGCCGGGACACCACCCTGTCCCAGATCATGAAAATGGTCGAGGATGCGCAAGGGTCGAAGGCGCCAATGCAGCGACTGGCTGACACCATCTCCGGCTACTTCGTTCCGATTGTCCTGGTGGTCGCGGCGCTTTCGTTCCTGGTCTGGCTCATCTTCGGTCCGTCGCTGATCTTCGCCGTGACGGTCCTGATCTCTGTCCTGATCATCGCCTGCCCGTGTGCCCTCGGGCTGGCAACTCCGACTGCAATCATGGTTGGCACCGGGAAAGCGGCCGAACACGGCATTCTGGTGCGTGGTGGCGAAGCTCTTGAGCAAACCCGAAAGATCGATACCATCGTGCTCGACAAAACCGGCACGATCACCCGCGGCAAGCCGTCGGTGGTAGAAGTGATTCCGACCAGTGAGTTCGATCATCAGACATTGCTGCAACTTGCGGCAGCGGTCGAGGTCGGCTCCGAGCACCCGTTGGGAGAGGCTATTGTCAGCCACGCCCGGGCGCAAGGTCTTGAACTTCCCACGGCTGAACAATTCGACTCGATCACCGGCCGTGGCGTTGAAGCGACCGTCGAAGGCAAACGGGTATCTATCGGCAATCGTGCGCTGATGCTCACCAGCATGGTGCGGATTGATGAACTCGAACAGGATGCCAACCGGTTGGCACGGAACGGCACAACACCGATGTACGTCGGCATCGACGGAATCGCTGCCGGAATTATCGCTGTCGCCGATACGATCAAACCGGAAGCGACCGAGACGATCGCCAAACTGAAAGCGCTCGGACTCGACGTCTGGATGCTGACCGGCGATAACACTGCCACCGCCCAGGCAATCGCGGCTCAAGCGGGTATCGACAACGTGCTGGCAGATGTTCTGCCAGACCAGAAGGCAGCCAAGATCACCGAACTCCAGGCAGCCGGACGCAAAGTCGCAATGGTGGGAGACGGCATCAATGATGCGCCGGCACTTGCCCAGGCTGACCTCGGTATTGCGATCGGCACCGGCACCGACGTAGCCATGGCTGCATCTGACATCACTCTGATTGGCGGAGACCTGCGCACGATCGTCACTGCAATCGCACTCTCCCGGAAGACCGTTGGTGCAATCAAGCAGGGACTCTTCTGGGCGTTTGGCTACAACGTGCTGCTGATTCCGGTGGCAATGGGCGCACTCTACCCATTCTTCGACATCTTGCTCAACCCGGTGCTGGCGGCCGCAGCAATGGCCATGAGCAGCGTCAGTGTCGTCACGAACGCCCTGCGTCTGCGCCGGTTCAAACAACCCGAGACGGCTGAGGAAATCCTCCATCCGCCACTGCGCGCACGGGTCGGTGAGTATGCCTACCTGTCGGGTATCGCCATCATCGCACTGATCATCGGAGCGTTCGCGATTGTTCTGGCCAACCCTGACCACGCCGAAGCCGGCGGCCATGAGATGGCAGTCGTAACACCGGTCAACGGAACGGTCACCATCATGGCGATGGAAGACCGGACGTTCTCACCGGGCCTGGTCGAGGTCAACCGGGGCGATACCATCCGTTTCGTCATCGTCAACCACTCCGGAAGCGACCACTCGTTCACCATTGGTGATGAGGCAGCCCATCTGGAGCATGAGAATCTGATGGCGGCCGGCGAGGATCACGAACACCTGATCAGCCACAGTTCAGTCTCGATCAGTGTCCCGTCTGGAGAAACACACAGTGTTGCCTACACCTTCGATACACCGGGTGAACTGATCTTCGCCTGTCACGAACCGGGGCACTTTGATGACGGAATGGCCGGCACCATCAGGGTTGTCGAACCTTGACAGACATACCCGGCGGGGGTATAAATACCGGTGTCATACCCCATGCGGGTATTCGGACAGAACATGTATCGACATGGAGGTTCTGCAATGGCAGATACAGTATTGACCCTGACCGCCCCGGACATTAGCTGCGAACACTGCGTCGCATTCGTTGAGAAGACCCTCGGCAGCCTTGACGGGGTCAACGCCGTGAAGGCCGACAGCACCACCAAGGTTGTGACTGTCACCATCGACCAGTCCAGCGTCACCGAGACGCAGATTCGCGAAGCACTGGACGAAGCCGGCTACCCGGCCTCCTGAATCCACGGGGCCATAGCCTGAGTCGTCCAGTCCAATCTGGATACGGGCAACATGGATTCCTCACATTCCCACGAACCCGCACATGCCCGGCATCATGATGCCGGGCATCATCATCACAACACGAATCACGAAGAACATGGCGCACACACAGGTCACGCTGGCCATGAGCAGGTCTACCGACGCCGCTTCCTCATCAGCCTGGTTCTTTCGATCCCGGTCGTCCTCTATAGCCACATGGTCCAGGAGTGGTTTGGCTACACCGCTTCCGAATTCCCCGGCAGCCATCTGATCGCTCCGTTCCTTGGCACGATTGTCTTCATCTATGGAGGTGGTGTCTTCCTCAGTGGCGGATGGACAGAACTGCGCACCCGTCGCCCGGGAATGATGCTGCTGATTTCTCTCGCCATCAGTGTCGCCTTCATCGCCAGCATGGCTACATCGCTTGGCTACTTCGATCTCGACTTCTGGTGGGAACTGGTCCTGCTGGTGACGATCATGCTGCTCGGCCACTGGTTGGAGATGCGGGCACTCGGTCAAGCCCAGGGTTCGCTCGATGCGCTCGCCTCGCTGCTTCCTGATGAGGCAGAAGTCGTCCACAACAGTGGCACCCACACTGTGCCGGTCGACGACCTGAAACAGGGAGACACCGTTCTGGTGCGCCCGGGTGCTCGGGTTCCAGCCGATGGAACCATCTCTGAAGGCAACGCTGAACTTGACGAATCCATGCTCACTGGCGAGACTCGCCCGGTGGCGAAGCAGCCCGGAGACAAGGTTGTAGCAGGCACGGTGGTCGCCGGGTCATCCATCCGGGTTATCGTCGAAGCTACCGGTCAGGAAACAACACTCGCCGGAATCCAGCGTCTGGTTCGGGAAGCGCAGGAATCACGTTCACGGGCACAGGCGCTGGCAGATCGTTTTGCGGCCGCCCTGTTCTATGTCGCCGTGATTGCCGGGCTGACCACCTTCATCGTGTGGTGGCTCATCGGCGACCTGGATGCCGCGGTCTCCCGCACGGTCACCGTGCTGATCATCTCCTGCCCCCACGCACTCGGGCTGGCCATTCCGCTGGTAACTGCCATCTCTACCTCGCTGGCCGCACGTCACGGGATTCTGGTCAAGGATCGTCTGGCACTCGAACGCATGCGAACGGTTCATACGGTCCTCTTCGACAAGACCGGCACGCTCACCCTCGGTGAACACGCCGTCACCGGCCTCAAGGCTATCGACATGGACCCCGCCACCATGCTTTCGCTTGCGGCCGCTGCTGAATCCGACAGTGAACATCCGGTTGCGCGGGCGATTGTCCGTGCTGCGGACGAGAAGGACCTGCCGATTCCTGCCGCGACTGCATTCCGGGCAATTGCCGGCCGGGGAGTCGAGGCAGAGGTCGATGGAGCACGCATCACCGTCGGTGGGCCGGCCATGCTCCGGGATCAGGGACTGGAAAGCCCGTCCGAGATCCGCACGCAGGTCGAGGAATGGAACCGGCGAGGAGCTTCCATCCTGCATGTTGTGCGTAACAATGAGGTCATCGGCGCCGTGGCGCTTGAAGACCAGATACGGCCGGAATCCCGTCAGGCAATAGACGAGTTACACGCATCCGGTATCCGGGTGGTGATGATCACCGGCGACGCCAGTCAGGTGGCGGAGTCGGTCGCAAGCGATCTGGGCATTGACGAGGTATTCGCCGATGTCCTGCCGGAGGACAAGGACAGTAAGGTCGCCGAACTCCAGGCGCGTGGCGAACAGGTCGCGATGGTCGGTGATGGCGTCAATGATGCGCCGGCACTTGCCAGGGCAGATGTTGGCATCGCCATCGGAGCCGGCACCGACGTGGCAATCGAGTCCGCCGGAGTGATCCTTGCATCGAACGACCCGCGGTCGGTAATGCGCATCGTGCAGCTTTCAAAAGCTGGCTATCGAAAGATGCTGCAGAACCTCGGGTGGGCAGCAGGATACAACCTGCTGGCAATCCCGCTCGCAGCCGGAGTGCTCGCCCCGGTTGGCTTTGTCCTTCCGCCGGCTGTAGGCGCAATCATGATGAGTGCATCCACGATCGTTGTGGCCCTGAACGCCCAGTTGCTGCGCCGTCTGGATCTGAACCCGGCATCCTGAACTGACTGATGTGATCGCAAAACAACAGGGGGCGCGAATACTCGCGCCCCCTGCTTGCTGTTCGGGAATTGGCTACTCGTTGAAGAAGCCCTCGTCCTTCATGCGAACGATGGTCTTGTCGAAGGCTTCGACAGTGCGCTCGATGTCTTCCTCGGTGTGCTTCATGCTCAGCAGGCCGCCTGCGTGGAAGAGGTGTGCTCCGTACAAGAGCATACCGGCAGTCAGCACGCCTTCCAGACGCTGGCCGGAGCCAGCCTTGAGCAGGTCGTAGCTGACACCTTCCGGAGTATGCAGGTCGCCGGAGGTCATGTTGTCGCAGGACTTGCCAAGATAGATATGGAAGACCGAGGACTCGCCGTAGACGAAGCCCGGTACGTCGCGATTGACCAGCGCCGCATTCATGCCGGCGCGAGCCTTCGCCGCCAGGGCGTCGCAATGCTGCTGCACAGCAGGATCGGAGACGATCTTGAGGCAGGTGGCGCCAGCCGATGCAGCCAGCGGGTTGGCGTTGTAGGTTCCAGGGTGCCCGACACGGCGGGTTGCGTTCCAGCCCGGTTCGTCGCGGAACTCGAGCATGTTCATGATGTCTGCCTTGCCGGCAACAGCACCGCCCGGCAGACCACCGGCAACGATCTTCGCCATCGTCGTCATGTCCGGCGTCACACCGGAGCGCTCCTGGGCGCCACCCGGTGCCCAGCGGAAACCGGTGATCACCTCGTCGAAGATCAGGACGGTGTTGTGCCGCTCGGTGATCTCCCGCAGGCGGGCAAGGAAATCGCCCGGGATCGGAATGGTGGCGTAGGAAGCACCACTCGGTTCGAGAATTACTGCCGCGACATCGCCTTGGGCGAGCCGATCGTCAACAAAGTCGAGGTCGTTGACCGGAGCGACGACCATTGAATTGAAGGTACCGGCCGGGATGCCGGGAACCGATTCCTGGGTAAACGGTGGCTTTTCGCCAACAGCGGCGTAGTCATTCCAGCCGTGGAAGTGGCCGGAGAACTTCAATACCTTTTCGCGACCGGTGTAGGCGCGGGCTACACGCATTGCCAGCATGGTGGCCTCGGTGCCGGAGGAGGTGAACTTCACCCGGTCGGCCGAAGGAACCAGGCGCTGCACCCAGTCGCCCCACTCGAGTTCCAGATCGTGGCAGGCGCCATAGTGCGTGCCCTTGAGCAACTGCTCCTGGACAGCGGCAACAATTTCCGGATTGTTGTGGCCGGCAATCAGCGAACCGTGCCCCATGGAGTAGTCAATCAGTTCGTGTCCATCGACGTCCCACTTCTTCTGGTCCTGGGCACGTGCAATGTAGACCGGGAACGGCTTCACGTAGCGGACGTCATGGGTGATCCCGCTCGGATAAATCTCGAGCGCCTGCATCGCCCGCTGGCGTGAGCCATCGAACTCTTCAATAAACTCCTGCTCGATTGTCTTCGTCACCTGGGATACACCCTCTTCCAGCTACGTAGCGTTCAGTTGGGCCGGGCATGGACACACTACCGTGTCCGGCACCGACTAGTATGAAGGAGAGATGCCGAACCTGTCCACACAGGCAGCCTGGAATCGGCTACGATCCCTGCAAACGAGTCTGGATTCAGCGATTGGAAACCTGCACGTGAATCTCTTCAATCAACCACGGGAACGGATTGCCAGCCTGCCAACCCCGTTCCAGTTTCTGCCACGCCTCACCGCCGAACTGGGTGGCCCGCGCATCTATATCAAGCGCGACGACCTGACCGGCCTGGCTTTCGGCGGTAACAAGACCCGCAAACTGGAATACCTGCTTGCAGATGCAAAGGCAAAACAGGCGACCCACCTGATTACCTTCGGTGCCGACCAGTCGAACCACGTTCGCCAGACCGCCGCCGCAGCCCGAATCGGCGGGATGGAATCGGTGATGATCCTGGATTCGAAGGTGCCGAACCCCGATATCCAGGGCAATCTGCTCCTTGATGCACTGCTTGGCGCTCGCTGGAAACTGATCGAATCGCGCGACGAACGCGACGAGGTGCTGGAAGAGGCGATTGGCGAAATCCGCGCACTCGGCGGCAGGGAATACGTCATCCCCGGCGGTGGCTCAAACGCCATCGGTTCATTCGGTTACATATCGGCGATGCTGGAACTCAGCTATCAACTCTGGGATGCCGGAGTTTCCCCGAAGGCCATGTACTTTGGCAGCGGAAGTGGTGGAACGCAGGCAGGCATCGAACTGGGCACTCGCATGTTCGGTCTCGGCAACATTGCCCGCGGTGTCATTGTCAGCCCGGGCGTCGATCCCAAACGCGAAATCATCGCCACCATTGCCGATGAGGCAGCCACGATGCTGGGCATCCCGAATCCGGTGAAACCGGAAGAGATCACGCTGCTCGACGGGTACGTCGGCGAAGGTTATGGCATTGCGACACCGGCAGCACTGGAAGCAATCGATCTGCTGGCGAAAACCGAGGGCATACTGCTCGATTCCGTTTACACGGCAAAAGCGTTCAGTGGCATGATCGCCGAAATCCGGGAAAAGCAGTTCGAGGTGACCGATTCGGTCATCTTCCTGCACACCGGTGGGCAACCGGCGCTGTTTGCCAAGCGCAACGATCTCAAGCCGATCCTTCCGGAAGAGTAAGCACCTCCTCAGGACAGCCCGTCGCCAGGTGGCGACGGGCTGGTCTTTCCCTGCCGGTGTACAATCCGGCACATGAACACCTGTTCTATTTCATTGCTGCAACCGTCGGGGAGTGCCGATGCCTGACCTGCCGGTGCCCTGGGAACCATTACTGGCCGAGGTAGCAGTGGACGCCCGGTTCGAGGACCGGCGCACCACGCTCACCTACGAGATCCCCCGCCACCTGGCAGACGCCATCGGTGTTGGACAACTGGTGTGGGTTCCTTTGAAGCAGAAACTGGCACTCGGTGTGGTTTGCGAGATTCATCGCCGCGACCTTCCCGGTGGCGTCTCGCCGCGCCCGATCCATGCGCCGGTTGAGCCAACATTCCGGCTCAGTCCTGCCCAGTGGGAACTGGCAGTCTGGCTGGCCGAAGAATTCATCTGCTCGCTGTTCGAGGCCTGCTCGCTGATGCTACCGCCCGGAGTCGAAACCCGCGGGATCGAACATCTCGAACTCGTTGAACCACCGCCAGACCGCAGCCAACTGACAGTACTGCAACAACGTCTGCTCGCCTATCTCGAGCAGTATCCCGAGGTCGCCCTGGGTTCGGCACAGAAGGCGCTGGGGTCTTCACTGACATCCGTCGTACCGGCAATGGAAGCGGCCGGAATTCTGCGACGGGTAGTACGAGTCCGCAACCGTCCACCGGATGCCCCGAAGCTGCCGGATTATGTCCGACTGATCCCGGATGCTGAACCGCCACCGGAACGTGCGCCGAAGCAACGCCGCGCCTGGGAATGGCTCCGGATTCGCCTGCGGACGCGGGCAGACCTCTCGCTTCCGCTGTCGGCCTTGCTGGAATCCGACCTGATTGACCGTCCGGTGCTGCGGGCACTGGAAGAACGAGGCTGTATCGCTATCGAGCCGGGCGCACCTGCTCCCGATGACCTGGACGCCATCCGTGAGGCAGGCCCGGTCCTGAACACGGGGCAGGCGAACGTCTGGCAAGCGCTGCAACCGTTGCTTGCCTCCGGCAGGGAATCGAAGGTGCTGCTGCATGGTGTCACCGGGAGTGGCAAGACCGAGATCTACTTCCGGGCGGCAACGGCGGTGATGGTGCAGGGCAAGTCTGCCCTGTTGCTGGTGCCGGAAATTGCCCTTGCCAGCCAGGTGGTCGAGCGAGCTATCGCGCGGTTCGGTAGCCGGGCCGTTATCCTGCATTCCGCCATGAACGATCGCGAGCGTTATGACAACTGGCGTCGCTGTGCATCCGGCGAACCGCTGCTGGTAATCGGCCCCCGTTCTGCACTCTTTGCCCCGTTACCGGATATCGGCCTCATTGTCGTCGACGAGGAGCAGGAAGCAGCCTACAAGCAGGACACCGCCCCGCGCTATCACGCCCGGAGCGTTGCCGAGCGGATGGCCGGCATTCACAATGCGATGTTGCTGCTCGGGAGCGCCACACCGGATATCGAGACGTTCCACCGGGCGCAGGGCCCGGACTGGCACCTGCTGACGCTCAGCGAACGCGTCGGCCAGCGAACCATCAACCTCGCCGGCGAGGTGCGAGGTGTCTCGATTGAGCTGCCGGACGTCTCAATCGTTGACATGCGTGCCGAACTGCGTGATGGCAACCGGTCGCTGTTCAGCCGACGACTGGAACAAATCATCCTCGACCGGCTTGGCCGGCAGGAGCAGGTCATCCTGTTTCTGAACCGGCGAGGCACTTCAACGCTCGTCCAGTGCCGCGGATGCGGACACGTGGTTTCCTGTCCGCTGTGCGACATCCCGATGGTCTATCACCACCAGGGCGACCGGATCATCTGCCACCGCTGCGGGCTGCGCGGCCGCCCGCCACGCGTCTGTGCCGAGTGCCAGCGGCCGGACATCGGCTTCTACGGTGCCGGAACCCAGCGGGTGGAATCGGAAGTCCTGAAGCAGTTTCCCGGCGCACGGGTGCAGCGCTGGGACCGCGACACCCTGCGCGGCAACGTCACCCACGAATCACTGCTCCGCCGGATTCAGCGGCATGAGGTCGACATCATTGTTGGAACCCAGATGGTCGCCAAGGGGCTGGACCTGCCGGATGTCACGGCTGTCGGCGTAATCAACGCTGACACCTTCCTGCACCTGCCGGATTTTCGCTCAGGAGAGCGGACCTTCCAGATGCTGACCCAGGTCGCAGGTCGCGCAGGCCGGCGCGCCGGAGGTGCCGATGTCGTCATCCAGAGCTACTCGCCGGAGCACTACACCATCCAGCACGCATCGAGACATGATTACCACGGCTTCTACCGCGAGGAGATCGCTTTCCGACGCTACCACGGCTATCCCCCCTTCAAACGTCTGGTACGACTGCTGGTTCGCCACGCAGACGATATCGAGGCTCGCTCCATGGCCGAAGACCTCGCCTCAAGAATCGAGGACGCGGTCGCCAGCCAGCCACTCGGCAGTGGAATCGACATCCTCGGTCCCGCCCCGGCGTTCGCCAGCAAGGTCCGTGGACGCTACGGCTGGCAGATCCTTGTGCGAGGCGACAATGGCCCTGCGTTGCTGGCCAATATGACCATTCCGTTCGGTTGGGCAGTTGATGTTGATCCGGCCAGTTTGCTCTAGCCGGGGCGATTGCCACGTTGGATATAATCTGCGCTGGAATATGTGAGGGAGCAGCGCAGATCATGGCATTGTTGAAGGTCATCACCGAACCCGATCCACGCGTCAGCAAGGGCTCCGGCCGCTTGCGCGAGGTGTCCAAACCCGTTACCAGCTTCGACGCCCGGCTGCGCCAGCTGGCGATTGACATGCACGAAACGATGGCCGAGGAAAATGGCGTCGGTCTGGCTGCGCCACAGGTTGGCATTCTCGAACGGATGGTTGTCATCCACGTTCCGGAAGGCTATGGCGACGAAGACCAGGAAGAGCAGACGCTTACTTTGGTCAACCCGGAGATCGTCAAGGCCGGCGGACGGGACTACGACTACGAAGGCTGCCTGAGCTTCCCCGACCTGATCGGCGAAGTCCCTCGCTACACCTGGGTGAATGTCAAGGCGCAGGATGAGACCGGAAAGGCGCTCCGTTTCCGCGCACGTGGCATTCTCGCCCGGATCATCCAGCATGAAATTGACCACCTGGACGGGGTACTGTTCTTCGACCGCATGGAAGACTGGTCTACCCTGGGCTATCCCCGGCGCGAGGGCGATGTCGAAGAAGAGGAAGAGATTACAGCGTAATCTCCCGTTGATCGATCCGGCTGCTTTCAGCCGTAATGATCGCGCAGATATGCTCCACGGTCTTGTCGAGCTGATCTGACTCGTTGAAGACAACGTATTCAAACGACTTGGCAGCGGCAAGCTCGCGCGCTGCCGTGCTCAGCCGTTTCATCAGCACGTCGGGGTCATCGGTCTTGCGGCTGCGCAGCCGGGAGAGCAGTTCCTGCATGCTGGGCGGTGCAAGGAACACCAGCACGGCATCCGGAACCATCTCGTGAATGGTTGCTGCCCCCTGGACATCGACCTTCACCACCACATTCTTGCCGGACTGGAGTGCGGCACGCACCCGGCTCTTCGGCACGCCGTACCAGTTGCCGTAGACCTGGGCCGACTCCATGAATTCGTCCTGCTCAAGCTGGTGGGCGAACTCCTGCTCGCTCATGAAGTAGTAATGGATTCCGTCGATCTCGCCGGGGCGTCGTGGACGGGTTGTGGCTGTTACGGCATAGTGGAAATCCGGGTAGATCTCGCGCATCCGCTCGATTACCGCATCCTTGCCGACACCCGAGGGCCCTGAGATCACAAAGACACGTGGACGGCCGATCCTGCGCATCTGGTCGATCAGCTCATCAGCACGATCGTTGAGAATATCCAGCCCAAGACCGTCGGTCACCTGTGCCTACCCCTCACCACCGCAAACCAAACCTCAGTGATGCTACAATGACCGGTCGCTTGAACGCCACCCCCAGCATGATCGGGAGAGCTTTTTGCCATGTACGACGCACTAACCATCGCAGCCATTGTCGATGAACTGAATACCCGGCTGGTTGGCGCCAGAATCCAGCGACTGGCCCATGCTGACCCACTCACACTGGTGCTTGAACTCTATGCCAACCGCCGGCGCCAGTGGCTGACACTCAGCGCTGACCACGATAATGCCCGCATTCTCCTCGCTCCGATGGGTGGAGAGCGTGATGCAGACCACGTCTCGCCACTGATCCTGCTGCTGCGGAAATATGCCCGGGGCGGTCAGATTCTCTCGGTCTCCCAGCCGCGCCATGAGCGGATCGTCCGCATCTCGATCGGCAAGGCAGAAGCGACAGAAGAGGAAGAAGAACCGGAAGACCAGGAGATTGTTTACTCCGAACTGGTGGTTGAACTCATGGGTCGCCGTTCGAATATCATGCTGCTCGACGAGGACGGCCGCATTCACGATGCCATCAAGCGTGTGCCGGCGACGATGAGCAGGGTGCGGCCGATCCTGCCCGGCAAGCAATATGTCGAACCACCACCTCAAAACAAGCAGGACCCACTGATTGCCACCGCTGCATCGGTTCACGCCGAGGCGACTGCCGCCAGCGGCGACCTTGATCGTTGGCTGGTGAGCAATTACCTGGGCATGAGCCCGCTGCTGGCGCGGGAGATCGAGCACCGGGCGGATGTTGAACTCGAGAATGGTGTTAGCGAACTGCTGACTGATGACGCCAGCCGCCTTGCAAGCGCGATCCGTGATGTCTTCAAACCGGTCGAGACCGGGCAATGGTCGCCACACCTCTATGAGTTTGAAGATGGAGGGGCCGAGTTCTCGGCCATCGAACTGCTCTCGCTGGCCGATCGCGAAGATGTCACCACAACGGCGATGCAATCCGTCCTCGATGCCGCATGGCAGGCGTGGCAACTCGGGCCGGCAACCCTGCCAGGCCGTGGCGATCGACATGCAGCCCGCAGGGAACGCTTGCTTGAGGAGATTGACAATGCCCGAGATCGGGTACGCCAGCGTCTGCATTCGCTTCGGGAGCAGGCCTCACGCGCTGACGATGCCGAGCAACTCCGTGAAGCCGGCGAAATGATTTACGCCTATCTCTGGATGATCCAGCCCGGCATGAGCGAACTGGAGACCCCGGAAGGCTTGACGATCAAGCTCGACCCAACCCTGAGTGCGAACGAGAATGCACAGGAGTATTTCGAGCGCTACAGGAAGTCGCAATCTGCCGGACAACAGGTGCCGGAAATGATTGAAGCCACCAACCGGCAACTCGCCTATCTCGACCAGTTGCACACGATGGTCACTCTTGCCGGCAACTACGACGAGATCGAGGCGGCACGTCTGGAGTGGATCGACTTTGTGGAATCGACGCCCGGGATCACCCGTGCCACGCGCAACCGGGGCGCCCGGCCGGCAGCCACTGCCCGCCGTCCACGGCAATATCGTGATGCTGCAGGTCTGACCCTGTTGCTCGGCCGGACCGGCCAGCAGAATGAGGCAGTTACGTTCGACATTGCATCACCGGATGACCTCTGGCTCCACGCCCGTGATGTCCCCGGCTCTCACGTCATCCTGCGTACCGGTGGCCGCGAACCATCACCGGAGAGTCTGGAAACGGCCGCCCGTCTGGCTGCCTACTACAGCAACGCCCGTAACTCGACCACCGTGCCGGTCGACATCACCGAGCGCCGCCACGTCCGCAAACTCAAGGGCGCTGGCCCGGGAATGGTCACCTACCGTAACGAAACGACCCTCCAGGTCCACCCCGCATCCGAGGAAGACCTTGGTCTGACTGCGCCCTAGACCGCGGCCGTTGGGCTGATCTACCCAACGGCCACCCTTTAGGTGGAACAACGTCAGTTTGGCTACCCGAACGCAGTGAGGGATCCGTAACTCCAGGGCTACGGATCCCTCACTGCGTTCGGGATGACAGGTTTGCGGTTGGGATTACACATCG